>NZ_JBWKAJ010000016.1:129695-195983 GCF_056437585.1 Streptomyces sp. NPDC042364 | reverse complement strand
CGGCCCAACTTCTTCGTCAACACCCCCGACATCCTGCACGCCTTCCTCCAGCACGGCGGCCGCCCCGCCTTCGAACTCCGCGCCGTCCTCGCCGCGACCCTCTCCCCCACCTGGGGCGTCTACTCCGGCTACGAACTGTGCGAGAACACCCCCCTCAAACCCGGCAGCGAGGAGTACCTCGACTCCGAGAAGTACCAACTCCGCCCCCGCGACTGGGAAACCGCCGAACGCGAGGGACGCACCATCACCCCGCTCATCACCAAGCTCAACGAGATCAGGCGGCGCAGCCCGGCGTTGCGACAGCTGCGGAACCTGCACTTCCACCACGCCGACCAGGAAGCGGTGATCGTCTACTCGAAGCGTGCGGGTTCGAACACGGTTCTGGTGGTCGTGAACCTCGACCCCCACCACACCCAGGAGGCCACGGTCTCGTTGGACATGCCGCGACTCGGCCTCGACTGGCACGAGTCGGTGCTGGTGCGCGACGAGCTCACCGGCGAGGTCTACACCTGGGGCAGGAGCAACTACGTACGTCTCGAACCGGGCCGCGCGCCCGCACACGTACTGACCGTCCTGCGACCGTCCAACCCGCAGATCGGGGGGTCACCCACACGATGATCGTCAACGAGCCCGTTCCCGACACCTTCGAGGACACGCCGCAGAAGGACCGGGACCCGGAGTGGTTCAAACGCGCCGTCTTCTACGAGGTCCTCGTCCGTTCCTTCCAGGACAGCAACGGCGACGGCATCGGCGACCTCAAGGGCCTGACCGCGAAACTCGACTATCTGCAGTGGCTGGGCATCGACTGCATCTGGCTCCCGCCCTTCTTCAAGTCACCCCTGCGCGACGGCGGCTACGACGTCTCCGACTACACCGCGGTCCTCCCCGAGTTCGGCGACCTCGCCGACTTCGTGGAGTTCGTCGACGCCGCCCACCAGCGCGGCATGCGCGTCATCATCGACTTCGTCATGAACCACACCAGCGACCAGCACCCGTGGTTCCAGGAGTCCCGCAAGGACCCCGACGGCCCCTACGGCGACTACTACGTCTGGGCCGACGACGACAAGCAGTACCAGGACGCCCGCATCATCTTCGTCGACACCGAGGTCTCCAACTGGACCTTCGACCCGGTCCGCAAGCAGTACTTCTGGCACCGCTTCTTCGCCCACCAGCCGGACCTCAACTACGAGAACCCGGCCGTGCAGGAGGAGATGATCTCGGCGCTGCGGTTCTGGCTGGACCTGGGCATCGACGGTTTCCGTCTGGACGCGGTGCCGTACCTGTACCAGCAGGAGGGCACCAACTGCGAAAACCTTCCGGCGACCCACGACTTCCTGAAGCGGGTCCGGAAGGAGATCGACGCCCACTACCCCGACACGGTGCTGCTGGCCGAGGCGAACCAGTGGCCGGAGGACGTGGTCGACTACTTCGGCGACTACAGCAGCGGCGGCGACGAATGCCACATGGCGTTCCACTTCCCCGTCATGCCCCGGATCTTCATGGCGGTCCGCAGGGAATCGCGCTACCCCGTCTCGGAGATCCTCGCCAAGACCCCCGCGATCCCCTCGAACTGCCAGTGGGGCATCTTCCTGCGCAACCACGACGAGCTCACCCTCGAGATGGTCACCGACGAAGAGCGCGACTACATGTACGCGGAGTACGCCAAGGACCCGCGTATGCGCGCCAACATCGGCATCCGGCGGCGGCTCGCCCCCCTGCTGGACAACGACCGCAACCAGATCGAACTCTTCACCGCCCTGCTGCTGTCCCTGCCCGGCTCGCCGATCCTCTACTACGGCGACGAGATCGGCATGGGCGACAACATCTGGCTCGGTGACCGCGACTCCGTCCGCACCCCGATGCAGTGGACCCCGGACCGCAACGCGGGCTTCTCCTCCAGCGACCCGGGGCGGCTGTTCCTCCCCACGATCATGGACCCGGTCTACGGCTACCAGGTCACCAACGTCGAGGCGTCGATGTCCTCGCCCTCGTCGCTGCTGCACTGGACCCGCCGGATGATCGAGATCCGCAAGCAGAACCCGGCGTTCGGGCTCGGCACCTACACCGAGCTGCCGTCGTCCAACCCGGCCGTGCTGGCGTATCTGCGGGAGGCTCCCTCGACCGGGGGCAGCGGGGACGACCTGGTGCTGTGCGTGAACAACTTCTCCCGGTTCGCGCAGCCCACCGAACTCGACCTGAGCGCCTACGAAGGACGCCACCCCGTCGAACTCATCGGCGGCGTGCGCTTCCCCGCCATCGGTGAACTTCCCTATCTCCTCACCCTCGCGGGCCACGGCTTCTACTGGTTCCGCCTGCGGAAGGACGCCGTGTAACCGACCGGAACCCCCGGGCGGGCCGGTTTCCCCCGGCCCGCCCGGGGCACGCAAACAGGAACCCCCCGCCCCCCGGGGAAAGGACGCGACGCCATGTCGGAAGCCGCCACGCACTCCACTGCGACAAGTCCTGGTCCGCTGCCCGCCGCACCACCGGTGCCGGAGCTGCTCACCTCGCTGGAGCCGCTGCTGCGGGAGTGGTTGCCACGGCAGCGCTGGTTCGCGGGGAAGGGACGGCCGGTCACGGGGTTCGGGCTGGTGGCGGCCACCGAACTGCTGCCGGTGGGTGGCCGGCCCGAGGATTCCCGGTCGGGCGGCTCCAGGGCCGGGCTGCTGCATCTCCTCGTCCGCGCCCATCAACCACTGGTGCCGTCGCAGGGCGCCCCCGTCCCGCCCGGGGACTGCTACCAACTGCTGCTGGGCGTGCGCGAGACGCTCCCGCCGCGGCTGGCGCCCGCGCTCATCGGGCACGTCACCGAGGGGCCGCTGGCCGGACGGACGGTGTACGAGGCGCTGCACGACCCGCGCCTCGCCGACGTCCTCCTCGAAGCGCTCCGGACCCAGGCCCGCATAGGGGATCTGCGCTGCTCCCGGGACTCGCGGCTGGCCGTGCCCGAGGGACTCGTCGCCCGGCTGGTGACGTCGGAGCAGTCCAACTCCTCCGTGGTCTACGGAGATACGTTCATTCTCAAGCTGTTCCGCCGGGTCGTGCCGGGCGCCAACCCCGACCTCGAACTCCCGTTGATGCTGTCGCGCGCGCAGTGCCCCCGGGTGCCCGCGCCCGCCGCCTGGATGATCGCCGAGCTGGGAACGTCCGCCGCGCCGGAGACCCATGTCCTCGGGGTGCTCCAGCCGTACCTCAAGGGTGCGGCGGACGGGTGGGAGCTCGCGCTGAGCATGCTGGCCAAGGGCGAGGACTTCACCGGCGAGGCGCGGGCGCTGGGCCGGGCCACCGCCGAGGTCCACGCGGCACTGGCCGAGACCCTGCCCACGGTCACCCTCGCCCGGCCCCAACTGGACTCGCTGGTCGACGGCATGTCCGAGCGCCTGGAGGCCGCCGCGCAGGCGGTACCGGCCCTGCGCCCGTACGCCCCCGGGCTGCGCAGCGCCTTCCAGGCCCTCGCCGACCTGGGCGCCGAGGGCCACACCTGGACGGCCCAGCGCATCCACGGCGACCTGCATCTGGGCCAGTGTCTGAGGTCACCCGTCGAGGCCGGCGCGGAGCACAGCGGCGGGGGCGAGTGGTCGCTCATAGATTTCGAGGGTGAGCCGTCGAAGCCGCTGGCCGAGCGCCGGATGCCGCAGCCCGTCGCCCGCGACGTCGCCGGGATGCTCCGCTCCTTCGACTACGCCGCGCACTCCCTCCGTCCGCCCGCCACCGACTGGGCGTCCGCCTGCCGGGCCGCGTACTGCTCCGGCTACGCGGACGTGTCGGGTGCGGATCCGCGCACCGACCCCGTGCTGCTGCGTGCCTACGAGACCGACAAGGCGGTGTACGAGGTCCTCTACGAGGCCCGGCACCGGCCCGACTGGCTCTCGGTGCCGATGGCGGCGGTCCACCGCCTGGCCACCGACACCGGGCCGGCCATCGCCTGACCTGACCCGGTGTCGCCCCGTCCGAGGGCCGAGCACCAGCTCCGCCCACCGCTCGCACCCCTGCACAACCCGCCGAGGAGGCCGTCCCTGTGACTCCCCGCCCGCCGTCCGACGACAGCACGCAGAACACCGGCAGCGACGCCGAGGGGCCCGCCCCGGTGAAGAAGACGGCTGCCAGGAAGACGGCCACGAAAAAGACCTCGGCCAAGAAGACGACGGCGAAGGGGACGACGGCGAAGTCCACGACGGCCTCCGAGGCCGCGACCACGGCGAGGACCGCGAAGAAGGTCCCGGCCCAGAGGACGACGAAGGCCGCCGGCGCGAAGGCGGCGGACGGCCCGGCCCCGGCCGGAGAGGCCGGCCCCGTCGGGAAGGCCACCGTGGCCAAGGCAGCGGCGAAGGAGGTGGCGGCCACCGCCGGCGCGGACGCGTCCGGGAGGACAGCGGCGGCGAAGGCACCGGCCGAGAAGGCCCCGGCGAAGAAGGCGCCGGCTCGGAGGAGCGCTGCGAAGAAGGCCCCGGCGAAGAAGGCCCCGGGCGCCGGGGCCGGCGCCGACAAGGTGGCAGCTGCCGCGAAGGCCGCCGCCAGAAGGCTTCCGGCGGCGAAGAAGGCTCCGGACACCAGCGCCGCCGCCGGCGAGACGGCGGCTGCCGCTAAAGCCGCCGCCGAAGCCAAGGCTTCGAAGACGTCGGACCCCGGGACGCCGGCTTCGAAGACCACTGCCAAGGCCCGCGGGTCGAAGACCACTGCCGAGAAGACTCCTGCCAAGAAGGCGCCCGCGAAGAAGGCGCCCGCGAAGAAGGCGGTCACCAAGACGGCGGTCACCAAGAAAGCCGTGACCAAGAAGGCGGTGGCCAAGAAAGCCGTGGCCAAGAAAGCCGTGGCCAGGAAGGCCGTGGCGCAGAAGGCGGCGGCCGAGAAGGCCGTCCCGCAGAAGGCCGCCAGGGAGGCGGTCGGGGTGGTACGGCCGGCGGAGGAGCTGGAGAACCCGGCAGCGGCCCCGGCGGCCCGGCGGACCGAAGGAGCAGCGGTACTGCCCGAACCGGCGGCCGCCACGCCGAGGCCGGCGGAGTCTGCTGCCGCCGAACAGCCGGCCGCCGCCACGGCCGAGTCGGCTTCCCCGGCCCGGTCGGCCTTCTCCCCCTCCGTGGACGGTGGTGATCGGGAGCGGTTGTTGGCCGGTACCCATCACGAGCCGCACGCCGTGCTGGGGGCGCATCCGGTGGCGGAGGGCGTGGTGTTCCGGGCGTTCCGGCCGTTCGCGCTGGGGGTGACCGTCGTTGCCGGCTCGCTGCGGGCGGAGCTGCACGACGACGGGGAGGGCTTCTTCTCGGGGCTGTTGCCGCTGCGGGATGTGCCGGAGGCGTACCGGCTGCTGATCACGTACGAGGGGAACACACAGGAGACCGAGGACGCCTACCGCTTCCTGCCGGCCGTCGGGGAGCTGGACCTGCATCTGATCAACGAGGGCCGTCACGAGGAGCTGTGGCAGGCGCTCGGCGCCCGGCCGATGACCCACCAGGGCGTGACCGGCACCCGCTTCACGGTGTGGGCGCCGAACGCGCGCGGCGTACGGCTGGCCGGGACCTTCAACTTCTGGGACGGCACCGGCTATCCGATGCGCGCGCTGGGCTCCTCCGGGGTGTGGGAGCTGTTCGTGCCGGAGATCGGCGAGGGTGAGCTGTACAAGTTCGAGATCACCCGGCCGGACGGTACGAGGACGCTGCGCGCCGACCCGCTGGCCCGCCGTACGGAGGTCCCGCCGAACACCTCGTCCGTCGTGCACGCGTCGCACTACGAGTGGGGCGACGAGGAGTGGATGACACGGCGGGCGGAGGTCCCCGCGCACGAGGCGCCGTTCTCCGTGTACGAGGTCCACCTGCCGTCGTGGCGCCCCGGGCTCACGTACCGGCAGCTCGCCGAGCAGCTCCCGGCGTACGTCAAGGACCTCGGGTTCACCCATGTCGAGCTGCTGCCCATCGCCGAGCACCCCTTCGGCGGCTCCTGGGGCTACCAGGTCACCGGGTTCTACGCGCCCACGGCCCGCCTCGGCGACCCGGACGACTTCAAGTACCTGGTCGACTCACTGCACCGGGCCGGGATCGGTGTGCTGATGGACTGGGTGCCGGCGCACTTCCCGCGGGACGACTGGGCGCTGGCCGAGTTCGACGGGCGACCGCTGTACGAGCACCAGGACCCGGCGCGGGCCGCGCACCCCGACTGGGGGACGCTGGAGTTCGACTACGGCCGTCGCGAGGTGCGCAACTTCCTCGTGGCGAACGCCCTGTTCTGGTGCGAGGAGTACCACATCGACGGGCTGCGCGTGGACGCCGTCGCGTCCATGCTCTACCTCGACTACTCGCGTGAGCCCGGCCAGTGGACGCCGAACGAGCACGGCGGCCGGGAGAACCTGGACGCGGTGTCCTTCCTGCAGGAGATGAACGCGACCGTGTACCGGAGGGTGCCGGGGGTCGTGACGATCGCCGAGGAGTCCACCGCGTGGGACGGCGTCACCCGCGCCACCCATCACGTCGGGCCGGGTGGCTTCGGCGGCCTCGGCTTCGGGCTGAAGTGGAACATGGGCTGGATGCACGACTCGCTGGGCTACATGGCGAAGGAGCCGGTGCACCGCAAGCACCACCACAACGAGATGACGTTCTCGATGGTGTACGCGTACAGCGAGAACTACGTCCTGCCCATCTCCCACGACGAGGTGGTGCACGGCAAGCGTTCCCTGGTGTCGAAGATGCCGGGCGACTGGTGGCAGCAGCGCGCCAACCACCGCGCGTATCTGGGCTTCATGTGGGCCCACCCCGGCAAGCAGCTCCTGTTCATGGGGCAGGAGTTCGCCCAGGGGGCGGAGTGGTCGGAGGCGCACGGCCCCGACTGGTGGCTCCTCGACCCGGCGTACGGGGCGGAGGCGGACCACCGGGGGGTGCGCGACCTGGTCCGCGACCTCAACACCGTGTACCGCGGTACCCCGGCCCTCTGGCAGCGGGACACCGACCCGTCCGGCTTCTCCTGGATCACGGGGGACGCCGCCGAGGACAACGTCCTGGCCTTCCTGCGCTTCGACGCGGACGGCACGCCCCTGCTGGCCGTCTCCCACTTCAGCCCGGTGATCCGCCGGGACTACCGGCTGGGCGTCCCCGAGGACTTCCCGGCCTGGCGGGAGGTCCTGAACACGGACGCGGCGTCGTACGGGGGGAGCGATGTCACGACGCCGCACCCGGTGAAGGCGGAGCCGACGCCGTGGCACGCCCGGGGGGCGAGCGTCCGTATCACCCTCCCGCCCCTGGCGACGGTCTGGCTGCGCCCGGCGTAGGGGCGCGTCATGGCTCGGGGCCGCGGGTGGTTGGGCGACTGCGGGTGCGGTGTGGCTGGTCGCGCCCACGCGGCGGAGCCGCATGTGTCGCCGCCCCGCGCCCCTGGAGGGACGGGACTGCGGCCCGCCCTCCATCGGAAAAGCACGGGGCCGCAGGCCCCGGCTTTTCCAGGGGCGCGGGGAACTGCGCGAGAAACCACGAACCACCCGCACCCGCCGACGAACCCCGCACCCCCGAGTCGGACCGCGCTCACCCCCCACCCCTCCGCGCGCCGAACATCATCCGCCGCAACGCCCCCAACAACCCACTCCCACTCCCACTCCCACTCCCGCCCCGCCCGGACGCCCCCGCCGCCACAGCGGCGACCGCCCCGTCGTCACCCGCGCCCGCAGCCGCGCGCGCACCCGCTTGCGCCGGCACACCCGCACCCGACCCCGCGGCCCGGCTCGCCACAGGCGCCCCCGGGCTGAGTTCGTACCGCACCGGCAACAGCCGCAGCCCCCGCACCACCGGCCCGGTCCGCCAGGGCAACTGATCCGGGGGCAGCGTGAGTTCCGCCCGGGCGAAGTGCTCGAAGATCCGCCCCACCGCCGTCGTCACGATCGTTCCGGCCAGCTCACGCGCCGCACTGGGGCACTGGTGCGGCCCGGCGCCCCATGCGAGGTGTGCCCGGGTGCTGACCGCGGAGTCGACGAGGTGGGACGTACCGATGGCGAGCAGGTCCCGGTGCGCGGCCGCGACGGACGGGGACACGATGTCGCCGGCCCGGATCCAGAAGTTCCCGAGCCGTACGTCCCGCCCCGCGAACCGGAAGCAGAGGTTGGCGGTCGGCGGGTTCACCAGCGCCGCCCGGTTGACGGTCTCCCCGATCTGCCCCGTGGCGACGCTCCGCCGGACCGTCGCGTTGCCCCGCAGCACCTCCAGCAGGGTGTTGCAGACCATGTTCCCGGTGATGTCGTTGAGGTAGACCGCGTTCATGAACAGCTCACGGCCCAGCTGTTCGTCCGAGAGCGACGGGTCGGACAGCAGCATGTACGACGTCAGGTCCTCCCCCGGCCGCGCCCGGCGGTGCGCCGCGAGCCGGACCATCGCGCTCAGCGCGCGCCCGGTGGCCGGCCCCGCGTCCGGCCCGCCGTCGAGCATCCGCCACAGGTCCATGACCATCTCGTCGCCGAGTTCGACGGGGCAGCCGAACAGCTTGGTCGTGACCATCAGGAGCAGCGGCCGGGTGTACTGCGCCGCGAGGTCGGCGTACCCGTTCGTCCCGGACTCCGCGGCGAGCACGGCGATGAGGTCGTCGGCGTACTTGGCGACGGCCGCCCGCAGCTCCCATCCCTCGGGGCTGTGCCCGTCCTGAAAGGGGCGCATGGCCGAGTGGTAGGTCAGCCGGGCGGCCCGGTGCTCGTCGTCGTCGAAGAACATGGTCTGCCGGACCTCGTAACCGGCGAGCAGCGGCCAGTCCTTGGGCAGTCGCCCCTCCGCCCGCGCCCGCCAGTGGCGTACGTCGCGCCGCCAGACGCTCTCGTTGCGCAGGACTTCGAGCACCTCGCGGTAGTCGAGGACCAGCCACACCGGAACTCCCATGAGCCCCACCGGAGCCACGGGGCCGTATGTACTCCGCAGTCGCTCGTAGACGCTGCCCGGGTCCACGTCGAACTCCGAGGTCAGCAACGGCTCCACGGGCAGCGAGTCGAGCGTGGGGCCGCCGGCCGGAGCGGCCGCGAACGGATGAGTTTCCATGAGCGACACGCATACCGCATGCCACCTGCACAAGCAGTGACGATGACGCGAACCGTTACGGCTTGGTGATCCTCGATGCACATGTGGTGACGGTGACCCCACCTGGTCTTACCGGGTAGCACCCCTTTGGAACCGAGCGGGTCCCTCCACGGGGTGCGGCTGAACCGAACGGCTCCGCCCACAGGGCACGGACCACCGGGCGGGCTCCGCCCAGGGGGTGTCGGCGCCCGGCCGGTGCACGGGGTCGGCTGCCGGGGCCCGGCCTCGGTGCGTGGCCGCCTCTCAGGCCGTCGGCAGGGCCCCCAACGCCCCGGGCAGCGCTTGCGTGTGGACGACGCCGAGCGCCTGGGTGGCCCGGGTCAGGGCCACGTACAGGTCGCTGGTGCCGAAGCGGTCCGGCTCCACGACGAGGACCGAGTCGAACTCCAGCCCCTTGGCCTGCCGGGGGTCGAGCAGGACGACGGTCCGGGTGAGGTCCGGTTCCGCGTCGGCCGTGACGCCGTCGAGGCGGGCGGCCAGCGCCCGGTGCAGGTCGCGCGGCGCGATCACCGCGAGCCGTCCCTCCGCCGGGGTGAGTTCGGCGGCCGCCTTGGCCACCTCGGCGGGCAGGTCCCGGGCGGCCGCCCGGCGCGCCCAGGGGCGTACGCCCGTCGACCGCACGGAGCTCGGCGGCTCGAAGTCCGGCTGCTCCGCGCGGACGACGCCGGCCGCGACCTCCATGATCTCGGCGGGGGTGCGGTAGTTGACGCCGAGCCGGGTGTGCTTCCAGCGGTCCTCGACGTAGGGCGCGAGGATGTCGGCCCAGGAGCCGACGCCCGCGGCCTCCGCCGTCTGGGCGGGGTCGCCGACGAGGGTCATCGAGCGGGTCGGGCAGCGGCGCATCAGCAGCCGCCAGGCCATCGGCGACAGTTCCTGCGCCTCGTCGACGATGATGTGCCCGAACGCCCAGGTCCGGTCGGCCGCCGCCCGCTCGGCCGCGCTGCGGTGGTCGTCCTCCTCGTGCCGCTCGGCGAACCGCTCGGCGTCGATGACGTCGTGCGCGGACAGCACCTCGGAGCCCTCGGGGTCGCTGTCCTCCTTGTCCTCGAACTCGTACGTCCGGGACGCGTACGACACGTCCAGCACGCCCTGGGCGTACGCGATCCGGGTCTCCCGCTCGCGTTCGGCGCGGGCGCGCGCGAACCGGTCGTCCTCGCCCAGCAGTTCGGCGGCCTCGTCGAGCAGGGGCACGTCGGCGACGGTCCACGCGCGGGTGACCGGGCGGCGGACGGCGTCGGCGTCCTCCTCGGGGAGGAAGCCGTCGGGTGCGGCGAGGAAGTCGGCGATCAGGCGCCGCGGGGTGATCCGGGGCCACAGCCGGTCGATGGCGGACCAGACCTCGGGGTTCTCGGCGAGTTCGTCCCGGATCTGGGTGATGTCGCCGGCGTCGAGGAGGTTCGAGCCGTCGTAGGGGTCGGTGCCGATGCGCTCGGCGACCATGTCGGTGAGGGTGTTGAGGATGTAGCCCTCGAAGTGCTCGCGGGCCACGTTGTGCGGGAGCTTCGCCTCGCGGGTGCGCTCGCGGGCGACCCGTACGAGGTCGTCGTCGAGCATGAGGATCTCCCGGTCGTGCTCGATGGCGATCACCGGGTCGGGCAGCGCCTGCCGGTCCCGTACGACGGCCGCGAGCACCTCGGCCATGTCGGCGCGGCCCTTGACCCGGGCCGCGTCCGGGGTGTCGGCCGCCGTCGCCCGCACGCCGGGGAAGAGCTCGCCGACCGTCGAAAGGAGCACGCCCGTCTCACCGAGGGAGGGCAGCACCTCGCCGATGTAGCCGAGGAAGGCGGGGTTCGGGCCGACGATGAGGACGGCGCGCTTGGCGAGGAGTTCCCGCTGCTCGTACAGCAGGTACGCGGCGCGGTGCAGCGCGACGGCGGTCTTGCCGGTGCCGGGGCCGCCCTCGACGACCAGGACGCCCTGGTGCGGTGCGCGGATGATGCGGTCCTGCTCGGCCTGGATGGTCTGCACGATGTCGCCCATGCGGCCGGTGCGGGCCGAGTTGAGCGCGGCGAGCAGGACGGCGTCGCCGGTGGGGTCCTCGTACCCGGTGCGGGTCTCGTCGCCGAGGTCGAGGATCTCGTCGTGCAGGGCGGTCACCCGGCGGCCGTCGGTGGTGATGTGCCGGCGGCGGCGCAGACCCATCGGGGTGTGCCCGGTGGCGAGGTAGAAGGGACGGGCGACGTCGGCCCGCCAGTCGATGAGGATCGGGGTGCGCTCGGCGTCGTCCTCCCGCAGCCCGATGCGGCCGATGTGGTGGAGACCGCCGTCGGCGAGGTCGAGCCGTCCGAAGCACAGGGAGCCGTCGACGGCGTTCAGGGCGGCGAGCAGACCCGAGCGTTCGGCGACCAGGATGTCCCGCTCCAGCCGGGCCTGCATGGGCGTGTCGCCCTGCGCCAGCGCGTCGGTGACGGAGTCCTCGGTCTCACCGCGCAGCGCGTCGACACGCCGGTACAGCGCGTCGATGAATTCCTGCTCACGCCGCAATTCATCGTGCGAAAAGCCGGTGTTTGACAATTCCACTCCCGCCCGGATATAATTTGCTCACTGAGCTTCTTTGCGACTCCGTTTCCCTGAAGTCGCGAACCATCAAATATACGCAGGAAAAGCCCCCGAGCGCAATTGCTCGGGGGCTTTTCCTGTCGCGTTGTCAGAGCACCTCGGCGAGTTCTTCGAGCAGCCGCCGTTTCGGCCGGGCCCCGACCATCGCCTTCACCGGCTCACCGCCCTTGAACACCATGAACGTCGGCATCGACAGCACCCGGTAGTGGTTGGTCGTCACCGGGCTCGTGTCCACGTCCAGCTGCACCACCCTCAGCCGCTCCCCCTCCTCCGCCGCGAGGGCGCTCAGTACCGGCCCCATCTGCCGGCACGGCGGACACCAGTCGGCGGTGAACTCCACCAGCACCGGCAGCTCCGCCTCGATCACCTCCGCCGCGAAATCCGCGTCGGTCACCTCCGCCACCCCAACAGCCCTGATCACAGCCCGCCGCCTCCCAGTTCGCACTCCGGCTCCGGACCACCCGGAACCTCCGCCTCGGCCGCCAGCCGCTCCCGCGCCGCCTCCGCCCGCGCCAACTGCTCGCCGACCTTGGCCCGTACGGCAGCCAGCTCGCCGATCAGCGCGTCCAGCTCGTCCAGCTTCCGCCGGTAGACCGCGAGCGACGCCGGGCACGAGTCGCCCTCCGGGTGCCCGGCCCGCAGACACTCCACGAAGGGCCGCGTCTCCTCCAGGCCGAACCCGAAGTCCTGCAGCGTCCGGATCTGCCGGAGCAGCCGCAGATCCCCCTCGTCGTACGACCGGTATCCGTTGCCGCCGCGCCGCGCGGGCAACAGCCCCCGCGCCTCGTAGTACCGCAACGTCCGTGTCGTGGTCCCGGCCCGTGCCGCCAACTCACCGATGCGCATGAGCCGACGCTAATCCTTGACCCCGACGTCAAGGAAAGAGGAAGGAACACGGAAGAGGAAGGAACACGGAAAGGAAGAGCCGAGCGGCCAGGTCCACAGGGGAGGACCTGGCCGCTCGGCGCATGGGGGCCTGCTCTTCGGTTGTGGTGCCCGTACGGCCGGGTCTACGGGGGGAGGTCCCGGCCGTACGGGGTTTCAGGGGGTCTGCGGTGGGGGCCGCAGGCCCCGAAGGGGCGCGGGGAACTGCGCGACCAGCCACACTCGACCGACCGTCGGGGGCCGGCCTCACAGCCCGGCGGCGCTCAGCTCCGGCCCCCCAGCGGAGCGCTCACGCGCTCACGCCTTGGCGAGCTCCTTCTCACCGTCGGGCTCGGCCTCAGCCGGCGCGGCGACCCCGTGGTCGTCCAGCAGCGTCGCCTCGTCGAACGGCGCGTGCCCGGCGAGCACCTCGTTGACCCGCTCCTTGTCGATCTCCTTGGTCCACGTGCCGATCAGCACCGTGGCGACCGCGTTGCCCGCGAAGTTCGTGAGGGCGCGCGCCTCGCTCATGAAGCGGTCGATGCCGACGATGAGGCCGACGCCGTCCACGAGCGCGGGCTTGTGGGACTGCAGACCGCCCGCGAGGGTGGCGAGACCCGCGCCGGTGACACCGGCCGCGCCCTTCGAGGCGACCAGCAGGAAGAGCAGCAGCGCGATCTGCTCACCGACGGCCATCGGCGTTCCCATGGCGTCGGCGATGAACAGGGACGCCATGGTCATGTAGATCATGGTGCCGTCGAGGTTGAAGGAGTAGCCGGTCGGGACGGTGATACCGACGACGGGCTTGCTGACACCCAGGTGCTCCATCTTCGCGATGAGGCGCGGCAGCGCGGACTCGGAGGAGGAGGTGGACAGGATCAGCAGGAACTCACGGCCCAGGTACTTGAAGAGCGTGAAGATGTTCAGCCCCGCGACGATCTTCAGCAGCGCGCCGAGCACGATGAAGACGAAGAGGAAGCAGGTGATGTAGAAGCCGACCATCAGCACGGCCAGGCTCTTGAGGGCGTCCAGGCCGGCGGAGCCGGTCACGGCCGCGATGGCGCCGAACGCACCGATCGGGGCGGCCCACATCACCATCGCGAGGATGCGGAAGACGAGGCGCTGGATGTGCTCGATACCGCGCAGGATCGGCTGGCCGGCGTTGCCCATGGCCTGGAGCGCGAAGCCCGCGAGGAGCGCGACGAGCAGGGTCTGCAGGACCTCGCCGCCGGTGAACGCGGAGACGATGGTCGTCGGGATGATGCCGAGCAGGAACTCGGTGGTGTCCTTGGCCTCGGGCGAGACCTGTGCCTGACCGGTCTCCTTGATGGCGTCGGTGACCGCGAGGCCCGTGCCGGGCTCGACGATGTTGCCGACGACGAGACCGATGCCGAGGGCGACCAGCGACATGATCAGGAAGTAGACCAGCGCGATACCGCCGACCGCTCCGACCTTGGCGGCCTTCCGTACGGAACCGATGCCGAGCACGATCGTGCAGAAGATGATCGGCGAGATCATCATCTTGATCAGGTTCACGAAGCCGGTACCGATGGGCTTCAGCTCGACCGCGAAGTCGGGGGCGATCAGGCCCACGGCGATGCCGAGGGCCACGGCCACGATCACGGCGATGTACAGGTAGTGCGTGCGGTCCCGCTTGGCGGGTGCGGTAGGTGCCGTATGGGTGGTGCTGGCCACGGCTGCCCTCCTCGTCGACGACGTCGTCGGCTCGATCGTCCGGCGTGCGGCTCACGTCCGGGGGAATGCGGGAGACGGTCTCCCGGGGTGGGAGTGGGGGCTCCCAGGCAGGGAGCTCGGCGAGCTCCCCGGCGGGGAGGGAACCCCGTGGGGTTCCCTTGCGGTGGGAGCCGGGGGCTCCCGGTGGGAGCGGCTCCCGGGGGGTGTGGGAACCGGTCTCCCGGCGGCTCGGGTGTGGGGTCCCGGACGGGAGTCACACTCCCTCTGTCGTCCATGTGCTGGACATGTTCGATGGGGTGACTATCTCCCGCCCTGTGAGGGCGGTCACCCTTCCGTTCATTTAGTTCACGCCAACACGTCCATGCAGACTGTTGCCATGCGCGTCCCGTCCCTCCTCAGACCCCGCAGCCTGGCCGGCCAGCTCTTCGCCGTGCAGGCCGTGCTGATCGCGGTCGTCGTCGCGGGGTGCGCGCTGTTCACGTACATCAGCGACCGGAGCCAGGCCGAGGACGCGGCGGGCCGCCAGGCCCTGGCCGTCGCCGCCGCGGTCGCCGACGCTCCCTCCGTGCGGGACGCGATCCACACCGACAAGCCGACGGAGCGGCTCCAGCCGTACGCCACCGAGGTGCAGCGGCACTCGGGCGTCGACTTCGTGACGATCATGACGCCGGACGGCATCCGCTGGACGCACCCCGTCCCCGAGCGGATAGGCCGGCGCTTCGTCGGCCACATCGAGAGGGCGCAGCAGGGCGGCACCATCACCGAGACCTACACCGGAACCCTCGGCCCCTCCGTCCGCGCGGTCACCCCGATCAAGGAGGACGGCCGGGTCATCGGCCTGGTCAGCGCTGGTATCAAGGTCCAGGCGATCAGCGACCGGGTCCAGGGCCAGGTGACGGCCCTGCTCGGGGTGGCGGCCGGCGCCCTCGCCCTCGGCGGTGTCGGTACCTACATCGTCAACGCCCGGCTGCGCCGCCACACGCACAACATGAACGCCGCCGAGCTGAGCAACATGCACGACTACCACCAGGCCGCCCTGCACGCCGTGCGCGAGGGTCTGCTCATGCTGGACGGCCAGTACCGGGTGGCGCTCCTCAACGACGGGGCGCGCGAGCTGCTGGGCGTGACCGAGGACGTGATCGGCCGCTCGGTGGCGGAGCTGGGCCTGCCCGCCCCGCTGACGGGTGCCCTGCTGTCCTCCGAGCCCCGTGTGGACGAGGTCCTCCTGACCGCCGAACGGGTCCTGGTCGTCAACACCTCCCCGGTGTCGGGCGGACAGCGCCGGGGCACGGTGGTCACCCTGCGCGATGTGACCGAACTCCAGTCCGTCATGGGCGAGCTGAACTCCGAACGGGGCTTCACCCAGGCCCTCCGCTCCCAGGCCCACGAGGCGGCCAACCGCCTCCACACGGTCGTCTCCCTCATCGAGCTCGGCCGCTCCGACGAGGCGATCGACTTCGCGACCGCCGAACTGGAACTGGCGCAGGCGCTGACCGACCAGGTGGTGGCGGCTGTGACGGAGCCGGTCCTGGCGGCGCTGTTGCTGGGTAAGGCGGCACAGGCGAACGAGCGGGGCGTGGAACTGGTGGTGTCGGAGGACAGCCGCATCGACGACGGCCTGCTCCCGGAATCCCTGCCGGCGCGGGACCTGGTGACGGTGCTGGGCAATCTCATCGACAACGCGGTGGACGCGGCGCAGGGGACGACGGGGGCACGGGTGACGGTGACGGCGTACACGGACGGACCGGCCGGCAGGCCGGACGACCCCGGCGGTCCGGGCGAGCCAGGCAGCGTGGGCGGCCCCACCCGCGCGGGCGCGCCCACCCGCGCGGACAATCCCGGCAGCGCGGGCGGCCCCACCGACGCAGGCAACCCAGGCAGCGTGGGCGGGCCCGGCACTCCGGGCGACCCGCGCCGCCGGGCCAAACTGGAGAGCCCCGGCGGACCGGGCGGGTCTCAGGACGGACCGGGCGGGTCTCAGGACGGACCGGGCGGGTCTCAGGACGGACCGGGCGGGTCTCAGGACGGACCGGGCGGGTCTCAGGACGGGCCGGACCGATCGAAGGGGCACGGGCCGGACCGATCGAAGGGGCAGCACGGCCCCTACGGATCGCAGGCGCAGGGCGGGCCGGCCGACCCGGCTCAGGGCCCCGTGCTGGTGCTTCGGGTCAGGGACACGGGCGCGGGTGTGGACCCGGCGTACCGGGACTCCGTCTTCGAGCGCGGCTTCTCGACCAAACCGTCCGGTCCCGGCGGCCGGGGCCTCGGCCTGGCCCTCGTACGCCAGACGGCGCGCCGCCACGGGGGCACCCTGAGCGTGTCGGAGGCTCCCGGGGGCGGGGCGGAGTTCGAGGTACGGCTCCCGCTGGCCGAGGCCGAGGGCGCCCGGGCCGGCGCGACCGATCCCGCCGACGCGGTCCCGACGCCTCGGGTGCCCCGGGCCGCCGTGGCCGATGCCGTGCCTGGAGGCGACGACGCATGACCGGTGCCGATCCCATCAGAGTCCTCGTCGTGGAGGACGACCCCGTCGCCGCCGACGCCCACATGATGTACGTCGGCCGGGTCCCCGGCTTCACGGCGGTCGGCAAGGCCCACACGGGCGCGGAGGCACGCCGCGCGCTGGACCGCATGCCGGTGGACCTGCTGCTCCTGGACCTGCATCTGCCGGACGTCCACGGACTGCAACTGGCCCGCTCGTTGCGCGCCGCCGGTCATCACGCGGACGTGATAGCGGTGACCTCGGCGCGGGACCTGACGGTCGTCCGGGAGGGTGTCTCCCTGGGCGTCGTCCAGTACGTCCTCAAGCCCTTCACCTTCGCGACGCTGCGCGACCGGCTGATCCGCTACGCCGAGTTCCACGCGGCGGCGGGCGAGGCGAGCGGCCAGGACGAGGTGGACCGCGCCCTGGCTACCCTGCGGGCTCCGGGCCCTGCGGCCCTGCCGAAGGGCCTGAGCGCGCCGACCCTGGAACGGGTCACCGTCGCCCTCCGGGACACCACGGAGGGGCTGACGGCGGCCGGCATCGCCGAGGCCGTGGGCATCTCCCGGATCACGGCCCGCCGCTACCTCGAACACCTGGTGGACGCCGGCCGCGCGAGACGCGAACCGCAGTACGGGCAGGTGGGGCGGCCGGAGTTGGTGTACCGCTGGGTGCGCAGGGAGTAACCCGCCCCCGGCCGGGCCGCTGCAGACTCATTGACCCGACCAGACCATTCCTCGTACGGTCACCGGGCACCCACCCAGGCCACCATGTCGTAGCCAGCAGGAGGTCGTGCCCGTGCGCCCCACCGCACCCCGCAACTCCCGCCGATCCCCCTTACGCCTCCTCCTCGCCGCCGCCCTCGCGATCGGCGCCCCCGGCGCCCTCACCGCCTGCGGCGACGGATCCGGCAGCGACCCGGACACGGTGGAGGTGTCGTACAAGCAGTCCACGGACAACTCGGTCCGGGTCATGGACACCTTCCTCGGGGACGTGAAGAAGCAGTTCGAGAAGGCCAACCCCGGCAAGAAGGTGAAGCTCGTCCCGATCAAGGCCCCGGACTCGGAGTACTACACCAAGGTCCAGCAGATGCTGCGATCCCCGAAGACGGCACCGGACCTGGTCTACGAGGACACCTTCCTCATCAACTCGGACATCACGAGCGGCTATCTGAAGCCGCTGGACGACTATCTGGCCGGCTGGAAGGACTGGGACCGGTTCATCGACACCGCCAAGGCGGCGGCGAAGGCCGAGGACGGGAAGACGTACGGCGTCCCGGACGGCACGGACACCCGCGGACTCTGGTTCGACAGGCAGATCTTCGCGAAGGCCGGGCTCCCCGCCGACTGGCGGCCGAAGAACTGGGACGACGTCCTCTCCGCCGCGCGCACCATCAAGCGCAAGGTCCCCGGCGTCATCCCCCTGAACGTCTACACGGGCAAACCCGCGGGCGAGGCCGCCACCATGCAGGGCTTCGAGATGCTGCTCTACGGCACGGAAGGAGCCACGGACAACGGGGGCGACCCCCTCTACGACGAGAAGTCCAGGAAGTGGAAGACCGGAACCCGGGGCTTCAAGGACGCGCTGGCGTTCGTGGAAACGGTCTACCGGGAGAAGCTGGGCCCGGACGTCTCCGACGCCCTCGACCCGAACATCGCCACCCGGGTACGCGGCGAACTCCTGCCCGAAGGGCGACTCGGCATCAACCTCGACGGCTCCTGGCTCCCCCAGGACTGGCTGCCCGGCAGCGGCCACGCATGGCCGGAGTGGCCGGACAGGCTCGGCCTCGCCCCCATGCCCACCCAGCACGGCCAGGCCCCCGGAAAGGTGAGCATGTCCGGCGGCTGGACCTGGGCGATCCCCGCCAAGGCCGCCAACCCGGATCTCGCCTTCGCGTTCATCAGGGCGATGCAGACGAAGGCGAACGCCCGGAAGTGGTACATCGCCAACTCCGGTATCGCGGTCCGTGAGGACGTCGCCGCGGACCCTGCCTATGCGAAGGCCCGGACCGGCCTCGAGTTCTTCACCGACCTGGTGGCCCACACCCACTACCGCCCCGCCTACCCGGCGTACCCGAAGGTCTCCACCGCCATCCAGGAGGCGATGGAGTCCGTGACGACGGGCGACGCGTCGGTGGCCGAGGCGGCGAAGACCTACGACGAGGAACTCGCCGCGGCCACCGACGACCAGGTGACCCGCGGATGACCCGCCGCTCATGACGAGACGACCGGACCGCCCGCCGCACCCCGCCCTGCGCTCCCTCACCCGGGCCCTCCCCGTCGCCCCCGCCACCGTCCTCCTGCTCCTCTTCCTCGCCGGGCCCATCGCCTACTGCGCCTACATCGCCTTCACCGACCTCCAGCTCACCGGGCAGGCCGAGGACTCCTTCGTCGGCTTCGAGAACTTCCGCACCGCCTTCGGCGACGAGGCGTTCCTCAACGCCGTGTGGCTGACCCTCGTCTTCACCGTCGTCTCGGCGCTGCTGGGCCAGAACACCCTGGGTCTGGCGCTGGCCGCGCTGATGCGGCGCGCCTCGAAACCCGTGCGCACCCTGGTCGGCGGCATCGTGATCACGGCCTGGGTGCTGCCGGAGGTGGTCGCCGGTTTCCTGCTGTACGCCTTCTTCCGCCGTGAGGGCACCCTCAACGCCGTCCTGGAGTGGCTCCACCTCCCCACGCAGAACTGGCTCTACACCCTGCCGATCCTGGCGGTCTCGTTCGCGAACGTCTGGCGGGGAACGGCGTTCTCGATGCTGGTTTACTCGGCGGCGCTGAACGAGATCCCGAAGGAGATCACGGAGGCGGCGGAGGTCGACGGAGCGAGCGGCCGGCGGCGGCTGTGGCACATCACGCTCCCGATGATCCGCCGTTCCATCGGCACCAACCTCATGCTCATCACCCTGCAGACGCTCTCCGTCTTCGGACTGATCTGGGTGATGACGAGAGGCGGCCCCGGCGGCAGGAGCCAGACGCTGCCGCTCTTCATGTACGAGGAGGCCTTCCAGAAGAGCATGATCGGCTACGGCACGGCGGTCGCGCTGCTGCTCCTGGTGGTGGGTGCGCTCTTCTCCGTCGTGTATCTGCGGCTGCTGCGAACGGAGGTCTGACCCGGTGCCGAACCGTACCCGGACACCCGCCTCGCGCAGGACCCTGCGCCGTCGGCTGACCGCCGACGCCGGACTGCTCGTCGTGGCCGCCGCGTTCGTCCTGCCCCTCGCCTGGGTGGTCCTCTCGTCCGTGGACGCCCACGCCGACCTCGGGGTCCGGCTCCCGGACGGGGCGACCCTCGCCCACTACGAGGCGGTCCTCACCCCGGACATCACCGTCACCCCGCTGCTCAACAGCCTGCTCCTGTGCGGCGGCGGGACCGCGCTGACCGTGGTGTGCGCGGCCCTCGCCGCCTATCCCCTGTCCCGTTTCCGCTCCCGTCTGAACCGCCCCTTCCTGCTGACGATCCTCTTCGCGACGAGCCTCCCGATCACGGCGATCATGGTCCCGGTGTACGCCCTGTTCGTGCGGGTGAATCTGATCGACACCCACGAGGGCACGATCCTCTTCTTCGCCGCCTCCCAACTCCCTTTCGCCATCTGGCTGATGAAGAACTTCATGGACGGCGTGCCGAAGGAGCTGGAGGAGGCGGCGTGGACGGACGGCGCCTCGCCCTGGCAGTCGCTGCTGCGCATCGTGCTGCCCCTGATGGGGCCGGGCGTCGCGGTCGTGACCGTGTTCTCGTTCGTGATGATGTGGGGCAACTTCTTCGTCCCCTTCATGCTGCTGCTCACCCCGGAACAGATGCCGGCCGCCGTGAGCATCAACGAGTTCTTCGGCAACAAGGGGACGGTGGTCTACGGGCAGTTGGCCGCGTTCTCGATGATCTACTCGACCCCGGTGATCCTGCTGTACGTGGGGGTGGCGCGGCGGCTGGGCGGGGGCTTCGCCCTGGGCGGGGCCGTCAAGGGCTGACCAGGACCACAGAACGCGCGAGGATCCCACCATCGGTGATTGTGGCCGAACAGTCCGTAGTCACCGCCGCCCCGCGCCCCTGCGTTGTGCGCGTGCACCGACGCTCAGCCCGTGAACGGCAGCCCCGGCACCCGCACCGTCGACCGACACATCCGAGCCCCGACCCGATCCGGACCCCGGACCCGGCCCCTACGGGCACGCGGACCCCCCGGCCCCCACCCCACCGTTCGACGCCACCGCCGCCCGCGGACTCCGCGCCGCCCTCGGCATGAGACCCGAGCACGTCGCCCACGGCATGCGGTCCGCCTACGGTCTCCCCTATGTCACCCCGGACCTGGTGAACGCCTGGGAACGGGGTGCGGTGACTCCGACCAGCCCCGAACTCACCGCCCTCGCAGGCGTGTTGTGGTGCTCGACGGACGAACTCATCGGGACACCGCGTACGTTGCGCGAGCATCGCATGGCCCGGGGAACCGCCCCCGAGGACGTCGCCCGCGCGATCGGCGCGGACCTCTCCGTCTACCTCCACACGGAGGCGACCGGTGAATGGCACGGCACCGACCGGCAGTCCGCCGCCCTCGCCGACCTGCTCGACCTCTCGCTCCCCGAACTGGTCGTCGTCACCGGTCGCGAGGCGCGGCTCGCCCAACTCCTCCATGACGCGGTCGCCACCCGCCGGCAGGCGTACGTCCGGCCGACCGCCAAGCTGCTGTCCCTCGACCGGCGCCTCCTGGAGGACGTCCTCCAGGAGATGCACGGCGACTGCCAGGGCCGGATGACCGCCAATCCCACCTGGGCCGACGGCACCGCCGCGACCGCCTCGGGCGACGCCGGCCGCGACCACCTCGACCGGATCGTCGACCACTTCTGGTCACTGGTCCGGCGAGCGACCATCTACTAGAAGGCCCGTCGTGCGGTCTAGAAGACCGACTCCGCCTCGTCCATCCGGTGCTGCGGGACCGTCTTCAGCTCGGTCACCGCCTCCGCGAGCGGCACCATCACCACGTCGGTGCCCCGCAGGGCGGTCATCCGGCCGAAGTCGCCCCGGTGCGCGGCCTCGACCGCGTGCCAGCCGAAGCGCGTGGCGAGCACCCTGTCGTACGCGGTCGGGGTGCCGCCGCGCTGCACATGGCCGAGGATGACCGGCTTGGCCTCCTTGCCGAGGCGACGCTCCAGCTCGTACGCGAGGGCGGTGCCGATGCCCTGGAAACGCTCGTGGCCGAACTGGTCGATCTCGCCGTGCCCGTAGTCCATCGCCCCCTCGGCGGGGTGGGCGCCCTCGGCGACGCAGATGACGGCGAACTTCTTCCCGCGCGCGAAGCGCTCCTCGACCATCTTGACCAGGTCGGCCGGGTCGAAGGCGCGCTCGGGCAGACAGATCCCGTGCGCACCGGCGGCCATCCCGGACTCCAGGGCGATCCAGCCCGCGTGCCGGCCCATGACCTCGACGACCATCACACGCTGGTGGGACTCGGCGGTCGTCTTGAGCCGGTCCATCGCCTCCGTCGCGACCCCGACCGCCGTGTCGAAGCCGAAGGTGCGGTCCGTCGACGAGATGTCGTTGTCGATCGTCTTCGGCACACCGACGACCGGCAGCCCGACGTCGCTCAGCATCCGCGCGGCCGTCAGGGTGCCCTCGCCGCCGATCGGGATCAGCACGTCGATACCGAACTGGTGCGCCATGTCCTGCGCGTTCTCGCAGGCCTCGCGGAGGCGGTCGCGCTGAAGGCGGGAGGAGCCCAGGATGGTGCCGCCGCGGGCGAGGATGCCGCTGACGGACTCCAGGTCGAGGGTGCGGTAGCGGCCGTCGAGCAGGCCGGCGTAACCGTCCTCGAAGCCGATGACCTCGTCGCCGTACTGGGCGACCGCTCGGTGCACGACCGACCGGATCACTGCGTTCAGGCCCGGACAGTCGCCGCCTGCGGTCAGAACTCCGATACGCATCGTGCTGTGTCTCCTGCTCGTCCTGCGGGGGTGCTGGTACTTGTGAGCCGATCCGATTGTTTCACGCCTCGCGGGGGGCCGGCGCGCCCGCGGAGGCTGCCTCCGGCCGCCCGGAGGGCGTCCCCCGCCCCGCCGACCTGATGGGCGCCTTATCCACCCCCAGAGGTATTGTCAAGAGGGTTTCCGTCCGCCGCGGCGGTGATTTCCGCACGCCCAGGGCAACACCTCTCGCAACACCCACCGAAGCACCCGCCGAAGCACCCACCGAACCCGACATGAACGGAGAGCCCACGTGACGCGCAGCGTGTACGTGACCGGGATCGACCGCGGCGACGGCCGCCAGGTCGTCGAGCTGGGGATCATGGAACTCCTGACCCGCCAGGTCGACCGGGTCGGGGTGTTCCGGCCGCTGCTGCACCACGGCCCGGACCGGCTCTTCGACCTGCTGCGCGCCCGGTACCGGCTCTCGCAGGACCCGGCCACCGTGTACGGCATGGACTACCACGAGGCGTCCGCCCTCCAGGCCGAGCACGGCACGGACGAGCTGGTCTCGGCGCTCGTCGACCGGTTCCACACGGTGGCGCGGGACTACGACCTCGTCCTCGTCCTCGGCACCGACTTCGCGGACACCCAGTTCCCGGACGAGCTGTCCCTCAACGCCCGGCTCGCGAACGAGTTCGGGGCGCAGGTGGTCTCCGTGGTGGGCGGGCGCAAGCAGACCGCCGACTCCGTGGTCGCCGAGACGCACAACGCGTACCGCGCGTACGAGGGCCTCGGCTGTGACGTGATCGCCATGGTGGTGAACCGGGTCGCGCCCGCCGACCGGACCGAGATAGCCGAGCGGCTCACGGACTCCCGGCTCCCGCTGCCCGTGCCCTGCTACGTACTGCCGGACGAGCCCGCCCTGTCCGCGCCGACGGTCGCGCAGATCACCCACGCGCTCGGCGGCAAGGTCATCCTCGGCGACGACTCGGGGCTCGCGCGCGACGCGCTGAACTTCGTCTTCGGCGGGGCGATGCTGCCGAACTTCCTCAACGCGCTCACTCCCGGCTGCCTGGTCGTCACCCCCGGCGACCGCGCCGACCTGGTCGTGGGCGCCCTCGCCGCCCACAGCGCGGGCACCCCGCCGATCGCCGGTGTGCTGCTCACCCTCAACGAGCGGCCCAGCGACGAGGTGCTCACCCTGGCCGCCCGGCTCGCGCCCGGTACCCCGGTGGTCGCCGTGGAGAGCGGCTCCTTCCTCACCGCCTCCGAACTCTTCTCCATGGAGGGGAAGTTGAGCGCGGTCACCCCGCGCAAGGCGGAGACCGCGCTCGGGCTCTTCGAGCGGCACGTCGACACGGCCGAGCTGCGTAACCGGGTCTCGGCGCCCAGCAGTGACCGGATCACCCCGATGATGTTCGAGCACCAGCTGCTGGAGCAGGCCCGCGCCGAGCGGCGCCGGGTCGTCCTCCCCGAGGGCACCGAGGAGCGCGTGCTGCACGCGGCCGAGGTGCTGCTGCGGCGCGGGGTCTGCGACCTCACCCTCCTCGGCCCGGTCGACCTGATCCGCAAGAAGGCCGCCGACCTGGGCATCGACCTCGGTGACACCATGCTGGTGGACCCGGCGACCTCGCAGTGGCGGGACTCCTTCGCGGAGAAGTACGCGCAGTTCCGCGCCCACAAGAACGTCAGTGTCGAGCTGGCGTACGACGTGGTGTCCGATGTGAACTACTTCGGCACGCTGATGGTCCAGGAGGGGATCGCGGACGGCATGGTGTCGGGGTCCGTGCACTCCACGGCCGCCACCATCCGGCCGGCCTTCGAGATCATCAAGACCAGGCCGGACGCGGGCATCGTCTCGTCGGTGTTCTTCATGTGCCTCGCGGACAGGGTGCTGGTCTACGGCGACTGCGCGGTGAACCCGGACCCGAACGCCGAGCAGCTCGCCGACATCGCCGTCCAGTCCGCCGCGACGGCACAGCAGTTCGGGGTGGAGCCGCGGATCGCGATGCTGTCGTACTCCACGGGGACGTCCGGCTCGGGCGCCGACGTCGACAAGGTGCGGGAGGCCACCGAGATCGTCCGCTCCCGGCGGCCCGATCTGCTGATCGAGGGCCCGATCCAGTACGACGCCGCCGTGGAACCGAGCGTCGCGGCGACCAAGCTGCCGGGCTCCCAGGTCGCCGGGCAGGCCACCGTGCTGATCTTCCCGGACCTCAACACCGGCAACAACACCTACAAGGCGGTGCAGCGTTCGGCCGGCGCCCTCGCGGTCGGCCCGGTGCTGCAGGGCCTGCGCAAGCCGGTCAACGACCTGTCCCGGGGCGCCCTCGTCCAGGACATCGTCACGACCGTCGCCATCACCGCCATCCAGGCCCAGACCTCCGCGGCCAAGTGACCCCCACCGACGACAGAAGGCATTCGACCACCGTGACCGCCACCCGCGTCCTCGTCCTCAACTCCGGTTCCTCCTCGGTGAAGTACCAGCTGCTCGACATGCGGGACAGCAGTCGGCTGGCCGTGGGCCTGGTGGAGCGCATCGGCGAGCAGAGCTCCCGGCTGAAGCACACCCCGCTGACCGACGGGGGCGGGCCCCGGGAACGCACCGGCGCGATGGCCGACCACGCGGCCGCCCTGAAGGCCGTCGCCGAGGAGCTGGCCAAGGACGGGCTGGGCCTCGACTCCCCGGAGCTGGCCGCCATCGGGCACCGCGTGGTGCACGGCGGGCAGAGCTTCACCGAGCCGACGGTGATCGACGACGCCGTGCTCGCCGAGATCGAGCGGCTGATCCCGGTGGCGCCGCTGCACAACCCGGCCAACCTCACGGGCATTCGCACCGCCCAGGCGCTGCGCCCGGATCTGCCGCAGGTCGCCGTGTTCGACACCGCGTTCCACACGACGATGCCGGAGTCGGCGGCGCGCTACGCGATCGACGTGGAGACCGCCGACGCCTACCGGGTGCGCCGCTACGGCTTCCACGGCACCTCGCACGCGTATGTCTCGCGGGCCACGGCCGCGTTGCTGGGCAGGGCGCCCGAGGACGTGAACGTGATCGTCCTGCACCTCGGCAACGGGGCGTCCGCGTCGGCGGTGCGCGGGGGCCGGTGCGTGGACACCTCCATGGGGCTGACGCCTTTGGAGGGGCTGGTGATGGGTACGCGGTCGGGAGACATGGACCCGGCCGTCATCTTTCATTTGATGCGCGTTGGCGGAATGTCCACGGACGAGATCGACACTCTCCTCAACAAGAAGAGCGGTCTGATCGGACTGTGCGGCGACAACGACATGCGGGAAATAAGCCGGCGTATCGACGAGGGCGACGAGCGGGCGAAGCTCGCCTTCGACATCTACATTCACCGGCTGAAGAAGTACATCGGCGCCTACTGCGCGGTGCTCGGCCGGGTGGACGCGATCGCGTTCACCGCCGGGGTCGGGGAGAACGCGGCGCGGGTGCGGGAGGCCGCCCTCGCGGGCCTGGAACCGCTGGGACCGGCGGTCGACGCCGCCCTCAACGCGGTGCGGGGCGACGAGCCGCGGCTGATCTCGCCGGCCGGTGCCCGGGTCGCCGTCGCGGTGGTGCCGACCGACGAGGAACTGGAGATCGCAGCACAGACGTACGCCCTGGTCGACAGATGAGCAAAACAGTCGGGAAATACACGCCGGTAACACGATTGAGCGCATAGCCGCCCATGTGCATTCCGCCAGACGGAATATTCCGCAGCGAAACAAACCGATAGGATCGTCCCATGCGCCGTTCGAAAATCGTCTGTACTCTCGGCCCCGCGGTCGACTCCCACGAGCAGCTTGTCGCCCTGATCGAAGCCGGCATGAATGTCGCCCGCTTCAATTTCAGCCATGGCAGCCACGCCGAGCACCAGGGCCGGTACGACCGGCTGCGGGCCGCGTGCGCCGAGACCGGCAAGGCCATCGGTGTCCTCGCCGACCTCCAGGGCCCCAAGATCCGTCTGGAGACCTTCGCCGAGGGTCCGGTGGAGCTGGTGCGCGGTGACGAGTTCACCATCACCACCGAGGACGTGCCGGGCGACAAGCACATCTGCGGTACGACCTACAAGGGCCTGCCCGGTGACGTCTCCGCCGGTGACCAGGTCCTCATCAACGACGGCAACGTCGAGCTGCGGGTCATCGAGGTCGACGGCCCGCGGGTGCGCACGGAGGTCGTCGAGGGCGGTGTCATCTCGGACCACAAGGGCATCAACCTGCCCGGCGCCGCGGTGAACGTGCCCGCGCTGTCCGAGAAGGACGTCGAGGACCTCAGGTTCGCGCTGCGGATGGGCTGCGACCTGGTGGCGCTCTCCTTCGTCCGGGACGCCGAGGACGTGCAGGACGTCCACAAGGTGATGGACGAGGTGGGCCGGCGGGTCCCGGTCATCGCCAAGGTGGAGAAGCCGCAGGCGGTCGAGAACATGGAGGACGTCGTGATGGCGTTCGACGGTGTGATGGTCGCCCGTGGCGACCTGGCCGTCGAGTACCCGCTCGAGAAGGTCCCCATGGTGCAGAAGCGGCTGATCGAGCTGTGCCGCCGCAACGCCAAGCCGGTGATCGTGGCGACCCAGATGATGGAGTCGATGATCACCAACTCCCGCCCCACCCGCGCCGAGGCGTCCGACGTCGCCAACGCGATCCTGGACGGCGCGGACGCGGTCATGCTGTCGGCGGAGTCCAGCGTCGGCGCGTACCCGCTGGAGACGGTCCGCACGATGTCGAAGATCGTCGCGGCGGCCGAGGAGGAGCTGCTCGCCAAGGGCCTGCAGCCGCTGGTGCCGGGCAAGAAGCCGCGCACGCAGGGCGGTTCGATCGCCCGCGCGGCCTGTGAGATCGCCGACTTCCTCGGCGGCCGTGCGCTGGTGGCCTTCACGCAGTCCGGTGACACCGCCCGCCGGCTCTCCCGCTATCGCGCGTCCCAGCCGATCATCGCTTACACCACCGACGAGTCGACCCGGAACCAGCTGGCGCTCAGCTGGGGCGTGGAGTCGCACGTGGTGCCGTTCGTGAACAGCACCGACGAGATGGTCGAGCTGGTGGACCATGAGATGATCAAGCTCGAACGCTTCAACGAGGGTGACATCGCGGTCATCACCGCCGGTTCGCCCCCCGGCGTCCCGGGCACCACGAACATGGTCCGGGTGCACCACCTGGGCAGCGGCGCCCGCGACTGACGCCGCCGACGCCGTACGACAGCACCGAGGGCGCCTCCTGCGAGCAGGGGGCGCCCTCGGTGTGTTGTGCGGCTCCCGGACGGGTCCTGTAAGGCACTCAGGGGCCGTGGGCGTCGTGGGCGGTCTCAGTCGGTGGTGAACTGGTGCAGGCCGGGCACGGTGAGCGTGCCGCCGAACTGGCCCGCCTGGACGACCTTCACATTGGTGAAGTAGATCAGCGGGATGTTCAGCGGCGGCGGGTGCTTGGGGTCGAAGGTCACCGGGATCAGTCCGAGCAGGTTGCCGGAGATGCTCTCGGTGTACATGATCGTCTTGCCGTCGCGGATCGTGGACGTGCTGCCCTTGCGGGCCTGCACGTGGTAGGTGACGCCGGCCTGCTTGTCCTCGACCGTCTGGTGCAGGTCGCCGATGTCGGTGCCGTCGGAGATGACGTACTTCAGCACCTCCTTGACCGAGCCGTCGGCGGTCCGCACCTTGACGATGCCCTTGTAGTCGGCGCCCTTCAGCAGCAGGGAGCTGGCGTTCAGGTACCAGGGGTCGTTCGGCAGGGCGGGGATGCCCTTCTCGACGCCGCTCTCGTCCTCGGTGGCGACCGGGCAGTCGTCGGCGTTCACCTCGTCGCTCGGCGACGGGGTCGGGCTCGGGGTCGCGGTGGCGTCGGCGGCCGTGTCCTCGGCGTCGTCCTTCTCGTCCTTCACCGTGCCGGTGACGTCCTCGGCCGTGTCCGTCACCTTGTCGGTGGCGTCGTCGGCGGTGTCCCTGGCGTCCTTGCCGGAGTCCTTCCCGGTGTCGGAGCCGGTGTCCCCCGCGGTGTCCTCGGAGGCGGAGGGGGACGGGGTGGTGGACGGCTCGGGCGTCGTGTCCGCCGTGTCGTCCTCCGGCACGAAGATGTCCTCGAGCGCGTCGCCTATGTCCTCCAGGACGTTGCCGCCGCCGGCCTCCTCGGCGGAGGGCGTGGGCGACGGGGTGTCCGCGGCGTCGGTGGCGGACTCGCCGGCCGGGTCCGTGGTGGACTCGTCCGCGTCGCCCTTGTCGTCGGAACCTGAATCCGGCGAAGAGGAGTCGTCGTCCGCGGAGTCGCCGCCCGACGCCGAGTCACCGTCGGCGTCGCCGGTGGAGGTGTCCTCGTCCTTCGCGCCGCCGTCCGAGGACGTGTCGTCGCTCTCCGGGGCGGAGGCGGACGGGGTGGGGGTGGGCGAGGCGGACGTGTCCGCGCCCTCCTCCTCGGCCTCCAGGGCCGCCACGCAGTCCTTGTACTCGTCGGCGGTCAGACTCTGCTTCGCCGGGTCCTCGGCGCGGGCCAGGGTGGGCGTGAAGCCCATGCCCATGAGGACCGCCGTCGGCATCGCCGCCAGGGCTATCGCCTTGCCCGCCGGCACGTTCAGCCGGGTGAGAAGGGGCTTCTTGGGCGCCGCGTGCCGCGGTCCGGTTCTCGCACGGGACTCTCCCACCGAAGTCCCGTGGGTCACCTTGTCAGCCGGCACTGTGCCTCCCGTTCGTCCCGTTCGTGGGGGTGGTACCTGACAGGTCGTCGCCCTCGCCGTGCGCCGCCCCGCTCGTGGAGTCCGCCGTCGCGGGCTCCGGGGCGTCGCCCTTGACCAGGGGGACCGCACCTGGTTGTGCCGTGTTCTGAGGGGCCGTGTCCTGGGGAGCCGTGTCCGGGGTGGCCGCGGTGCGCGCCGGGGTCTTGTAGGTGGACGACACCCGCTCCTCCTCCTCACCGGGCGCCCAGGCGATGGCCAGCGCACCGCCGATCAGGGAGAGCAGGAAGCCGAAGCCGAAGCCGCCGAGGTTGGAGACCGGGATGGACACGAGCGCCAGGAGGATCGCCGCCGTACCGGCGAAGGTGCGTACGTGCCGCTGGAACCACAGACTGATTCCCAGCACCACCAGCAGCACGCCGATGATGAGGGAACCCGCGCCGCCCGTCGTCGACATGGCCAGCGTGAGGTGACCGATCTGCAGGTTCGCGTACGGCAGGTACATGATCGGGAAACCGCCGAGCAGTACCAGAAGGCCCGCCCAGAAGGGGCGGGAGCCCCTCCAGTCGCGGAAGCGCCGCCGAAAGGCGCGGAGATAGTCTTCGTTCTGCCCCGTTGACTCGGCGCTCATGGACAACAGCTCCCTGGAACGGTGTTGCTGTGAGAAGTTCGCGTACGGCACGTGGTTCGAGGCGCGCGTACGGGAATTCACGTACGGAGATGGCGCGCGGGATGCCCCGCGCCGCGAGAGGGACGGGCGGGCGAAGAAGCGCAGGCCCCCTCACCCGCCCAGGGAGTGCTTAGTAGCACTCCACGGTGCCCTTGTGGAGCGACATCTTGAGGTTGCTCAGCTTGAAGGTTCCGGCGGTGGTCGCCCACGCCGTCTGCTTCACGTCGCTCAGCGTGGCCGAGTCGGCCTGCTGGGCGAACCCGTAGGGGTTGGCCTGCTCCGAGCCGCCCTTCATGCCCGGACCCTTGTTGGCGTCCTTGGCCGCCACACCGATGTCGATGCCCTTGAAGACGGCATCGGCCGAGAGGTCCTCGACGTCGATGTAGAGGTTCTCGGCCTCGACCTTCTTGCCACCGGTACCGGCGGTCAGCTTGAGGCTGACGCTACCGAGGAACGGGACACCGGGGGTCACGACCGACTGGCACATGTTGGTGATCTCGGCCTTCTTGAAGGCCGAGACGGCGACGGGGTGAACCGTCTTCTCACCCTTGAGGGTGTAACCCTCGTCGAGCGCCCCGTACTGCGAGAAGCCCTGACCTTCGAGCTGACCCGCCGTCACCTTGAACGACTGCCCCGACACACTGAACGACGCGGCGAGAGCACCCTGCGCGAGGGCGACACCTATCGCTGCCGTGGCGGCGACGCTGGGCACCATGACCACAGCGAACCGCTTCCATCTGGTCCCGCCACGCACCTGGGACTCCATATTTCCTCCTTCTCGGACGTACATCTCCTGACACCGGCTCGCCCCTTGACGGCGGCTCGGCCGGGCAGGGATGGGAGAAGTGCTACGTCCTCGGGAATGGGGAGCGCCCGCGCTCGGCGGCACCGAAGCGCCCGAATCACCGGCGATCACCCCCGAGCGACAACCACTGGTCGCGCCTGACACGCATCACGCACAACCTGCTGGACAGGCTCCGCCGTTGAGCGGAGACCCCCCTGCCCAAGAGCCGACGCCACTGTCGCCGGCTCTACTCGGTGGGGACCCAGAAAACCCGTTGACCCGACTGGCCGGCGGGGTACGGGATTGGACCGAGCGTCGCCGATCGTGGTGCATTCTGGCCGCCCCCGCAAGGGGGTTCGTTACTCGCTAGTAACGGACGGATAACCGAACAACGACCCATTGGCATCGGGCAGCGACCCTGGGTCGCCCCGCGTGAGGCGACAGAGTGGTTGACAGTCGGACAGAGTCCGACACAACGACGCGGTTCTCTTACTGCCAGTAACAGCAGTCGCGATTACCAAGATTTGGTAAAGCGCGGCCGGGAAGTCGCCGTGTCGCCAAATCTCTCACTCCGGCAACACGCGTTCCGGCACATCACAGCGGTGCGCCCACGCCGAAACGTGGGCGCCCCTGGAGAACCGGGGCGCGCCGCGGCGGCGCGCCCCGGGACCCGTCTCAGAACAACGCCCGCGCCAGCGCCCGGCGGGCCGCGGCCACCCGGGGATCGTCGGACCCGACGACCTCGAACAGTTCGAGCAGCCTGAGCCGCACGGTCTCCCGGTCATCGCCCGCCGACCGCCGGACCGTCTCGACGAGCCGCCCGAAGGCGTCCTCCACATGCCCGCCCACGAGGTCGAGGTCGGCGGCCGCGATCTGCGCCTGTACGTCGGCGGGCTTCTCCGCCGCGGTCTTGCGCACCTCCTGCGGGTCCACGCCCTGCACCCGCCGGAGCAACTCGGCCTGCGCGAGGCCCAGCTTGGCCTCGCTGTTGCCCGGGTCGTCGCTCAGCACGTTCTTGTACGCCTGCACCGCGCCGCCGAAGTCGCCCGCGTCCAGGGCCTGTACGGCGGCGGCGAGCAGATGGTCGTAGGGGCCGGCCGGGATCGGCGGGGCCGACTCGACGGAGCCGGCCTCGGCGTCGGGGTCGACCACGAGGCCGGTGAGGCCGAAACGCTGCTCGGCGACCTGCACCAGCTGGTCGAGGGTGGCGCGGATCTGCTGCTCGGGGGCGGCTCCCTGGAAGAGGGGCAGTGCCTGCCCGGCGACGACGGCGAACACCGCCGGGATCCCCTGGATGCCGAACTGCTGCATCAGCATCTGGTTCGCGTCGACATCGATCTTGGCGAGGACGAACTTGCCGTTGTAGTCGACGGCCAGCCGCTCCAGCACCGGGCTGAGCTGCTTGCAGGGCTGGCACCACTCGGCCCAGAAGTCGATGACGACGGGCACCTCGGTGGAGCGCTGGAGAACCTCCCTCTCGAACCCGGCCTCATCGACGTCGATGACGAGGTCGGCCGGGGAGACCGCTCCTTGGCCGCCGCCCTGCCGGGCCGCTTCGGCGCGCGCCTGCTCCGCCTTCGCCTTGGCCTCCTGGGCCGCCTTCACCGCGGCGAGGTCGACGACTCCGCTCATGGACATGTTCCGTGGCTGCATGAGTACATCCTCCCCCCTCCGGACGCGCGCGTGAAAAGCGTGGCGAAGCCGACCGTCCCCATCTGTTCAGCGCTTTCGCTACGACCCGTAGCGTAACTGCACCCGCGACTCCTATGTACCCACTCCCCGGTGATCTGCCTCACGGCACTCGGCAGGACATGCGGGGACGGCGAAGAACGGCCGGATATGGTCGGCGGCATGCAGAGCCGCACCCCTGCCTCCCGCGCCACGGGGCGCCCGCGCAGCGCCACGGCGGACGCCGCGATTCTGGCGGCCACCCGGGAGGCTCTCGTGGAGCTGGGCTGGTCGAAGCTGACGCTGGGCGACGTGGCGACGCGCGCCGGGGTGGCCAAGACGACCCTCTACCGCCGCTGGGCGGGCAAGAACGAACTCGTGGTCGACGCGGTGGCCGAGCTCTTCGACGAACTCGAGATGCCCAACCGGGGCAGTCTCGCGGCGGACATCGAGGGCGTGGTGCTGCAGTTCGCCGCGATCCTCGCCCGTCCCGAGGCCAGGAGCGGCCTGATGGCCGTCATCGCCGAGTCGACCCGCGACGACGCGCTGCGCGAACGCATCCGCACGTCCATCGTCGAGCGCCAGAAACGGCTGGTCCTGGAGGGCCGTGCCCGCGCCCAGGCCCGCGGCGAACTCCCCCCGGAGTCCGACCCCGCGAACGTCGACCTCATCTTCGACGTCGTGGCCGGCGCGGTGGTCCACCGCACCCTGGTGAGCGCGGAACCGGCCGACGAGCAGTGGGTGCGCGCCTTCACCAGACTCCTGCTGGTGGGCCTGAGCGGGACGGCGGACTGAGGGGGATACCGGACGCCCGGGCGAACGGCCCGAGCACCCCCGGAAAACGCCGGCCTCCAGTGCCCCGGCACTAGAACCCCGCCGGCTCCGTGTAGACCCCCCACTCGTCCCGCAGCACACCGCAGATCTCGCCCAGCGTGGCCTCGGCGCGGACCGCGTCCAGCATCGGCACGATCATGTTCGACCCGTCCCGCGCAGCGACGAGCATGGCGTCCAGCGCGCGCCGCACCGCCGTGTCGTCACGGGCGGCCTTCCGGTCGGCCAGCACCCGCACCTGCTCGCGCTCGACCTCGTGGCCGACCCGCAGGATCTCCAGGTCGCCGGTCACGGAGCCGTGGTGGACGTTGACGCCCACGACGCGCTTCTCGCCCTTCTCCAGGGCCTGCTGGTAGCGGAAGGCGGACTCGGCGATCTCGCCGGTGAACCAGCCGTCCTCGACGCCCCGCAGGATCCCGGAGGTCATCGGCCCGATCGGATGCCGCCCGTCGGGGTGGGCCCGCAGCCCGCGCTCCTTGATCTGCTCGAAGATCTTCTCGGCGTCGGCCTCGATACGGTCCGTCAGCTGCTCGACGTACCACGAACCGCCCAGCGGGTCGGCGACGTTGGCGACGCCGGTCTCCTCCATGAGCACCTGCTGCGTGCGCAGCGCGATCTCGGCGGCCTGCTCGGAGGGCAGCGCGAGGGTCTCGTCCAGCGCGTTGGTGTGCAGGGAGTTGGTCCCGCCGAGGACCGCGGAGAGCGCCTCCACCGCCGTGCGCACCACGTTGTTGTACGGCTGCTGCGCGGTCAGCGAGACACCGGCGGTCTGGGTGTGGAACCGCAGCCACTGGGCCTTCTCGGTCCGCGCCCCGTACACGTCGCGCATCCAGCGCGCCCAGATCCTGCGCGCCGCGCGGAACTTGGCGATCTCCTCGAAGAAGTCGATGTGCGCGTCGAAGAAGAAGGACAGCCCCGGCGCGAACACGTCCACGTCCAGCCCGCGACTGAGCCCCAGTTCCACGTACCCGAAGCCGTCGGCCAGGGTGTACGCCAGCTCCTGCGCGGCCGTGGCCCCGGCCTCACGGATGTGGTAGCCGGAGACGGACAGCGGCTTGTACGCGGGGATGCGGTCCGCGCAGTGCTCCATGAGGTCGCCGATGAGCCTCAGGTGCGGCTCGGGCCGGAAGAGCCACTCCTTCTGCGCGATGTACTCCTTGAAGATGTCGGTCTGCAGGGTGCCGTTCAGCACGCCCGGGTCGACGCCCTGCCGCTCGGCGGCGACGAGGTACATGCAGAAGACGGGAACGGCCGGCCCGCTGATCGTCATGGACGTCGTCACGTCCCCGAGCGGGATGTCCTTGAACAGGACCTCCATGTCGGCGGCGGAGTCGACGGCGACGCCGCAGTGCCCGACCTCGCCCAGCGACCGGGGGTCGTCGGAGTCCCGCCCCATGAGGGTCGGCATGTCGAACGCCACCGACAGGCCCCCGCCGCCGTGGGCGAGGATCATCCGGTACCGCTCGTTCGTCTGCTCGGCGTTCCCGAACCCGGCGAACTGCCGGATCGTCCAGGTGCGCCCCCGGTAGCCGGTCGGGTGGAGCCCCCGGGTGAACGGGAACTCGCCGGGCCACCCGATCCGCTCGAACCCCTCGTACACGTCTCCGGGCCGGGGACCGTACACGGGCTCCACCGGGTCGCCGGACAGCGTGGTGAAGTCGGCCCGGCGCTTGCGCGCGGCGTCGAACCGGGCCTGCCAGCGACGGCGACCCTCCTGGATGGCGTCAGCGTCCATACCACCAATTTACTAGGACGTCCTAGTAAACGACAGTGGTGCGGGCCGGGACGCGCCCGCCGGCCCCCCGGAAGCACCCGTTACGCTCGACGGCATGAAGAAGAGCGTCTTGACCCGCTACCGAGTGCTGGCCCTCGTCACGGCCGTGCTGCTGATCCTGCTCACGGCGGGCGTGATCGGAAAGCGCGTACTGGGCCTGGACGGCTTCGACACGTTCGTCACCGTGGTGGGCTTCGCCCACGGCTGGCTGTACGTGCTGTACCTCGTCTTCGCCTTCGACCTCGGCAACAAGATGAAGCTGCCGGTGGGGCGCCTTCTGTGGGTCCTGCTCGCGGGCACGGTCCCGACCGCCGCCTTCTTCGTCGAGCGCCGGATCACCCGCGAGGCCGAGCCGCTCGTCATCGAGGACGCGGCCACCGGGACCGCCGCGGCCTGACCCCCGCGGCCGCCGTTCAGCTCTCCTCGAAGTCGCCCGCCGCCACCCGCAGGGGCCGGAGCATCGCGAAGATCTCCGCGCACTCCTCGGCGTCGTAGACGCCGAGACCGAAGTCCATCGCCATGAGGTCGCGGGTGGCGGCGTCACAGACCTCACGGCCCTTGTCGGTGATCGAGGCGAGGGTGCCACGGCCGTCGTTGGGGTTGGGCCGCTTGTCGACGAGACCGGATCTCACCAGGCGGTCCACCGTGTTCGTGACCGACGTGGGGTGGACCATGAGACGCTCGCCGATCTTGGACATCGGCAGTTCGCCCTTCTGGGAGAAGGTGAGCAGCACCAGCGCCTCATAGCGCGCGAAGGTCAGCCCGTACGGCTTGACGACCGCGTCGACCTCCGCCAGCAGGATCTGCTGGGCGCGCATGATCGAGGTGATCGCGGCCATGGACGGGACGTTCCCCCAGCGCTGTTTCCAGTGCTCGTCGGCGCGGGAGATGGGGTCGAAGGAAAGGCTGAGCGGCTTCGGCACGGCATCGACCTTACCGGCCGGTCACATGCTGGTCAGCCCCGTCTCGCTTTTCGGTCGTCCGGCCGGACCCGCAGCCCTCCCCCGCGGTGTCGCAGCGGAGTCGCTCCATCGCCTCATGTGACGATTGGCGATGAATCGTCGCGGGACGTCACCGTCCAGGGAGCAGAGGGAGCACCATGTCCCTGTCGACCCGTCCATCGCTCCGCAGCCGGCCCCACCGTCCGGCACACGCCCCGGTCCGTACGCCGGTCCGCGCCCTCGCCGCCTTCTCGGCCCTCGCCGCGCTCGGGCTCGCGGTGGGCTGCTCGTCGCCCACGTCCCCGAGCGGCACCGGCGACACCCCCGTCGGCGACGATGCCACCGGGAAGGCCGCCGAAGCGGTACGGCCTGGCGCCGGGTCCCCCTTCTGGGTCGATCCGTCGAGCCCGGCGGCCCGGCAGATCGACCGGTGGGAGCGCGAGGGCCGCGCACGCGACGCCGCGCTGCTGCGCCGGATCGCCGAGCGGCCGACCGCCCTGTGGCCGGCCGGCGACGACCCGGTGCCGGCGATCGAGGCGGCCGTCGGGGCGGCGGGACGGGAGAACCGCACGGCGGTCTTCGTGGCGTACAACATCCCGCACCGCGACTGCGGCCGGCACTCCGCCGGCGGCGCCCACGACTCCGGCGCCTACCGGGAGTGGATCGACGCGTTCGCCGGCGCCATCGGGGACGGCGACGCCCTGGTCGTCCTGGAACCGGACGCGATCGCCCACATCGTGGACGGCTGCACCCCCGGCGAGTACCACGCCGAGCGGGAGGGGCTGCTGGCCGATGCCGTCGCACGGCTGAAGGAGAACCCGGGCACCGCGGTGTACCTCGACGCCGGCAACCCGGCCTGGATCCACGACCCCGGTGAACTCGTCGAACCGCTGCACCGCGCCGGCATCGACCGCGCCGACGGCTTCTCCCTCAACGTCTCCAACTTCCAGACCGACGCCACGACCAAGGCGTACGGTCTCAGGCTGTCCGAAGCCCTCGGCGGCAAGCACTTCGTCGTCGACACCAGTCGCAACGGCAACGGCCCCCTGAACGGCGGGCGCGGCACCGCCTGGTGCAACCCGCCCGGCCGCGCCCTCGGTACGCCGCCCACCACCGACACCGGGGAGCCGGCCCTCGACGCCTATCTGTGGATCAAGCGGCCCGGGGAGTCGGACGGGGAGTGCCGGGGCGGACCGGCGGCGGGCACATGGTGGCCGGACTACGCCCTGGACCTGGCACGCAACGCGAAGGGGTAGCCCCGAGGATCACCGCACCTGGATCCACTTCGCCACCGACGGCGTCCCCCGCGCGTCCGTCACGAACAGCATGTACCAGCCCGGCGGGACGAGTGTCCGGTCCGCCGGGACGTCGACCGTGATCGAGTCAGGGGTCCTGGTGACCTCCAGCGCGATGGACCGCTGTTCGACGTCGGTGGTGTGGGTGACCGCGCTGGGGCGTATCAGCCGTGCGGCGGCGATCCGCTCGGGGTGGGCGGTGGCGAAGGTGGCGCGGCCCTTGGCGTCGGTCTCCTGGGGGCCGTCGCCGAGAACGGGGCGGTTCCTTCCGTTCCTGTGCAGGGCCGGAGGTGTGTAGATCTCCATGCGCTGCTCGAAGTGGCCCAGCTTGGTGTTCTGCCGGTCGTCGAAGAGCGGGTCGGAGCCGAAGGTGGCGACGCGGCCGTCCGGCAGGAGCAGTGCCTCGGAGTGGTAGTTGCGGCCCACCCGGGGAGCGGCGGCGCCCCGGAAGGAGTTGGACCCGGGGTCGTAGAACTGCGCCTTGAGGATGTTGCTGGCGCTGCGGCCGCGGTAGTCACGGGAGCCGTTGGAGGTGAAGACGGTGTCGTCGGGCATGATCACGCTGTTCAGATAGCGGGTGCCCTGGGGGAGGTCGGGGCCGTCCCGGAAGACCGGGTCGCGCTTCCTCAGGTCGACGACCGCCGTGCGCGAGGTCGCCTTCCGGGACTCTCCGACGCCTCCGCCGCCGAGGATCATCACCTTCTGGTCCTGGGCCGGCGGCAGCAGCACGGAGGCCGAGGTCTCCGTCTGGTCGGCATCGGTCAGACCCGGAACCCTCTCGAACGTGTTGGTCTTCGGATCCCACAGGCCCGGCGCCCGGCCCGCGTCGGCGGGGCCGTACCCGGCGTTGGACGCCGGGTAGAAGAGCTTGCCGCCCTTGGTGAGGAACAGGGCCGGATACGTGGGGAAGTACCGCTTGGGGCCCGGCTTCCACGTCCTGGTCGCCGGGTCGTAGATCTCGTTGTCGCCCGGGTCGACGACCCCGACGTCGTCGAGCCCGGACACGGCGAGCACCCGCCCGTCCTCCAGCCCGACCAGGGTCGGGTACCAGCGGGCCTTGTCCATGGGGGCGACCGGCAGGTACCTCTCCGCCACCGGGTCGAACTCGTAGGCCGCCCTGATCCCCTGGAAGTCCTGCTTCTCCATGGTGATCTTCTCGGCGAGGCCGTACGTGTTGGCGGCGGCCTCGCCCTTGAGCCCGACGAGCTGGTACTGGGCCCGCCTGTCCGTGACGGACCCCGGCCCCTTCTCGACGGCCTCGACGAAGACCCGGGCCTCGCCCGCGGTGACCTTCGTCGCCCACGGCATCATCGCGCCGGCCGCGTCATAGGTGACGTCGAAGGTGCGCCTCGCCTTGGGGACGGTGACGTCGAACCGGCTGACGTACTCGGTGCCGGACGGCGAGCGGAAGCGGGTCCCCTTCTTCAGGAACACGGCCCGGTCTGGGTTCTCGTTCTTGACGCGCATACCGCCGCCGGCCCGTTCGACCTCGCCGTCCAGCAGCTCGTAGCGGGCGGTGCCGCCGGCCACGAGGAGCCGGCCGGAGGGGAGCTGGGCGTGGCCGGCGCAGAAGAAGTCGACGGGGGTGGGGATCTTCTTGAAGGTGTTCCTCACCGGGTCCCACAGGACGGTGTCGAAGGACCCCTCGTCGAATTTCCTCTGCTCGTTGCCCGATCCGGCGATGATCAGCACCTTGCCGGTGTGCAGCAGGGCCGCGTGGATGGCGTTGGTGCGGTACTCCCCGGGGATGTCGACCGGCGACCAGGAGCCGTGGCGTGCCTGGTAGCCGGGCTGGGCGATCCTCCACTCGTGGTACTGGTCCTGGGCGAAGTGGACGGCGGCCGGGGCGTTCAGCCCCACGAGGAGGGTGACGCCTCCGACGGCGAGGGCGGTCTTCTTGTTCTTCTTCGAGAGCTGGTACGCCATGGCCTAGGTGCCTCCCGTCGTGGTGGCGGAGACCGAGGGGGCGGGGGTGGGGGCTGGGGCCGGACCGGGCTCGGTGGCGTCGGCGGCCCCCGCCGTGGCCACCGAGCCGACCGGCGGCCGCGTCCCGTGCGCGGCGCTCGCCCGGCGCTCCCGGTACCGGGTGACGGCCCACACCCCGACGGGCGCCAGCGAGACGGCCGTGGCGAGGACCGCCCAGGTGCGCATGGCCACATGGCTGTGGCCGAGCACGAACGAGGCGGTCAGCGACGAGGCCAGCACGGCCGCCCAGAAGAGGTGGATGCGGAAGGCCGGCAGCCGGTCGGCGCTGGCGTCACCGCCCTTGGGGGTGACGACGAAGCGGCAGGGCAGCCGGAGCAGCGCGGCGAGCAGGGACCTCAGATAGACGGGCGCGCAGAGCGCGGACATCGCCATACCGGCGAGCCCGCCGGACCCCTCCGGCTCGTGCGGCGAGACGTTGTGCCTGCGGTTCCACAGGTAGAGCCCGACCTGGAGGGCGGCCGCGTCGCTGTAGAGCATCAGCCAGACGGAGGCGGTGACCTGGGTGCCGGACGCCCCGAACCACAGGAACAGCACGCAGCTGACGATGCCGAGCAGCCAGTTGACGGCCGTCATCGGGTAGTAGACGAGCATCAGCGTGTACGAGAAGAGGCGGCCCCAGGGCATCGTGAAAGGCGCCTTCCAGTACTGCCTGAAGAGCGTCTCGTAGGTGCCGCGCGACCAGCGCGTCTGCTGGGTGAAGAAGTCCGTCCAGGAGGCGGGCCCCTCGCCGACGGCCAGCACGTCCGGCGTGTACACGGACCGCCAGTACGCGCGCGTCCGGGGGTTCCGGTGGCGGTGCAGCTCGAAGCCGGTGGCCATGTCCTCGGTGATCGAGTCGCGCAGTCCGCCGATCTGCCGCACGGCGGCGACGCGTACGACGTTGTTGGTGCCGACGAACATGGGGGCGCGGTAGCGGTTGCCGGCGCGCTGGATGAGGGCGTGGAAGAGGAACTGCTGCGACTCGGCGGCCTTGGTGACGGGGGTGGTGTAGTTGCCGTAGACCTGGGGTCCGACGACGAACGCGACGTCCGGGTCCCGGAAGTACCCCATCATCCGTTCCAGGAAGTTCGGCAGCGGTACGTGGTCGGTGTCGACGGAGGCGAAGAACTCGTACTCCTCGCCGTGCCGCGCGAGCCACGCGTTGTAGTTGCCGTGCTTGGTCCGGGCCTTGTGGGGGCCCTTCGGGAGATTCCACTCGGGGATCCCCTTGCGGGAGAAGTGCCGCACGCCGAGTTCCGCGCAGAGGGCCTTCGCCCGGTCGTCGTCGCCCTCGTCGAGGAGCCAGACGTCCAGGTGGCCGTCGTGCCGTATCCGGGTCGCCCCCTCCAGGGTGGCCCGGAGCATCGAGAGGGGTTCCTTGCCGGGGACGTAGGTGGTGAGAAAGGCGACGCGGGTGCCGGATTCGGGGACCACGGGCACGGGGTCGCGGGCGACCATCGTCGCGTGGGCGATCGAGACGACGTTGACGACCATGAAGAGCTCGATCAGCCCGATGGATATCAGCATCGTGGTGTCGAGCCCCACCAGCCAGGCGTCCGCCCCCTCGCGCTCCACCCAGTGGGTCGGCCACACGAGGTAGACCAGCAGTGCGCCCGTGAGGACCGGTGCGAGCGTCATCAGCAGCACGGCTCGTACGCGGTGCGGCTCCTTCGAGAGGAGCTTGGTGTACCGCACGCGGTAGGGCGACCCCGACGGCTCCGTCAGCGGTCCCGCCAGTCGGCTGTGGGTGTCGTAGTCGTAGCCCTCCGGTCCCACAGCGCCCTCCCGTGATCGTACGAGGCGATACCTAAAGAAAAGGGGGCATATGGCGGTATGTCGATCCGAGGAGGGCCGAACGGAGGGCCGTCGGCGCCTGTCGCGGACGGGGTAGGCCCCCGGGCGGCCGGGCGCCGTACGCCCCCGGTTGCCTCATCGCGCGGCGGTGCGCCGCAGGTGGTGCCGCACGGCCCGCTGGGTCACGGGCCCGAGCGCCTCGAGGGCGGCGAGGAGGCCCGTCAGCTGTTCCAGTGCGGCCAGCGCCGCGTCCGCCCCCTCCGGGTCGACCCCCTCGTACAGCTCCAGCCCCACGAAGGAGGCCGCGACCGCGCGGGCGAGCCCGGGGAGGTCGAGGAACTCCCCGAGGGGCGAGCCGGACAGCACGCGCCGCAGGACGTCCTCGATCTCGGTGATCCAGAGGTCGAGCCCCGCCGCCGTCGCGGGGGCGAGCCTCGGGTGCGTCTGCGCACCGGCGAGGAGCTGGCCGAGGACGGCCACATGCCCACCCGCGCGTTCCTCCGCGTGCATCTCCCGCCCGAAGGCGAGCAGTTCGGCCGGCGAGTCGATCCTCGCCAGCCGCTCCCGGTGGCGGGCGACCCGCTGCTCCGCCCCGTGCCGGCACGCCGCCGCCAGCAGTTCGTCGACCGACCCGAAGTGGTAGAACACGAGCGCCTGGTTGACCCCGGCGGTGGCGGCGATCGTTCGTGCGGAGGTCTTGGCGATCCCTTGCTCGACGAGGGTCCGCAGGGCCCCCTCCAGCAGCTTCGCCCTGGTCGACTCGCTCATGCCCGCGCCTCCTCGCGGACCGGCCGCAGACCGGGCCGGACCCCGCGGACGCGGACGTCGTCGTACGTGGCGGTGAAGGAGCCCTCGTAGCCGAAGAGCGGCCCGAAGTGCCGGTTCACCACCCGGACCCGGATCCGGAAGCGTCCCGTGCGCTCGTCGAACCGTTCCCGCACCTCGGCCTCGCCCCCGATCAGCTCGGGTACGCGTACGTCCACCGGGCCCTCCCGGAAGCGGTGCTCGCCGGAGCGGATGAGCAGCGAACCGTCGGGCTCGGCGGTGAAGTACAGATCACTGGCGAGGTGCTGGTGGGTGCCGAGGTAGTCGAGCACCCGGTCACCCCGGGGGCCGAGCACCATCTGGGCGTCGAAGCGCCGGGGGCGGCCGGGCAGGGCGAAGGTACGCACGAAGGTCACCGTCTCACGGCCGTGGCTGTCCAGGTACGGCACGTTCTCGATGACGAAGGGGACGTTCCGGCCCTCGCGGGGGACGAGGATGTTGCGGGTGCCGCCGAGCGCCAGGAACGGCTTCACCAGGCCCCGGCCGTGCCAGACGCGGTCCATCGTCCCCCGGCCGGTGCACGCCTCGCCGCTCGCCAGGCCGACGGAGAAGCGGCGGCGCAGCTCGGGGTGGAGCCGGTCGAAGTCCGCGCCCATCACCGTCCGGAAGATCGAGGACGTGGGCGGCGCCGGGGAGGCCGGCGAGGTCACGGGGTCCATGGTCGTCAGCGCTCCAGGCTCGCGAGAAGACGGGGGGCACGGGTGCGTGCGGGTGGTGTGCGCAGACAGCGGCGGGCCGACGGCGTACCCGGCAGGGGCGGCACGATCAGCGCCGCCAGGACCGCCGCCACGGCCAGTACGGGTGTCGCGAACAGGGCCGCCGGCGCCAGCGGCCCCGCCGGGTCCACCAGCGCCCCGTACGCCAGTCCGGCACAGGCCGCCGCGATCACCAGCGCGCGTACGGCGGCCTCGGCGAGCCAGCGGCGCAGCGCCCGCTCGGGGGTGATGTCCCGCTCCAGCCACAGCCGGAGACGGTCGAAGGACCAGGCGGTGGCCCAGCCCATGAGGGGGCGGAACAGCACCCGGTCGGCGACGGCACCGGGGCGGCCCCAGCGGGGTCGGTAGTCGTAGCCGGTGAGGAAGCGGACCCCGTCGCCTTCGGGCACATAGCGCCAGTAGCCGCTGCCCTCGGCGAGCAGCGAGAGCGGATGCGGTGAGGCGAACCGCAGGGCGGAGGTGCGGGTGCCGTCCGGCCGCTCCTTCTCGCCGGCCGAGATCCCCGTGCCGGCGACCGTCAGGCCGGGGAGCACCCGGGTGGCGTACCGGAAGCGCTGCGGCTCGCCCTCACCGCGCGGAAGGTAGTCGATCTCGGTGAATCGCAGATCCCAGCGCTGGTGCCGGTGCGGCTCCTGGGTGCGTGTCCACAGTTCGTCGAGATCGGCCCGGATGCGTGCCTCTATGTAGAGGCCCTTCTCTCTCATCTGTCCCCCAGGTCCGTGCGCCGTTTTGAGCGATCGCTCAACCGATTGACCGGGACCGTACACCGGTTTGAGCGATCGCTCAAACTCCGGGCGCGGGAAAACCCCGGCCCGATGGACCGGGGTTCAGGAGGCTTTCGGGACCGGGGCGACGCGCCCGCGGCGAGCGGGGCGGTCTACTCGGCGAGGTGCCGTTCGATGGTCTCGACCTTCGAGGTGAGGCCGTCGGTCACGCCGGGGCGGATGTCCGCCTTCAGCACCAGGGAGACCCGCGGGGCACGCTCCTCGACCGCGGCCACGGCGCGGCGGACGACGTCCATGACCTCGTCCCAGTCGCCCTCGACGGAGGTGAACATCGCGTCGGTGCGGTGCGGCAGACCGGAGGCGCGGACGACCCGGACGGCGTCGGCGACATACTCCCCCACGTCCTCGCCGACGCCGAGCGGTGTCACGGAGAAGGCGACGATCACGCGTTCACTACCCCTTCCTTGCGGGCGCGGGAGGCGATCACCGCGTCCTCGGCCTCACGGCGCAGCCTGCGCTCGGCGAAGAAGCCGCCGGCGGGCACCACGGAGAGGGCGAAGTAGAGCGCGGCGGTCTTCGGCGACCACTTGGCGCGGTTCCAGGCGTCCGCCCAGAAGAGCAGGTACAGCAGGAACAGGATGGCGTGGACCCAGCCCATGACGGGCACCGCGTTGAACTCCGTGGTGCGCTTCAGCACCGAGCAGACGAGCAGCAGCAGGAAGGAGACGGCCTCGGGGGCGGAGACGAGGCGCAGGCGGCGGAGGGCGGAGGCGGTCTTGATGTCCACGGGTCACCTTCGGTGGGGTCGGCGAGCGAGTCGGGCGGGCTTTGTGAACACATGCACAAGCGCGGTCCATTCTGGCATCCGCCAACCTCCCGAATGCCCCAGGGGTCCCCACGGGGTCGAGATCACCCTCTGGACCCTGTCCTGTCCGGCCATCGGCCGGTTACCGTCACCCCGTGGCAATGTTCCGACTTCAAGGCAGCAAAGTGCTCGCCGTCGACATGACCGGGGACGCCGTGAAGGCGAAGAACGGCTCGATGGTCGCGTACGACGGTCAGATGTCGTTCAAGAAGCTGAGCGGCGGCGGTGAGGGCCTGCGCGGGATGGTGACGCGGCGCCTCACGGGTGAACAGATGACGTTGATGGAGGTCACCGGGCAGGGGACCTGCTGGTTCGCGGACCGGGCCTCCGAGATCAACCTGGTGAATCTTCAGGGGGACAAGCTGTACGTGGAGTCGAGCAACCTGCTCGCGACGGACTCCGGGCTGCGGACCGGCACGAGCTTCACGGGGCTGCGCGGCGCCTCGCAGGGCAACGGCCTGTTCACCACGACCATTGAGGGCCACGGCCAGGCGGCGATCATGTCCGACGGCCCGGCGGTGGTGCTGCACGTGAGCCACCAGTACCCGCTGACGGTGGACCCGGGGGCGTACATCGCCCACCAGGGCAACCTGCAGCAGTCGTTCCAGTCCGGTGTGACGTTCCGCACGCTCCTCGGGGAGGGCGGCGGCGAGGCCTTCCAGATGCGCTTCGAGGGCGACGGCCTCGTCTATGTCCAGCCGAGTGAGCGCAACACGATCGCGGGAGACGTGTGAGATGCCCTTCCGCGAGATCAACTCGAAGATGATCGAGGCGACCGTCATGCCCGGCCAGCGGCTGTTCAGCCAGCGCGGGGCGATGCTCGCCTACAAGGGCGAGGTGTCCTTCACCCCCAACATCCAGGGCGGCCAGGGCGGCATCGCGTCGATGATCGGCCGCCGGGTCGCCGGCGAGGCGACCCCGCTGATGACCGTCGAGGGCAGCGGCACGGTCCTGTTCGGGCACGGCGGCCACCACATCCAGGTGATCAACCTGACCGGCGAGACGCTCTATGTGGAGGCCGACCGCCTGCTGGCCTTCGACGGCACCCTGCAGCAGGGCACGATGTTCATGGGCTCGCAGGGCGGTGTCATGGGCATGGTCCGCGGCCAGGTGACCGGCCAGGGTCTGTTCACCACCACACTCCAGGGCCACGGCGCCGTCGCCGTGATGGCGCACGGCGGAGTCATCGAGGTCCCGATCACCCCCCACCGCCCGGTCCATGTGGACCCCCAGGCGTATGTGGCCCACCACGGCGACGTACGCAACAAGCTGTCCACCGCGCTCGGCTGGCGCGACATGGTGGGCCGCGGCTCCGGCGAGGCGTTCCAGCTGGAGCTGAGCGGAAACGGCGCGGTGTACGTCCAGGCCTCGGAGGAGAAGCTGTGAGCATGTACGGGGGCCCTGTCGCCGGCCCGACCGTCTTCGACCCCATGACGCTGCCGAGCGACGACAACGTCAACAACTACACCTTCTGCGTGGAGCTCAAGGGGAGCCAGTGGTTCCTGCAGAAGGGGAAGATGATCGCCTACTACGGGCAGATGGAGTTCAACGGCGTGGGACACGGTCGGCTGGACCGCCTTGTCCGTACGTCCTTTCATTCGCCTCTGCACGCGAGCGACTGGGTCGTCGCCGAGGGGTCCGGGAAGATGCTCCTGGCCGACCGGGCATTCGACGTCAACTCATACGACCTGGACGAGGGCAACCTGACCATTCGCTCCGGCAACCTCCTCGCTTTTCAGCCAAGTCTCGCGCTGAAGCAGTCCATCGTTCCGGGCTTCCTCACGCTGATCGGAACCGGGAAGTTCGTGGCCGCCTCCAACGGCCCGGTGGTGTTCATGGAACCCCCCATCCGGGTCGACCCCCAGGCCCTGGTCGGGTGGGCCGACTGCCCCTCCCCGTGCCACCACTACGACCACGGGTACATGACCGGCGTAATGGGCGGTCTACGTGCACTGACGGGGATCGGAGGCGCCTCCGGCGAGGAGCACCAGTTCGAGTTCGTCGGGGCGGGCACGGTGCTGCTCCAGTCGTCCGAAACCCTGATGGCCGAGCAGGCCATGGGCGCCGTGCCGCACGAACCGGGCGTACCCGGCGGCGGAGGGGTACCCGGCCATCACGGACAGCAAGGCGGCGCACCGCGCCTTCCCGGACAGCTGGGGGACCTCCAGCGTCGCTTCGGGCTGTGAGCGGTAGTCTGCGGAGTGTGACATCGAACGTGTGCCCGCTGTCATGTTTCGACCCGTACCACCACAACTCGCTAGTTCATCATTCAACCTTTTAGGTAGACTTCATTCATGGAGACCGAGACGGCCACGCGGTGGCTGACCGATGCGGAGCAGTGCGCCTGGCGCACCCATCTGGACGTCAACCGACTACTGACGCACCAGCTCGAAAGGGATCTGCAGCCGTTCGGCCTGACAATGAACGACTACGAGATCCTGGTGAACCTCTCCGAGTCGGAGGGACTGCGGATGCGGATGAGCGATCTCGCTTCGGCGACCCTCCAGTCCAAGAGCCGCCTCTCGCACCAGATCACCCGCATGGAGAACGCGAACCTGGTGCGCCGGGAGAACTGCGAGTCCGACCGGCGCGGGTTGTTCGCCGTGCTCACGGAGCACGGCCTGGAGACCATGCAGAGGGTCGCTCCGCACCATGTGGCGTCCGTGCGGCGGCACTTCATCGATCTGCTGTCGGAGGAGGCGCTGGAGGAACTGCACAAGTCGCTGACGCCGGTGGCGGAGCACTTGCGGAACCATCGCGGCAAGCCGTAGCGCTCCGCTGGGGGGCGGGCGGGTGGGGTGCCGGGGGGGTGCGGTCGGTGATCTGGTGCGGGAGGGTCGTGGCCGGTCGCGCAGTTCCCCGCGCCCCTGGGGGTTCGGGGGAACCGTAGGGCTGCGACAGGCGCCGTCGGGCGCCGCCGAGGGGTGGCGGGGCGGGTGCCGGGAATGCGGGTCAGGGCCGCTCGCGGTCCGTCGTGGCCGGTCGCGCAGTTCCCCGCGCCCCTGGGGGGTTCGAGGGAGCCGTAGGGCTGCGACAGGCGCCGTCGGGCGCCGCCGAGGGGTGGCGGGGCGGGTGCCGGGAATGCGGGTCAGGGCCGCTCGCGGTCCGTCATGGCCGGTCGCGCAGTTCCCCGCGCCCCTTGGGGGGTTCGAGGGAGCCGTAGGGCTACGACAGGCGCCGTCGGGCGCCGCCGAGGGGGGCGGGGCGGGTGCCGGGAATGCAGGTCAGGGCCGCTCGCGGTCCGTCGTGGCCGGTCGCGCAGTTCCCCGCGCCCCTGGGGGGTTCGGGGGAGCCGTAGGGCGCCGTCGGGCGCCGTCAGCGGGGGGCCGGGGCGGGTGCCGGGAATGCGGGTCAGGGGGTGCCGGTGGTTCGTTGTGGCCGGTCGTGCGGTTCGCCGTGGGCCTGGGGGGTTCGCGGGAGTCTTAGTTCGAAGAGGGCGCCGCCCTGGGGGGCGTCCGTGACGGTCAGGGTGCCTCCGTGGCGGGTCGCGATGTCTCGGGCGATGGCCAGGCCGAGGCCGGCGCCGCCGTCGTCGCGGGTCCGGGACTCGTCGAGGCGGACGAAGCGTTCGAAGACGCGGTCGCGGTCGGCGAGGGGGACGCCGGAGCCGTCGTCGACGACCTGGAGGACCGCCTGGCCGGCGTCGGCGCGCAGGGTGACGGCGACCCGGTCGCGGGCGTGCCGGGCGGCGTTGTCCAGCAGGTTGCCGAGGACACGGCAGATCTGGTTGCGGGAGCCGCCGACCTCCAGCGAGGCCACGCTGTCGAGGGCCACCCCCGGACGGGAGTCCACCTCTTCCCGTACGACCCTCGCGAGGTCGAAGCGGGCGTCCGGCGCGGGCCGCTCCCCCGCGTCCAGGCGGGCGAGGAGCAGCAGGTCCGCGGCGAGGTCCTGCAGCCGTACGGTGTCCTCCAGGGCCCCGTCCAGATCCAGCAGCTCCGGGTGGGCGGCGCCCACTTCCAGCTGGGTGCGCAGGGAGGCGATGGGGCTGCGCAGTTCGTGCGAGACGTCGGCGACGAACGCGCGCTGCCGTTCGACCGAACTCTCCAGCGCGGCGAGGGTCTCGTTCGTCGTACGGGCCAGACGGGCGACCTCGTCGTGGGTGTCCGGCTCGGGGACACGCCGCGAGAGGTCCTCGGACGCCGTGATCGCGGCCATCTCGGCGCGGATGCCCTCCACGGGCCGCAGCGCCCGCCGGGTGACCAGGTACGTCACCCCGCCTACCGTCAGCAGGAGCAGCGGCAGCCCGATGAGCATGGTGGTCAACGCGGTGTCGACCGCGTCCTGTTCGACGGAGAGCGGTGCTCCCGCGTAGACGGTGAGCGGCACGCCTCCCTTCGTGATCACGTCGACGGCGGCGAACCGGTAGTCCGCCGTCTCCCCCTCGACGGTCGCGGTGCCCTCGCCGTACCAGGTCTCGTCGGCGACCTCACCGGCCTTGAGTCGGTCCGCGTCCTCCGCATCCCGGTCGCCCTCCGCCCGGTCGTCGGCGTCGTCGTTGGTCTCGGAGTTCAGCCGCTCGGAGGCGACGGCGGTCACGCTCATGCCCTCGACGTCCTCGCCGACCACGACGGGCTTCTGTTTCCGGTCGAGGATCTCGACGGGGTTCTCGTCGCCGTCCGGCAGGTTCAGCTCGTCGTAGGCGAAGCCGTGGGCGAGCGCCGAGGCGGCGCTGCGGGCCACGGAGTCGGCCTCGGCGTCCGCCTTGTCGACGAGGGTGAACCGCAGCGAGAGCAGCACCGCCGCGCCGGCGGCGACCAGGGCGACGGCGACGACCACGGTCGCGGCGAGGGTGGCACGGGCCCGTACGGAGCCCAGACGGCGCTTCACGGGCGGGCCTCCAGCCTGTATCCGGCGCCGCGGACGGTCTTGATGAGCGTGGAGCCCAGCTTGCGGCGCAGGGTGCTGATGTAGACCTCGACTATGTTCAGGTCGCCCTCGTAGGCGAAGTCCCAGACGTGCTCCAGGATGTCGGCCTTGGAGACGACCTCACCGGCTCTGATCACGAGCTGTTCGAGGACGGAGAACTCCTTGGCGGTCAGGGTGACCTCGTCGTCGGAGAGGAACACGCGCCGCGCGGCGGTGTCGACCCTCAGCTCGCCGACCGTGTGCACGGGCGAGGCCCCGCCGGCCGGACCGCGCCGCCTGAGCAGCGCCTTCACCCGGGCGACGAGGACCACGTACGAGAACGGCTTGGTGAGGTAGTCGTCGGCGCCCGTGTCGAGCCCCTCGGCCTCGTCGTACTCGCCGTCCTTGGCGGTGAGCATCAGGATCGGGACGTCGTGGCCGGCGGCGCGGAGGGCGGCGCACACGCGGTAGCCGTTCATGCCGGGGAGCATGATGTCGAGGATGACGAGGTCGTGGACGCCCTCGCTCGCCCGGTGCAGGCCCTCCACGCCGTCGTGGACGACGTCCACCGCGTAGCCCTCGGCCGTCAGCCCCTTGGCCAGCGACACCGCGAGCCGCTTCTCATCTTCCACGATCAACAGGCGCATGCGTTCAGCTTGGCAAAACGAACCTGAAGCGGTCTTCAGGGGGCTTCAGGTCCGCTTCAGCGTCCCTCGGCCAGATTGGTTCCCGTCGAAAGCAGACGAGGCACACAAGCCAGCCGCAACAGGTGACACGACCCGTTACCGGTTGCAACCAGTCGCATTCCGGAGGAATCCCATGAAGCGCAACATCGTCATCGCCACCGTCGCGGCCGCCGCCCTGATCGGCGGCGGCACCGCGACCGCCATCGCGGTCGCCGGTGACGACGAGGCGCCCGCGAAGAAGACGGTGACGGTGTCGAACGACGGCAACGACCGCGACGACGCCCAGGACACCGACGACACCGCGCAGGACAGGGCCGAGGACAAGGCGGAGGACGCGGCCGAGGACCGGGCCGCCCGGGACACGGACGAGGACGCCGAGGACAAGGCCGAGAACGCGGCCGACGCCAAGGCCGCGCAGATCACGGCCGCCGACGCGATCAAGGCGGCGCTGAAGCACACCTCGGGTACGGCGGTCTCCGCCGACCTGGACGACGAGGGCACGACCCATGTGTGGGACGTCGACGTGCTGACGGGCGGCGGTGCCTGGCACAGCATCCAGATCGACCCGGCCACCGGGAAGGTCCTCGGCTCGCACACCGAGACGGACGACGACGGCGACGACGCCGCCGAGACCGCGCAGATCCGGGACGCGCTGAAGGGCAGCTCCGTGACCGCGGCCGAGGCCGCCGAGGCCGCCGCCGTCAAGGGCACGGTCACCTCCGTCGACCTCGACGAGGAGAGCCGGGACCAGGCGTGGGAGGTCGACACCACCGCCGCGGACGGTGCGGGCAGCGACTGGCGCGTCGCGCTGGACACGGGGAAGGTCACGGCCGACCGCACGAACGACTGACCGCCGGGCTTCCTTTCCGGGCCGTGGTTCGCCTGCGGCCCGGTGGGGGTTGTCCGCGCAGTTCCCCGCGCCCCTGAAAAGCGCCCGGGGCTACGCCCCGTGCTTTTCAACGGCGCCGTCCCGCTGAAGGCAGGGCCGCAGGCCCAGGCCTTCAGGGGCGCGGGGAACTGCGCGGGAAACCACGAACCGCCCGCAGCCACCCGACGACAGTGGCCCCCGAGTTACTGGGCGCCCTCACCCCTCCGTCAGGCCGGCGACGAGTTCGTCGGCCGCCCGGTAGGGGTCCAGCGCACCCTCCACGATCCGCTCCGCGAGCGCGCTGAGGCGGCGGTCGCCGTGCAGGTCCCCGATCCGCTCCCGCAGCGCGGTCACCGCGATCGTCTCGATCTCCCGCGCCGCCCGCGCGAGCCGGCGCTCGGCGAGCACCCCGCGCTCCTCCATCCACGCCCGGTGCTTCTCCAGCGCCTCGACGACCTCGTCGACGCCCTCGCTCCGCGCGGCGACCGTCTTGACGATCGGCGGCCGCCAGTCCCCGGGGCCGCGCGACTCCCCCAGGCCGAGCATGTGGTTCAGCTCGCGCGCGGTCGCGTCGGCCCCGTCCCGGTCGGCCTTGTTGACGACGTAGACGTCACCGATCTCCAGGATCCCGGCCTTGGCCGCCTGGATGCCGTCGCCCATGCCGGGCGCCAGCAGCACCACGGAGGTGTCGGCCTGGGAGGCGATCTCCACCTCGGACTGCCCGACCCCGACCGTCTCGACCAGCACCACGTCGCAGCCCGCCGCGTCGAGGACGCGGATCGCCTGCGGCGCCGCCCAGGCGAGACCGCCGAGGTGACCGCGGGTCGCCATGGAGCGGATGTAGACCCCGGGGTCGGAGGCGTGCTCCGACATCCGGACGCGGTCGCCGAGCAGCGCGCCCCCGGAGAACGGCGAGGACGGGTCCACCGCCAGCACGCCGACCCGCTTGCCGGCCCTCCGGTACGCGGTGACCAGCGCCGACGTGGACGTGGACTTGCCCACGCCCGGCGAACCGGTCAGACCCACCACGTACGCCCCGCCGGTCAGCGGGGCGAGCGCCGCCATCACCTCGCGCAGTTGCGGGGACGCCCCCTCCACCAGGGAGATCAGCCGGGCGACGGCACGCGGCCGCCCTTCCCGGGCCTGTGCCACCAGCGTGGGGACGTCCTGCATCACAGCTCCGTTCCGAGTAGCCACGTACACCTGGGAAGGGGAAGGCCTCAGGCCTTGGGTACCCGCACGATCAGCGCGTCACCCTGCCCACCGCCACCGCACAGCGCGGCCGCGCCGACACCGCCGCCGCGCCGCCTCAGCTCCAGCGCGAGGTGGAGGACGAGACGGGCGCCGGACATACCGATCGGGTGGCCGAGGGCGATGGCACCGCCGTTGACGTTCACCTTTTCCGGGGACACCCCGAGGTCCTTCATTGACTGCACGGCGACCGCCGCGAAGGCCTCGTTGATCTCGATGAGGTCGAGGTCCGCCACCTCCAGGCCGTCCTTCTTCAGGGCGTGCTGGATCGCGTTGGACGGCTGCGACTGCAAAGAGTTGTCCGGTCCCGCCACGTTCCCGTGGGCGCCGATCTCGGCGAGCCACTGGAGGCCCAGCTCCTCGGCCTTCTCCTTGCTCATCACGACCACGGCCGCCGCACCGTCCGAGATCTGCGAGGCGGAACCCGCGGTGATCGTGCCGTCCTTGGCGAACGCCGGCCGCAGCTTGCCCAGCGACTCGGCGGTGGTCTCGCCCCGGATGCCCTCGTCCTGGCTGAAGACGACCGGCTCGCCCTTGCGCTGCGGGATCTCCACGGGGGTGATCTCCGCGTCGAAGATCCCGTTCTTCTGCGCGGCGGCCGCCCGCTGGTGGGACAGGGCGGAGAACTCGTCCTGCTCCGGCCGCCGGATGCCGAGGCGGGTGTTGTGCTTCTCGGTGGACTCGCCCATGGCGATGCCCTCGAAGGAGTCCGTCAGCCCGTCGTACGCCATCGAGTCGAGCATCTGGATCGCACCGTACTTGTAGCCCTCACGGGACTTCGGCAGCAGGTGCGGGGCGTTGGTCATGGACTCCTGGCCACCGGCGACGACCACGTCGAACTCACCGGCGCGGATCAGCTGGTCGGCGAGCGCGATGGCGTCCAGACCCGACAGACACACCTTGTTGATCGTGAGGGCGGGCACGTTCATCGGGATGCCCGCCTTGACCGCGGCCTGGCGTGCCGGGATCTGCCCTGCCCCGGCCTGGAGCACCTGGCCCATGATCACGTACTGCACCTGGTCGCCACCGATCCCCGCACGGTCGAGGGCGGCCTTGATCGCGAAGCCGCCGAGGTCGGCTCCGGAGAAGGACTTCAGCGACCCGAGCAACCGCCCCATGGGCGTACGCGCGCCCGCGACGATCACCGAGGTCCTGCCGTTCGTTCCAGTCATGAGGTGCGATCCCCTATCCGGCCTGCACGGCCGAGGAGTGAACGAGGGTTTACTTCGAATGTACTGAGTGGCACTCCGTGCCGTCACCGGGCGGTGAGTGTGATCGCTGGCACGTTGCGTAACGGCGCGAGGAGCGCTGCACTGACACCATGCTGACGCGAATCGACCACATCGGGATCGCCTGTTTCGACCTCGACAAGACCGTCGAGTTCTACCGGGCCACATACGGCTTCGAGGTGTACCACTCCGAGGTCAACGAGGAGCAGGGCGTGCGCGAGGCCATGCTCAGGATCAACAGCACGGACGACGGCGGGGCCTCCTACCTGCAGCTCCTGGAGCCGACCCGCGAGGACTCCACCGTCGCCAAGTGGCTGGCGAAGAACGGCGAGGGGGTGCACCACATCGCCTTCGGTACGGCGGATGTGGACGCCGAGGCGACCGCGATCAAGGACAAGGGCGTACGCGTCCTGTACGAGGAGCCGCGACGCGGTTCCATGGGGTCACGGATCACGTTCCTGCACCCCAAGGATTGTCATGGAGTACTGACAGAACTGGTCACTTCGGCGCCAGTTGAGTCACCTGAGCACTGACCCCCGTACATATGGGCCGGTAGGGTTGGGGGCGGCCGTCCCCTTCACCGGGCGACGGCCCGGGTCCTGCCGCCTTCCGACGACGGGGCCCAAGGGCCGGGGTCCAGGTTTCGGGGGACGAGGGTGAGGGCGGCAGCCCGTGCTCCGCCGTTGATCTGACACCATTCCCCGGGGGCCCCGTTCGCCGGTTGGACGGAGCTCGTTTGCCAGAGGTTGCGACCAGGGGACGGATGGGACCGCGCAGTGCGGGGCTACGAACGCCAGGAGCGAGAGCCGGCGGCTGACGTCGACCACCTCTCTCGGTTCGAGGCCGAGATGGAGCGGCTGAAGACCGAGCGGGAGAAGGCGATCCAGCACGCCGAGGACCTCGGCTACCAGGTCGAGGTGCTGCGCGCCAAGCTGCACGAGGCGCGCCGCACCCTCATGTCCCGGCCCGCCTACGACGGCGCCGACCTCGGGTACCAGGCCGAGCAGATGCTCCGCCAGGCCCAGATGCAGGCCGACCAGCTGCGCGCCGACGCCGAGCGCGAGCTGAGCCAGGCCCGGGCGCAGACCCAGCGGATCCTCCAGGAGCACGCCGAGCAGGCCGCGCGCCTCCAGGCGGAGCTGCACCAGGAGGCGGTCACCCGCCGCCAGCAGCTCGACCAGGAGCTGTCCGAGCGCCGCCAGACCGTCGAGTCCCACGTCAACGAGAACGTGGCATGGGCGGAGCAGCTGCGGGCCCGCTCCGAGCAGCAGGCCCGCCGGCTCGTCGACGAGTCGCGCGCCGAGGCCGAGCAGGCGCTGGCCGCCGCCCGCGCCGAGGCCGAGCGGCTCACCAACGAGGCCCGCCAGCGCCTCCAGAGCGACTCCGAGGCCGCCCGCGCGGAGGCCGACCAGATCCTGCGCCGCGCCCGCGCCGAGGCCGAGCGGCTGCTGAACGCGGCGTCCACGCAGGCCCAGGAGGCCACCGAGCACGCCGAGCAGCTGCGCTCCTCCTCCGCCACCGAGTCGGACAGCGCCCGCCGCCAGGCCGCCGAGCTGAGCCGGGCCGCCGAGCAGCGGATGTCGGAGGCCGAGGCGGCGCTGCGCGAGGCTCGGGCCGAGGCGGAGAAGCTCGTCACCGAGGCGAAGGAGAACGCGGCCAAGGCCCTCTCCTCCGCCGAGTCGACCAACGAGCAGCGCACCCGTACGGCCAAGGAGCAGGTCGCACGGCTGGTCGAGGAGGCCACGAAGGAGGCCGAGGCCACCAAGGCGGCAGCCGAGGAAGTCGTCGCGGACGCCAGGGCAGAGGCGGAGAAGCTGCTCGCCGAGGCCGCCGAGAAGGCCCGCTCGCTCACCGCGGAGGAGTCCGCCTCCCAGCTCGCCAAGACGGCCAAGACCGCCGAGGACGTGCTGAACAAGGCGTCCGAGGACGCCCGCAGGACCACCAAGGCCGCCGCCGAGGAGGCCGAGCGGATCCGCAAGGAGGCCGAGGCCGAGGCGGACCGGCTGCGGGCCGAGGCGCACGACCTCGCCGAGGAGCTGAAGGGCGCGGCGAAGGACGACACCAAGGAGTACCGCGCCAAGACCGTCGAGCTGCAGGAGGAGGCGCGCCGGCTGCGCGGCGAGGCCGAGCAGCTGCGGGCGGACGCGGTCGCCGAGGGCGAGCGGATCCGGTCCGAGGCCCGCCGTGAGGCCGTCCAGCAGATCGAGGAGGCGGCGAAGACCGCCGAGGAACTGCTCGCCAAGGCGAAGGCGGACGCGGACGAGCTGCGGCAGACCGCCACCACGGACAGCGAGAAGGTCCGCACGGAGGCCATCGAGCGCGCCTCGGCGCTGCGCCGCCAGGCCGAGGAGACGCTGGAGCGCACCCGCAAGGAGGCCGAGCGGCACCGCGCCGAGGCCGAGGAGCAGTCCGAGGAGCTGAAGGCCGAGGCCGAACGCGCCGTCCGTGAGCTGCGCGAGGAGGCCGAGCGGGGCATCGCGACCCGGGAGGCGGAGGCCGCCGAGGGGCTCGCCCGGCTGCACACGGACGCCGAGCAGCGGCTCACCTCCGCCGAGGAGGCGCTCACCGAGGCCCGCGCGGAGGCCGAGCGGATCCGCCGCGAGGCCGCCGAGGAGGCCGACCGGCTGCGCACCGAGGCCGCCGAGCGCATCCGTACGCTCCAGGCGCAGGCCGAGGCCGAGGCCGAGCGGCTGCGGGACGAGGCCGCGTCGGACGCGTCCGCGTCGCGCGCCGAGGGCGAGGCCGTCGCCGTACGTCTGCGGTCGGAGGCCGCGGCCGAGGCGGAGCGGCTGAAGTCGGAGGCGCAGGACACCGCGGACCGGGTGCGGTCGGAGGCGCAGGCCGCCGCCGAGCGGCTCGCCACGGAGGCCTCGGAGACGCTGGCCGCCGCGCAGGAGGAGGCCGCCCGGCGCCGCCGCGAGGCCGAGGAGCTTCTCGGCTCGGCCCGTCAGGAGGCGGACCAGGAGCGCCGGCGGGCCCGCGAGCAGAGCGAGGAACTGCTGGCTTCCGCGCGCAAGCGTGTGGAGGAGGCCGAGACCGAGGCCGTACGGCTGGTCGAGGAGGCCGAGCGGCGGGCCACCGAGATGGTGTCGGCCGCCGAGCAGCACGCCCAGCAGGTGCGGGACTCCGTCGCCGGGCTGCACGAGCAGGCCCAGGAGGAGATCGCCGGGCTGCGCAACGCGGCGGAGCACGCGGCGGAGCGTACGCGCCGGGAGGCCGAGGAGGAGGCGGACCGGGTCCGCGCCGACGCCTACGCGGAGCGGGAGCGGGCCACCGACGACGCCAACCGGGTGCGCCGTGAGGCCCGTGAGGAGACGGACGCGGCGAAGGCGCTCGCCGAGCGCACGGTCGCGGAGGCCATCGCCGAGGCGGACCGAGTCCGTTCGGAGGCGTCCGAGCACGCCCAGCGGGTTCGTACGGAGGCCTCGGACACCATCGCGCGGGCCGACCAGGACGCCACGCGCACCCGGGCGGAGGCCCGCGAGGACGCCAACCGCATCCGGTCGGACGCCGCGACACAGGCCGACACCCTCATCACCGAGGTCACCGCCGAGGCGGAGCGGCTGACGCGGGAGACCAACGAGGAGGCCGAGCGGGTCCGGGCGGAGTCCGTCGCCCAGGCCGAGCAGCTGATCGCCGAGGCGACCGACGACGCGGAGCGGCTGCGGGCCGAGGCCGCCGACACGGTCGGTTCCGCGCGGCAGCACGCGGAACGCGTCCGGCACGAGGCCGAGCGGGTGAGGGCCGAGGCGGAGGCGGAGGCGGAGCGGCTCACGTCGGCCGCCCGCGAGGAGGCCGACCGTACGCTCGACGAGGCCCGCAAGGAGGCCAACAAGCGGCGCTCGGAGGCCGCGGAGCAGGTCGACACGCTCATCACGGAGACCGCGGCGGAGGCCGACAAGCTGCTCGCGGAGGCGCAGAAGCAGGCGCTGAAGACCACGGCGGACGCCGAGGCGCAGGCCGACTCCATGGTGGGCGCGGCCCGCACGGAGGCCGACCGGCTGATCTCCCAGGCCACCGTGGAGGGCAACACCACGGTGGAGAAGGCCCGCCAGGACGCCGACGAGCTGCTGGTCGGCGCCCGCCGCGACGCGACCGCCATAAGGGAGCGGGCGGAGGAACTGCGCGAGCGGATCACGTCCGAGATCGAGGCGCTGCACGAGCGGGCCCGCCGTGAGTCCGCCGAGACGATGAAATCCGCCGGTGACCGTTGCGACGCGCTGATCAAGGCGGCCGAGGAGCAGTTGGAGAAGGCTCAGGCGAAGGCCAAGGAGATCGTTTCCGAGGCGAACTCCGAGGCGGGCAAGGTCCGTATCGCCGCCGTGAAGAAGGCCGAGGGTCTTCTGAAGGAGGCCGAGCAGAAGAAGTCCACGCTCATCCGTGAGGCCGAGGAACTGAAGGCCGAGGCGATCCGGGAGGCCCGCCGGACGGTCGAGGAGGGCAAGCGGGAACTCGAGGTGCTGGTCCGGCGCCGCGAGGACATCAATGCGGAGATCTCCCGTGTCCAGGACGTCCTGGAGGCGTTGGAGTCTTTTGAGGCCCCGTCGAGCGGCAAGGACGGTGGAGTCAGGGCGGGTGCCGCGGCGGGTGCGACTCGTTCGGGTGGCAAGTCGTCAGACGGCTAGCGGCGCCGGGCCGTTGCGGGTATGGCCCCGCGCCGCCCGGTCCACTCGATACCCATTTGTGTTCTTCCTGTGCTCGCCAGGGCCTTGATGCAAAGGTTCTGGCAAGTATTCCGATGGTCGGCCACTCAAAAGGGGTGTCATTCTCCAGATCAAACGTGCATCTGCTCGATGACACGCCGCTTCGCCCCCTAGGATTCCATCTATCACCTCACCGGTCTCATTCGACAGGAACCCCATGAGCGACACTTCCCCCTACGGCTTCGAGCTTGTGCGGCGTGGATACGACCGCGCTCAGGTGGACGAACGTATCTCCAAGCTCGTCTCCGACCGTGACTCCGCTCTCGCCCGCATCACCGCGCTCGAAAAGCGCATCGAGGAGCTTCACCTCGAGACGCAGAACGCCCAGGCGGCGGTCACCGACGCGGAGCCGTCCTACGCCGGTCTCGGCGCCCGCGTCGAAAAGATCCTCCGCCTCGCCGAGGAGGAGGCGAAGGACCTGCGCGAGGAGGCCCGCCGCGCCGCCGAGCAGCACCGTGAGCTCGCCGAGTCGGCGGCCCAGCAGGTGCGCAACGACGCCGAGTCGTTCGCGGCGGAGCGCAAGGCCAAGGCCGAGGACGAGGGCGTCCGGATCGTCGAGAAGGCCAAGAGCGACGCTTCGCAGCTGCGTGCCGAGGCGCAGAAGGACGCGCAGTCGAAGCGCGAGGAGGCGGACGCCCTCTTCGAGGAGACCCGCGCGAAGGCCGCGCAGGCCGCCGCCGACTTCGAGACCAACCTCGCCAAGCGGCGTGAGCAGTCCGAGCGCGACCTCGCCTCGCGGCAGCAGAAGGCCGAGAAGCGGCTCGCCGAGATCGAGCACCGCGCGGAGCAGCTCCGCCTGGAGGCGGAGAAGCTGCGCACCGACGCCGAGCGCCGCGCCCGCCAGACGGTGGAGACCGCGCAGCGTCAGGCCGAGGACATCGTCGCGGACGCGAACGCCAAGGCGGACCGGATCCGTTCGGAATCCGAGCGCGAGCTGGCGGCTCTCACCAACCGCCGCGACTCCATCAACGCCCAGCTGACGAACGTGCGCGAGATGCTGGCGACGCTCACGGGTGCGGCCGTCGCCGCGGCGGGCACGCCGGCGACCGACGACGAGCCGATCTCCCGTGGGGTTCCGGCGCAGCAGACCCGGTAGCACCACTGTGTGACGGCGTCGGCCGTGGGTTCTTGAGGGCCCGCATCCCCTTCGGGGGGTGCGGGCCCTTCGGTGTGTGGCAGGTCGCGCGTTTCCCCGCGGCGCGGGTGAGCCGGGGGTGCCGCGTGCTCCGGTGGCAGGGGCCGGGACCGCGTTCTAGCGTGGCCGCATGATCGAGCTCGAGGGGCTGACCAAGCGGTACGGGGAGAAGGTGGCGGTCAACAACCTCTCCTTCGCGGTCAGGCCCGGTGTGGTGACGGGCTTTCTCGGGCCGAACGGCGCGGGGAAGTCGACGACGATGCGGATGATCCTCGGGCTCGACCGGCCGACCGCGGGGGACGTACGGATCGACGGAACGCACTACGACCGGCTCAGGGACCCGCTGAAGAACATCGGCGCCCTGCTCGACGCCAAGGCCGTGCACGGCGGGCGGAGCGCGTTCAACCATCTGCTGTGCCTCGCGCAGAGCAACGGAATCCCCCGGGCGCGCGTGCACGAGGTGCTGGACACGGTCGGGCTCACCCCGGTCGCCAGGAAGAAGGCGAAGGGCTTCTCCCTCGGCATGGGGCAGCGGCTCGGCATCGCGGGCGCCCTGCTCGGCGACCCGCGGATCCTGATGTTCGACGAACCGGTCAACGGCCTCGACCCCGAGGGCATCCACTGGATCCGCACCCTGATGAAGTCCCTGGCCGCCCAGGGCCGGACGGTGTTCGTGTCGTCCCATCTGATGAGCGAGATGGCCCTGACCGCCGACCATCTGGTCGTGATCGGACAGGGGAGGCTGCTGGCCGACACCTCCATGGCCGACTTCATCCAGCGGAACTCACGCTCGTACGTGCGCGTGCGTACCCCGCAGCGGGAACGGCTGCTCGATGCGCTCGCGGGGGCCGGGATCACCGTCGTGGAGGCGGGTGACGGCGCGTTCGAGGTGGACGGCGGCAAGGCCGAGCAGATCGGGGAGCTGGCGGCCCGGCACCAGGTGGTCCTGCACGAACTGAGCCCGCAACAGGCCTCGCTGGAGGAGGCGTTCATGCGGCTGACGGCCGAGTCGGTGGAGTACCACGCCCATTCCGGGGCCGCCCCCGCACCGGCGTGGGGCGAGGGTTGGAAGGGAGAACCCTGAGCATGGCCGCCACCCAGGTCGTACGGTCGGAGTGGACCAAGATCCGGTCGGTGGCGTCCACGGTGTGGACGCTGTCCCTCGCCGTGTTCGTCACCGTCGCCCTCGGCATCCTCATCTCGTTGCTGTCCAAGCACGAGTTCGACAACCTGAGCCGTGCGGAGCGGCTCTCCTTCGATCCGACGTTCGTCAGCTTCGCGGGGATGAGCCTCGGCCAGCTGGCGATGATCGTGTTCGGGGTGCTGGTGGTGACGAACGAGTACAGCACCGGCATGATCCGTACCTCGCTGGCGGCGGTACCGCAGCGGGGCACGTTCCTCTTCAGCAAGCTCGCGGTGGCGACCGCACTCGCGTTCGGGGTGGGACTCGCGACCAGCTTCGTGACGTTCTTCCTCGGACAGGCGGCGCTCGGGGAGCACCGGGCCGAGATCGGTGATCCGGGCGTACTGCGCGCGGTCATCGGCGGTGGGCTCTACATGACGCTCATCGCCGTGTTCTCCATGGGCGTCGCGGCCATGCTCCGCGGGCCGATGCTGTCGCTCGGCATCCTGATGCCGTTCTTCTTCCTGATCTCCAACATCCTGGGCAACGTCGGCGCCACGAAGAAGGTCGGCCGCTATCTGCCCGACCAGGCCGGCAGCAGCATCATGCGCGTGGTCACCCCGGTGGACGGCGACAGGCCGTACGGGCCCTGGGGCGGCCTCGGGATCATGGCGCTGTGGGTGCTGGCCGCGCTGCTCGGCGGGTTTCTGCTGCTGAAGAGGCGCGACGCGTGACCGGTGACCGGACGCCTGACCAGGCGAAACGTACATGCCAAGTCGATGGCCCTGTGACCTGCACGGTTTTACTTACTCTTGGGCGGAACCGTCAACGCCCGGATAAGCTCCTAAACCTTACGGGGGCGTGCGCCCCGACGTCCTGAGACGAGACGTCCTGAACCGTTCGATGGGTGCGGAGCATGATCGAGGCAGTCGGCCTGACTAAGCGCTATGGCGCGAAGACAGCCGTGTACAACCTTTCCTTCCAGGTGCGGCCGGGGGCCGTCACCGGCTTCCTGGGGCCCAACGGCTCCGGCAAGTCGACGACGATGCGCATGATCCTCGGCCTGGACAACCCCACCTCCGGGCAGGTGACGATCGGCGGCTACCCGTACCGCAAGCTGCCGAACGCCGCCCGCCAGGTCGGTGCCCTCCTCGACGCCAAGGCGGTGCACGGCGGCCGGTCCGCGCGCAGTCACCTGCTGTCCCTGGCCCAGCTGTCGGGCATCCCGGCCCGCCGGGTGGACGAGGTGCTCGGGGTCGTCGGCCTCCAGGACGTGGCCAAGAAGCGCTCCAAGGGCTTCTCGCTGGGCATGGGCCAGCGGCTCGGCATCGCCGCCGCCCTCCTCGGCGACCCCCAGGTGCTGCTCTTCGACGAGCCGGTCAACGGCCTCGACCCCGAGGGCATCCTCTGGGTGCGCAACCTGATGAAGGCGCTCGCCGCGGAGGGCCGTACCGTCTTCGTGTCCTCGCACCTGATGAGCGAGATGGCGCTGACCGCCGACCATCTGATCGTGATCGGGCGCGGCCAGCTGCTCTCCGACATGAGCGTCAAGGACTTCATCTCGGCGAACTCCGCCGACTTCGCGCGGGTACGGACCCCGGACACCGAGCCGCAGCTGCGCGAGAAGCTGACGTCCGCGCTGACCGAGGCCGGCGGCCAGGTGCTGCCCGAGCAGGACGGCGCGCTGCGGGTCATGGGCCTGCCGCTGCCCCGCATCAGCGACCTCGCGCACGAGGCCGACGTACGGCTGTGGGAGCTGTCCCCGCACCAGGCCTCGCTGGAGGAGGCGTACATGCGGATGACGCAGGGCGCCGTCGACTACCGCTCGACGATCGACCAGAAGGCCGGGCTCCAGCAGCCCCTGCCGCCCGGCGCTCAGCCGCCGATGCCGGTTCCGGGCCAGGGCCAGCCCGGCTGGTACGCCCCGCCGGCGCCGCAGCAGGGCGGGCAGCCGTACGCGCCGCCGCAGGGCCCGCCGCCGGCCGGTCCGTACGGGGCTCCGGCGCCCGGCGCCGCGCCCGCCCCGGCACCGGGCGCGCCGCAGCCGAACCCGTACGCCCAGGCCGCGCCCCAGGCCCCCGCACAGCCCGCCGCCGCCCCCGCAGCGCCGGCCCCCGCCCAGCCCGCCGCCGCGCCCGCCGCCGATCTGACCAAGTCCGAGGACGCCCGATGAGCACGCCCCAGCCTCAACTCGCCCCGCAGCAGCCACCTGCCCCGCACTGGCAGGGCGCGCCGGGCACGTCGTACACCTCGCCGATCCCGGTGGTGCGCACGCACCTCGGGCACGCGATCGCCTCCGAGTGGACGAAGATCAAGTCCGTACGCTCGACGATCTGGACCCTGGGCGTCTTCGTCGTCCTGCTGCTCGGCCTCGGTCTGCTCTTCGCCGTCATCGCCGCGTCCGCAGACATGAACCTGGAGGGTGAGTCCCCCCTCGGGCTCGGGCTGTTCGGGGTGATGATCGGCAGCGTCTGCCTCATCACGCTGGGCGTGCTGACCACCGCCTCGGAGTACGGCACCGGCATGATCCGGACCACGCTGACCGCGTGCCCGAGCCGCAGCCGGGTGCTGGCCGCGAAGTCGATCGTCTTCTTCGCCCTCGCGTTCACGATCACCCTGGTGGCCACCTCGCTCGTCGGCTTCCTCCAGGTGGCGATCCTGGAGAGCAGCAACGCGGCGACCCCGAACGGCGAGGAGTGGTTCAAGGCGACCGTCGGAGTGAGCCTCTTCCTCGCGCTGTTCGGTCTGCTGTCGCTGCTGATCGGTTCGCTGATCCGCCACTCGGCGGGCGCGATCACCATCATGCTGGGTGTGTTCCTCGCGCCGCTGGTCATCGCGATCTTCATGTTCGCGGAGTCGCTGCGGGACGTACAGGAGTTCCTGCTCAACTACTCGATCCCCAGCCAGCTCGGCGTCTTCTACGGTGCCGAGCTCGGCGCCTCCGCCCCGTCCGGCTGGGAACCGCTGTGGATCATGCTGGGCCTGGTGGCCGCCACGTCCGTCGGCGCGTTCGCCCTGCTGGAGAAGCGGGACGTGTAACCGCGGGACGGACGCCCGGATCCGGGGTTCAGAACCTCGGTGCGTTACGGGACCGCTGCACCCGCGTGGTGCGGCGGTCCTTCGCGTTCCAGCAGGACTTGTGCCAGTGGCGCCGTTCGTCGACACCCGAGTGCTCGGGCCAGGCCACGACGTGCGGCACACCGGAGGGGATCATCTGGTCGCAGCCGGGGCACCGGTAGGTCTTGCCCGCCGCGCTCGCGCCCGCCACATGGCGCACGCTCCACTCCTCGCCCTGCCAGCGCTCGCCGGACTGCCAGCCGCCATACCGTTCCGAACGGTCCTCGTCGGCGCTCCGAGCCGACGGGCCCGACCGGCCATCGCCCTTGGGACGGTTGCGACGCGGGGACACAGGACACCTCACGGGGCTATACAGGGGGCAGGGTTGATGTCCAGCCTACGCGGGCCCGACGGGGGTACGCGTACGGCACCAATCACCTCAGAACGCCCTCCGCTCGCAGCATTCTGCAGACAATCCGCAAATCTCGCCGCCAGGCCGTGTCTTCGGCACGTGTCAGAGGGTTATGCCGGGTGGGGGAGCTCCCGAGCCGGAGCCGAGGAAGCAGGAAGTGCGATGCGCGTAGGAACTTTTGTACTGGGAGGCCAGTTCCCCGGCCAGGGCCAGGGCGAGGCCCTCCACCGGGCGGTGCGGACGGCGGATGTGGCCGAGGAGGCGGGACTGGACTCCGTCTGGCTGGCCGAGCACCATTTCGTGCCGTACGGGACGTGCCCGTCGGCGATCACTCTCGCCGCGCTGCTGCTGGGGCGCACCCGGCGGATCCGGGTCGGCACGGCGGTCAGTGTGCTGCCCACCGCCCATCCCGTCGCCTTGGGCGAGCAGGCCGCCCTGCTGCATGTGACGTCCGGAGGACGCTTCTCCCTGGGTGTCGGGCGCGGCGGCCCCTGGGTGGATCTGGAGGTGTTCGGCGCCGGACTCCGGGCGTACGAGGAGGGGTTCCCGGAATCACTCGATCTCCTGTTGCGCTGGCTGCGGGAACCCTCGGTCTCCGCTTCGGGGGAACGATTCAGCTTCCGTGAGGTCCCCGTCGTCCCGAGGCCGTCGGAGGACCTGGACGAGACGCCCGGTCCCGAGGTCGTGGTCGCCTGCACCTCGCCGACGAGCGTACGGCTGGCGGCCGAGCGGGGGCTCCCGATGCTTCTCGGTATGCATGTCGGGGACGAGGAGAAGGCCCGGATGGTGGCGATGTGGCGCAGGTGCGCCCGGGCCGCGGGCCGTTCGCCGGAGGAGATCTCCGGCGCGGCCCATGTGTCGGCCGGCGTCTGCCAGGTCGCGGACCGGCGCACGGACGCCGTCGAGTCGCTCACCAAGGCGATGCCGGGCTGGCTGAAGCAGGGCCTCGACGCCCATGTGACCGTCGACGGCCGCGCCCGCGCCATGCGGGACCCGGTGGCGTACACCGAACTGCTCTGCGGACTGCACCCGGTGGGGACGCCGCGGCTGTGCGCCGACCGGCTCGCGGCGACGAGCGAGCGCACGGGCATCTCCCGCTTCGCCCTGCTCGTCGAGGGCACCGGCGATCTGGCGGCGTCCGAGGAGAACGTGCGGCGACTCGGTGCCGAGGTGCTGCCTCACCTCGGCTGAGCCTTGCCGTGTCGTACCGGGTTGCTTGCCGCCCCGCTCTACTGATGCACCTCCCGCGGTTGGAGCGGCAAGCCGTACTGCGTCACCGCCTCAGCAGTCCCGGAGTTCCGGGGACTGGTTGAGGAGCTGACCCCGGACCGAGGTGAAGCGGGCGAGCCTGTCGTCCACGGACGGGTCCAGCGGGAACACCGCCACCCGGTGGCAGTTCTGGAAGGCCAGCCGTACACCGAAGTGCCGCTGCAGGGCGCCGCGTATCGCGTCGCTGGCGAGCGCGCGCAGCAGCTGCCCGCGTGCCTGCTCGTCCGGCGGGGGCGTCTGGTTGTCGGCGAACTCGCCGCCTTCGACCTTCAGCTGGACCACCAGGGAGCTGATCATCTCCCACGCGTAGGGCAGGGAGGTCCGGACGCAGTCGACGAAGGCGGCTTCGTCGACCTCGCCTCGCTCGGCCTGTTCGAGTAGGGCCGGTGAGACGTCGAGCGACATGGGTTCTCCTCTCGCACCCCCACTACAACAGGGGTTGACGGACAGGGTCGGGGTTCGCGTTACCGAACACGCAGAGTGCACGGTTCGCGACCTCCCGTTTCTACGGTAAGCAACCGAACGTGACCGCACCAGGAGATTGCGCGCACCGACCGCACGCTGGACGCACACAATCAGCCAATGCCGAACGAGAGTTGACAGCAGCACATGCCACGGGACGCCGGAGGCCCGCGTGGGGGCCGGCAGCCGGGTGACGGAGGGCGACAGGCGTCGGCATGGTCGTCGTGGCGGTCGAATCGCGCGCACCCGCCGCCGTCGAGTAGCGTTGCCGACCATGCGTCTCGTCATTGCCCGCTGCTCCGTGGACTACGCGGGCCGGCTCACCGCCCACCTCCCCTCGGCCCCCCGTCTGATCCTGGTGAAGGCGGACGGCAGCGTCTCGATCCACGCCGACGACCGGGCCTACAAGCCCCTCAACTGGATGTCGCCGCCGTGCACCTTGAAGGAGGACACCGGAGACTCCGACGGCACGGCGGGCGTCTGGACCGTCGTCAACAAGGCGGGCGAGAAGCTCATCATCACCATGGAGGAGGTCCTCCACGACTCCTCGCACGAGTTGGGCGTCGACCCGGGTCTGATCAAGGACGGTGTGGAGGCGCATCTGCAGGAGCTGCTCGCCGACCGCATCGAGACCCTGGGCGAGGGCTACACCCTCATTCGCCGTGAGTACATGACGGCCATCGGCCCGGTCGACATCCTGTGCCGGGACGCGGAGGGCACGACCGTCGCGGTGGAGATCAAGCGGCGCGGCGAGATCGACGGCGTCGAGCAACTCACCCGCTACCTGGAGTTGTTGAACCGCGATCCGCATCTCGCGCCGGTCCGCGGCATCTTCGCCGCCCAGGAGATCAAGCCCCAGGCCCGGGTTCTCGCGACCGACCGGGGCATCGGCTGCCAGGTCCTCGACTACGACGCCCTGCGCGGCATCGAGGACGACAAGCTGCGGCTGTTCTGAGCCATTTCACGAGGAGGGGCCGGGTCCGTGGAACGGACCCGGCCCCTCCTCGTGATCGGGACGTCAGGCGGCGGATCCGGCGGGCGTCCCGTCGCCGCTCTGCGAGGCGCTCGCCGAGATGCTGTTGGACGGCGAGGTGCCGCCCGTGGTCCCGGCGGTCGTCCCGCCGTCGGCACCGCTCGTCGTCCCCTCGGTGGTCGTCCCGCCGCTCGTGGTGTCGCCGGTGGTGCCGCCCGTCGTGTCGCCGGTGGACCCGCCG
>NZ_JBWKAJ010000016.1:0-129596 GCF_056437585.1 Streptomyces sp. NPDC042364 | reverse complement strand
GGTGTCGGTACCGCCGGTCGTCCCGCCCGTGGACCCGCCCGTGGAGCCACCGCTGTCGGTGCCGCCCGTGGACCCGCCGGTGTCGGTACCGCCGGTCGTCCCGCCCGTGGACCCGCCCGTGGAGCCACCGCTGTCGGTGCCGCCCGTGGACCCGCCGGTGTCGGTACCGCCGGTGGACCCGCCCGTGGACCCGCCGGACCCGCCCGTGGAGCCGCCGCCACTCGTCCCGCCGTCCGACGAGCCGGACGATTCGGAGGGCGACGGCTCGGCGTCGTCCGAGGGCTTCGCCGTCTCGCTGGGCGCCGGGTCGTCCGCCGTGCCGTACGTGCCGTCGGGGCCCGGGTCGCTGGGCTCGGGGAGCACCCCGGGGCCGTCGTCGCCCTCGCCCTGTTTGGCGCGGTCGGCGCCGAGGCCACCGCCGTCGGCGCCCTCGCTGGCGGAGGGGTTGACCCCGATCCGCTCGGCCGGGGTGTCGTTCCTGTCGGAGGTCGCGCCGAGGGTCACCACGGTGCCGAGGACGGCGGCGAGCAGGGCGCCCGCCCCCGCGGCCACGAGGTTGCGCCGGGCGCCGCCGACGAAGCCCTTGAGCACACCGGCCCTGTGGGCGGCGGAGACGCCGTGCGCGCGGTCGGTGACGAGCGTGGACGGCCCCGCGGACGGGGTCGGGCCGGCGGCCGCGCCGAAGGCCGCCGGGACAGACCCGGAGGGCGCTCCGGCGGGCGGTGCGGCCGGCTCCTCGTGCCGGGCGTCGGGCACCTTCTCCCCCGCCGCCGTGCGCCCACCGGGCGGGGTCGCCCCGGAGCGGTCGGCGACCAGGGCGAGGGCCCGGCGGCCGGCGACGGTGCCGCGCTTGTCGGCGAGGGCGCCGCGCAGCCCGGTGGACACCTCCAGCTCCGCGCGGGCCTCGTCGAGCCGGCCGCGGCAGAGCGCGAGGACACCCAGTTCGTGGTGGAAGTACGCCTGCTCGCCGATCTCTTCGGCGAGGCGGGCCGCTTCCGCGCCCGCCCTGAGCGCCCGCTCCCAGGCGTTCCAGTGCAGGCCCGCCGCGAACGCGGGCGCCGCCTGCCGGGCGAGCTGTACCGCGACGCTCCCCTGCTCGTCCCCGGAGGGCTCGGTGAACGCCCCGAGAGCGGTGAGCGCGGCGAGCAGGGCGTCCGCCTCGGCCGAGACCCGCTCGGGGGTGACCGACGGGTGCCCGGCCCACCAGGCGTAGTGCTGGGCGGCTGTACGGGCCCTGTCCTCGGCGCCGTCGGCGTATCCGGCGGCCTCCAGCTGGGTCCGTACGCCCGCCGCCAGCCGGTAGCGCGCGCCGACCGGGGTGACCAGGGCGCAGCCGACCAGCTCCCCGAGGGCGGCGTCGGCATGGGTGTCGCCCACGAGGGCGGGCAGATGCGCCTGGTGCGGGACCTCGCCGTCGAGGACGACCGCGAACCGGAGGGTCTCGCGCGCCGAGGCGCTCAGCCGGGAGGCGAGCAGCGCGGCGGGCGCGGCGCCCTCGGCGAGCGAGGGCAGCGGTATGCCGGGGTCGTCCGTACCGGGCTCGAAGGACGCCTCGACCGGCGGCGCGTCCTCGAAGACCCCGAACTCGTCGACGGCGTCCGCGCCGGCCCGCCGCCGGTCCCGCTGCCTGAGCAGTGCCCCGGCCTGGGCGAACCGCAGCGGCAGCCCCTCGGACTCGAACCAGAGGTCGCCCGCCCAGTTCGACTCGTCCTCGGTCAGGCTGCGTCCGACGGCGCGCTCCAGGAGCTCCACGCTGCCCGCCCGGTCGAAGCCGCCGAGGACGATCTCCTCCAGGGGCGCGTCCGGGGACGGCAGGGGCGTGTCGGGGGTGGCCGCGATCAGAAAGGCGCACTCGGGGGTGGCGTCGAGGAGTTCGTCGAGCTCGGCGCCGCCGAACTCCAGGTCGTCCAGGACCACGACCGCGCCGATCTCGCGGACGAGGGCGAGGAACTGCTCACGGCCGGGCCGGTGCGCGGGCGCGCTGTGCACGGTCGCGAAGAGTTCGTGGAGCAGGTCGTCCGCGGTGCGCCGGAATCCGGAGAGCCGGACGACACCGTCGGGCGCGAGGTCGGCGCAGTCCTCGGCTACGGCGTCGAGGAGCGTGGTGCGGCCCGAGCCGGGGGCGCCGGTGAGGCGGACGGAGCGGCCGCGCGCGAGCAGCCGTACCAGCCGTCCCCGCTCGTCGTCCCGCTGGAGCAGGGGCTGCTTGGGCAGGGTGGGGCCCGGGGGCACCGGTGGCCGGGCGGCGCGGTCGATCTCGGCGCGCTGGGCCGGGGCGTGCTTCTCGGGCCGGCCGGGCAGCTCGCCCGGCGGGCAGTTCTCGATCTCGCTGCCGTCCACGGGGTTGACGGTGAGCAGGAAGTCGCCCGAGACCAGCTGGACGGTGCGGGCGAGTGCCGGAGCGTGCCGGTCGAAGTCCTGGCTCAGCGCCTCACGTGGTGGGCGCCTGCCGGACGTCGGTGCGTCGTCGTGGCCGTGCTCGGATCCGAGGTTCGTCGGGTCCATAGGTTCTAGCCCCCCAAAAGCGTCTCGTGTGCTGGAGCCCCTCCCGGCCTTGTCGCACACCGCGCTGTCGCTTCTGGTCCGGAACCCGCTCGAGGGTTGCTGGCGGCGGGCAGCCGAACCCTAAACCTTCGCACAGTATCTCCGACAGTCCGGGGTACCGCGCCGCCCGAGACATCACGGTCTTGTGAGAATTGGGCGTGTGGTGCGTTTCGCCCCCATGGTCCTCACGGCCCCCGGGAGCAGCCGTGACGACCGAGTGTCCCGTGCACACGGAGCCATACGTACGAACCCGTACGTCTGTTCACACCCGGGGCAGGGACTCCAGTCCGATGCCGCCCTCGATCGCCAGGATGCGGTGCAGTCGCGTGGCCACGAGCAGCCGCTGCATCTGCGGCGGCACACCGCGCAGCACCAGCCGCCTTCCGCACCGTCCCGCCCGCCGGTGGGCCCCCATGATCACACCGAGTCCGGTGGCGTCCCAGGAGTCCAGCTCTGACAGGTCGAGCACCAGGTCGCCGGCTCCGTCGTCGACGGCCGAGTGCAGGACCGTACGGGCGTCCGCCGCGCTGCGTACGTCGAGGCGGCCCCCGACGACCAGCTCGGCGTGGTCGCCCCTGATGTACATAAGCGCTCCCGTGAGTGCGTTCGTACTCCGTGATGAGGGTGATGCAACGTCTGACGGCGTTTCACGCCGTCAGGTTGCCGTCTGTGAGCGAACCGATACCGAATTCACCTCAAGGGGTGAGCCCTGGAGGCCCGTGCGTTCACCTGCGCGGCGCAAGCCGACGCGTGACGCGTACCGGCGTCAGTGCTTGTAGAAGCCCTGCCCGCTCTTGCGTCCGATGTCACCGGCGTCAACCATCCGGCGCATCAGCTCCGGCGGGGCGAACTTCTCGTCCTGGGACTCGGTGTAGATGTTGCCCGTGGCGTGCAGCAGGATGTCGACGCCCGTCAGGTCGGCGGTGGCCAGCGGTCCCATCGCATGGCCGAAGCCCAGCTTGCAGGCGAGGTCGATGTCCTCGGCGGTGGCGACCCCCGACTCGTACAGCTTCGCGGCCTCGACGACCAGCGCGGAGATCAGACGGGTGGTCACGAAGCCGGCCACGTCGCGGTTGACGACGATGCAGGTCTTGCCGACCGACTCGGCGAACTCCCGCGCGGTGGCGAGCGTCTCGTCGCTCGTCTTGTAGCCGCGGACCAGTTCGCAGAGCTGCATCATCGGGACGGGCGAGAAGAAGTGGGTGCCGACGACGCGCTCCGGCCGCTCCGTCACCGCCGCGATCTTGGTGATCGGGATGGCGGAGGTGTTGGAGGCGAGCACGGCATCCTCGCGCACGACCTTGTCGAGCGTCCGGAAGATCTCGTGCTTCACTTCCAGCTTCTCGAAGACGGCCTCGACGACGATGTCCGCGTCGGCCGCCGCGTCGAGGTCGGTGGTGGCGGTGATCCGCCCCAGCGCCGCCTCGGCGTCCCCGGCCGCCAACTTGCCCTTGCTCACGAACTTGTCGTACGACGCCGTGATGCCGCCGATGCCACGGTTCAGCGCCTCGTCGGTGACGTCGCGCAGGACGACGTCCCAGCCCGCCTGCGCGGACACCTGGGCGATACCGGACCCCATGAGTCCGGCTCCGATGACGGCGAGCTTCCGTGCCACTGTGCGACTCCCCTGGTACGCGCTGTTGATGTGTTGCCTCTCCGGCGGACACTAGCGCTCGTGAGGGGCCGTGTGACCGCTTAGTAACGCGAGTCACGTCTCAAGGGACGGACATCACACCGGCAGCACTCACCCGGAGGGTCGGACGGCGTAGGTGAGCACCTTCTCGCTCAACAGCCCCTCCATCTCGTCCAGAAGGAGAAGCACCTCTCGGGACACTTCGCCCGGATTGTGCCCGGCGAGCATCCGGCGGCCGACGACGGCCATCGTCGTCTGGTGGACCCAGTTGATCTGACCGGCGATCAGGGTCGGCGCGGGGTCCTCGGCCGGGGCGCCGGTCTCCTCCCGGAGGACCCTCTCCAGGTTGTCCTGGATCTCCTGCTGGATGCTCCACAGCCGGGAACGCAGGGGCGGCGCCTCGTGAATGACCGTCATGAAACGGTCGTAGCCCTCCATCAGGCCGACGGTCGGCGAGACGGCCTCGACCTCGGCGCGCAGCTCACGCAGGACGGCCGCGACGGCCGACTCACCGGGGTCGCGCCCGCGCACCCAGCGGGCGAGGCGCTCGACGATGCCCGCGCTGCGGTCGAAGAAGAGGTCCTCCTTGGAGGGGAAGTAGTTGTAGACGGTGTTCACCGAGACGTCGGCCGCGTCGGCCACGTCCGCCATCGTCACCGTCACGAAGCCGTGCTCCAGGAACAGGCCGGTGGCGATGTCCGAGATCCGCTGCCGCGTCTCGCGCTTCTTGCGCTCCCTGAGCCCCTCCGCCATGCCCACATCCTAGGCACCCCGGTGATCGTTGGGCTCCCTGAAAACTTGGTGGCATTGCAAAATTTAAGAGACTCTGTTTTTCTGGGGCCATGCCCCTCATCAGTGCGGCCGGTCTGGCCCGTACCTTCCAGACGAAGCGCGGCCCCGTGGAGGCCGTGCGCGGAATCGACCTCACCGTCTCCCCCGGCGAGATCCTCGGCCTCCTCGGTCCGAACGGCGCCGGGAAGACCACCACCCTGCGCATGCTCACGACGCTGCTGCCGCCGACCGGCGGCACGGCCACGGTCGCGGGCCACGACCTGGCCGACGACCCGGCCGGGGTCCGCCGGGCCTGCGGTTATGTGGCGCAGTCGGGCGGGGTGGACCCGCAGATCACCGTGCGGGAGGAACTGGTCACCCAGGGGCGGCTCTACCGGCTGACGAGGACGCAGGCCGCGGAGCGCGCCCGGGAGTTGGCCCGTGACCTCGACCTGACCGAGTTGCTCGACCGCAGGTGCGGCGCGCTCTCCGGCGGCCAGCGACGCCGTCTCGACATCGCCATGGCGCTCACCCACCGTCCGCGGGTGCTGTTCCTCGACGAGCCGACGACGGGACTCGACCCCCGCAGCCGCGCCGACCTGTGGGACCTGGTCCGCGGGCTGCGCGACGAGCACGGCACCACGGTCTTCCTGACGACCCATTACCTCGACGAGGCGGACGCCCTCGCCGACCGGCTCGTCGTGGTCGACCACGGGCGGGTCGTGGCCGACGGCACCCCGAGCGCGCTCAAGCTGGAGCACGCCGGGTCGATCGACGCCTCGCTCCAGGACGCCTTCCTCGCCATCACCGGGCGCGGTCCCGCGCCGGCGGACTCCGCTCCCGTAGCCGTTTAGGACTCCTCGATGCTTCTTCACGACACGGCGCTGGTCTTCGGGCGCTACGCCCGCCAGACCCTGCGCTCCCGTTTCGCGATGCTGTTCGGCGTGCTCATGCCGCTGCTGTACCTGCTCTTCTTCGGGCCGCTGCTCACCGGCCTTCCGCTCGGCTCACGCGGCAGCTCCTGGCAGGTGCTCGTGCCGGGCCTGCTGCTCCAGCTGAGTCTGTTCGGGGCCTCCTTCGCGGGCTTCATGGTCATCCTGGAGAAGCAGTCCGGCGTGATCGAGCGGATGCGGGTCACCCCGGTGAGCCGCCTGGCGCTGCTGCTGGGCCGGGTCCTGCGGGACGCGGCGGTCTTCGTCCTCCAGGCGGTTCTGCTGGTCCTCGCGGCCCTGGTCATGGGGTTGCGCGCCCCCGTCGCCGGCGTCCTGATCGGCTTCGTCTTCGTGGCCCTGCTGACGGTCTCGCTCGCCTCGCTGTCGTACGCGCTCGCGATGAAGGCCCGCTCGCAGCACGAGTTCGGTCCTGCGGTCAACGCCCTGACGATGCCGTCGATGCTCCTGTCGGGCCTGATGCTGCCGATGTCCCTGGCCCCCGGCTGGCTCGACCTCCTGTCCCGCTTCGTACCGTTCCGCTATCTGGTGGACGCCGTGCGGGACGCGTACGTCGGCGAGTACGCGACCCCGTCCATGCTGTACGGCGTCCTGGCCGCCGTCGGTCTCACGATGTTCGCCGTGACGGTGGGCACACGGGTCTTCCGAACGGCCGGGGCGTAACTACGCTGGCCACATGGTCAATCTGACGCGCATCTACACCAGGACCGGCGACAAGGGCACCACCAACCTCGGGGACATGAGCCGGGTGCCCAAGACCGACCTGCGGATCTCGGCGTACGCCGACGCCAACGAGGCGAACGCGGTGATCGGGACGGCGATCGCGCTGGGCGGGCTGGACCAGGATGTCGTGGAGGTCCTCACCCGGGTGCAGAACGACCTCTTCGACGTCGGCGCCGACCTGTCCACGCCCGTCGTCGAGAACCCGCAGTTCCCGCCCCTGCGCGTCGAGCAGTTCTACATCGACAGGCTGGAGGCCGACTGCGACCGCTTCAACGAGCGGCTGGAGAAGCTCCGCTCCTTCATCCTGCCGGGCGGCACGGCCGGCGCGGCCCTCCTGCACCAGGCCTGCACGGTGGTCCGCCGCGCGGAACGCTCGACCTGGGCCGCCCTGGAGGCCCACGGCGACTCCATGAACCCCCTCACCGCCACCTACCTCAACCGGCTCTCCGACCTGCTGTTCATCCTGGCCAGGATCGCGAACAAGGAGACGGGGGACGTGCTGTGGGTGCCGGGCGGCGAACGCTGACCCGATGACACCGGGCGGGCAAGCGCGCCGAAAAGGGCGCGGGGAACCGCGCGAGCGACCTCGCACACCCCGCGCCCCCTCGAACGGCGCGCGAGCCCTCCCCACGGCACGACCGAGCTGACGGCGCTCCTACCGCACCCCCGCCCGCTCCCTCTCCCTCTCGGCCTCCTCGAAACCCTCCGGTGCCTTCTTCGGCCAGATCGTGTACGCGAGGGCGACCAGCCCGTGAATCCCGGCCGCCCGCAGCGCCGCCCACTGGAACGACCTCAGCGACTCGACGTTCCCGTCGTCGCCGACGTACCAGACGCCCGCCTGGAGCAGCGCCAGCGCGACTCCGGCCGCCACCACGGTCCGAACCAGCAGGCGCCCCTCGTGCCGGGCCCTCGCCATGCCGTACTTCGGCGGCCCCACCGGCTTCGGCCCGCCCGCGAGACGATGCGCGGCGTGGCCGTCCAGCCAGCGGATCATGTAGTGGCCGTACCCCACGGTGAACCCGATGTAGAGCGCCGCCAGGCCGTGCTCCCAGCTCGGCTCGGCACCGTTCTTCAGGTCGATCACGGTCGCGGCGAAGAGCACCACTTCCAGCAGGGGCTCGCACAGCAGCATGGCCACACTCGTCCGGCGCCACTTCAGCAGATAGCGGACGGCCAGGGCGAGCCCCAGCAGCACCCAGAAACCGACCTCGCAGGCGATGATCAACGCGACGATCACGACTCGCTCCTTTCGTTCACCCTTCCAGGCTCACGGCGGGATCCGCCGGAGTCGTCGTCGGTGATGAGGAACCCGCGGTACATCGAAAGATGCAGTCCAGGACCGTTCGCGGGCATCACGCGGGAAGCACCCGCGCCGTGTTGGATGGGAGGCATGGCCGTACGACCACCCCGCCCGCACCCTTTCGACGTGTGCGCCGCCCTCGCCGGGCTGCTCGGCGGCCTGCTGCTGTGGGGGATCCACCTCGCGACCCGCCCGGCCCACGAGCCGATCGTGCTGCTCGACGGCCGCTGGTGGATCCTGCTGCCCCTGGTCGTGACGGCGGCCTGTGAAGCGGTGCGCCGCACCCTGCCCCGCACGGCCCTGCTGGTCGGGTGGGCGGCGCTGACGGTGGACACGATCACCCAGGGCAATCTGGTCACGGTGGTGATGTTCACCGACCTGGTGTACGCGGCCGTGGTCTACGGCCCGCCCGCCACCGCCCGGCGGGTGCTGTGGGTCGCCGGGCTGCTCACCGTGGCCGGCACGGTCGTGCCGGTGGCCATCTGGCGGGTGCCGGAGGCGGTGCTCATCGGCGCGGTCATCGGCCTGGTCGCCTTCATGCCGGCCGCCACCGGCTGGATCGTCCGCAACCATCGCGACGCCGCCGAGGCCGCCCGGCTCCGCGCCGAACAGACCGCGCTGCTCGCCGAGATGGACCGCGCCCAGGCCGTCACCGCCGAACGCGCCCGCATGGCAAGGGAGTTGCACGACATGGTCGCCAACCACCTGTCCGCGATCGCGATCCACTCCACGGCCGCGCTCTCCCTCGACGATCCGGAGACCTCGAAGCAGGCTCTCGGGGTCATCCGTGAGAACAGTGTCGAGGGCCTCGCCGAGATGCGCCGGCTGATCGGCATCCTCAGGGACACCGGCGACGACAACGAACCGGCCGCCGCCCCCACCCTCGACGGACTCGGCGCACTGGTCGACGTCGCCCGCACCAACGGCCTGGACGTCACCCTCGACGCCGACCACGGCGACGCCCTGCCCGCCCCCGTGGGACTCGCGGCCTACCGCATCGTCCAGGAATCCCTCACCAACGCCCTCAAGCATGCCTGCCCAGGCCGCGTCACGGTCACCCTGCGACAACCGGATGGCGCCCTCCACATCGCGGTGACCAGCCCCTACGGCGACCGGGACGGCCCGAGCGCACCCGGGTCGGGCGCCGGACTGGTCGGCATGCGCGAGCGGGTCGCGCTGCTGGACGGCACCTTCGAGGCGGGCCCCGAGAGCGCGGGACACGGCAAGATCTGGGCCGTACGCGCCACCCTCCCGGTCACCGAAGGAGAACCCGCATGATCCGCGTGCTCGTCGCCGAGGACCAGTCCGCCGTACGCGCCGGGCTGATCCTCATCCTGAGCAGCGCGCCCGACATCGAGGTGGTCGGCGAGGCGGCCGACGGCGAGCGCGCGGTGGCGCTGGCCCGGGAGCTGCGCCCGGACCTGGTGCTCATGGATGTTCAGATGCCACGCCTCGACGGTGTGTCCGCGACCCGCCAGGTCGTCGCCGAGGGCCTCGCCGACGTCCTCGTCCTCACCACCTTCGACCTCGACGAGTATGTGTTCGGGGCGCTGCGGGCGGGCGCCGCCGGGTTCCTGCTCAAGAACACGGAGGCGAAGGACCTCATCTCGGCCGTGCGGACGGTGGGGCGTGGCGAGGGGCTCATCGCCCCGGCCGTCACCCGGCGGCTGATCGCCGAGTTCGCCGCCGGGGCGGCCCGTGAGCCCTCGGTCGATCCGTCGGTGCTCGACTCGCTGACCCGGCGCGAGCGCGAGGTGCTGTCCTGTCTCGGTCAGGGGCTGCCCAACGCCGAGATCGCGGTCCGGCTCGACATGGCGGAGGCGACGGTGAAGACCCACGTCAGCAGACTGCTCGGCAAGCTCGATCTGCGCAGCCGCGTCCAGGCGGCCGTGCTGGCCCAGGAACTGGGGATCTGACCCGCCGGGGTGATCCGACCCGCCGAAGGGGTGTCCGGCGCGGGCGCACTGGTCCAGACCCATTGACCTATGGTCCAGACCTTTCTATTCTCACCGCACTGCGCCACGTCATGCTCATGCTCACGACACCCCACAAGGAGGCGCGTCATGCGCTTCAGGCACAGACTCGCGGCGGGCTTCGCCACCCTGCTGCTTCCCCTGACAAGCCTGGTCGGCCTCGCGACCCCGGCCCACGCGGCGACCGCGTCCTCAGCGGCTACCGCCACCTACACCAGGACCCAGGACTGGGGCAGCGGCTTCGAAGGAAAGTGGACCGTCAAGAACACCGGCACCACCACGCTCAGCTCCTGGACCGTCGAGTGGGACTTCCCCTCCGGAACGTCGGTCACCTCGGCCTGGGACGCCGACGTGACCTCCTCCGGCTCCCACTGGACGGCCAAGAACAAGTCGTGGAACGGCTCGCTCGCCCCGGGCGCCTCGGTCTCCTTCGGTTTCAACGGGAGCGGCTCAGGCTCCCCGGCGAACTGCAAGCTGAACGGCGGCAGCTGCGACGGCGGCCCCAGCGTCCCCGGTGACGCGGCGCCCTCCGCGCCGGGCACCCCGACCGCGTCCGGTGTCACCGAGACCTCGGTCAAGCTCAGCTGGAGCGCGGCCACCGACGACAAGGGCATCAAGAACTACGACGTCCTGCGCGGCGGCAGCAAGGTCGCCACCGTCACCGGCACCACCTACACCGACACCGGCCTGACCTCCGGCACCGACTACTCCTACACCGTCCAGGCCCGTGACACCGCCGACCAGACCGGCCCGCTCAGCGGTGCGGTCGCCGTCCGCACCACCGGCGGGGTCGTCGACCCGCCGCCCGGCTCCAAGGTCAAGCTCGGCTACTTCACCGAGTGGGGCGTCTACGGCCGCAACTACCACGTCAAGAACCTGGTGACCTCGGGCTCCGCATCCAAGATCACCCACATCAACTACGCGTTCGGCAACGTCAAGAACGGCCAGTGCGTCCTGGACGACTCCTACGCGGCCACCGACAAGGCGTACACCGCCGACCAGTCCGTCAGCGGCACCGCCGACACCTGGGACCAGCCGCTGCGCGGCAACTTCAACCAGCTGCGCCAGCTCAAGGCGAAGTACCCGCACATCAAGGTCCTGTACTCCTTCGGCGGCTGGACCTACTCCGGCGGCTTCGGCCAGGCCGCGCAGAACCCGGCCGCGTTCGCCAAGTCCTGCAAGGCCGTCGTGGAGGACCCGCGCTGGGCCGATGTCTTCGACGGCATCGACATCGACTGGGAGTACCCGAACGCCTGCGGTCTGACCTGCGACACCTCGGGCCCGGCGGCCTTCGGGAACCTCTCCCGGGCACTGCGTGCCGAGTTCGGCCCGGACTACCTGGTCACCGCCGCCATCACCGCCGACGGCTCCTCCGGCGGCAAGATCGACGCGGCCGACTACGGCGGCGCCGCCCAGTACCTCGACTGGTACAACGTGATGACGTACGACTACTTCGGCGCGTTCGACAAGGACGGCCCGACCGCACCGCACTCCCCGCTCACCTCGTACCCCGGGATCCCGCAGGCGGGCTTCAACTCCGCCGACGCCATCGCCAAGCTGAAGTCGAAGGGCGTCCCGTCGGCCAAGCTGCTGCTCGGGATCGGCTTCTACGGCCGCGGCTGGACCGGCGTCACCCAGTCCGCCCCCGGCGGAGCGGCCACCGGCGCGGCCCCCGGCACCTACGAGGCGGGCATCGAGGACTACAAGGTCCTGAAGAACTCCTGTCCCGCCACCGGCACCATCGCGGGCACGGCCTACGCCCACTGCGGAACCAACTGGTGGAGCTACGACACGCCCGCCACCATCGGCGGCAAGATGGCCTGGGCGAAGAACCAGAACCTGGGCGGCGCGTTCTTCTGGGAGTTCAGCGGCGACACGAGCAACGGAGAGCTGGTGACCGCGATCGACAACGGCCTGAAGTGACCGAGGGACGCACGGCCTGACCGCATGGACGCTCCTCCGCGCCTCGCCCGGGGGAGCGTCCGCACGCCGTACCGGCAGCCGGTCGCCGTCACTCAGGCGACAGGGACGGAGCCGCGTGCGTCGCCGAGCCGGATCGGCGACGTCCCGGCCGGTGCGCCGTCGGCGTCGCGGCTCAGGCAGGACCCACCCTGGCTGTCGCGCCGAGACCCCGTGGTCAGGCGACGTTCACGCGCTGTCCCGGAGGGGCCGCCTCAAGCCAGGCGAGGAAACCGGTCAGCGCGTCCTCGCTCATCGCCAGCTCCAGCCGGGTGCCCCGGTGGAGGCAGACGAGGATGACGTCGTCGGGCAGGAGCACCAGCTCCTCACCGTCCGGGGTACGGCGGCCGGCCACCTCGATCGCCGAGCGTTCCAGGACGCGGCGCGGGCGGGGCGAGTACGAGAAGATCCGGAACCATTCGATGCGGTCCCCGTTGTAGCGGGCGATGCCGTAGCCCCAGCCCTTGCCCTTCTCCTCGCCGCCCACGGGTTTCTCCGGGGCGTGCCACCGCAGGCTGCAGTTGAAGGTTCCACCGGAGCGCTGGACCAGTCGTCGGCGCAGTCCGAAGGCGACGAGCCCCACCACCACGAGCGCGATCACCGACCCGCACACAGTCAGAGCGAGGACCATCGACACCGACCTCCTCGTCTCCTAGGTAATGGAACGTGAAAACAACCCGTATTCGCCTCAGCCGCGGCCGGGTCTGGAGGGATATGTCCAGACCCGGCCGCGGCTGAGATACAGCATCACACGGCGCACCCGCTCAGCGCGCCGACACCGTCCGCAGTCGGACCTCCGCGCGGCGCTCGGCGGCGGCGTCGCCCTCCGCCTTCGCCCGCTCCAGCTCGCGCTCCGCGCGCTGGACGTCGATCTCGTCGGCCAGCTCGGCGACCTCGGCCAGCAGGGACAGCTTGTTGTCCGCGAACGAGATGAATCCGCCGTGCACGGCGACGACGACGGTGCCGCCCTCGCTCGTACGGATGGTCACCGGGCCCGACTCCAGCACACCGAGCAGCGGCTGGTGACCGGGCATGACGCCGATGTCGCCGGACGTGGTGCGCGCGACGACCAGGGTGGCCTGGCCCGACCAGACCTCTCGGTCGGCCGCGACCAGCGCGACGTGCAGCTCAGCAGCCAAGGTGGCTCCTCGGGTCACCACCCGGCGGTTCCGCCGGGTGTTGGGTACAAGTCTAGTAGGGCTCCGAGAATCGGATCGCCGGGGCCCGCCCCGGGTCTTTCGGCCCGGGGGCCGGGGACCGCGCGGTGGTGACCGCGCATGCGTTCAGTCCCCGGGGCATGCAGCAGATGGAGTGCGGAGGGGGGCGGGGCACACCCCTTGAGGTGCGGCCCCGCCCCCTCCGTCACGAGTGCCTGACGTCAGCTGACGCCGAGCTCCTTCGCGTTCTTCTTGAGGTCCTCGAGACCACCGCACATGAAGAACGCCTGCTCCGGGAAGTGGTCGTACTCACCGTCGATGATCGCGTTGAACGCGGCGATCGACTCGTCCAGCGGCACGTCCGACCCGTCGACGCCGGTGAACTGCTTGGCGACGTGGGTGTTCTGGGACAGGAAGCGCTCCACGCGACGGGCACGGTGGACGACGAGCTTGTCCTCCTCGCCGAGCTCGTCGATACCGAGGATCGCGATGATGTCCTGCAGGTCCTTGTACTTCTGCAGGATGCTCTTCACGCGCATGGCGGCCGTGTAGTGGTCCGCCGCGATGTACCGCGGGTCGAGGATGCGGGACGTCGAGTCCAGCGGGTCCACGGCCGGGTAGATGCCCTTCTCGGAGATCGGACGGGAGAGAACCGTCGTCGCGTCGAGGTGGGCGAAGGTGGTGGCCGGGGCCGGGTCGGTCAGGTCGTCCGCGGGGACGTAGATCGCCTGCATCGAGGTGATCGAGTGACCACGGGTCGAGGTGATGCGCTCCTGGAGGAGACCCATCTCGTCGGCCAGGTTCGGCTGGTAGCCCACCGCGGAGGGCATACGGCCGAGCAGGGTCGACACCTCGGAACCGGCCTGGGTGAAGCGGAAGATGTTGTCGATGAAGAACAGCACGTCCTGCTTCTGCACATCGCGGAAGTACTCCGCCATGGTCAGACCGGCGAGGGCCACGCGCAGACGGGTGCCCGGGGGCTCGTCCATCTGGCCGAAGACCAGCGCGGTCTTGTCGATGACGCCGGAGTCCGACATCTCCTCGATGAGGTCATTGCCCTCACGGGTGCGCTCACCGACACCGGCGAACACCGACACACCGTCGTGGTTGTTGGCGACGCGGTAGATCATCTCCTGGATGAGCACCGTCTTGCCGACGCCGGCGCCGCCGAACAGACCGATCTTTCCACCCTTGACGTACGGGGTGAGGAGGTCGATGACCTTGACGCCGGTCTCGAACATCTCGGTCTTCGACTCGAGCTCGTCGAAGTTCGGGGCCTTGCGGTGGATGGTCCAGCGCTCGCCCTCGTAGGTCTCGTCGACGTTCAGCACCTCACCGAGGGTGTTGAACACCTTGCCCTTGGTGAAGTCGCCGACCGGGACGGTGATGCCCGTGCCGGTGTCGGTGACCGGGGCCTGGCGGACCAGACCGTCGGTGGGCTGCATGGAGATGGTGCGGACCAGGCCGTCACCCAGGTGCTGGGCGACCTCCAGGGTCAGCGTCTTCTTCTCGCCCTCGTTCGCCGGGTCGGCGACCTCGACGTGCAGGGCGTTGTAGATCTCGGGCATCGCGTCGACGGGGAACTCCACGTCGACGACCGGGCCGATGACCCGGGCGACGCGGCCCGTGGCAACGGCCGTCTCAGAAGTCGTCGTCATTACTTGTCACTCCCCGCGGTCGCGTCGGCAAGGGCTGCGGAGCCACCGACGATCTCGCTGATTTCCTGGGTGATTTCGGCCTGGCGGGCCGCGTTGGCAAGGCGGGAGAGCGTGTTGATCAGCTCACCCGCGTTGTCGGTCGCCGACTTCATCGCGCGGCGGGTGGCGGCGTGCTTGGAAGCAGCCGACTGCAGCAGCGCGTTGTAGATACGGCTCTCGACGTAGCGCGGCAGCAGGGCGTCGAGGACGTCCTCCGCCGACGGCTCGAAGTCGTACAGCGGCAGGATCTCGCCCGTCGGCTTCTCCTCCGCGACCTCGTCGAGGCGAAGCGGCAGCAGCCGCGCGTCGAGCGCCTGCTGCGTCATCATCGACACGAACTCGGTGTACACGATGTGGAGCTCGTCCACGCCGCCGTCCGCCGTGTCCCTCTCGATGGCCTCGATCAGGGGCGCCGCGACCTTCTTCGCGTCCGCGTACGAGGGCTCGTCGGTGAAGCCCGTCCACTGGTCCGCGATCTTGCGCTCACGGAAGTTGTAGTGGGCGACACCACGGCGGCCGACGATGTACGTGTCGACCTGCTTGCCCTCGGACTCCAGCCGCGCCGTCAGCTGCTCCGCCGCCTTGATGGCGTTGGAGTTGAAGGCACCGGCCAGACCCCGGTCACTCGTCAGCAGCAGCACTGCGGAACGCGTGACCGTCTCGGCCTGCGTGGTCAGCGGGTGCTTGGTGTTCGAACCAGTGCCCACCGCCGTGACCGCGCGGGTGAGCTCGGCCGCGTACGGCGTGGAGGCCGCCACCTTGCGCTGCGCCTTGACGACGCGCGAGGCGGCGATCATCTCCATCGCCTTGGTGATCTTCTTGGTCGCGGTGACGGATCGGATGCGACGCTTGTAGACCCGGAGCTGAGCTCCCATGAGTCAGGTCCCTTCCTTACGTCACTTGGAGACGTTGACGGCCGCCGGAGCGTCCTCGCCGAGCAGCTTGCCGTCCGCGGTCTCGAACTGCTTCTTGAACTCGGCGATCGCGTCCGCGATGGCGGTCAGCGTGTCGTCCGACAGCTTGCCGCCCTCCTTGATGGAGGTCATCAGGCCCTGCTCCTTGCGGTGCAGGTACTCCAGCAGCTCCTTCTCGAAGCGGCGGATGTCCTCGACCGGGACGTCGTCCATCTTGCCGGTGGTGCCGGCCCACACGGAGACGACCTGGTCCTCGGTGGACATCGGCTCGTACTGGGCCTGCTTCAGCAGCTCGACCATGCGCTGGCCGCGCTCGAGCTGGGCCTTCGACGCGGCGTCCAGGTCGGAACCGAAGGCGGCGAACGCCTCCAGCTCACGGAACTGGGCGAGGTCCACGCGGAGACGACCCGAGACCTGCTTCATCGCCTTGTGCTGGGCGGAACCACCGACGCGGGAGACGGAGATACCGACGTTCAGCGCGGGGCGCTGACCGGCGTTGAAGAGGTCCGACTCCAGGAAGCACTGGCCGTCGGTGATGGAGATGACGTTGGTCGGGATGAACGCCGAGACGTCGTTGGCCTTGGTCTCGACGATCGGCAGACCGGTCATCGAGCCCTTGCCCATCTCGTCGGAGAGCTTCGCGCAGCGCTCCAGCAGACGGGAGTGCAGGTAGAAGACGTCACCCGGGTAGGCCTCACGGCCCGGCGGACGGCGCAGGAGCAGCGACACGGCACGGTAGGCGTCGGCCTGCTTCGAGAGGTCGTCGAAGATGATGAGGACGTGCTTGCCCTCGTACATCCACTGCTGACCGATGGCCGAACCGGTGTACGGCGCCAGGTACTTGAAGCCGGCCGGGTCGGACGCCGGGGCGGCGACGATGGTCGTGTACTCGAGCGCGCCGTTCTCCTCCAGCGCGCGGCGGACCGACGCGATGGTCGAGCCCTTCTGGCCGATGGCGACGTAGATGCAGCGGACCTGCTTGTTCACGTCGCCCGAGCGCCAGTTGTCGCGCTGGTTGATGATCGTGTCGACGGCCAGGGCGGTCTTGCCGGTCTGGCGGTCACCGATGATCAGCTGACGCTGACCGCGGCCGATCGGGGTCATCGCGTCGACGGCCTTGTAGCCGGTCTCCATCGGCTCGTGCACCGACTTGCGCTGCATGACCGTGGGGGCCTGCAGCTCGAGGGCGCGGCGACCGGACGTCTCGATCTCGCCGAGGCCGTCGATCGGGTTGCCGAGCGGGTCGACGACGCGGCCGAGGTAGCCCTCGCCCACGGCGACCGACAGGACCTCGCCGGTACGGGTGACCGGCTGACCCTCCTCGATGCCGCTGAACTCACCGAGGACGATGGCGCCGATCTCGCGCTCTTCCAGGTTCAGCGCCAGCCCGAGGGTGCCGTCCTCGAACTTCAGCAGTTCGTTGGCCATGGCCGAGGGAAGACCCTCGACCTTCGCGATGCCGTCGCCGGCAAGGGTGACCGTACCGACCTCCTCGCGCGAGGCCGCGTCCGGCTTGTACGACTGGACGAAGTTCTCCAGCGCGTCCCGGATCTCCTCCGGCCGGATCGTGAGCTCCGCCATCTGGGTTCCCTGCTCTCCTTGTTGGGCCCGAAGTTTCAACTTGGGGGTCTGGGGGCGACCCCCAGGAATCCTCTGCACGGCCCAACCGGGCCGTAGGTCTGTACTGCGTGTGAAGTTGCTCAGCTCGCCAGGCGGCGGCCGGCGTCCTCGAGTCGGTCCGCGATCGAGCCGTTGATGATCTCGTCGCCGACCTGCACCCGGATCCCGCCGAGGACCTCGGGGTCCACGTCCAGGTTGAGGTGCATCGGGCGGCCGTAGAGCTTCGCCAGGGCGGCGCCGAGGCGCTGCTTCTGGGTGTCGCTCAGCGGGACCGCCGAGGTGACGACGGCGACCATGCGGTTCCGGCGCTCGGCGGCGAGCTTGGACAGGGACTCGAGTCCCGCCTCCAGGCTACGTCCCCGCGGCGCGGTCACAAGGCGCGTCACCAGACGCTCGGTGGTGACCTTGGCCCGGCCGCCGAGCAGGCTGCGCAGCAGCTCGCCCTTGGCCGACGCGCTCGCGGCGCGGTCGGTCAGCGCGGACCGCAGCTCGGTGTTCGAGGAGACGATCCGGCCGAACCGGAACAGCTCGTCCTCGACGTCGTCGAGCGTGCCCGACGTCTGCGCGGCGGTGAGGTCGGCCAGTGCGGCCAGCTCCTCCAGGGCGTCCACCAGGTCGCGCGACTGCGACCAGCGGGAACGCACCAGACCCGCAACCAGGTCGGCGGTCGTCCCGCTGACCTGGCCGCCGAGGATGCGCCCGGCCAGTTCGGCCTTGGCCTCGCCGGCCTGCGCCGGGTCGGTGAGGACCCGACGCAGCGACACCTCGCGGTCGAGCAGCGCGGTGACGGCGGCCAGCTCGTCGGCGAGCGCGGCCGCGTCCACGGACGTGGAGTCCGTCAGCGCGTCGAGACGCTCACGTGCGGCTGCCAGGGCCTCGCGGCTCGCTCCGTTCATCGCGTCGCCTCGGCCTTCTCCTCGAGGTCGTCGAGGAAGCGGTCGATGACGCGGCTCTGCCGGGCGTGGTCCTCGAGGGACTCACCGACGAGCTTGCCGGCCAGGTCGGTGGCGAGCCTGCCGACGTCCTGGCGCAGCGCGGAAGCGGCGGCCTTGCGGTCGGCCTCGATCTGGGCGTGACCGGCGGCGACGATCTCCTCACGCTGCCGCTGGCCCTCGGCGCGCATCTCGGCGATGAGCGCGGCACCCTGCTCCTGCGCCTCCTGGCGCAGTCGCGCGGCCTCGTGCCGGGCCTCGGCGAGCTGAGCCTTGTACTGCTCGAGCACGCTCTGGGCCTCGGTCTGAGCGGCCTCAGCCTTCTCGATACCGCCCTCGATGGCCTCGCGGCGCTCTTCCAGAACCTTGTTGATGTTCGGGAGGAGCTTCTTGGCGAGGAAGCCGAAGACGATGACGAAGGCGATCAGGCCGATGACGAGCTCGGGGATCGGCGGGATGAGGGGGTTTTCGGCCTCCCCAGCCGCCAGGGTAACCAGGCTCATATCAGTGCCTTCCGTCTAAAGGGGCGGTCCGACGAACCTGGTCAGGAGCTCGGGTAGACGAACGGCATGACCAGACCGATCAGGGCGAGCGCCTCACAGAAGGCGAAGCCGAGGATCTGGTTGGCGCGGATCAGGCCGGCCGCCTCGGGCTGGCGGGCGAGGGCCTGGGTGCCGTTACCGAAGATGATGCCGACGCCGACGCCCGGGCCGATGGCCGCCAGGCCGTAACCGATGGAGCCAAGGTTGCCCATGATCTGAGTCTCGGCGAGGGTCTGGAGAGCGGACATGCCGGTTCTTCCTTCTCTTTCAATGACCGGTGGGGGTTGGCCACCGGATGTCTGGTGGTGGGTCGGGGCTCTCAGTGGTGCTCGGCGAGAGCGCCCTGGATGAAGCTGCAGGTCAGCAGTACGAAGACGTACGCCTGAACGGCCTGGATGAAGAGCTCGAAGGCGGTCATCACGATGACCATCGTGAAGGACACGGCGGAGTAGGCGATGCCGATGCCGTTGAGCATGTACCAGGTGGCGATCGTGAACAGCAGCAGCAGCGTGTGGCCGGCGAACATGTTCGCGAACAGACGAACGGCGTGGGTGAAGGGCCGGACGATGAGGTTCGAGAAGAGCTCGATCGTCATCGACAGCGGGAGCACTCCGCCCAGCGACTTGTCGTAGCCGGTGAAGTTCTTGAAGGCGCCGACGAAGCCGTGCCGCTTGAAGGTCAGCGAGACCCACAGGATGTAGACGATCCCGGCAAGGACGGCGGGATACGAGATGATCGCGGTGACCGGGAACTGGGCGATCGGGACGATCGACCAGACGTTCATGATCCAGACGAAGAAGAAGAGGGAGACGACGAGCGGAACGTACTTCTCGCCTTCCTTCTTTCCGAGCGTCTCGTAGACGACGCCCCGCCGCACGAAGTCGTAACCCGCTTCGGCCACCATCTGGAGCTTGCCCGGGACGACCTTCGGCTTGGCGAAGGCGGCCCAGAAGAAGCCCACGATGATGATCGAGCCGAGCAGCGCCAGCAGCATCGTCTTGTTGAAGTAGACGGCGTCGTCCTGGTGGCCCATGAGGGGCTCGAAGAGGAACGAGTGCAGGCCCGGAGCGACATCGGCGAAGCCACAGCCGTCGAAAATGTGGCAGTCGGTCTCGAAGGCGAGCACCTGCGTCGGATCAGCACTCACCGCGGGCTCCTTCAGCGTGGCGCATGGGTACGGCAACCTCGTTGTGTCGGCGCGGCATGCAGCCGCGGGTCGGCACTGGACTGGTGTTACGGATGTGGGGGCGGCTGTGGGGCATCGAGCCTCGCACTAGGGCAGGCGTCAGCTCGATCGCCCGCGCCCGCGATGCCGCAGTTGGCACCGGACGATAGCAGGATCTCCTGCGGACACTTATCCCGGCCCTACCCCTCACGACGAATGCCCCGACTTTTCGGCCTTGTTGCCGGTCGAGGAGTCGGGTTCGACGTAGAGGACCTTGGCCTTCATGTGAGCACGCGTCTGGGCGGCGATCCACACGAGGGTGGTGCCGACCAGCGTGAACGCGAAGGCGCGGGGGTGGAAGAGCGTGGTGTTCTTGAACGCGGCCAGGAAGATGAACAGCAGCAGGATCTGTGCCGCGTAGAGCATCAGGCCCATCGCCTGGAACAGGTGAGGAAGCGATTTGGCGGTGCGCTGCAGAACGTAGAGCCCGATTCCCATGAAGAGGATCGTGATCACCGCGGCGACAATGGCACCGATCGCCCCCTTGCCCCCGACGACCACACCGCTGATGACGGCGGCGATCACGCCGGCGGCAGCCGTGGGTACGGCGGCCTGAAGGAGGATCCGGACGTCATTGGACGGCATGGCGGCAACTCCGCTTACTAAGGGGGCAGGTGTCGTCATGGACGAGCGTAGTCCCCGGGGGCGAGCGGAAATCTCACGCCGGCGGACCGTCGCACTGCGGTCCTTCGGCTCCATCCGGGGTTCTCGTGAACGGTATCACAAACTATTTGATGAGGTCTTTACCTGAACGGTGTGCACGGCGTCACACATGAGAGTGAACGCGCCCGTCTGTGCAAAATCATCGCCGACTTGTCTGGTATAAGGAGGGTTTGCCCTCCCAGGTTCTTGCATGCCATCGGCAAAGGCTTAGTCAGATTCTTACCTTGGCGTCAGCAGCGGAGGGACCACCGCCGCCGCACGACGGACGGCCGGGGGACGTGTGCGGTGCCACACGTCCCCCGGCCGTCCGGGCTCACTCCCCCGCGTCCCCCGCGGAGTCGGGTCAGGCCTTCTTGATCTTGCCCTTGAGCTTGCCGTCGATGTAGCCGGCCCAGCTGCGACCCGCCTGGATCTTGAAGCACTGGTTCTTCTTCAGGGCCTTGTCGAAGGTGTAGTACTGCCCCTTCTTCTTCTTGAACTCCTTCCAGCCCGTCAGCGACTTCCAGTCCTTGCCGCAGGTGATGAGGCGGATGCCGATGCCGTGGTCGTAGGTCTTCTTCGTGATCGTGAACTGGACCTTGCCGGCCGCCGTCGTCTTGAACCTGGCGTCGTCCTCGACCTTCTGCACCTCATTGGTGTTGAAGTTGAACGGGAGCACCTTGGTGGCGGGAGCGGCAGAGGCCTGCGTCGCGGTCAGGCCGAGTGATCCGCCGAGCGCCACGACGGCGAGGGTGGTGGCGATGGACTTGCGCATGGGTCCCCCATGAATGGTCGGGTGGCGGGGGCGTCCCGTCCGCGCGGCCATGTCTCCGGCGCGGACAGCCCCCGCTGTCGGCCACGACCTTTCCAGGGCGGCGCGGAGTGCTCAATTGTCCTTAGGTGAGCTGTACTTGGGGGCGTTGTCCGAGGAGGAGCCCCGCCCGCCCCAGGGCGTCACCGCCGCGCACCCGCCGGGCTCGGCTCCTCGTCCTTGGTGCGGGCGCCGAGGGCCGTGGCGCCGTTGAGAGAGGGCGTCCAGTCCGGCGCGGGGTCGAGGGCCGTCTCGGGGGCCACTCGGCGGCGGCGGTAGCGGGGCGGGACGAAGGCCTCGGCCCAGCGGGGGGCGCGGGGCGTGAAGCGGGGCAGCAGGAGGAGGAAGAGGCCGACGCCGCTGAGGGCGGCGATGCCCAGGACGATCCACATGGACGCGGCGTTCACGGTGTAGGCCAGCGCGCCGAAGGCGATGACCGCCGACCAGAAGTACATGATCAGCACGGCCCGGCTGTGGGAGTGACCGATCTCCAGCAGCCGGTGGTGCAGATGGCCCCGGTCGGCGGCGAACGGGGACTGGCCGCGCCAGGTGCGGCGCACGATGGCGAGGATCAGGTCGGCCGCCGGGATCGCGATGATGGTCAGCGGCATCAGCAGCGGGATGTAGACCGGCACCAACTGGTACACGGTGTCGCGCTCGGAGCGGGAGAACAACTCCAGCACATCGGGATCGACCTGCCCGGTGATGGAGATCGCGCCGGCGGCCAGCACCAGGCCGATCAGCATCGACCCGGAGTCGCCCATGAAGATCCGCGCCGGGTGCATGTTGTGCGGCAGGAAGCCCAGGCACATGCCCATCAGGACGGCCGCGAAGAGCGTCGCCGGGGCGGCGGCCTCGATGCCGTAGCTGTACCAGAGGCGGTAGGCGTACATGAAGAACGCGGCGGAGGCGATGCACACCATGCCGGCCGCGAGGCCGTCGAGGCCGTCGACGAAGTTCACCGCGTTGATCGTGATGACGACCAGGGCCACCGTCAGCAGGGTGCCCTGCCACTGGGTCAGCGCGACGATGCCGACTCCCGGCACGGGCAGCCACAGGATCGTCAGGCCCTGCATGACCATCACGCCCGCGGCGATCATCTGCCCGCCGAGCTTGATCAGCGCGTCGATCTCGAACTTGTCGTCGAGCACGCCGATCAGCCAGATCAACGCGGCGCCGGACAGCAGCGCGCGCGGTTCGTTGGAGTCGGCGAAGACCTTGCTGAGGTTGGTCAGGTGGTCGGCGACCAGCAGCCCGGCGCACAGCCCGAAGAACATCGCGATGCCGCCGAGGCGGGGCGTGGGTTCCCGGTGGACGTCGCGCGCACGGATCTCCGGCATGGCTCCGGCCACGATCGCGAACTTCCGCACCGGCCCTGTCAGCAGGTACGTCACCGCGGCCGTGATGCAGAGCGTCAGGAGGTATTCACGCACGGGCTTCCCCACAGGTCTCGCTGGCCATCTCAGCCCCACACCCTAGCGATGCATGCATATGGTTGGGGACTTCCGGGTAGCGACGATGGTTGCACGTGATGCTGTGTGCAGGGGTGCGTCTACCCCACCTCAGCGCGGATACGGCGGAAATCTTCCGGCCAGGTCCCGTACTTCTTCACGCGTCCGCCTGCCGTCGCCGCCGTCCCGCACCACCCGCGCGAACAGCCCGGCGAGGTGCGTCATCTCCGCCTCCGCCATGCCCTGCGTGGTAAGCGCCGCCGTGCCGAGCCGCAGGCCACGGGCGTCGTCGTGCGGCAGCGCGCAGCAGTCCAGCACGATCCCGGCCGCCGCGAGACGGCCGCGGGCGGTGCGGCCGTCGACGCCGAGCGGCGCGGGGTCGACGGCGAGGAGATGGGTGTCCGTGCCGCCGGTGATGACGACGAGCCCCTCCCTGGCGAGGCCCTCGGCCAGGGCGCGGGCGTTGGCGACGACCTGGTGGGCGTATCCGGTGAAGGCCGGTGTCGCCGCCTCCCCGAACGCGACGGCCTTCGCGGCGATGGTGTGCATCTGCGCGCCGCCCTGCGTGAACGGGAACACCGCCCGGTCCACCCGTTCGGCCAGCTCGCTCCCGCACAGCAGCATGCCGCCGCGCGGCCCCCGCAGCACCTTGTGCGTGGTGGCGCAGACGATGTCCGCGTACGGCACCGGGTTGGGCGCCGCTCCCCCGGCCACCAGCCCGATGGGGTGGGCGGCGTCGGCGATCAGGAAGGCCCCGACCTCGTCGGCGACCTCGCGGAAGAAGGCGTAGTCGAGATGGCGGGGGTAGGAGATCGAGCCGCACACGATGGCCTTGGGGCGGCGTGTACGGGCGAGGGTGCGCACCTGTTCGCGGTCGACGAGCCCCGACTCGGCTTCGACGCCGTAGCCCACGAAGTCGAACCAGCGGCCGGAGAAGTTCGCGGGCGACCCGTGGGTGAGGTGACCGCCGAAGTGCAGGCCCATCGCCAGCACCGTGTCACCGGGGCGCAGCAGGGCCGCGTAGGCGGCCAGCACGGCCGAGGACCCGGAGTGGGCCTGGACGTTGGCGTGTTCGGCCCCGAAGAGCGCCTTGGCCCGCTCCACGGCGAGCCGCTCGGCGGCGTCGGCCATCTCGCAGCCGCCGTGGTACCGGTTGCCCGGATAGCCCTCCGCGTACTTGTTGGCCAGTGGTGACCCGAGGGCCGCCAGCACCGCGGGCGAGGTGAAGTTCTCGGCGGCGACGAGCTGGAGCGTCGTCGACTGCCGGTCGAGTTCGCCGAGGAGGATGTCGGCCAGTTCGGGGTCCTGCCGCCGCAGGACATCGGCCTCTAGGACAGGGGTGACCGACATGGTGGGCTCCGGGCGTCGACGGTGACGTACGACCAATGTAGGCCCGCGTGTCCAGGGGCGCCCGGTGTCGGCCCCGCCGTTACGCCCGGGCGGGGACCCCCGTCAGCGCGGTCACCACCGGATCGAGCGCCTGGTGTATCTCGTCCCCCACGGAGCGGAAGAACGGCAGCGGGGCGCCGTACGGGTCATGGACCTCGTCCGCCTCGGCCGTGGGGGCGAGGAGCCACCCGCGTAGAGCGGCGGCTGCCCGTACCAGCGCACGGGCCCGTACGACCATGCCCTCCTCCAGCGGCGGCAGGGTGGCCGGGTCTATCGCCCGGACGAGGCGCGTGAACTCCTTCAGGGTGAACGTGCGCAGCCCCGCCGAGTGGCCCATCGAGATGACCTGGGCCCGGTGGTCGCGGGTGGCGGTCAGCACGAGGTCGGCCATGATCACGTGCTCGTCCAGCAGTTCCCGCCCGGTGAAGCCGGAGGCGTCCGCGCCGAAGTCGGCGAGGACGGCCTCCGCGTTGGCCTCCATGGGCGCCCCCTCGTGCCCCCAGGTCCCGGCGCTCTCGACGATCAGACCGCCGCCGAGCGGGTCCCCGAGCCGGTCCACCAGGGCATGACGGGTCAGCCGCTCGGTGATCGGCGAGCGGCAGACGTTGCCGGTGCTGACGTGGAGGATGCGGAAGGTGTCACGCGGCAGCCCCGTGAAGGTCCGCGTCTCTTCCCCGTCCCATATGCCACGCCCCGCGTCAGGGGCCGTCAATTCGCCACCTCGAGGTCGGGTACGACCTTGCGCAGCTCCTCCGCCGACAGGGCGCCCGCACGCAGCAGCACCGGCACCTTGCCCGTGACGTCGACGATGGACGACGGCACGTTGCCGGGGGTGGGGCCGCCGTCGAGGTAGACGGAGACGGAGTCGCCGAGCATCGCCTCGGCGGCGTCGCAGTTCTCCGGCGCCGGGTGGCCGGTCAGGTTCGCCGAGGAGACGGCCATGGGGCCGACCTCGGTGAGCAGCTCGATGGCGACCGGGTGCAGCGGCATCCGCACGGCGACCGTGCCGCGGGTGTCGCCGAGGTCCCACTGGAGCGACGGCTGGTGCTTGGCGACGAGGGTGAGCGCGCCCGGCCAGAAGGCGTCGACGAGCTCCCAGGCCATCTCCGAGAAGTCGGTGACGAGGCCGTGCAGGGTGTTCGGGGAGCCGATGAGGACGGGCGTGGGCATGTTGCGGCCCCGGCCCTTGGCCTCCAGCAGGTCGGCGACGGCCTCGGAGGTGAAGGCGTCGGCGCCGATGCCGTAGACGGTGTCCGTGGGCAGCACCACGAGCTCGCCCCGGCGGACGGCGGACGCGGCCTCGCGCAGACCGGTGGCGCGGTCGGTCGCGTCGTTGGTGTCGTATCGCCGTGCCATCTAGCGGGCCTCCTCGTACACGTAATGCTGGGCTTTGAGAGAAACAGCCGTGGGGGGCGTGCTCATCAGGGCAGCGCCTTGCGGGCGGTCGCGAACCGCGGCCGGTTGTTGAGGTCCGGGTGGTCGGCCGCGTCGGCCCAGCCCCGCTCCTCGGTGAAGATCCACGGCACCTGGCCGCCCTGGGTGTCGGCGTGTTCGACGACGACGACACCGCCGGGCCGCAGGAGCCGGTGCGCCGTGCGTTCGAGGCCGCGGATCAGATCCAGGCCGTCCTCCCCCGAGAACAGGGCGAGTTCGGGATCGTAGTCGCGGGCCTCCGGTGCGACGTACTCCCACTCGGTGAGCGGGATGTACGGCGGGTTGGAGATGACCAGGTCGACCTGGCCGTCGAGGTCGCGGAAGGCGTCGAGGGCGTTGCCCTGGCGCAGGTCGACCCTGGAGCCGGCCACGTTCTTGCGGGTCCACACCAGGGCGTCCTCGGACAGCTCCACGGCGTGCACGCGGGAGCGCGGCACCTCCTGGGCGAGGGCGAGCGCGATGGCGCCGGAGCCGGTGCACAGGTCGACGATGCACGGCTCGACGACGTCCATCGCGCGGACGGCGTCTATGGCCCACCCGACGACGGACTCGGTCTCCGGGCGGGGCACGAACACCCCTGGGCCCACCTGCAGTTCGAGGTAGCGGAAGTAGGCGCGCCCCGTGATGTGCTGGAGCGGCTCACGCTGCTCGCGCCGCGCGATGACCTCCCAGTACCGGGCGTCGAAGTCGGAGTCCTTCACGGAGTGCAGCTCGCCCCGCTTCACGCCGTGCACGAACGCGGCGAGCTCCTCCGCGTCGTTGCGCGGCGAGGGCACGCCGGCGTCGGCCAGGCGCTGGGTGGCCTGGGCCACCTCTGCGAGCAGCAGGTTCACGCAAGTCCTCCGGTACTAGGTACTTCGTACTGCCTTACGCGGCCGCCAGCTTCGCCGCCGAGTCCGCGTCGACGCATGCCTGGATCACCGCGTCGAGGTCGCCGTCCAGGACCTGGTCCAGGTTGTACGCCTTGAAGCCGACACGGTGGTCCGAGATGCGGTTCTCCGGGTAGTTGTACGTGCGGATCTTCTCGGAGCGGTCGACGGTGCGGACCTGGCTGCGGCGGGCGTCGGCGGCCTCCTTCTCCGCTTCCTCCTGCGCCGCGGCAAGCAGCCTGGAGCGCAGGATACGCATCGCCTGCTCCTTGTTCTGCAGCTGGCTCTTCTCGTTCTGGCAGGAGGCGACGACTCCGGTGGGGAGGTGCGTGATGCGCACGGCGGAGTCGGTGGTGTTGACGGACTGCCCGCCGGGCCCGGAGGACCGGTAGACGTCGATGCGGAGGTCGTTCGGGTTGATCTCGACGTCGATCTCCTCGGCCTCCGGGGTCACGAGGACACCGGCGGCGGAGGTGTGGATGCGGCCCTGGGACTCGGTGGCGGGGACGCGCTGGACGCGGTGCACTCCGCCCTCGTACTTCAGCCGCGCCCAGACGCCCTGGCCGGGCTCGGTGGCGCCCTGGCCGCCCTTGGTCTTCACGGCGACCTGGACGTCCTTGTAGCCGCCCAGCTCGGACTCGGTGGCGTCGATGATCTCGGTCTTCCAGCCGACGCGCTCGGCGTACCGCAGGTACATGCGCAGGAGGTCACCGGCGAAGAGGGCGGACTCGTCGCCGCCGGCGCCGGCCTTGATCTCCAGGATGACGTCCTTGTCGTCGCTGGGGTCGCGCGGGACGAGCAGGAGGCGCAGCTTCTCCGTCAGTTCCTCGCGCTGCTTCTCCAGCTCCTTGACCTCGGCGGCGAAGTCCGGGTCGTCGGCGGCCAGTTCGCGGGCCGTCTCGATGTCGTCACCGGTCTGCCTCCAGGAGCGGTAGGTGCCGACGATCGGGGTCAGCTCCGCGTAGCGCTTGTTGAGCTTGCGCGCGTTGGCCTGGTCGGCGTGGACCGACGGGTCGGCGAGCTTCTTCTCCAGATCGGCGTGTTCCCCGACCAGTTCCTGGACCGCCTCGAACATCTCCGGCTCCCTGTACGACGTGATAAGTGGGCTGCACCGCAAAGCGCCGGTCCCGGAAGCCCCCGGGACGGGGGCACCGAGGACCGGCGCTGTGAGCTCGCTACTTCTTGGCAGCGGCAGCCTTGCCGAAGCGGGCCTCGAAGCGGGCCACGCGGCCACCGGTGTCGAGGATCTTCTGCTTGCCCGTGTAGAACGGGTGGCACTCGGAGCAGACCTCGGCACGGATGGTGCCGCTCTCGATCGTGCTACGGGTGGTGAACGACGCGCCACAGGTGCAGCTGACCTGCGTCTCGACGTACTGGGGGTGGATGTCGCGCTTCAAGGTGTCTCCTAGTTTCGGGAGGGCGCCGGGTCGCTGCCGCGGGATGCGGGAGCGTGAACCGGAGCCGACGTACCAGTCTGCCAGGACTGGCCGTATCTCCCAAAACCAGGGGGTGCGGACATGTATTCCCGTGGGTGCCTGCGCGGGTGCCGCGTGATCGCCGTGGGCGGCTGCGGCGCCGTCGTGGCTGGTCGCGCGTCCCTTTACCGCCCACCGGTGGCCACGACGCCCTCGGCCGTTCCCGTCGCCGTGCCCTTGGTCGCCGACTTCGGGATGGGCTTGTCGGCCTTGAGGGCGGCCCAGACCCGCCGGGACTTCGCCTCGTCGACCAGGACGCGGTTCAGGTCGGCGGGGTCGTACTGGACCGGCATGGTGACCATGGTCATGTTCTTGGGGCCGATGCCCTTGAGGCCGCCCGCGAAGGAGGCGAGGTCCTTGACCGAGTCGAGGTCGGAGTCGGTGGTGACGGCGTCCGTGGCGGTGTCGGCGAGGTCGTAGAGCTTCTTCGGGCTGCTGAAGACGCCGACCTCCTTGACCTGCTCCAGAAGGGCCTTGATGAACGCCTGCTGCAGCTGGATGCGGCCGAGGTCGGAGCCGTCGCCGACACCGTGCCGGGTGCGGACCAGTCCGAGGGCCTGCTTGCCGGTGAGGGTGTGCTCGCCGGCCTTGAGGTTCAGATGGCTGTCGGGGTCCTTGATGTCCTTGGTCGTGGTGATGTCGACCCCGCCGAGGACGTTGACGAGCTTCTCGAAGCCGGCGAAGTCGACCTCGATGTAGTGGTCCATGCGGATGCCGGTCATGGATTCGACGGTCTTCACCGCGCAGGCGGCGCCGCCGGTGGAGTACGCCGAGTTGAACATCGCCAGGTTCGCCGCCGGGTGGGTCCTGCCGTCGGTGTCGGTGCACTCGGGCCGCTCGACCAGGGTGTCCCTGGGTATGGAGACCATGCTCGCCTGCTTGTGGCCCTCGTAGACGTGCACGATCATCGCCGTGTCGGAGCGGGCGCTGCCGTCGTCGACGCCGCCGCCCAGCTTCTTGTTGCTGCCGGAACGGGTGTCGGAGCCGAGGACGAGGATGTCCTGCGAGCCGTTGTCGACGTCCAGGGGCCGGTCGGTGCCCAGGGCCTGGTTGATGTCGACGCTCTTGAGGTTGCCGTTGAGCTTGAAGTACAGGTAGCCGATTCCGGTGCCCCCCAGCACCAGGACGCCCGCGGCGGTCCAGAGGACGGCGAGCGCCGCCCTGCTGTGCCCGTCGCGCGGCTTGCGGCGGCGTCCCCTGGCCGCGCGGTGGCGGCCTGCGGGGCCGGCCTTGTCCTGCGGGGCGGAGTCGTGTGTGGCGGGATCCGGTGTGCTCTCGACGGACATGTGCTCCTCGGTCCTCTTTCCCGGTCGGTTACCCCCTGCGCTCAGGCCCAGGCCTGCATGGGACGGATGTGGCCGTACCGCTCACGGTCACTCCGATCGGTCAGACGGAGTGATCCGGGAAAGGGTTGCACGACGAACGGTGCCCACCGCGTAGCGCGCGATGGGCACCGTGTGTGCTGGATGAGCCCGGCGGAACCGGCCTCACCTGGTGTTTCAGCCGAGCAGGTCGTACTGGGCGTAGCTGGTGCCGACCGAGATCCGTGTGCTGAAGATCTCGCTCGTGGCCTTCGAGGTGCCCTTGTAGAGGTACAACGTGCCGCCGCTGGTACGGGCCAGCAGGTCCGCGCGGCCGTCGCCGCTCACGTCACCGGGGGCGATGAGCGTGTTGTACGCGCTCCAGTCGGAGCGGACCTTGATCTTCGTGGCGAAGGCGCCCGTGCCGGCCTTGCCGGTGCCCTTGTAGAGGTAGATGTTCGAGCCGGTCTTGGTGCGCGCGATCAGGTCGGCCTTGCCGTCACCGGTGAAGTCGCCGTGACCGAGCACCGCGTTGTACGTGTTCCAGCCCGTGCTCACCTGGACGCGGGTGTTGAAGGTGCCGTTGCCCTTGCCCGGGTAGATCCACAGGGCGCCCGCCGAGTCGACCGAGAGGAGGTCGGGCAGGGCGTCGCCGGTGACGTCGCCGGGGGTGATGATCCGGGTGCGGGTCGCCCAGTTGTCGAAGATCTGCGTGGTCGTCCAGGTGCTCGACGACGCCGAGCGCCGCCGCCAGAAGACGTCACCGTCGGAGGCACGGCGCAGCACGTAGTCCTGGTAGCCGTCCCGGTTCAGGTCGGTCTGCTGGACGAGGTTGTAGCCCGCCCAGCTGCCCTCGGCGGTCAGGGACTTGCGGTCGGCGAGCGCGGAGCCGGTGGAGGCGCGGACGTAGCCCGTGCCGGTCTCCTTGTTGCGCAGGAAGACGTCGGCCTTGCCGTCCCGGCTGATGTCGGTGTCGTCGACGCGCGGGGAGGTGACGCCGACGTACTTGCTGACCTTCGCGAAGACCGGGTACGCGCCCTTCTCCACGCAGTCCACGACGCCCCACGAGACGACGCCGATGATCTTGCCGCCCACGACGAGCGGACCACCGGAGTCGCCGTTGCAGCTGGCGGTGGTGGTGGCGTCGGTGCCGCCGGCGGGCTTGCCCGCGCAGAACATGTTGCCCTTGATGAAGTAGGGGCCCCAGGTGTTCCCGCAGGTCGTGTCACTGACGACGGGCAGCGTCGCCGTCTTCAGCGTCTGCGAGATCTCGTCGCTGGTGGAGCTGGTACGGCCCCAGCCGTAGACCTTCGCGCTGGTGCCCGCCGTGTACGAGGACGTGTCGGTCGACGTCGTCATCCTGATCGGCGTGGCGGTGACGGGCTTGGCCAGCGTCAGGACGGCGATGTCGTTGTTGATCGCGTCCTCGTCGTACGAGGAATGGTTCCACTGGCGGGACACCTCCGTGGGCGCACCGCCGTGGTAGTCCATGCCCACCAGCCGGCCCTCGCCGTCGTAGACGGCGGTGGGCAGCTGGTCGGTGCCGGTCACGACGGAGCCGTGGGAGACCCAGTCGTACTGGGTCTTGTCGACGCAGTGGGCGGCGGTGAGGATCTTCGTCGGCGAGACGACCGAGCCGCCGCAGAAGAAGCCGAGGCCCGTGGTCTTGTCGTAGTACCAGAGCTGCGCCATCCAGGGCGCCGAACCGATGGTGGTCTCGGAACCACCGATGATCTTGGCGTCCGGCTTAAGGCCGTCCGCGTCGGCGTCCGCCGACGAGTCGTTCGTCGACGGTGACGGCTTCGCAGCCGTCCCACCGGCGATGCCGTCCGCCGCCATGGCGTTCGCGATCCGCACGTCCAGCTCGTCGCTCCCCGACGAGCCGGCTCCGTTGGCCGCGCCCGCCGATGACAGGAGCAGAACCCCGGATATCGCGGCGGCGACAACTCCGGACAAAGGTCTGGCCACTCAAGTCCCCCCTGAGAACTCAAGAATCAAAACAAGACAGAAGAAGACCGTGATCGTACACGTGTCTCATACGACAAACTGGGGCCACCCTCGCGAAGGAGGGTGGCCCCAGTTCTTCCGTGTCTTGTCCGCGGCGCGGGCGACCGGTCGGGCTAGTCGCCGTTGCCCGGCGTCGGCGTCGTCTTCTGGATCTGCATCAGGAACTCGATGTTCGACTTGGTCTGCTTCATCTTGTCGAGGAGCAGCTCGATGGCCTGCTGCTGGTCCAGCGCGTGGAGCACCCGGCGCAGCTTCCAGACGACCGCCAGCTCCTCGTTGCCGAGCAGGATCTCTTCCTTGCGGGTACCGGACGCGTCCACGTCCACCGCGGGGAAGATGCGCTTGTCGGCGAGCTTCCGGTCGAGCTTGAGCTCCATGTTGCCGGTGCCCTTGAACTCCTCGAAGATCACCTCGTCCATGCGGGACCCGGTGTCCACCAGGGCGGTGGCGAGGATGGTCAGCGAGCCGCCGTCCTCGATGTTGCGGGCCGCACCGAAGAAGCGCTTCGGCGGGTACAGGGCGGTCGAGTCGACACCACCGGACAGGATGCGGCCGGAGGCCGGCGCGGCCAGGTTGTACGCACGGCCCAGACGCGTGATCGAGTCGAGCAGCACGACGACGTCGTGACCCAGCTCCACCAGGCGCTTGGCGCGCTCGATGGCGAGTTCGGCGACCGTGGTGTGGTCCTCGGCCGGACGGTCGAAGGTCGAGGAGATGACCTCGCCCTTGACCGACCGCTGCATGTCGGTGACCTCTTCCGGACGCTCGTCGACGAGGACGACCATCAGGTGGCACTCGGGGTTGTTGTGCGTGATCGCGTTGGCGATCGCCTGCATGATCATGGTCTTGCCGGTCTTCGGCGGGGCCACGATCAGACCGCGCTGGCCCTTACCGATCGGCGACACGAGGTCGATGATGCGGGTGGTGAGCACGCCCGGGTCCGTCTCCAGGCGGAGGCGGTCCTGCGGGTAGAGCGGTGTCAGCTTGTTGAACTCCGGGCGGCCGCGGCCGTGTTCGGGCGCCATGCCGTTGACGGAGTCCAGGCGGACCAGCGCGTTGAACTTCTCGCGGCGCTCGCCCTCCTTGGGCTGACGGACCGCGCCGGTGATGTGGTCGCCCTTGCGCAGGCCGTTCTTGCGGACCTGGGCGAGGGAGACGTACACGTCGTTCGGGCCCGGCAGGTAGCCGGAGGTGCGGATGAACGCGTAGTTGTCGAGGATGTCCAGGATGCCCGCGACGGGGATCAGGACGTCGTCGTCGGCGAGCTGCGGCTCGGCGGCACCCATGTCGTCACGTCCGCGACGGCCACGGCGGTCCCGGTAGCGGCCGCGTCGGCCACGGCGGCCGCCCGCCTCATCGTCGTAGCCGTCGTCCTGCGGACCGTTGTCGCGCTGGCGGTCCTGACGGCCGCCGCCCTGCTGCTGGCCCTGCTGCGAGCCGCGGTCACGCTGCTGCTGACCGCCGCCCTGCTGCTCGTCGCCCTTGCGGCCGCGGTCCCGGTCCCGGCCGCGCTCACGGCGGTCACGGCGGCCCTGGCGGCCGTCGCCCTCGGCGGCGTCACCCTTGGCCTCGGCCTGCGGCTGGGCCGGCGTCTCGGCCTTGGGCTCGGCCTTCGCCTCGGCGGTGACCGTCTCGGGGCTGCCCGCGTCGGCGGTGGCCCGGCGACGGCGGCGCTCGGTGGGCGCCTCGTCGCCGCCGGCCGGCTGGCCGGGGATCTCGATCTGCTGCTGGGCGACGGCCTTCTCGGTCTTGTCGACCTTCTCGGCGGGCGCCTCGGCCTTCTTGGCGGCCTTCTCGGCCGGGGCCGCGTCCTCGCCCGTGCGCGCCTTCGAGGTGGTCCGGCGCTTCGGCTTGGTCTCGGTGGCGGCCTCGGCCTTGGGAGCCGGGGCACCCCCGCCCGCCTGCGCCTCCTTGATGACCTCGATCAGCTGGCTCTTGCGCATGCGCGCGGTGCCCCTGATGCCGAGGCCGGATGCGACCTGCTGCAGCTCGGCCAGCACCATGCCCTCGAGGCCGGTGCCACGGCGCCGCCGGGAGCCGGCACCGCTGGCAGGCGCGGCGTCCGTGGCGGGCGCGGCAGCGGTCTCCTCGACACGTGCGCCCATCAGATCGGTGGTGTCGCTCACGAAGGGTCCTTCCCTGGAGCGGACGTCGGCCTTCTGGCTCGGCGACCGGTTGTGCTGTCCGGCTTCGGCCCTGTTCGGGTGGACCGTGCCGGGGCGGTGGTCCGCCAAAGCGGCGGAGGAAAATTGCTGGTGATTCGGCGCTTACGGGGCCGTGGCACTCGGTGTCTGTGTCACGCGGCTCGGTCACACCGGTTCCGGAGCCTGCTCGGCAGACCGCTCAGTGCCTGCGTACGGCGTACAGCTTGACGTACGAAGCACAGTGCGGCTTGGGAGACTCCCGGAAGAATGGTTGTCCCGGACGGGGACGATAAGCACCATGCCATGGCTGGGGCAGGTGCAGACTTGAGATTAACACTACCGGATCCAACAAACATTCCCCCTCTCGAAATCCGGCAACCGTACGCCCCTATGCGTCGCCGCTGTCGGCGCCGTTCTCGGCGACGGTGGTGGTGAGCGGCAGGACGCACGCCCCTCGGGCGTCGAGGTCCAGCCGGTTGGCGGCCCAGTCCGCTCCCGCGAGGTGGGCCACCTTGTCGGCGCTGGCCTCGTCGGCCAGGGCCAGGACCGTGGGTCCGGCGCCGGAGATGACCGCCGGGACGCCGTCGGCCCGCAGCCGCTCGACCAGGGCCGCGCTCTCCGGCATGGCGGGCGCCCGGTACTCCTGGTGCAGCCGGTCCTCGGTGGCGGGCAGCAGCAGCTCGGGACGCCTGGTCAGGGCCTCCACGAGCAGGGCGGCCCGGCCTGCGTTGGCGGCGGCGTCGACGTGCGGGACGGTGCGCGGGAGCAGTCCGCGCGCCGTCTCGGTGAGCACGGGCTTTCCGGGGACGAAAACCACCGGAACGATGGAATCGGCGGGATCCATCCTGATGGCCCGCGCGGAGCCGCCCTCCATCCAGGAGAGCGTGAAGCCGCCGAGGAGGCAGGCCGCGACATTGTCGGGGTGTCCCTCGATCTCGGTGGCGAGTTCGAGCAGGGCTGCGTCGTCGAGGCGGTTCTCCCCGCCTATGGTCACGGCGCGGGCGGCCACGATGCCGGCGCAGATGGCGGCCGAGGAGGAGCCGAGGCCGCGGCCGTGCGGGATGCGGTTGGCGCAGACGATCTCCAGGCCCCGCGGCTGGCCGCCCAGCAGGTCGAAGGCGGTGCGCAGGGAGCGGACGAGCAGATGCCGCTCGTCGCGCGGGAGCGTCTCGCTGCCCTCCCCGGCGATGTCGACGTGCAGGCCGGAGTCGGCCACCCGGACGACCACGTCGTCGTAGAGCCCCAGCGACAGACCGAGGGCGTCGAAGCCCGGGCCGAGGTTGGCGCTGGTGGCGGGGACGCGCACCCGTACGGCGGCGGCGCGGAACGCTGGACCGGCCATCGCTCGATGACTCTCCTTGAGCTGCGTGATGGGCGATTGTCGAATGACATTCGATGACGTACGCGGGAACCCGGCGGCCGTCTGAGGACGGCGCGGCGCCGCACCCTTGCGGGGCATATGCAGCGGGCGGGTTCGGTACAGCCTATCGAAGGTGGGTTCTGTGGCGACATAGGGCGCACAGGAGGCGCACGATGCGTGTCGTAAGCCCCCTGTGCACCCCCTGTCGGGTCCTGTCAGGGTTATCCCCCGGAAAACGGCGTCTACGCGCGGCTCGCTGGCCGTTTCGACCTGTTGCCCGAGGGGCTACGCGAGACCGAGGCGCTCGGCCGCCGTCGCCGCGTCGACGGGGACGGTGACGGGCTGCGGAGCGCCCGCGACGGCCCAGTCGGGGTCCTTCAGGCCGTTGCCGGTGACCGTGCAGACGATGGTCTGACCGGGATCGACCAGGCCGTTCTCGGCGGCCTTGAGCAGACCGGCCACGGAGGCGGCGGAGGCGGGCTCCACGAAGACACCCTCCTGCGCGGCCAACAGCCGGTAGGCGCGCAGGATCTCACGGTCCGTCACCTCGTCGATGGCGCCGCCCGACTCGTCCCGCGCGGCGAGGGCGTACTGCCAGGACGCGGGGTTGCCGATGCGGATCGCGGTGGCGATGGTCGACGGGTCCTTGACGACCTCACCGCGCACGATCGGCGCGGAGCCGGAGGCCTGGAAGCCCCACATCCGGGGCGTCCTCGCGGCGATGCCGTCGGCGGCGTACTCCTTGTAGCCCTTCCAGTAGGCCGTGATGTTGCCCGCGTTGCCCACCGGCAGGACGTGGATGTCGGGGGCGTCGCCGAGCATGTCCACGATCTCGAACGCGGCGGTCTTCTGACCCTCGATACGCACCGGATTGACCGAATTGACCAGTGCCACGGGGTAGTTGTCGCTCAGTTCACGCGCGAGGGTGAGGCAGTCGTCGAAGTTGCCGTCCACCTGGAGGATCTTCGCGCCGTGCACCAGCGCCTGGCCCATCTTGCCGAGCGCGATCTTGCCCTGGGGCACCAGCACGGCGGAGACCATGCCCGCGCGGACGGCGTACGCGGCCGCGGAGGCGGACGTGTTGCCCGTGGAGGCACAGATGACGGCCTTCGCGCCCTCTTCCTTCGCCCGGGTGATGGCCATGGTCATGCCGCGGTCCTTGAAGGACCCGGTGGGGTTGGCGCCCTCCACCTTGAGGTGGACCTCGCAGCCCGTGCGCTCGGAGAGCACCTGCGCGGGGACGAGGGGCGTGCCGCCCTCACGGAGCGTCACGACCGGCGTGCTGTCGGAGACGGGCAGCCGGTCCCGGTACTCCTCGATGATTCCGCGCCACTGGTGGGTCATTGCTGGTTACTCTCCTTCAACCCGCATGATGCTGGCGACACCCCGCACGGTGTCGAGGTTGCGCAGCGCCTCGACGGTCCCGTTCAGGGAGGCGTCGGAGGCGCGGTGGGTGACGACGACGAGGGACGCCTCGCCGTCCCCGTCCTGTCGTCCTTGCTGGCGCACGGTATCGATCGATACGCCGTGCTCGGCGAACACGGCCGCCACCTGGGCGAGGACGCCCGGTTTGTCCGCCACGTCGAGGCTGATGTGGTAGCGCGTGACGACCTCGCCCATGGGCGAGACCGGCAGACCGGCGTACGCGGACTCGCCGGGCCCGGTGGCGCCCGCGAGCCGGTTGCGGCAGACGGCCACGAGGTCGCCGAGGACGGCGGAGGCGGTGGGCGAGCCGCCCGCTCCGGGGCCGTAGAACATCAGCCGGCCCGCGGCGTCCGACTCCACGAACACGGCGTTGTACGCGCCGCGCACGGAGGCCAGCGGGTGGGTCAGCGGGATCATCGCGGGGTGCACGCGCGCGGTGACGGAGCCGCCGTCCGCGGCCCGCTCGCAGATGGCGAGCAGCTTGATGGTGCAGCCCATGTTCTTGGCGGAGGCGAAGTCGGCGGCGGTGACCTCCGTCATCCCCTCGCGGTGGACGTCGTCGAGCCGCACCCGCGAGTGGAAGGCGATCCCGGCGAGGATCGCGGCCTTCGCGGCGGCGTCGAAGCCCTCGACGTCGGCGGTCGGGTCGGCCTCGGCGTAGCCGAGCGCGGTGGCCTCGTCCAGGGCCTCCTGATAACCGGCGCCCGTGGAATCCATCTTGTCGAGGATGAAATTGGTGGTGCCGTTGACGATGCCCATCACCCGGTTGATCTTGTCCCCGGCGAGAGACTCGCGCAGCGGGCGGATCAGCGGAATGGCACCGGCTACGGCGGCCTCGTAGTAGAGGTCCTTGCCCGCCTCCTCCGCGACCGCGTGCAGGGCGGCCCCGTCCTGGGCGAGGAGGGCCTTGTTGGCGGAGACCACGGAGGCCCCGTGCTCGAACGCGGTGGTGATGAGGGAGCGGGCCGGCTCGATACCGCCGATGACCTCGACGACGACGTCGATGTCGCCGCGTTTGACGAGGGCGGTGGCGTCGGTGGTGACCAGGGCCGGGTCGATGCCCTCACGGACCTTGGAGGGCCGGCGGACGGCCACGCCCGCGAGTTCGACCGGGGCCCCGATGCGCGCGGCGAGGTCGTCGGCGTGCGTCGTCATGATGCGCGCCACCTCTGAGCCGACAACCCCACAGCCCAGCAGCGCCACCTTCAGCGGACGCGTACGCATCATCCGACCTCGTTTCCTCACATACCGAATACGGTGGAACCAGTCTCACTCACCGGACGGGGGTTTCTATCCCTCGTCCGGATCGTGAGACATATATTTCATTTTCACAGGGCCGTAAGAACGGAGATCTTTCGGCCCCGCAATTCCCGGGCGACGCGCTCCGGTCACCCGGCCGTTCTCGGGGAGCGCGCTCCGGTCACCCGGCCGTTCTCGGGGAGCGCGCTCCGGTCACCCGGCCGTTCTCGGGGAGCGCGCTCCGGTCACCCGGCCGTTCTCGGAGAGCGCGCTCCGGTCACCCGGCCGTTCTCGGGGAGCGCGCTCCGGTCACCCGGCCGTTCTCGGAGAGCGCGCTCCGGCTACCCGGCCATTCTCGGGCGAGGCGTACGGTCTTGCGTACGGCCTTCGACCCGTCCGGGGGCGGGCCAGACCGTCCGACCCGCCCGGGGACGCACCCAGATCGTCCGACCGCCCGGGGGCGGGCCCAGATCGTCCGCCCGTCCGGGGACGCGCCCAGATCGTCCGACCGCCCGGGCGCCGCGTGGATCACCCGACGTCGAGACGCAGGAGATCCTCCTCCGTCTCCCGCCGAACGATCACACGGGCCTCACCATCATTGACCGCGACGACCGGCGGGCGCAGCGCGTGGTTGTAGTTGCTCGCCATGGAACGGCAGTACGCGCCGGTCGCCGGCACGGCGATCAGGTCACCCGGTGCCAGGTCGGCCGGCAGGAACGCGTCCTTCACCACGATGTCACCGCTCTCGCAGTGCTTGCCGACCACCCGCGCGAGCATCGGCTCGGCGTCGGAGGTACGGGACACCAGCGCGACGCTGTACTCGGCGTCGTACAGAGCGGTCCGAATATTGTCCGACATGCCCCCGTCGACCGAGACATAGGTCCGCAGCCCGTCCAGCGGCTTGATGGTGCCGACCTCGTAGAGCGTGAATGCGGTCGGCCCGACGATGGCGCGCCCCGGCTCGACGGAGATCCGCGGGGTACGGAGCCGGGCGCTCTCGCACTCCCGCGTGACGATCTCGGTGAGCGCCTTGGCGATCTCATGCGGCTCGCGCGGGTCGTCGGCGCTGGTGTAGGCGATGCCGAGACCGCCACCGAGGTCGATCTCGGGCAGTTCGACGCCGTGCTCGTCGCGGATGTCCTTCAGCAGCCCGACCACGCGGTGAGCGGCGACCTCGAAGCCGGAGGTGTCGAAGATCTGGGACCCGATGTGCGAGTGGATCCCGATCAGCTCCAGCCCGTCGAGCTTCAGCGCCCGCCGTACGGCCTCGGCGGCCTGCCCCCCGGCGAGCGGGATGCCGAACTTCTGGTCCTCGTGCGCGGTGGCGATGAACTCATGGGTGTGCGCCTCGACACCGACGGTCACCCGGATCTGCACGCGCTGCCGCTTGCCCAGCTCCTGGGCGATGTGCGCGACACGCACGATCTCCTGGAAGGAATCGAGGACGATACGGCCGACGCCGGCCTCGATCGCCCGGTGGATCTCCTCCGCGGACTTGTTGTTGCCGTGGAAAGCGATGCGGTCGGCGGGCATACCGGCGGACAGGGCGGTGGTGAGTTCGCCGCCGGAGCAGACGTCGAGGTTCAGCCCCTCCTCGTGCAGCCAGCGGACGACCGCGCGCGACAGGAACGCCTTGCCTGCGTAGAAGACGTCGGCGTCCTGCCCGAACGCGGTGCGCCACGCGCGGGCGCGGGCCCGGAAGTCGGCCTCGTCGAGGAAGTAGGCGGGGGTCCCGAACTCCTCGGCCAGCGTCTTGACGTCGATCCCGCCGACGCGGACGACACCGTCGTCCCTCCGGTCGACGGTCTGCGCCCACACCTTGGGGTCGAGCGTGTTCAGGTCGGCGGGCGGGGCTGTGTAGTGCCCCTCAGGCAGCACATCGGCGTGTCGGGGCCCGGCGGGGTGTGCGGAACGGCTCATGACTGTCTGAACTCTCTCTGACTCTCTGGACTCTGTGCTCGCGGGGCCTGGGGCTTGGGCTGATGCCTTGGGGCTGATGCCTGGGCTGTGGCCGGTGAGCCTGGGCTTTGGGCTTTGGGCTTGGGCTCGTGACCTGGGGCTTTTCCCTGGGACTTTGTCCTGGTCCGGTGGGCTTGGGGCCTGTCTCGGGCCGGGGGCTTGGGGCCGGTGGGCTCGCTCAGAGGTATTCGGGTGCGTCGATGCCGAGCAGGGACAGGCCGCCGGCCAGCACCGTCCCGGCGGCTTCGGCAAGCGCCAGCCGGGCCCGGTGGGCGGCCGAGGGTTTCTCGTCGCCGCGCGGCAGCACCATGTGCTGGAAGGCCAGCAGGGCGTCGGCGGTGACGACCAGGTGCCGGGCGAGACGATCGGGCGTTCGGAGGGTCGCCGCTCGAAGAACGACGTGGGGGTACTCAGAGATCGCGGCGAGGAGCGGGGCAGCGGGGTCGGAGGCGGTTGTGGCGCCCGGGCCCGTGAAGGGTGCGGCGATCACACCGTGATCACCACCGGCAATGACGCCACGCCTGGTGGCTGCCCCGGCGGTGCCGGTCCTGGTGATGGCTGTCTCAGCGGCGACGGTACCGGTGGTGACGGCGCTGGTCGTGAGGCCATGGCCGGACCCCGCGGGGGCACGGTCGGGGGCAGACCTGTCGGGACCGGGAACTCCAACGGCGCCGGGGGTGGTGCGGGGCGCGGAGGCGACGTCCGGGTGGCCGGACTGCGGCTCGGCGGCCACTGCGGTGGCGTCGAGGCGGCCGGGTGTACTGGTGAAACCGAGGGTGGCGGCGTTGCGGGTGAGTGCGCGGGCTCGGGCGTGGGCGTAACGAACGCGGAAGAGGGGATTGCCGGCGCGCTGCACGAGGAGGTCCGCGGTGATACGTGGCCGGTCGTGCGCGGCGGGATGCAGCAGCGCCCAGCGGAGGGCGTCGGGGCCGAGGGGCGTGGGGTCCTCCGGGGCGGGGACGGGCCGGAGGTCGATCGGCTCGGCGGAGTTGTCCGGCTGGTCCGACCCCCCGGAGGCTTCCGACGCTTGCGACGTGTCCGTGTCCCCCGCGGTCCGCGATCCCCGCCCCCGGCCCGCCGACGGCCTGACGTGGTCGACCTCCACACGGCCCCCTTGGCTGGCGACGATCCGCACCACCGCGTCGGCGACGACTTCCGCACGGATGTCGTACGGAATACGCAGTCGGACGACCTGCCCGGCGAGGGCGTCGCCATGGCCGTAGGGAAGGCCGTCGTCCCGCCGGTCGAGCACCTCACCCACGAGGGAGGTGACGGCGGCCCGGTCGAGGTGGATGTTGAGAAACCCGGGCCCGGTGATCTCGACGGCTGCGACGCCCTCGGTCCGGGAGAGATGGGGCCGCAGGATCTCGGCGACCTGCCGGGGCGGCCGCCCGGCGGGCCGGGCCAGCTGCAACGCGATGTTCGTGGCGTAGTCCCCGCTGCCACCGGGCCCCGGCGGAGTGACCACGGCCCGTGCGGGCACCGCCACGCTCAGCTCCCCCTGATCCACAGCACGACGCACCGCGTGCAACACGGTGCGGGAGAGCTCGACGGGGGTCACGGGGACAAGCGTATGGGAGGAGGGGGGTGGGTATGCGAGCAGGTTTCCCGTGTGGTCCGGGATATGGACGCCGTGAGGGGCGAGGTCCGGCGGGGAAGACCGGACCCGGGTGGGTGCGGAGCCCGTAAGCGGGCCTGCGGTCCCACCCGATCAGTACGCGCTGGAGCAGGCACCGCCCGGCGACGCACCCAGTCGGCCTGGGGCACGGCCGAGGCCTCGGTCGAAACTCAGTGCCCGTGGCGCCCGGCGCACTCCGCGCCCTCGCCCACACCCACGTCCCCACCATCCGTGCCGCCCGCCGGAGCGTCGGCGCCGATCCCTAACGGCGAGGAGGGATCGGACTCACCCCGTTCGACCAACTGCCTGACAAGGGCAACCAGTTCATTGGGCTCGAAGGGCTTGGCGAGGAAGGCGTCGACGCCGACGTCCAGCCCGGCCTCGACCTCATACTGCGAGCAGGCGCTGACGATGGCGAGAGGCAACCGCTGTGTACGGGAGTCACCGCGAAGCCGGGCGGCGGTACGGAGACCATCGAGCCGGGGCATCACCACGTCAAGGGTGATCACGTCGGGGCGAACCTGATGAACGACATCCAGACACTCGGCACCATCGGCCGCGGTCACCACCTCGAAGCCCTCCAGCTCGAGATTGACCCTGATCAGCTGCCGGATGACCTTGTTGTCGTCCACAACAAGCACCCGACCGGACACGCCTGGCACAACTCGAGAGTAGGTCCAGCCCCACCGCCGCGTCCGGGTTTTCCCCACTTCCGCCCCTCCGGGCGACGTCCCCCAGCTCACCCCACCCCCACACCGCCAAACCCGTTCCTGATCTCCCTCGCAGAGCTGGTAGGGTTCTACCCGTCGCCGCCAAACAAGGCGCCCGACACGCCCCCGTAGCTCAGGGGATAGAGCAACGGCCTCCGGAGCCGTGTGCGCAGGTTCGAATCCTGCCGGGGGCACTTAGCAGAAAGCTGCGCAGTTGTGCTGCTGACCTGCGGAAGTGCCAATATTGAGAGCCGGATCCAGTCCCACTGGGTCCGGCTCTTTGTCGTTGTGTGGCACGGGTTCCGAGTGAGTAGTGAGTGGGCTTCTGCCTAGATCTCACACTCGGAAGGTGGCTGGCACCCCAGGCGTGTGACCGGATGACCTCCATCGCACGCGTCGCGCGAGAGAACCATTCTCTACCCAGAATCGTTGAAACTTAAACGTCTACACCCCGCCACACTCCACCCTCGCGACTGGTAGAACTCTCAGACATCGACTGCACAAGATCTACCCGAAGCGCACAAAGCGTCGCTGGCCACCTTAGGAGGAATCATGACTAATCAGAGCCCCGAGGAAATGATCCCCGTCGACGACGCGTCAGGCGAAAGCGAAGAGGACGTCATTGACCGCCTCACTGCCGCTCGAGCGAGCATTTCTGCCACAGACTGGACGATTGAGACCATCATCACTCAAATGAGGAAAGGGCGGATTGACCTTAATCCAAAGTTTCAGCGACGCGCTGCTTGGACGAACCCCACAAAGAGCCGCTTTGTAGAGTCAGCGATTTTGTCATATCCAATCCCACAGATCGTCCTCGCAGAAAAGCATGAACGCCCGGGCCATTACTTCGTGATCGACGGCAAACAGCGACTGCTCGCACTGCGACAGTTCTACGCCGGAGCAGGGGTTGAGGCGGATTCTGGGTTCGAACCATTCAAGATCACAGGAACATCAATTCTAGAAAGCGTGCGAGGTTTCGACATTAAGAAACTCGAACAACAGAGGACAGACCTGTTCGACGCGTTCGAGAATCATACGATTAGGACCGTCTCAATCAAGGGGTGGGAGTCTGAAGACTTCCTTTACACACTCTTCTTGCGCCTCAACACCGGCAGCGTCCCTTTGTCAGCCCAAGAACTCCGGCAAGCTCTAGTACCTGGCGATTTCGTCAACTTCGTAGATGAACAATCTGGAACAAGCCCGGGACTTCAGCACCTCCTGGGAAACAAGGGGCCAGATCGACGAATGTACGATGCTGAAATTATGGTTCGCTACCTAGGTTTTCAAAGCTCAGCGACTCCATACAAGGGGAATCTGAAGGATTTTCTGGACAAAACTTGCATTTATTACAACAAAACGTGGCAGTCCGCTTCTCACGAGATTGTCAGCAAGCTCTCAGAAATGGAACGGGCGATTGATGCCGCGCGAGAGATTTTCTCTGACGATGGTGCTTGCCATAAATGGTCCGGCGTAAAATGGGAGCGGAGTCTAAATAGGGCAGTCTTTGACGTGCAGATCTATGCACTCTCCGACGAGAGAGTGCGGAACATCGCATTGGGCCGGGCCCCTGAAGTTCTGGCAGCATTCAAAAAAATCTGCATCGAGAACGAAAAGTTCGTCGCCGCCATCACCAGCACAACCAAAAGTATCGAGGCGACTAAGAACCGCTTCGATATTTGGAATCGGGAATTGAGCGAGGTGCTGGGTATCACCATTCAGCGCCCAGCATGCCTCACAAACTGAGAGGTCACCATGGACCTAGTGACCTGCCTCAGAAGTGATATCGAGGAACTGAAAAACTCTCTCCTCGACAACGAAGTGCTAGCAGTCTTGCCACCAGATGACCTCAGCAGGCGTCAGCAACTGCTGATCACATCGTTTGTAATCCTCTCCCACGCTCACATCGAAGAGTTCATCGAAGATCTTTTCTTGACCTACATCGAGAATCGAGAAAAGGAAGTAGGAGATCTAGCAACGCCTCGATGTTTTGTAGAGCTGGCCCTCCATTTCTCCGGAGACCTTATCGGCCAGAGAGCTGGGAAGAAGTTCGACACAAAGCAGGTCTGCGTAACGGCAAAGAATCTTTACATCTCTAAAGTCGTGAAAATCAACAACGGCCTTAAAGAGGCCAACGTTACCTCTCTAGCAAAGCCGCTGGGCCTGCACGGTGACCAACTCTCCAACAAGTGCGATGACCTCTTTAAGGCCCTCAATACACTCGGCGGAAAAAGAGGAAAGATGGCTCACACGTCTTCGTCCCAAGCGGCAAGCGAGACCGTCTACCCATCGCAAGCCATTGCTTGGGTCGAAGACGTAGTGAGTCAGGTGCAAAGCCTGGTGGACTACCTCAACCCGAAGCCATGATCTTTGCACCAGATGGCGCACCATGCGCTAAGGAGCCGGACTCAGTCGCGCGTCCGGCTCCTTGTCGCCCTCAATCTGCGATCGCGAGTTGCTGGCAAGCGAGCAATCAGGCACTTTCCCTACCCCCACCCCATCGCCCTCTCGATCTTCTTATTGTTCACCTCCTCATGACCATCAATACATCCCTCGTACCGGCGGTGGATGACCTCAGGTGAGTTGCCAGCACGGCGGGCGACCTCTGCCACGGGCACTCCTGCATTCAGCCAGTTCGTGATGCAGGTATGCCGCAGGTCGTACGGTCGCTTCGCTAGCAGTGAGACCGTCTTGTCCGGTGGCAGCGCGAAGGGTCGCGATTCCTGCCACACCCTCCAGTAGCTGGAGGTCCCCAGAACACCACCGCGCTCGTTAGCGAAGAGCCTGCCGTCCTTGGCCGTACCGAATTCCTTGATGTGCTCACGGAGCATCTCGACCAGCAGCGGCGGTATGGGAACAGGCCGGTCAGCTTTGATCTCACGCGACTTGAGCCCCCGCCTGTCGTGGCGCTGCCCCGAATCGGTCCACTTCTTGCCGGACACCGGGCGGGTTTCCCGAAGGGTGAGGGTCCCCCAGCCCGTCTCGGGCAGATAGCAGTCCTTCTCTCGCAACCCGACCGCTTCCGCCGGCCTCATTGCGGCGTAGAGTTGGCAGCCGAAGAATGCGACCAGTCGACGGCCGCGATTGCGATGCACGGACCCCACGTACGAGACGGCCGTGAGAAGTGAATTCCCCTGAACGGCATTAACCAGGACCCGAGGATCCACCACATCACCAGCCGGGGATCCGATCCGCTTCACGTTGACGAGCGGATTTTCGTCCAGGTAGCCCGACTCGATCGCGTACTCCATTGCGGTGTTGAAGCCGCGGCGGCGCCGCTTGTACGTCTCCCCTGCCGCTGGCGTGCCGTCCAACTTGAAGGAGAGCCGGTACTGGACGTCCCGGAGAATCCTCGGGTCCGTCAGCGAGGACAGCGGAAGCGAACGGTTGGAGAGCCACGTACAGGCGGCCACGAGGTCGGGCGGGGGCTCTTCGCCTTTGTGGGCCGGTACGACAGCCCAGCGCACGGCTAGCCGCACTTCCTTAGGTGTCGGTGCCTTCGCTCCATCGCCCATCATGGCGAGCGCCACCGCGGCCAGGCTGTCGGCAATGCCTTCACGCGTCTTCGCTGCTGTAGTACGCCACCGCGCCGACATGTACTCGCGACTGAAGTCCCACCATGAGACGTCGGGATTTGCGTTCTCTCTCGCGGCGACGGCTCGAAGTTCGGACTCAGGCAAGCCGCTGTCGGCGGCGAACGCCTCGCCCCTACGCATTGCCTGCCACAACTCGGAGCGACGGCTCTCCGCGAGTGCCAGAGTGGCGAAGCTGGCCGACTTCACCTTGCCGGCCACAGTCCAACGAACCTGGTACGGAGCTCTCTTGCTCCGCACCTTGTTCACCTTCCATACGCGCACGTCGGTGGAGAGAACGGGTTCGTCCGACGCGGGCGGGCACCCCCGACGGGGGATGCCCGGATCCTGATGGTTGCTGCGACGGTTCACGCGGTTTCCTCCAGGCTGGAGATCCAACGCTCCAGATCTGACCTGCGGATGCGCACGGCACCGTTCGGGAGCTTGATCGCCTTGGGCCCTTTCCTGAGTTGTCGCCAGCGATAAAAGGTCGCGCGTGGAACGCCAATTTCGGCGATGACCTGGGGGATGCTCAACATCTCGTCTCGCGCCACAGTCACTTCCTTCCGTGCTGGACGGCAGACGTAGAGTCGGACAGTCGGACACCGGGGTCTTGAAGGTGTCCGGCCTGTTCGTGCAGGTCAGATGGGACAGTCGGACAGTCGGACACCTGGGACACCTCCGGGGGTGGGGTGTCCGGGTAGTAGCGGCCGCTGACGCCCTTGGTGAGCTGTCCCGCTTCCGCCATGCGGGAGCAGTACCGGCGCACGGTGTCCGCATCGATGTCCGGCAGCGCGGCGACGATGTCCCGCGGGCGCACGCCGGGGTTCTCCCTGACGTGCCGCAGGATCGATGCGCGGGTGTCGCCAATGGTGTGGTCCGAGACCGGTCCATCGAGCATCTGCCAAGCGCCGGAGGCTGCTTGGAACTTCAGGGCGTATTCGGCTTCGTCGACGTCGCGTCCCGTGACGTGCAGGATGCCGTCCGCCTGCCCGCGCGCCCGTTTCAGCACGAGCGTGGCGTCTGCCGCTCCGGCAATGCCGTTGGTGCCAGACACCTCCGTGAGGAAGTCCTCTGAGCCTGCCTTGCGGACGTGGTGGACCAGTACCACGGCGATGCCGTAGTGGTCGGCGATCCGCTTGGCGTAGCCGACGGCGACGTAATCCGCGTCGTACGCGGACACGCCCTGCGGTGCGGGACCGCGCATCTTGGCGAACACGTCGACGACGACCATGCGCGCGTCCGGGTTGCGCTCCAGCCAGTTGGCGATGGCATCACTACCCCCCTGAGGGAAGGAAGGACACTCGGTGACCAGGGTCAGCCCGGCCGGGGCCGCCTGTCCCCCCAAGATCTTGCGCATGCGGGTCTGGAGACGGCGGGGGGTGTCCTCCAAGGCGAGGTAGAGGACCGGGCCGCCTTGCACGGGCACGGAGTCGAAGGCATGCCCGCCGGCCGCGACCGCAAGGGCCAGACCGAGGGACAGCCAGGACTTTCCGACCTTGGGCGGACCGGCGAGCAGAGTCACGCCCTCAGCGAGGATGCCGGGCACGGCCCACTTCGGTTCCGGGAAGTCCGCGGCCATGAGCTGATCGGCAGTCCATGCGGTGCGGGGGCGCTCCCGCTTCGGCAGCTCGCGCGGAGCCGCCTCAGGGTCGCTGGGAACGGAGTACAGGTGCAGCGGTGGGATGGGGTTGGTGCTCATGCTGCAACCTGCCTGGGGCGGTGGGCTCCGGCGCGCAGGCCGGAGGCGACGGTGCGGCGGGCTTCGCGCTCGCCCTGGCCGACGCTGAGTGCCGCTTCGATGAGCTTCTCTGTCACCTCATACGCGTCTAGCTCTCCCCCGGCGACCAATTGACCGAGGGCAATGGAGGCGATGTAGAGCGCGTTGTTGTGCTGGTGCTCGCCAGAGCCGGTGACGCGGGCCAACTCGCCGTTGACTGCGGCAGTCAGGAACCTGCCGCGCCGATCGCGGGCCGTGAGCGGGACCGTGACCGGACGCTGCGGGGGCAGCGGTGCCGGGCGCAGCAGCTCGACGAGCCAGGCCGGTAGCAGTGCCACAGGGCCGTGGTGGGCGACTGTGTAGGACATCCACCGAAGGTGCTGCCTGCGCCGGCGACGAGCCCGCCGACGGCGCGTGTGTCGACCTTCCAGCCGAGCCCACGGGCGCTGTCCCCGGCTGTGTTGCGCAGGGGCTCACCCTCGGGTGCGGCGAAGTACAGGTGCGTGCCGCCGCTCCAAGTGCGGACCGTGTACGTATCGGCTGGGAAGGGCTGGCCGTGGCGCTCGCAGAGCAGGGCGAGCACGTCGGCACCGTCGGTGACACCGTGCGCGGCCCATTCGGCCGGCGGGATGTCGTCCGGGCCCTTGGGGGTGTCGAGGTCGACGACGACGAGCCCGGAGGGGCCAGTGGCGATGCCGACGTTGTAGGGGGCGTGCGTCCAACACCGGGTGATGCGCTCGCGGTCAGTGGTGGCGCGAGTCTCCCAGCCACGGACGGCAGGGCGCTTGGCGCCAGGGATGAGGGGGAAAACGTGCCAGCCGCGCGACGCAGCGCCAAGCGCAGCGCTGAGCTGGGCAGGGCCGTCCAGTTGAGGCATGCTGGAGGTTCTCCTGTTCTGTCGAAGGGACAAGGGAGCCGGGGCGGGCGCGGTCTTGTGGTGAGAGGCGCCCGCCCCGGGCGTGTCTAGAACGGCGGCTCGTTGCCCGCAGCCGGAGCACCGGCCGAAGCGGGCGCGCCCCATCCGCCGGAGGCGGGGACAGCGGTGTTCCACGCGTCGGTGGCCGGGCCGGAGGCGGCGCCGTTGCGCTGGACGCGTTCGACCTTGGCCGTGGCGAACTGGAGCGAGGGGCCGATGTCGTCGACTTCCAGGCCGAGCATCGAGCGGTTCTCGCCCTGGTCGTTCTGCCAGTTGTGCTGACGCAGACGGCCGGTGACGACCACGCGCATGCCCTTGGTCAGGCTCTCGGCGATGTGCTGGGCAAGGTCTCGCCACGCGGTGCAGCGCAGGAACATCGCGGTGCCGTCCTGCCACTGCCCGGAGGTCTTGTCGTAGCGGCGCGGGGTGGACGCAACGGAGAACTTGACCAGCGCGGCACCGGACGGGGTGAACCGCAGCTCGGGGTCTGCGGCAAGGTTGCCGATGACGGTGATGGGGGTCTCTCCCACGGACATGGGATCACTCACTTTCGGAACAGGGCCGTCAGGCCGCATCGAGGGTGGGTTGCTGCCAGGTAGGCAGCGCGCTGAGGACGCGAGTACGCCAGCGCAGCGCGTAGGGCAGGCAGTTGGCGCAGTTCTTGTGCGTGTGGCCCGGCAACGGGGGTCTGCGGCGTGCGTGGTAGCTCCATGCAGCAGAGTCCGCGGAGGCGAGCAGGTGGCCGACTTGTTCCAGACCGAGGGTCTTGAAGCCGAAGCCATGCAGGCGCAGCCCGCGCGCGGCCATGGCAGTGACGATCGCGGCGCCCTCGCGGGTGGACTGCAACCGGCACACCGATCCCAGACCCACCACCGGCTCACGGGCGAGGTCGACACCGGCCCGCGCGTACTGCTCGGCGCACCATTCGTAGTCCGGGACCGTGCGGCCTTGCAGGACGGGGATGATGCGCAACTCCGGGGCGAGTGAGCGCAATTCCAGAAAGTTCGCCACGGTGCGGTGCTGGTGATCGCGCACGCTCAGGTGCGTCCCGGCGAAGGTGAGCGGGCCCGCGGTACCGCCGTGGATGATGAGGTCTTCGCACATCCAGTCCTGCGGTGCCGCCCAGTCGTAGGGGCCCACGCACTCCCATATGCGGCGCAGGTCGTCCACGTACTGCCGCGGGGTGCGCGTCCAGCGGCCGTGCCGCTGGAGTTCGGTGAAACCGCCGGAGTCCACCGCGTACGGGCCCTGCGCCGCATCGAGCTTGACGGCGGCGGCGAAGTGCTCGGACTTTAGGAACAGCGGCACGCGGGTCAGGCGCACCCAGTGCCGTTTGTGGGTGGTCAGGTAGAACCTCACCGCTCCCCCCGCGCGGCCGGGAGCTCCGGCAGCCCCGCGGCTTCCACCGCCTGGGGGTCGAAGCCGGGCAGCGCGGCGCGGGTGACGAGTGCCTGCGCGAGCTGTTCGGCGTAGGCGGCGCCGGTGCGGGCCACCTCGATCTGTGTCGTGGCTCGCAGGGTCTCGACGCGCTCGATGTGGGCGTGTTCCTCACGCCGGTCGCTCACGTGCCGCTCGTACGCAGCGGTCTCGCGGCGGTCCTTGCGCCAGTAGCGGGCGGCGAGCCCGTACGCGCCGGCGGTGGCCACCGACCACAGCAGCAGTGGCAGCGGGAGCCCGTCGGCGTATCCGGCAACGCCCGCGAAGGCGAGGGCGCCGGAGGCGGCGAACGCGGTCCCGGCAATCGTGCTGTCTCCGGCGCGGCCGACGCTCGCGCACGCTCCCGCGGCGGCGGCGCCGATGGACAGTGCGGTCATCAACACGGCGTTGCCGACGGAGTGTTCGGCGCCGTTGGCGTTCCAGATGCGCGCCAGCGCGAGCACGGTCGTGGTGGCGAGTGCAGGTGCAGCCTTGGGTGCGGCGATGGCGAGCCAATGACGCTGCACGATCGGTTCGTTCACGGTGTCGGTCTCCCGTCAGTTGCCGAGGTCGCTGAGGGCGTCGGCGCACGCCTGCACGACGTCGTGGATGGGCTCGTACGCGCCGGTCCCGGCGGCGAAGAAGCCGAACAGGAACAGCACCAGGGCGGCGCCGCCTCCGGCGGACTTGGTCTTGACGGCGAAGGCGGACGCGGCGCCGAACAGCAGCACGGCGGAGATGTCGAGGATCATCGGGAGCCTTCCGGGCGGGGGGTGTCGGTGCCCGCGCAGTAGATGCGGGCCCAGCGGTTGTAGAGCCAGCGGCCGGCGCGTATGCGCTTGCCGGTCGCGCGGCAGCGGCGGCAGTCCTTGCCGCGCTTGAGCCGTCCCTTGCGGTCGGTCTTGAGCGCGTGGCCCATGCCGCGGCACGTGCGGCAGTTACCGAACGGCGAGACCGCACACACCGCGACGTAACACAATGTGACGCCGAGCAGGAGGGTGATAGCGAGCAGGGCAGGGGTCATGAGGGGCCCTTCCAGGCGGGTTTCAGGGGTTTCCGCAGGTGGGCCGCTATCCGCTAGCGGCCTGGTCAAAGGCGGTTTGGGGTGCTAGCGGGGTCGCTAACGTTAGCGGGGCATGCCGCTATCGTTAGCGACCCCGGACACTCAGCCCGCGTCCCGGTTTACGTCACGCTCCGCAATCACCGTGGTGATGTGGGAGCGGTCGATGCCGCGCCGGTTGACGACCTTGCCCTTGATCCGGCGCCCCACCTGGATCGTGGAGACGCCGTGCGGCTTCAGGGCCGCGGCCAGCCCCTCGGGGTCCCAGCCGCCATAGACGTCCTCGCGCAGTTCGGCGAGCCGGGCGACGACGGTTTCGGACCACACCTTGGGCTCATCGGCCGGGACCACGGCGAGGATGTCGGCGAGCAGGTTGTAGCCGCTCGCGACCGGCTCGGGTGCCTCCCCGAGCGCGTACCCGGACAGCAGTCCGGCCTTCTCGCGGGCCCTGCGGGCACGGGCGGCGATGTTGTCCGCGCCCGGCGCGTCCACGTAGACGGAAGACACGATGCGGGCATCGGAGCCTTCACCGACGAAGTAGTGAATGCCCTTGTCACCCCAGGCGAACATGGTCGCCCGCACGCCGCGCTTGTACGCGGACGTGCCGAGCACCATGTCGTTCTCCAGCTGGCCCATAACCTTCAGGCACCAGCGGGCCGACGCGTTCGCAGAGATGCCCGTGGGCAGCGCCTTGGCATCCGGCCGCTGCGTGGCCAGCAACAGCACGATCCCGGTGGCGGGACCGCGCTTGACCAGGTCGGTGCCGATCTCCTCGAACTCCTTGCCGTGCTCCGGGTGCTCGAAGAGCACCTGGCACTCATCCACCCCGATCACGATCGGGTGCAGACCCAGGGAGCGCTTGTCGGCAAGAGCGCTGGTCACCTTCGACTCGGGGCAGATATCCCGGGGCAGCGAGCGGATCACCTTGGTACGGCGCCGCAGTTCCTCGCGCAGCGCCCGCCAGTCGTTGAGCGCGTACAGGATGGCTTCGTCGTCGTCCCCGGCGGCGTGCCGGTGGGAGACGGCGTTGCCGACCGGGTCCAGGTCGCCCGTGCCCTTCATGTCGTAGGTGTGCAGCTCCGCGCGCGGGTCCAGGGCGGCGATGAGCAGCAGCAGCCTGAGCAGGAACGTCTTACCCATGCGCGGGATGGCGCCGATGATGCCCGCGATGTACATCAGCGTGACCTCGACCCAGCGTCCGCGCTGGTCAGTGCCATAGGCGACCGGCTTGAACAGATCCACCGATCCCGACTTGAGCAGGGGCCATGCGGGCTTCTTGGCCTTGTTCATGTCCTGGTCGCCCACCCACAGCACGAGGTGGCCGGTGTGCTCGTCCGGCACCGCTTCGGGCCACACGCAGCCCAGCGGGCGGCGCAGGCCGGAGGCGAGCCGGTCGCGGCGCTCGATGACGTCGGTCACGGTCACGCCGTAGGGCAGGTTGCCCTCCGCACGCCAGCCGGGGCCGTCGCGGGTGATCGGGGCGGTGAACTCGAACCCGTCCCGGCCCTTGGACTGCGCCTGGTTGATGGCCGGGATACCCAGCGCACCGAGCGCCCGCAGCACGATGTCACTGGTGAGCTTGACCGCCTTGGGCAGCTCAACCGCGCGGTGGATGACCGGGGCGTCCGCACGGCGGCCGGCGAACCCGAGCGTCATCACGACCGCGCTCACCGACACCGCCTGAAGCCAGTCGGGGGCGAGCACGTACAGGGCGAGCGCGGAGCCCAGCCCGACGAACATCGCCAGCACGGCCACGAGGGTGCGCAGTCGGACCCTGCCGTCACGCTGCCGCGACAGCTTCAGGTACTCGGCGGCATCCTCGCGCCGGACGGCGGCGAGTCGGACCGGCTCGCCCTCGCGGTCGGCCACCCACCGCATGGTGCCGCCCACGAACCGCGCGGCACCGGTCGGCGCCTGAAGCGCGAGGCGGGCGGCGTAGACCGGGGCACGCAGCGCGTGGTACCCGGCGGCGTGCGCGTAGTGGTGGGCCACCCACGCGGACGCGGTCCGCAGTTCCGCCAGCGAGCGCAGCCACACCGGCACGACCGCCCGGCGCTGCGCCGCTGCCAGCCGACCGAGGTAGCCGGGACCGGTGGCGGCCGGCGTCGGCTGGTCGACCATCACGGGCGCGGTCGGGTCGGCCGACTCGGCACCCGACCGGCTCGCGTCGGAGTCGGGCGACCGGTCGGCGTCGGGTCGGGCGCTCGGGTCAGCCGACTCGGTGCGTGCCGACCGTGCCTTGTCGAGGTCGACCACGTCACCCCCGGACGGGGCGTCGGAGTCGGCGGCCATCTCGGCTTCCAGCCGGTTGAAGAGTTCGTTGTCGTCGTCGGGGTGCTTCACTGAGACTTCCTTCCGGAATTGGCGGGAGGGTGGGCCCGGCCGACGCTGTAGGAGGTGGGCGGCCGGGCCCGTGTTGGCGATGGTGAGTGCAGGGCAGCGCTGGAGAGGACCGGAATCCGGTCGCCAGAACGCGCGTGCTACAGGTCGAACAGGCCGCACTGATCCGTAGCGGCCGCGGGCAGTCGCTTGCGGGCGAGCCGGGCGGCAGCGGTGTGGCAGTCGGGGCACCACGCCCGCAGCTCACTCGCAGGGAGGCGAGCGGCGGCGACGTCGGTGGCGAGCGGGTCGACCGGCGCGGCCATGAGCCGTACCCGGCGCCCGTGCTTGCTGGTGTAGTGGTCGTGCTCGTGCTGGCACCGGCCGTCGCCCTTGGCGTGCGCGTTGCCGCACTCGCCCTCGCACTGGCAGCGGTAGTTGGCCGCACCCATGACCGTGGTGAACACGGCGGCACCGACGAGGGGCTGTGACTTCACGCCGCCACCCCCGCCACGGGCGAGTCCTGGCGGGCGCCCGTTCGGCCGGCGCGTCGTCCGGTGACGGTGGCGAACAGCCAGCCGAGCCCGGCGCGCCGGGTTCCGGCGCGAGCCTGTTTGGCCGCGTACATCGCCTCATCCGCCCGCCGCAGCAGCGCGGACAGGTCGTCGGCGGGGAAGTCCGCGGCACGTACCCAGCCGAGCGAGACCGTGGTGGATACGGCCGGGTCCTGGCCGTCGACCGGCCGGGCGAGCACACCGTGTAGCACGGGGAGCAGATCTCCAGCCGTGCCGTGGTCGTCGATGAGGACGGCGGCGAACTCATCGCCCCCGAGCCGCCCGGCGACCCCGGTACGGCCGACGTGGTGAGCGAGCCGGTCCGCGGTCGCCTTCAACAGCGCGTCCCCGGCCGCGTGCCCGTAGGCGTCGTTGATCTGCTTGAACTTGTCGACGTCGGCCAGCACCACGACCGCGCGCGGGTCCTTGAGTAGAACCGTGGCGCGGCGGGTGAAGCCGTCGCGGGTGCGTAACCCGGTGAGCGGATCACGCCGGGCGGTGTTCAGGGAGCCTCGCAGCCACCACACATGGACCGCCCAACCAGCGGCGAGCGGCAGCGCGGACAGCAGGACCGTGGCCAGAGTGTTCACGCTGCCACCCCCTGGGCACCGTCGCCGGACGCGTCCGACTCGGGGTTGTCGACAGAGTGCAGGGCGCACCCGTCGGCTCGCTCGGCGAGCAGGGCGTCACGCACCTGCCGGGCAGGGCCGGAGCCGCAGTGCAGTTCCTTGCGCAGCGCCTCGGCGTTGATCTGAGCGTCCGTCCAGTCGGCCGTGGCGGTGCGTGCCTCGGCGAGCAGTTCGGCCGTCGTGCGCTGCACCGTCTTGGCCTTGCCCGTCGTCGGCCGCTTGCGCGGCGGCTTCGTTGCCTCGCTCTTCGGCTTCTCGGGTGCCTGATCCGGCTTCGGGCTTGGTACGTCGTCGCCAGCGGGGGCGAGTTCGCCCGTGCGCAGCATCACGCGCTCGCGCCGCGGGGTCTTCCACCGCCACTTCCAGCCGTACCGCTCGTGCAGGTCCGCACGGGCCAACAGCCGCTCCCGCTCGCAGGCAAGCGCCCGGCTGTAGGAAGTGACCTCCCACAGCGTCATGCGCCGCCACAGCGCGAACGTGGACAGCGGGGCCAGGAACCAGCGAGAGAACCGGATCTTTTCCATGCGGCGGCCGGTGGCGGCGCCGATGCGGACGGCGTAGATGTGCGCGCCGATCTCGGAGAACACCACCCATAGCAGCGGCATCGTGCCGTGGGCCACCTTCGCCCACACGTCGTGTCCGGCGGCGATGTTCAGGCCGCAGGTGACCAGGGTGAGGACCCAGGGCACGAACCGCACCCAGGCAAGCGCCATGTCCATCCTGATCAGCAGCAGGTTGGCCACGGTGAACACCGGAATGGCCACGTCGATGCCGACCGGCAGCATCCACGGCTCGCCGAACCCCCAGCGGGCAGCAGCGGCCGACACTGCGTCGAAGGAAGAGATGAGACCGAGCGCGCCGACTCCCGCGGCGGCGAGCGCTCCGACTCCGGCGAGCCCCATCTCCGGCTTCGTCAGCGGCGGTATCGCCGAACGTTCGGCCTGTGTCGCGTCGGTGTTGGTCATGCCGCACCCCTGTCCAGCGGCCGGATCTGGGCCGCGGCCATCAGTTCCACCTGCTCCGGGTGCGGGTGGTACTCAGGGGTGGTGCTCTCGCACCACTCCCATTCGACGTCCTCGGCGAGCGCGAAGCCGAGCGAGGCAAGCGCCGCCGCGCGCTCTTCGACCGTCGGGACCTGCGGCGACGTGGGCCATGTAAAGACGGGCCAGTCATCCACCCGGCCGATCATCACAACGAACAGTTGCCAGCACAGCCCGGCGGTCCGCTCCGGAGCCGTCGTGCCGCAGCAGCGCATCGTTATCTGTGCCCGCAGCACCCGCCCGTTCATCGCGTACTCCCGACCGCGAGCAGGGCCGCCAGGATGAGCAGCGCACCGCCCACACAGGTCACGTCGACCGCGCGACGCAGGCAAGTGAACTTGGCGACCGCGAGACGGGACAGACCCGCAATGTCGGCAGCCAAATCACGACAGACGGCGTCGCTGATCTGCTCGGGGGTCAGAGTGGCCCACAGCGGGAAGCCGTGCCGCCCCTTGACGTTCGGCCGCACCGACCGCAGCAGCAGACCGGCCGCCGCGACCAGCACCGCCATACCGAGCCCGCCCACCACGTACGCGGGCAGGTTCATCGGCAGGTCACGGGCGACCGTCCAGGCGCCGGCGAGCACCGCGCCAACGAACGCCAGCAACAGGCCGGTCTTGGTGTCGGTCCGTGTGATCTCCGCCTTTACCTCCGCATGCGCAGCGGCGAGCTGGGCGTTGGTGTCCGGGGCGCTCATGCCGCCGCTCCCTTCCGGGAGGGCCGACGACGCACGGCCGGACGGACCAGCGGGACGACGTTGAACAACTCCGGGGCGTGCGCCTCGATCACCTCGGCGGCGATGCGGGCCACGTCGTCCGGGAGCTCCGGGTTGTCGGCGAGGATGTCGCGCGCCGCGTCCTTGCGGGCGGCGCACTCTTCCTCGCTCTCGCCCTCCTTCCCGAGCCACAGCTCCGGCGGGGTACCAAGGGCCAGTTCAATGAAGTCGTCGATGGAGACGGCCTGATGGCCGCCGATGTACGTGCGCATGCTGCGCTCCTGATGTCGAAGGGATAGGGAGTGCCGGGCGGTCGTGGCCTGGTGGTGAGAGGCGACCGTCCGGGATGTGCAACCCCATGCCGCGTACGCGGCGGGGCAGCGCCCCGGAAGCAGATTTGATCTGCCGCCATCACGGCTGTCCGGGGCCCGCAGCGCCAGAGCGCTGCGAGGGTTGGAGTCGTCCAGGTGCGCGGTCTTGCATCCGCGCGGCCGTCACTGCGGGGAGACGGCTCAGAGGCCCACGTATGCAGCCCCACCAGCGGCGGAGCGTTCTCAAAGATCAGCGGCTTCCTTCGAACCCGTTTCACGGGGCCCTCCGGACCGTTCCAAGAGGAACATGTATTACCTGTTCTTCATCATGCAGAGAGGGGTTCACCCCCGTCAAGCCCTTCGGCTGTTGGAGTTCGGCGAGCCCCTCGCCGCGATGTATCTACAGACTGGCGTCGGCGCGGACGACGCTCGACTTCGCACCTGTACGGCTCGGGTCGTTCTTAGCTAGCGTGAAGTCGTACCAAGTCGTCCCGGCTAGGCGGAGGTTGGTGTGGCAAACGAGCGACTGCGCGGCGCGATAGTGGACTTGGGCCTGACGCTCGATGAGGTCGCTGGACGGCTCGGAGTCGCACCCAAGACGGTCGAACGCTGGATCAACGACCCCGAGCGCAAGCCGTACCGCCGCTTCCAGTACGCGACAGCCTCACTGTTGAAGTGCGAGGTGTCGTATCTGTGGCCCGACGAACGGACATCAGCAGAGGTCACAGCCTCTGGCAACGCAGAGTTGGTCAGGCTCTATCCGCACCGCTCCGTGGTGATGCAGACCCTTTGGACAGACCTCTATTCCAAGGCGAGGCGCCAGTTCGATGTACTGGTGTACTCCGGCTTCTGGCTGACCGAAGACGCTACGTTCCACCGCATCGTCAAGGAGAAGTCAGCCGAAGGGGTGTCCATCCGCTTCCTCCTGGGAGAGCCAACATCGCAGGCCGTGGCCGCACGTGGGGACGACGAGGGGATCGGCCCGGCGATGGCAGCGAAGATCCGAAACGCCCTAGTCAACTACGGACCGCTCTTCGGCCTTCCCGGCGTGGAGTTCCGGCTGCACAGCACCACGCTCTACAACTCGATCTACCGAGCTGATGACGAGATGCTGGCCAACGGCCACATCTACGGCGTCGGCGCCTACATGGCCCCCGTGCTGCACCTGCAACGCGTTCCCGGTGGCGAGCTCTTCGACGCCTACGCTGAGAGCGTGGAACGGGTGTGGGAATCGGCCCGCCCTATCTCCTCGCCGGCCGACTGGGAAGGCACTAACTGATGGGCCGTATCGACTACTTCCGCGACCCGAACGCCCCAAAGGCCAACTCTGTGGTGCCCTCGGTCACGGCGATCGTGCGAGACGATGCGGGACGACTTTTGCTCATCCACAAGACCGACAACGATCTGTGGGCACTGCCGGGCGGCGGCCACGATATCGGCGAGCGCATCGCCGACACCGTCGTCCGTGAGGTCCTGGAGGAGACGGGCATCCAGGTGGAGGTAGACAGCGTCGTCGGGCTCTACACCGACCCTGAGCACGTGCTCGCCTACGACGACGGAGAGGTCCGGCAACAGTTCTCCATCTGCTTCCGAGCTCACTCCGTCGGCGGTTTCCTGCGCACCAGCAGCGAATCGAAGGAGGTCCGTTGGGTCGCCCCAACGGACCTCGATGGTCTGGACATCCACCCGTCGATGATGCTGCGCATCCGGCATGGCCTCGACGAGTCGCGCCGTGAGCCCTACATCGGCTGATCGCCAACCGATGCCTGCATCAAGCGTTCTTCAACACGGTCCGCAGCCGCGTGGATCTCAGGGGCCGCGCGCTGAATGAACCGCCCGACGATCGTATCCGGGCCGTATCGCTGCACGATCTCGTCCAGCCGTTCGGTTGGCGTGGTCTGCGTCCCGTCCGGTGTCGTCGTCATGTCGCAGAAGAGCAGAGCGTCAACGAGGTCCGGCCGCTCCAGCTCGAACTCGTTCTCTAGCTCATGCCTCAGTCCGCGTTCCTCAGCTTCCAGAAGCGCGCATGAGTGGTGGGCTACCAGACGAACGACCCGCTCGTCCGCGCCCTCCTGGTGCCGGAGGAACCTCGCGCCGTCCAGGGGGTGGAAGCCGGTGACTGCGATGGCCGGCGAGTACCCGACGTCGTGCAGCACAGCGGCGGCTTCCAAGAGCTCAGCGTCGTCCCCCAGGATCGGGTTGAGGGAGCGAGCGCGCTTGGCGACCCCGAGGGAGTGCGCCCACCGACGCGGGAGCGGATCGGACAGCAGCGATTCGGAGAGCGAGTACGCCCACTCAGTGAGTCCCATGGCGGTCAAGACTACGGCCGGGCGGTGGGAGCCGGGAGAACGCGCACCGTACGCCCCTTGCCGTGGACAGTGGCCAACAGACCGTGCCCCTCCATCTGTGCCAGGACGCGGCGTACGGCAGTGCGGGAGGCGCCGAAGCGGTTGCAGAGCTGGGACTCGGACGGGTACGGGTCGCCCACCGACAGCGATTCCTCGGCGATCAGGTCAGACATCCGTTCCGCGAGGGAACGGCGATCGCCGTCCCGCACGATGCGCCACCCGATTCCGGGAGCAGACTCCAGGACGCCCTCAGCTTCGAGAACCTTGAGGGCTCGCCGGACCGTGTTTCGGCCGACACCGTGCTCACGCATCAGGTCAGACTCCGACGGCAGTACCTCGGCGTGCTCGTCTGCCTCGATCCGCTCCCGTAGCTTCGCTGAGATGACCAGGTAGGTTCCGCGCGGACTGGCCTCCGACACTCTGACTCCTCTCGCTTCCTCCACTGCCCGCTGCCAAGAGTGCCACGAGGTACGCAGGGCAGCGCCGGGCCGATGGTGTCCCACCTGTCCGACTGTCCCAGCAGTGAGGGTGACCTGCGAAAACAGGTAGGACAGCGAGAATCCGAGCTGTCCCACCTGCCGTCCGGCCCCCGCTTCTACGTGATTAAGGAGAGTCCGGGAAAGCCTGAGAAATGACGATGATTCCCTGTAAGGAGAGGCGCATTGTAGTAGATCGCCGTTGCAGCAATCCAAAGATCATTAGCCTGGTGAGGCTGCCCAAGAGGATGCCCCAACCCTTGAGCCTGACTTTTCAACTTGCCCCACAGCCGTGCCATATCTACGTCATACGGCGCAACGAGATAACGCCTAATGGCCTCTTCAAGAGCGCTTACTCGCCGATCTCCCCACCCGGCCTTTGCCGCGCCATAGTAGAGTTCCGCCACCGAAGTGAAGGAAAGAGTGGGGACAACGCCCGTGAGGTGGCCCTTGTAGCGATCAACGTCAATTCCGGCAAAAAGATTTGAAAATACGTCCGTATCGACTACGACATAATTCACTGGCCATCACCACGAACAGAGGAGATAGCAGCCAAGAAGTCGTCAAGGCCGTCGATGTCACCTCCGGACAGTTCGTCAACAGAGGCGAGCGGTGCAACATGCTGCTCCGCAGCCAGATCATTCAAGGATCGAGACGATGAGGAGCTAACTGGACTGATGTCCGAGATTCGCAGGACCCGGATAGTGGATCCATCAGGCTGCATCTCGGCGACCCCATGCGCCATGACCAGTTGATCCATGCAATCAAGGACCCTGTCTCGGATCTCAGCGCCAAAACCGCACTGGATACTACCGGCGTAGGTATCAATGCGGCACAGGAGAGAGGCAGGCGAGAAATCGCCCATCTGCAAACGGCCCACAACAGTCGCCTCACTCTCAACCAGTGAGAGAGAAACTTCACGTAGCGCCTTCCTCAGTCCGCTATTGAACTCAAATTCTGGCGCACTCGTCGAGGTCACGCGAATCCGCGTGATCCCTCGCGCTCCAAGGCCACCCGTAAGCGAGCGCAGCCCATTGACTACTTGCGGCGTGAAGGAATCAGGAAGCGACCGCCCTTGCTCAAGAGCCCTCACTCCACTGGCCAGGCTCTCAAATGATTCCTCTAGCAGATCGTCACCACCCCAGGCCTGTTGCCCGGTTCGAGCAACTTGAAGGATGGCAGATCCTTTTTCGAAACCGACAAAATCCAAGCGGACAGCGTCAACAATTTCACGCGGACGGCGTCCTGCCTTTATCTGGTTTCCGCTCAAGGCCAGCGCAAGCCGTTCCAATGTGGCTTGCATTTCACTCGCGATGCGCGCCAACTCAGCTAGAGGGATCCGGCCACCATCAGTAGATGGACCCAATGCGTAAAGCGTTGCCCGGAATCCTTCTTCCCCCAACTCCGATGAGGTCATCGGCTCACCTCCTCCACCCCAGTGATGCAGCACTCCCGTGCAGTGACTGTACCCGGGCGCGATCCACTTCACTACGCTTTCGCGGGGCGGTGCCCCGCATCCAGCGCACGTTGTCGCTAGCTGAGGTGTCCCGACTGTCCGGCTGTCCGGTTAGAGCTCTGACCTGCGCAAACAAGTTCGGGCAACGAGATTCGCCAGTGTCCCACCTGTCCGACCTAAGTACAGGGCTGCAACATCCCGGGGGCAGCCCCTCACGTCGTCGTCTCCCGTCGGGCCTCAGCAACCGGAGGCGACCTCCCGCCCCTGTCCCCGCGTTCGTGTGAGGGGCGGGCGGGTGAGCGAGACGAGATCACGCGCCGAACGCGGCTCCCTTGCAGATCATGAGCACAACCGCGCATGCCATGAGCATGCTCTCCAGAGCCATCTGCGTCAGTCACAACGCGCTCAGGGTGCTAGTGGCGTTCCGCTTCAGACTGCCGTCTGCACCGCTTCCAGGAACTCTGTCCACAGGGGCGCGTTCCGGCCGGGCAGGACGCCCTTGAGGCTGAGTTGCAGGGTGCGACGCAGAGGGTGGGGGGACTGCATGATTGCCTCGTTCCGGGCTGCTAGACGGGTGAGTTCCACCTGGGTGGGCAGCCGATCGCTCTTGGCCCCATTGCAAGCAGCATGCGCCGGAGCGAGGTTCCAGATGGCATCAAGATCCGGGCCGTTCCAAGAGCCGACGCTACCGAAGCGGTGCATCAGGCAGAACGGAAACACGTGATCGACAGCTACGGCATCGCTCGCGCTCAGGACGTTGTCGCAGATCAGGCAGCGGCCATGTTGGAAACCAACCGTGGCCTCAATGATGCCGGTCACCGAGCGGCGGCGGCGTTTGTCAGTGATCTTAAGCGTGTCCCAGTCGACCGTGACGCCCTCCTCTACCAGGCTGCGACCGACGCCGGCAGCGAAGGAGCTCTCCACGATGCTCCAACGCGCGCCCAACTCCGCAGCCAAGACTGGTGCCTGCTCCGACTGTGCCAAGCGGAGCAAGTCTGAGGTCAGCCGCACCACGCGCTGCCGCCCCGTCCCAGTCAACTCATAGAAGGTATGGGGCACCGCAGTGTCACCGCGCAGGTTGTGGAACTTCTGCATCACCATTGTCGGCATTGAGCGCACCGCGGACGCCAGCAGCCGCTCAGTGGGATTGTCAGCGGCCAGCGTCGCAGCACTCTCCTGCTCGGCCACGGCTAGGAAATCATTCTCGCCCAACTCCACGGCTTGTGGCGCCTGTGGGTCCCGGGCCAGGTGGCGCACCATGCCCAAGCTGTAAGAGGCGGCGAACTCGGCAAGCGGAACATCGTCTCGCCCGTGCCTCCCGAACTCCAACAACGCCTGGCCAAGAGCGAACTTATAGGTGCGCGAGTTGGCGCCCATCAGAACTGCCAGCCTCCACGACGCGCGCGGCGAAGCATCCTGGGCGTAGAACTCCCGCCCGCTCACTCTCTCCCCTTACGCAGGGCGACCGTCTGCCACCACACCTCGGCACGGCCGAGCCGGTCCGTGCCCTCCTCTATGAGTCGCACCAACCGCAGCCCCGCTCGTTCCCCATCCCGCACGACCTCCTCGGCGGGCACGTCGAACATCACGCGGTCCGTCGGCGGAGCTCCGCGTCGTAGCGAAATGACCAGCAGTCCTGACGGAGCCAGCAGCGCGGCAAGGCGCTCCATCGCTTGTCCACGCACCGGCGGGGGCAGGTGCATCCACACCGCCGACAACAGCGCCAGCTCAAAAGACCCTGGCAGCCGGGACAGCTCAGGCAACGATTCCTCCACCCAACAGACGTTTTCGCTCGGGTTCAGGCTGCGCGCGACCTCCCGTAGCTCGCGCACCGGCTCTGCCGCCACCACCTGGTAGCCGCGCTGCGCCAGTGCCGCGGCGTCCCGCCCAGTGCCAGCCCCAACATCCAGCACTTTCGCTGGAGCTGGCGGCAGCAGATCCACCACCCCGCCATGAACTTCCTCGAAGGTGACGCTGCCGTACCGCTGCCCAAGGGTTCCGGCGTTTTGTGCGTAGTAAGGCTGGACACCCGCAGCGGGCTGGCCAACCGCCGGCGACTCGCCGGGGTGAGTGAAGTTCTCGCCTGTAGCGACCATGACCTCAAGCTACGGGAACGCTCTGACAACGGCCGGCGTGCGAGGGCCAAAGGGAAAGCCAGCTCAGGACCGCGAACACCATGGTCCGATGTGTCCGGCTGTCCGGTTAAAGCCCTGACCTGCACAAATGGACCGGACACCGTCATCGGCCCAGTGTCCGGGTGTCCGGTCTGGAAGGCTGCAACACGCAGAACACGGTGTTGCAGCCTTCATGCGCGCAGCACTCAGCGGGGCGCCCAGCGCCAATATCTCCTAGGCACTGTGGATCTTCCGTGAACACGCCACCTCGTTCGCCTGCATCTCCAAGAACAAGCGATCAGCCGGCATGCTTGAGCAGTGACCACCCCTGCGAGAAAGACCCATGAAGAGCCTGTGGCCCCGGTGCTGCTCTTCGCCGCTGACGGCCATATGGATGTCATTCATGACCTGGCGGTAACCGACGAGCTCATAGACGCGCCCGACGAAATCCATAAAGCCTTCGACGGCTTGGGCCGCCCCCTGCAAACAGTTGGCCCGGCCGGCAAGGTTTCGTTCCGTCTGACATCCGACCAGCCAGAGGAAGCCAAGCTTCGAGCACGCGTTGAACGCTACTACTCGGTCTACGCCAGCCGACATCCGACCGGGATCCCGCCTCAGGAGACAGATCTCGCCGCGTTCGTGCGCGCAGTAGCCAACGACGAAGTCGTCGAGTAACAGCAGCAAGGCCACTCCCTGTGCCCCAATCAGAGACGGGGCGAGCTCTTGACGGCCGCAGCGGCCCCAGGACCTGCTTTGGCAGGTCCACAGAGCTGCCTGACGCGCTGGAAGGCTATGGAGCCACGCTCACTCGCGGCGGCGCCGCGCGAAGCTGTTGTAACCAGGACCCACTGTCAGACCCTTCGCGTAGCCTCCGTCCAGTGCCGAGAGACGGCACCTCGATATGCAACCGCCGCGGGGGTGACGTTCGTGACTGCTTGGCTCCTTACCTGCAACCCTGACGTCTTTAATCTGGAAGCATTCCGACGTGACGGCAGGCCGTTGGAGGCCTGGAGTGTGGCTCGCTACCGGTCGGAGCTCTCAGATGGCGACAGCTTCGTCATGTGGCTAACTGGTCCCCGAGGAGGGTTGATCGGACGCGGCCACCTGACCGGCGAGCCGTTCTTCAGCGAGGGCGCCAGCAACGGCGACTACTGGCAGCAAGACCCTGGACCTCGCTGGTACGTCCCGTTGAAAGTCGACGACTGGCTCGACACCCCAGTTGCTCGCAGCCAGTTCACAGAGGATGAACGCTTCACGGGCACCACGACTCTGCGGACTCTCTTCGCAGCCAATCCGCACCGCCTCACCGACGCTCAGTGGGATGCCTTCGACGAGGCGTTCGTGAAGGCCTCCTCTGCCCTACCCGAGGAAGAAGAGTGGCATCTCCGGCCTGGAGACATGATCCGTCGGGTGGAGCTACATGACCGGTACGGCGGGAGCCGGCAGGGCGGTATCTGCAAGTCCGCTCGCACCGACAACGTGCTCATCTTCACCGACCCCAAAACAGGGCATCAGCACGGCTACTTCGACGAGTGGGCGGAGGATGGTTCGTTCCACTACACCGGCGACGGCCAAGAGGGGCCCCAGACCTTCGACAGCTTGGGCAACAGGTCGATCCGTGACCACCTTCAACTGGGCCTCAAGCTAAGGCTCTTTGAGGGATCTCGTGGAATCGTGCGCTACGTGGGCGAGTTTGCCGTTGACCCAGCTTCGCCTTATTCCTACGCGCAGGCTCCTGAAACAGGCGGTGGACCGCTTCGCCAGGTCATTCGGTTCCACCTCGTGCCCGTGGGCTCAACCGAACAGCCGCCCACAGTCCCCATCGGCTGCGGCTATCGCCCCGTCGATGAATCCGTGCAACCTGCGCCAGCACAGCCAGGCACTCCAGACGCAGGGCTGACCGAGCGGAACCTCCAAGCGCACCGAAGGCTTCAAAACGAGTTGGCGACGGCTGCCGCAGCTCGTGGTCTGGAGGTCCTGTCACCACGTGCCACCGATCCTGACTTTGACCTTGCTTGGCGCAGCTCTGAGGAGAACCTCACCGTCTGCGAGGTTAAGTCGCTTACGGAGGCAAATGAAACTCGGCAACTCCGTGCTGGCGTCGGGCAGTTGCTCGACTATCACGACAGGCTTCAGGGGCGAGCCACGAAAGTTCAAGCCGTCCTCTGGGTCGAGCATGAGCCGAGCGAGGCACGGTGGATCGACCTGTGTCAGCGAGTAGGCATCACTCTGGCGTGGCCCGGCAAAGAAGACGACGTCCTCGCCTAGGTGCCGTCACCCCGTCGGCGCCCAGCAAGGTCACGTTTGCGAGTGAGCGGCGAGTGAGACCCGAGCCCTGACCTGCTTCACGCCCCAGAAGCCGCAGGTCAGGCGCGTTTCCAGGCATGCCATGCGCATGCTCTCCGGAGCCGTGTGCGCAGGTTCGAATCCTGCCGGGGGCACTCCGGATCGAGGCGCTGAACAGCGGAGACGCGGTTCAGCGCCTTGCTTGTGCATGCCAAAACATACGCGGCCCACCTTGCTGTCACTTCCCTCATGGAAATCGCCCTGACCTGGCCTTTTACCACGTCAGACCCGCGAGCTCCCGTATGTTCGATCCCGCGAAACGCAGGCTTCGCGGGACATGAGCTCCACACGGAACGCCCGCTTGAGGGACAGAAGTACTCCTACCTCCAGGTTCACCGATCGACCGCAGGCCGTTGCATTTGATGGGGTCGTACCCGAGCACGGCGGAAGCGTCCCCTCCTCCGCTCCTACCTGCTTGGCCGTCAGGTGCTGCCCGGCTGACGCCCGACACCTACGGCAGGGACCTTGAGGTGGGAAAGCTGACCGGCCCTCAACTGTATTCGTCCCCCAGCGCCGCGTTGCGCCTGTTCCCGACGGTCTGGCGCCCGCCGGTACCCGCGACACAGGAGACCGCGTAGAGCTGGTTCCTGGCGCCTGCACGGGGTTGATGACCACCCCGGGTCCCTCCTTGACGGTCTCTCGGTGATCCGCCAGCTCTCGTTGGACAGGGGTCAGCCGGGAGCTTGCCTTGCTCGATCGCCTACCGCACCGCGTTCACGATCGTCATGCGCTTGCTCCGCTGTGTCACGGCGGCCGCAACCGTGCCTTCCCGTTGCATCCGGAGGGCCGGCAACACACTCCGCATCACGACTGGGTGCAGAAGGTCACCCAACGGACTTGAAGTCCGGGCGCCCCAGTCCGGGGTCGGCCGGGTGTCCGCGAGCTCCGTGCGCACATCATGCCGAGGCATGACGAACGCCCTGTACTTAACGGCCGCTGCAACAGTTCGTCATTCGGACGCCCTCGTGCCCCTCGGGGCATGGCCCCTCGTGATCACACACAGGACCTCATTCGAAGGCGTACCAGCTGATGGAAGCCGGACCGTACCCTCTCACCAGTCGGCCAGGGGCATCAGCGGCGGGTTTCACTGAACGGCTCTGACCAACGAGGACCCAAGCTCGTCGGCCGGCGCCCTGATGTTCGCCCCGTCTCCCGCAGCCCGTCCTCGGCAGGGCTGCGCTGCAATCACCGTTCGGGGCCCACGCCTCCTCCTGGGGGCACCCCGTGCCCGACCTGTCGCACTCCGCATGGCCTTCACCGCCTCTCAAGGTCAACACATCGCCTGCAGCAGCAAGGCCGGAGAGGCAGAGCGCGTCATAGGGGAGCATAAGAGGTAGGATTGGTGGCATGAGTGAGCCTACCGGCAAGTACTCGATCACCATGCCGCGCGACATCGCCGAAGCCGCCAAGGCCCGCAGCGGCCCCTCCGGTCTGTCCGCCTATGTGGCCGCGGCCGTCGCCCGCCAGATCGAACGGGACAACCTCAACGAGCTGATCCAGGTGGCCGAGGCCGAGCACGGACCCATCACAGAAGAAGAGGTCCAGTCCCTGCGGGACCAGCTCCACCGGGCGCGCGAGCAGCAGACGCAGGGCGGGGCGAACGCGGCGTGACCCGTACACCCGCCGTCCCCGGCGGCACCCTGGTCCTCGACAGCGAAGGGCTGGCCAAGGCCGTCCTGCGCGACCGCACGGTGACCGGCTGGCTCGCCCTGGCCCGCGCCGACGACCTGCGCGTGATCACTTCGGCGGCCACCCTCGTGGAAGTAGTCCATCCCCGGATCAACCGCCCGGCGCTGGAGTGGACCCTTTCCCGCCTCGTCGTCGAACCGGTCACCGAGTCGATCGCCCGGCGCGCCGCCACTCTCCTCACCGACGCCGGCCTCCACGGCCACAAGTACGCCATCGACGCCATGCTCAGCGCCACCGCCCTCACCGCGCCCGGCCCCGTCACCGTCCTCACCTCCGATCCTGAGGACGTCACCGCGCTGTGCGGCGGGCGTGTCACAGTGATCAAGGTCTGACGGCGTACGGGGAACGCCCGAGTCCGGAGCGGGGCGCGTCAGGCAGAGGTGGCCGGGCCGGTCGTTCGTCGCCGAGCGTGCTCTCGCGCTCATGGCCTTGGTCGTCGAGCAGCGGTCTTCTTCGCCGCCCTCCGCGCAGGTACAGCCGCGGTCCCGGGGTCCGTCGGCTCGGCGTCCAGGACCTGGGAGGCGAGCGTGAGCCAGGCTCGGGCGTCCGCGCCGTCGAGGTCGTCGGTCCAGCCCCCGACTGGCAGACCGAGATGCGGGCGATCGCCGCGCTTCTCAGGGAACGCCACGACCGTTACGGAACGCCCTACGCGGCGATGGCAGTCGGTGTCCCGTCGCGTGACGCGGTCACGCAGTTGGCCGTCACCCTGGCCGATGAGCAGTACGGCATCCGCGCCTGCGAGATCGGCAGGGACATCCCGTCAGGGGTTGACGCCGTGCGCATCGGCACGCTGCACGGCTTCAAGGGGCTGGAGTTCCAACGGGTTCTTCTCGCCGGGGTGAGTGAGGGTCTCGTTCCGCATCAGCGAATCGAGGCTTACCGGCACGACCAGACGGAACGCTACCGGCAGGAGGAGCAGCGCTCCCGCTCGCTGCTCTTCGTGGCGGCCACGCGGGCCCGCGACGAGCTGTTGATCACGTGGAGCGGGAAGGCCAGCCGATTTCTCCCGGACCATGCCATCAGGGGCGCCGGCCACGCTGCAGAACTGCTTGCAGACGGCGGACCGCCGTCAGGAACCGCGGTGGCGTAGTCGGACAAGCCGCTCGCGTCGCCCTGCCGACTGCGTGTCGGAAGCCCTCGAACTCCTTTGATCCGGTCTGAGCCGACTGCCGCATCCACCTCCAGGCTGGAGTCGCCACACAGGGCATTTTGGATATTTCGACACCACGGGACATGCGCGGGACGACACCCGACACAGCATCAGTCAACTCACTGACCTGCAGAAACATCCAGGAAACTCCCGGCCTCCGGAGTCGTGTGCGCAGGTTCGAATCCTGCCGGGGGCACCTTGCATGAGGTGCCCAAAGACCCCGTCACCAGCGGAAACGTTTTCGTGTATGTGAGTCGTGTGCCGCTCGGAGCGGCTGTATGTCGGGGTCTATGGATGAGGCGTGGACGGGATCTTGGAGCATCGCCCCAGGTGGGCGTGGTTGCGGTTTCGCCCTAGTCGGCGGTGACTCCCCAATAGCCGACTTGCGCAGGCCTACCGTCGCGGTAGAGCACTGTGCAGTTCCCCTGGGCGCGGCCCGGGAAGTCCAACCGCTCGGAATCGAGAGCGGCATCCCACTCCTCGTAGGTGGGCCGGCCATGCGGAGCCCACGCACGCACCTCACCCTCGGTCAAGGGTCGCATGAACGGGCCGTCGTCGGTGTCCGCGGCCTCGATCATGAGAGGGAAGTCCAGCACGGTGCCCGTGCCTCCGGTGAAGATGTACTCCTGCCACTCCGGGTCACGCCACAGTTCCTCGACGGACCGTCCTTCGAAGCCGTGGTTGTCCCGCGCCAGCTCGTCAGCCTGGGCCTGTCGGAACGCAGCCACCAGATCACGCTGATACGGGCCCGTGTGGCTCCATCCGTTGCCGCCCATCGGCGTCACCTCTCCATTCGAACTGCTTGTTCAAGAGCGGAGCGTAAGAGACGGCACTGACAGGCCACCCCGACGATGGTCAAACCCTGGAGGCCACCCACAGCTCCAGCCTCGCCTGGCCGAGGCGAAAGTCCGCACCGGCCGGGTGGCACACGCCGGTCGGGACGAGGGCCACACACGGCCTTCCGCCACGCATCCCGCCGAATCCGCGGATTCGTTCAGCGAGGTGCCGACCACGGTCTCGACCGTCCTGCTGCTTCTCGGTGAACCGGCTCCGGAGGGGCCGCAAAGGAGATTGTCCGTGCGGCGCTGCGTCCGACGAGTCCCCGAAGCCCCGACGTCTCCTTGCGCGACGCCCGCTGTAACGCGGTCGTGGCAGTGGTCCGGTCCCGGCGGCGCGCGGCCCAAACCTGATGGTCGAGCAGGGCTGCGCGACGATGATCGGGGGCAGGACTGGTCGAATAGGCCGAATAGGCAGGACCTGGTGGAGCAGGACAGCCCGGGCGGCTGACGGTTCCCACGGTGACCACTCCACCGGCCAGGTGAGCATCCGAGGCGCCGTCCGGCTCACAGACCGTGGTCGTCCATCAGGCGCATCAGGTTCCGCTTGCGTTTCTGGGCGGTGCGCAGAGTCGCGACGTACACGCCGAACTCGTCCTCCGTGCCCAGGCGGCGGTGGCAGTCGCGGACGCTCAGCAGCAGGTCGACGAGCTGCTCGTAGACAGCGTTGCCGGTCTGCTTCAGTAGTGGTTCGGTCAGGCGCAGGTAGACACCGAGCGCGTCGGCGGGGCGGTCGGCGCGGGCCTGGTCGGCGAGGGCGAGCCACTGCCGGTCGTCGGCACCCGCGTCGGTGGCAGCCTGCCAGGCGGCGTCGGTGTCCTTGTCGTCGAGCAGGACGTCGACCAGGACGGGGCCGCCGTACCAGCCCCCTGGCCGGGGTCCCGCGGCGTCGGCGCGGAGCAGGGCCAGGGCCGCCTCACGTTCGGTCGGCCAGCACTCGGCGGCGCGGGCGGCGGCCCGCAGCTGCTGGTAGGTGAGCAGGGAGAGGCGGGCGCCGAAGTGGTCGCGGCGCAGGGCGACCGCGTCGGCGTGCCGGGCCGTCTGCGCGTAGCGCTCGCAGAGGTGGTCGACGAGGGCGGTGTCGATGGTGGCGAGGTCCTCGGCCTCCCGGATACCTCGTTCCGCCCAGCTCAGCGCCTCGTCGGGGCGCCCCGCGGTGTCCAGCTCGCGGGCGATGACCAGGTGCGTGTGTCCGTTCGGCGCCAGGTCGGCCGCGTGTACGGCGATCACCGTGTCGACGTCGTCTCCCGCCTTGGCCAGACGCTCCATCAGGTATTTCTCGGCCCAGCCGCGACGGTTGCCCCGCCATGCCTCGACCGCCAGCTTCCGCAGGACGCTCATTCCCTCTTGGCCGAGGATGTCCTCGTAGTCGAGCGGATCGATGTCGGTGAGTCCGTCGTCCAGGTCTCCGAGCGCATGGCCGACCAGCCAGTGCGCGAGCTCCTCGGGGTCGGGGCGAGCCGCACGGCAGGCAGTGATGTGGGCGTCGGCGAGGTCGGCGCCGATCTGTCCGAGCCAGCCGTCGGAGTCGTCGACGCTCTCCGCCGCCCCGGCCAGCAGCCGCATCGCCTCCCGCGCCAGGGTGATCGCGTCGACCGCCCGGCCCGAGCCGGTGAGCGCGCCGATGGCGGACACCGCCTGCCCCGCCTGGTCGGCGTAGGCGCGGGCATCGGCGTACTCGACGTATCCGTACTGCGCGAAGGGACCGATGTCGAGCAGGTCGCGGATGCGGGCCCGGACCGCGGCGAGGTCTCCGCGGGCGCTCGCGGCCCGCAGTTCCAGACGGCGCCGCAGCTGCCTGTTCTCGTCGATCTCTTCCCGCAGCAGAGCGAACAACTCCGACTGGGAGAGGGCGGACAGCCACGCGTCGAGGTCCTGTGCCCGGTCCCGGGCCGCCTTCCGCTGGCGCGGCAGGCTCTCCCGCTGGGCGAGCACGGTCAGGCCGAGGGCGACCAGGTGCTTGCAGAAGTTGCCCTCCATGCCGTACGGGCAGTCGCACCGGCCGGACAGCCCGCCGGGCGCGTCCAGGGCCAGCTCCACCTCGTACCGTTCCGTGCCGTGGACGCTTGCGGTGACCCAGCCGTCACCGACCTCGACCCCGGACACGGCGTCGAGATAGCCGCGCCCGCGGTCGAAGGAACGGGAGCCGGCCAGCGTCTTGAGGTTCGCCTCGGTGAGGCCGCGCATGATTCTCTTCCGCCCTGCTGTGGCTGTGCACTTGATGCGTCGCCAGCCTAGGGGCTGCCAGGGGAGCGGGCCCACGACTTCGGAGGGTCTGACCTACAGCCCGTGGAGTGCCAGGGCTGGTCGGCCGGCCACGAGCCACAGCCAGGCGCGTAGTGGGCGGGGCCGGGCTTGGCTGACGAGAAAGTAATAGTTGCGGAGTCCAACGGGTCGGCGCCGGACCGGGCCCCTTCGGTCGAAGCAGCCACGGCGCAGTGGCGCGTGGCCGACTCAAGGCAACGGCATCAGAATTCCCCGGCGCTGCAGTTCCCGGATGTGTTCGGCGGCTCTCTGCGGAGCGGTGCCGCCGGTGACGAGCACCCCGGCTTCCAGGTTCCTGCGTACTCCGGACTCGGTGAGGTTCGCGCTGCCCCCCAGCGGGACGCGGCGGTCGGCGACAGGCAGTTCGGCGTGCTGACGGGCACGCTCGTGCTCGCGTGCCTCGGGAGCCCAGTGCCACAGTCGCGGACCGGGCACCGCGGTGAAGGCGGCAGCCGGTTCGGGTCCGTCGAGCAATCCGGCCGCGCATTCCCGGGTTTCGACGACGACATGGACGTCCACGTCTCGATCGACGGCTGGCTCGGCCCGGCCCCGCTCCCCCATCGTGTCGCGGATGTTGCGCTTCTCCCCGCAGGCGATGCTTGTCCGCCTGGTTGCCGTCGTGATGCCACCCCGAGGACGGTGCCCCCCGAGGCTCTGGCTCTCGCGGCGCATCAGCTCCGGCAGGCGCCCGACCTGCCGGACGCGCTGAGTCTCCCGCTGCCCCTGCACCTCGCCGGTCTCGCGCAGGAGTACGTCCTGCCGACTCGGGCCGCAGAGGAGGAGCCCCCCTCGGCTGATGCCGCCGCCGACGCCGATCCGGACGCCGGTCCAGCCCCGGGGCTGGCGATGGAACCGGAGCCGCGGGAACAGCAGGGACAGTTGTCCTTGTTCGACGTGATGGCGCAGGCAGTGCAGTAGTAGATCTGCTTCGTCTGCTGTCACGGCTCCCGTCTGTCGTCCTGCTCCGGGCAGGGCCCACGGCCCCTACCCGCGGCCTCCCATGACATGCGCCGTGTCGCGTGACGGGCGGGACTTGGGTCCGTCCCCGATGCTTCGGTCGAGGCCGTTCGGGTGACCGGGAGCGCGAAACCGGTCTCCCGCTTCAGCGGGATTACCGGATGGGTGGTCAACCTGATCGTGGTCCTCACCGGACAGCGCGATCTGGTGCCAGGCGTTCTTGGTGTGGTCGCCCGGGGAGCGCCCCGGCTCGCCGCGGGGACCCGCTGCTAGATTCGTCCGCCATGCGTTCGCGTGAGTACGACCTCGACTTCCGTGACCGGGCCGGGCGGCAGCGCGCCTGGGGGATCGGTCTGCTGGCTGTGGCGGCGCTTCAGTGGGCATGGTGTGCTCTGTTGTTGCTCACGCCCTACACGGTCGACGAGGAGCCCGAGGACCGTCATCCCGCGGAGTGCGAGTCACGGTTGCTGACCGAGCGGGGGACCGCCAACGAAGGCGTCTACAGGGGCGATTGGTGTCAGAACGAACGCGACTGGCCCGAAGCCCTGGCCGTGCTCGGGCTGTCCGTGCCGGTGTCGGTCGTTGGTGTGGCGCTCTTCACCGGCGGGAGCGTGAGTATCCGGATGAGCGCCCACGCCGAGGCGATGCGGGAACTGGACAAGTACGCCGACGCGAGGAACTCGAACGCGTAGCCTCCACGGGGCAGCCGGGCCGGCTGCCGGTTCGAGTGCGTCGGCCGCCCGGATCAACGGGCCGACATCACCGGGAGGGAGGGCCCATCCTTCGGGTGCCTGGCTCGTCGCCGGCCCGCGGCGCCCGCCGGGCGCGCCGGCCCGGCGAGGTGACTGGATGGTCGTTGGGGCGGGGGTGGACCGGGTACACAGGGCGGCATGGCTGACGTTGTGCTGGCCGGGTTCTGGGGGCTGGTGGCGGGGGGCGCGCTGTTGCTGGGGGCCCTGTTGGGCTTTGGTGTGCGCGTGCCGCAGAAGGTGATCGCGAGTGTGATGGCCTTCGGGGCCGGGGTGTTGATCTCGGCGGTCTCCTTCGAACTGGTCGGGGAGGCTTACGAGGAGGCCGGGCTCGCTCCCGCCGCTGTCGGCACCCTGGTGGGGGCGCTGGCCTATACCGGCGGGAATGTGTGGCTCGCCCGGCGTGGTGCGCGGCATCGCAAGCGCTCCGGCCAGGCGCAGCCGTCCGAGGCCGAGCAGGGCGGGTCCGGGATGGCGCTGGCGCTGGGTGCGTTGCTGGACGGGGTGCCCGAGTCCGCGGTGATCGGGGTGAGCCTGCTGGACGGGGGCGCCGTCAGTCTCGTGACCGTGGCTGCGGTGTTCATCAGCAACGTTCCCGAGGGGCTGTCCAGTTCGGCGGGGATGAAGAAGGCCGGCCGCAGTCGCGGCTATGTGTTCGGGGTGTGGGGGGCCATCGCTGCCGCCAGCATGGTCTCGGCGATTGTCGGCTATGCGGTGGTCGGTTCTCTTCCGCCCGCCGTGATCGCCGGTGTGACCGCGGTGGCCGCCGGGGCGATCCTCGCGATGGTCGCCGACACCATGATTCCCGAGGCGTTCGAGGACGCTCACCTGGCTATTGAGGGATCAGTGGGTCTACCGCGGAGGGCTCGGCCGCTGTGGTGCTGCCGTGCGGAGAGGTGGCGGGTGGCGGGGGCGATACACCGTGGGCGCCCTCACATGACTGCAGCCGGGTGATCGCACATGCGGGGATTTGGAGGCAGACCTGCTGCTTGTGCAATGACACCGTGCGCTTTCAGCTTGCATCTGCGGCAGAATGGATGCCGTGTGGCCGGTTGGGGCTGTGGTGTTCGGAGGATCTTCGAGGCCCCCTGCGTGAGGTCCGGGAGGAGTGAGGGGCGTGGTGGCGCGTGTTCGGGGGCGGGGGTGGTCCGGTCGGTGGGGGGCCTTGATCGGTGGGGTTGTGCTGCTGGGGGTGGCCGGGTGTTCCTCGGGGGAGGGCGCCGGTGGGGGCGGAGCATCCTCGGCGGCGGGTGGGGTGTCCGGGGAGGTGACCGTGTTCGCCGCTGCTTCGTTGAAGGAGAGCTTCACGGAGCTGGGGAAGCGGTTCGAGAAGTCACATCCGGGAGTCGAGGTGACCTTCAACTTCGGCGGCAGTGACGCGCTGGCCGCGAGTATCACCGGTGGGGCCCCTGCGGATGTGTTCGCGTCGGCCAGTCCCGGGACGATGAAGATCGTGACGGACTCCGGGGATGCGGCCGGGGCGCCCGTGACGTTCGTGCGGAACGAGTTGGAGATCGCCACCTTGCCGGGCAACCCGGACGGGATCACCTCCCTCGAGGACCTCACCAGGGGCGGGCTGAAGGTCGTCCTGTGTGACGAGGAGGTGCCGTGCGGTGCCGCCGCGCGGAAGGCGCTCGATGCCGGCGGGCTCCGGCTCACTCCCGTGTCCTATGAACAGGACGTCAAGGCGGCGCTGACGAAGGTCGAGCTCAAGGAGGCCGACGCCGCGGTCGTCTACAGGACGGATGTGCTCGCCGCGGGTGACAAGGTGGAGGGCGTGGAGTTTCCCGAAGCCGCAAACGCCGTCAATGACTATCCGATCGCCCTCCTCAAGGACGCCCCGAATGCGAAGGCCGCCGAGGCGTTCATCGCGTTGGTGCGGTCCGCCGAGGGGCAGGGGGTCCTGAGCGACGCCGGGTTCCTGAAGCCGTGACCGCGGACTCGGTCGACGGCTCGGGGGCCGGGTCCAGCCGCGGCTCGGGCGGCTTCCGGTTCGGGCGTGGGCGGGCGACGATCTCGCCACGACGCGGCCCCGTGCCCGTCCCGTTGCTCGTGCCGGCGCTCGTCGGGCTGGCCTTCCTGGTTCTGCCGTTGGTCGCTCTGCTCGTACGGGCGCCCTGGTCGGACCTGCCTGCTCAGCTGACCAGTCCCGAGGTGTGGCAGGCGCTCCGGTTGTCGCTGCTCTGCGCCACGGCGGCCACGGTCGTGAGTCTCGTGCTCGGGGTGCCCCTGGCGTGGTTGCTCGCTCGGGTCGAGTTCCCGGGGCGGGGTGTGCTACGAGCGCTGGTCACCCTTCCCCTGGTGCTGCCGCCTGTGGTGGGCGGCGTGGCGCTGTTGATGGCGCTCGGGCGCAACGGGGTCGCCGGGCAGTGGCTGGAGTCGTGGTTCGGGATCAGTCTGCCCTTCACCACCGCCGGGGTCGTGGTCGCCGAGGCGTTCGTCGCCATGCCGTTTCTCGTCATCAGTGTCGAGGGGACGCTGCGGGCCGCCGACCCCCGGTACGAGGAGGCCGCGACCACACTCGGGGCCTCACGGTTCACCGCGTTCCGGCGGGTGACCCTGCCGTTGATCGCGCCCGGGATCGCGGCCGGAGCGGTTCTGGCGTGGGCGCGGGCGCTGGGCGAGTTCGGTGCGACGATCACCTTCGCCGGGAATTTCCCCGGGCGTACCCAGACCATGCCGCTCGCCGTCTACCTCGCCCTTCAGAGCGATCCCGAGGCCGCCATCGCCCTCAGTCTCGTCCTGCTGGCCGTGTCCGTCGCGGTCCTCGCGGGGCTGCGCGACCGTTGGATGCGCGCCCCGTGAGGGAGGCCGGGAGCAGGAGTGCGGCCGGCGGAAGGACTGTTCACAGAGGCGTGAGAAGGGCTCATGACTGACGGCGGTGGGATCGAGGAGGGCGGGAGCGGGGCCGCGGCCCCCGGTTCCGGCGCCGGCGAGGGCGGTTGCGAGCCGGCGTCCCCTGATCGCGGTGAAGGGCTGGATGCCCGGCTCGTCGTCCGGCGGGGGCGGTTTCGGCTCGATGTCGGGCTGCGGGTCGCGCCCGGGGACGTCGTGGCTCTGCTCGGGCCCAACGGGGCCGGGAAGACCACCGCGTTGCGGGCGCTGGCGGGGCTCGTGCCGCTCTCGGACGGGTATCTGCGGCTCGACGGTGCCGCGTTGGAGCGTACGCCGCCCGAGGCCCGTCCGGTCGGGGTCGTCTTCCAGGACTATCTGCTGTTTCCGCATCTGACCGCCCTCGACAACGTGGCCTTCGGGCCGCGTTGTCAGGGGGCCTCCAAGGCCGAGGCGCGGGCGCGGGCCGCCGGGTGGCTGGAGCGGATGGGGCTCGCCGAGCACGCCGGGGCCAAGCCCCGCAGGCTCTCCGGCGGCCAGGCCCAGCGGGTCGCCCTCGCCCGGGCCCTCGCCACCTCCCCCCGACTGCTGCTCCTCGACGAGCCCCTCGCCGCGCTGGACGCCCGTTCCCGTCTGGACGTCCGCGCCCAGCTCCGGCGGCATCTGGCGGACTTCGAGGCCGTCGCCGTGCTCGTCACCCACGACCCGCTCGACGCGATGGTGCTGGCCGACCGGCTCGTCGTCATCGAGGACGGTCACGTGGTGCAGGAGGGGACGCCGGGTGACATCGCCCGGCATCCGCGTACGGACTACATCGCCCGTCTCGTCGGCCTGAACCTCTACAAGGGCATGGCCGACCGGCACACCGTACGGCTCGACGGCGGGCCCGCCATCACCACCACCGAGGACCTCACCGGGCCGGTCTTCGTCACCTTCCCGCCGAGCGCCGTGACGCTCCACGGCGAGCGCCCCACCGGGGTCAGCGCGCGCAACCTGTGGCACTGCGAGGTCGCCGGGCTGGAGACCCACGGCGATCAGATCCGCGCCGACCTCACCGGCGAACTCCCCCTCGCGGCGGACCTCACCACGGTCGCCGCCGCCGAACTCGGCCTCCACACGGGGGCGGAGGTCTGGGCCGCGGTCAAGGCGACGCAGACGCACGCCTATCCGGCCTGAGCCACCAGCAGGGCGGTGCTGGTGGGCACGGGGCGTGCGGGCGGGCATACGGCCGGTGCTAGGCTCGCCGGGCCTCTCGTGGGGGAAGCCGGTGGGAATCCGGCGCTGACCCGCAACGGTGTGCGTGGGGACCCGACGGTCCGTGCGCGAGCCCGATTGCCCATGAGGGGTGCGACCCGTTGACTGCTCGCCGTGGACTGCGAGAGGGGACCGCGCGGCCGTCCGGTCGTACGGGCTGTCTCCTTGCGTGAGGTTCCGCAGGCGGCCCGGAGGACTGAGGACCGCCTCGATCGTGCGTCAGAGCCACAGTGACAGCCCCAGGCAGGGGCAGGGCCAAGGGCAGCGTCGTAGCGGCGTCGGCCGTGGGCCCGTTCCGAGGCGCGTGTCTGTGCCTGTGCTGGTGGTCGGGCTGAGTCTCGTGCTGGCCGGGTCGGTCGTGTGCGGGGTGGGGCTCGGGGCGGCGGGGGTCGCGTGGGGGGATGTGTTCCGGTTCCTGTGGGCCGGGGGGACCGGGGGGAGCATCCGGGCCGCGGATGTCGCCGCGTACACGATCGTCTGGGAGATACGGCTGCCCCGGGTGGTCCTGGGGGCCGTGGTCGGGGCGGGGCTCGCGGCGGTCGGGGTCGCGGTGCAGGCCATGGTGCGGAACGCGTTGGCCGATCCGTTCGTACTGGGCATCTCCTCCGGGGCTGCCGTGGGGGCCAACGCGGTGATCCTGCTGGGGGCGTTCGCGGGGCTCGGGGTGTGGGCGCTGTCGGTGTCGGCGTTCGGGTCCGCGTTGGTGGCGATGGCGCTGGTGTACGGGGTGGCCAGGTCGGGGTTCGGGCTCACGCCCCTGCGGCTGGTGCTGACGGGGACGGCGCTGGCGTACGGGTTCGAGGCCGTCACGACGGTCATGGTGTTCGGGGCCGCCCGGGGCGAGGCCGCCCGCGCGGCCATGATGTGGCTGCTGGGGAGCCTCGGCGGGGCGACCTGGGCGCAGGTGCCGATCGCCGCGTTCACGGTCGCCGCCGGGTGGGTGTGGCTCCGGACGCGGGCCGAGGCGCTCAACGCGCTCGCCATGGGGGACGAGACCTCCGCCGCGCTCGGTGTGCGGCCGGAGCGGCTGCGGCGGGAGTTGTTCGTGGTCACCGCCGCCGTGACGGGGACGGTGGTGGCGGTGAGCGGGGCCATCGGGTTCGTCGGGCTGATGGTGCCGCATGTGGTGCGGATGGTGGTCGGGGCGGATCACCGGCGGGTGCTGGCCGTCGCGCCGCTCGTCGGGGCCGTGCTGCTCGTCTGGGCCGATGTGCTGTCCCGGCTGCTGCTCGCGCCCGCCGAGCTGCCCGTCGGGGTGATCACCGCCGTGGTCGGGGTGCCGGTGTTCCTGCTGCTCATGCGGCGGGGCGGCTACGCGTTCGGAGGGCGGTGACCATGCGGCGCGACGGTGTGGGTGGGGGTCTGCGGTTCGGCGGGTGGGGGGCCGTGCGGGTTCGGCCCGGTGCGTGGCGGGTGCGGTCCGGCGCGCGGGGGGCCGTTCCGGGCGGCGGTGCGGGTGGCGGGGCGGGGGCGCGCGACGACGCGGGCGGCGGGATGTCCGGCGGCCCGGCGGCCGACGCGGGTGCCGGTGGGGCCGGCGGTCAAGGAGACGGCGCGGGCGCCGACCTGCCCGGCGAACAGGGGGCCGACCTGGGCGCAGACCCGCCCCGGGGCGGGTCAGGTGTGTCGCTCGGGGTCGAGGACGTGAGTGTCGAGGTCGCCGGGCGGCGGATCGTCGAGGACCTGCGGCTCGCGGTGGACGGCGGGGCCTTCGTGGGGCTCGTCGGGCCGAACGGCAGCGGCAAGTCGACATTGCTGCGGTGTGTGTACCGGGCGCTGCGGCCGGCCTCGGGTGTGGTGCGGATCGGCGGGGCGGACGCGCATGCCCTGCCCGCCCGGGAGGCGGCGCGTCTGCTGGCCGCACTGCCCCAGGAGTCGGCGTCGGAGTTCGACTTCACCGTGGCCGAGGTGGTGGGCATGGGGCGGCTGCCGCACCGGGAGCGGACGGCCGCCGGGGACCGGGAGATCTGCGCCGAGGCCATGGCGCGCACAGGGGTCGGGCATCTCGCCGACCGGGGGTTCCTCGGGCTGTCCGGTGGTGAGAGACAGCGGGTGCTGATCGCGCGGGCGCTCGCCCAGCAACCCCGCGTCCTCGTCCTCGACGAACCGACCAACCATCTCGACATAGCCCATCAGCTGGACGTCCTGTCCCTGGTGAGGGGCAGTGGGCTGACCGTGCTCGCGGCTCTGCACGACCTCAATCTGGCCGCCGCGTACTGCGACGCGCTGTACGTCGTCGACGGCGGGCGCGTGGTCGCCTCCGGCGCACCGCACGACGTCCTGCGGCCGGAACTGCTCGCCGGGGTGTTCGGGGTCCGGGCCCATCCCGTACGGCATCCCGAGACCGGGGCGGTGCAGCTGCTCTTCGACCGGCTTCCGCTGCCCGACGACGCCTTCGACCGGCATCCGCCCACCCACACGTAAGGACTCTCCATGCGCAAGCTGTTCGTCGCCGCGCTCTGTCTCGTCACGGCCGTCACCGCCACCGGGTGCGGCGCGACGGTCGAGGCGGACGGGGGCGCCGCGTCCGCCTCCGTCACGCTCACCAACTGCGGGAAGAAGGTGACGTACGACAAGGTCCCGGAACGGGTGGTCACCAATGACGTGGGGATCACCGAGCTGATGTTCGCGCTGGGGCTGGAGGACCGTATGGCCGGGTTCGCCATGCCCGACGACAAGGGTGATCTGCGCGGCGTGCCCTGGAAGGACGGCTACGACAAGGTCACGTGGCTGTCGAAGGACCAGCTCACCAAGGAGAACGTCCTCGACGCGCGCGGTGACTTCGTCTTCGCCGGCTGGAACTACGGCTTCCGCGAGGAGGCCGGGTTCACGCCCCGGGCGCTGAGGAAGCTCGGCATACCCTCGTACGTCCTCACGGAGTCCTGCCGCAACGGCCGAACGCAGACCTCGCGGGGCATCATGCCGCCGCTGGAGGCGCTGTACACCGACCTCACCAACCTGGGAAAGCTGTTCGGGGTGGAGAAGCGGGCCGCCTCGCTCGTCGCCGGGTTCAAGGAGCAGGTCGCCGCCGTGCGCGCGAAGGCGCCCGAGGGGGCGGCGCGGCCGAAGGTGTTCCTGTACGACAGCGGGCAGGAACAGCCGTTCACCTCGGGCCGGTACGCCGCGCCCGAGCAGATCATCAGCGAGGCGGGCGGGGTCAACGTCATGCACGACGTGGAGGACTCCTGGACCACCGTGGGGTGGGAAAGCGTCGTCGAGCGGGATCCGGAGGTCATCGTCATCTGCGACTACGGGGAGGTGAGCGCCGAGCGGAAGAAGGAGTTCCTGCTGTCGTACGGGCCGTTGCGGAACGTCTCGGCGGTCAAGAACCGGCGGATCTTCGTCCTCGACTACGTCGACCTGGTCGAGAGCCCGCGGAACCCGTCGGCCATCGCTCGGCTCGGGGAGTACCTGCGCGGGTGAGCGGGGGCTGCGGGCGGTAAGGGTGGAGGCCGTCCGTTGCCGGGGGCCGGGTGCCGGTCGGGGCGGGCGCCCGCCCCCTCGTCACACGGCTCCCCTCCGGTGGGGCGGTGTGACGACGTACAGGTCGAGGATGGGGGGCATCGGCGCCACGCCCGGGCCGCCCGCCCTCACCCAGGCGACGATGTCCTCGGTCGCGTCGGGGTCGTTGACGAGGCCGAGCCAGACCGGGCGGGCTCCGTTGGCGCGGCCCGCGGCGGAGGGCTGGACGACGACCACGTTGGCCTGGTCGCAGACGTCCAGGCAGGTGGAGATGCGGGTGGGGACCGTCTGCCGGAGCCGGGTGGTCTGGGCCTCGTGGTCGACACCGGGGAGTTTCGGGGTGCCGCAGCAGCAGTCCCGGCAGACGACGACCCGGCTGGGGACGGGGGCGGTGACGGCCTGCGCGTCGGGGGGCGACATGGGTGGCGGGAGCCTCCGGGGTGTCACGGACATGCCCAGATGATCTTCATGGGGGCCGAGTCTACTTCCCCCTCCCGGGCCCGCCCCGGGGCCGCCGTTCCGGCCCGGATGTCACGGCAGCGGCTGTTCGGTCCAGATGATCTTGCCGTCGGGGGTGTAGCGGGTGCCCCAGCGTTCGGTGAGCTGGGCGACGAGGAAGAGGCCGCGGCCGCCCTCGTCCTCGGTGCGGGCGCGGCGCAGCCGGGGTGAGGTGCCGCTGCCGTCGAACACCTCGCAGATCAGGGCGCGGTCGCGGAGCAGCCGCAGCTGGACGGGGCCGGTGGCGTGGCGGATGGCGTTGGTGACCAGTTCGCTGGCAACGAGTTCGGCGGTGTGTGCCAGGTCGTCCAGGCCCCAGTCGGTCAGCTGCTCGATGACGGACACACGGGCCCGGGAGACGACCGCCGGGTCGCTGGGCAGCTCCCACTGGGCCACCCGTTCGGCGCCCAGCGCGTGTGTGCGGGCGACGAGCAGGGCCACGTCGTCGCTCGGCCGGGTCGGCAGCAGTGCGTCGAGGACCGCCTCGCAGGTGTCCTCCGGGGCCCGGTCGTCGCCGGCCAGGACGGCACGGAGGCGGTCCAGGCCGGTGTCGATGTCCCGGTGCCGGTCCTCGATCAGGCCGTCGGTGTAGAGGACCAGCCGGCTGCCCTCGGCCAGTTCCAGCTCGACCGTCTCGAACGGCATGCCGCCGAGGCCGAGCGGCGGCCCGGACGGCAGGTCGACGAAGTCCACATGACCGTCGGGGCCGACGATCGCCGGCAGGGGGTGCCCGGCGCGGGTGAGGGTGCAGTGCCGGGAGACCGGGTCGTAGACGGCGTAGAGGCAGGTCGCGCCGATGATGCCGGAGTCCTGGTGGGTGTTCTCCACCGCCCAGCCCTCGCCCCGGTCGAGGCGGGCGACCAGATCGTCGAGGTGGGTGAGGAGGTCGTCCGGGGGCAGGTCCAGGGAGCAGAAGTTGTGGACGGCGGTGCGCAGCCGGCCCATGGTCGCGGCGGCGTGCAGGCCGTGACCGACGACATCCCCGACGACCAGGGCGACCCGGGCGCCGGACAGCGGGATGACGTCGAACCAGTCGCCGCCGACGCCCGCCTGCGCCGGGAGATAGCGGTACGCGACCTCGACCGCGCTCTGCTCGGGGTGCCCCCGGGGCAGCAGGCTGCGCTGCAGGGCGAGGGCGGTGTTGTGCTCGCGGGTGTAGCGGCGGGCGTTGTCGATGCAGATCGCCGCGCGGCCGACCAGTTCCTGGGCCAGCGACAGGTCGTCGTCCTCGAACGGGGCGGGCCGCTGCGATCGGTAGAAGCTGACGACGCCGAGGGTCGTGCCGCGGGCCCGCAGCGGCACGGTGATCAGGGAGTGGATGCCCGCCGCGAGCGCCCGTTCGAGGCGTTCGGGGTCCTGGGCGAGCCAGCCGCCGGCCTCGGCCAGGACGGGTTCGAGCACCGACCTGCCGGTCTCCCAGCTGCGGGCCTGGGGAGTGGAGGCGACGTACTGGACGCGGTCGCCGGCCTCGTACAGGTGCGAGTCGCGGTGGACGGCGCCCAGCGCGACGCGGCGCAGTGACGTGCCCTGCCCCAGCGGGTCGGGCTCGTCGCCCCGCAGGACGGAGTCGGGCAGGTCCACGGCGGCGAAGTCGGCGAACCTCGGGACCGTCACCTCCGTCAGCTCCTCGGCGGTACGGGTGACGTCCAGCGTCGTACCGATCCGGATACCGGCGTCGTGCAGCAGCTCCAGCCGACGGCGTGCGAGCACCGCCAGTCGGCCGACCCCCGGTTCGCCCACGAGCAGCGGCCAGGCGTCGGCGACCGGGCCGGCGCCGGGATCCGCGGCCGTGTCGCCGCAGGTTCCGGGCGGCGGGGCGGGTGCGGGCGGCGGGGCGGGTGCGGGTCGCGCGAGGCGCGTCGGCGGAGCCTGCGGCGGGGCGGAGGGCGGGACGAACGTACGCAGGACGACGGTCGGGCGCACAGGTGCCGCCGGGCGGGGAGGCTGGGCGGCGGGGAGTGTGCCGGGGGGCGCGGACGGTGCGGCGGCCGGAAGGGCCTGCGCGGCCGAGGCGGTCGCGTCCGGCGGCGCGCCTCCCGCCCCCGGTGTGGTCGTCGCGGGCGGGGTCGGCCCTGCCGGTGTCCCCGGCGGCGCGGGCGGGGGCAGCCCCGTCGGCGTCCCCGGCGGCGTAGGCGAAGGCAGCCCCGTCGGTGTTCCCGGGGTCGCCGGCGGCGTGGACGCCGTCGGTTCCGTGTGCCGGAGGTGGGGGCCGCCCAGGACCCGTGCCTCGACGACCACGCCGGTCTCGCCCGACGCGCCCATGATCGGGCGGCGGAGGAGTGTGGCGACGCGGCCGCCGGGGAGCACCACCTGGTCGAGGGTGAGGTGGGGGGAGGCGATGAGTTCCTCGGCCTTCTCGCGCAGGACGGACAGGGCGACCCGGCCGAGGGGCTCGACGTCGTGGCCGTGCGGCCCCCGCGTCCAGGCGGGGTCGTCGGGCTGGCGGGGCCATGCCTCGGTGGGCGGAGCGCCCCGCGCGGCCCGGCGGTACGCGGCGAGCAGGGCACGCTCCCGGTCCGTGGCCTGTTCCAGGAGGCGCGCCTCGATGTCGTGGGCGGCCTCACGGACGAGGCGCAGCATGACGGGGTCCCCGTCGTCGCGCAGGCAGGTGAGGTCGAGGACGGCCTCGACCCGGCCGCTGAGCGGATTGCGGACGGGAGCGCCGGCGCAGGCGAACAGCGAGAGGCAGTCGGCGAAGTGCTCGCGGCCGAGGACGTACACGGGTCCGCGCTCGGCGAGGGCGGTGCCGACGCCGTTGGTGCCCGCGGCGGCCTCCGAGGCGCAGAAGCCGGGGGCGAAGTTCACCTCGTCGAGACGGCTGAGGAGCCGGCGGTCGCCGCCGTGCCGCTGGACCATCCGGGCCTGGCCGTCGCAGAGCACGATGGTCATGCTCACGTTGGAGAGGGAGGCGGTGAGCTGGGAGAGCACCGGGTCCGCCGCGCGGAGGAAGGGGTCCTCCATGGTGAGGTCGGGCGCATAGGGGATCAGCAGCCGGTCCGGTTCGAGCCCCGCGGAACGACAGCGCTTCCAGGAGTCGAGCACCGGGTCGCGGACGTCCGCGTCGACCCGCGCGCCGGCGAGGAAACGCTCGTGCGCATCGACCAGACCGCCGATGTCGTCCCAGGCGACGGACAACGGGATCACTTCCCTCGCACGGAGGCCTCCCGGCCGCTCGCCGCCCCTCGGCGCGCGCCCCGAGGGGCCTGCCAAGCGTTACAACCCTAGACCTCGCGTGACACGAATCACAACATCGTTCGCACAAGGGAACGGGAGAATGCAAAACGCCTGTACGGGTGCCATACGGTGGCTCCGGCGGCGATGGGAATCCGGTTCCCCCGCACTTGAGCGTCACATCCGAAGGGAACGCTCCTGCCATCCCCCTCGTTCTTGTCACGCCTTGCCTCCGCCGGTCCGGTCCCCGTCCGCCCGGCGGCGACACGGAAGGACGACGTGCCCTTTGTATCCGCTTCCGCTCGACGCGCCGCACCCCGCGCGGCCCGCCGCCACTGATCCCGCCCCCGAGCCGCCCTGCTCCACGCTCACTCTCCCCACCGGCCTCCGGAGCCGCCTCCCCGGCGGGCTCCGCCGGCTCGTCCCCTCCCGCTCCGCCGCCACCGCCCGCCGGTTGCGCCTCACGCTCGCCCTGCTGCCGCTGCTGCTGCTCGGGGGGTGGGCCGCGGTCGACTGGCGCACGGTGTACGACGGTGCCACCCGGCTGGTCTCGGCCGACCCGCGGTGGCTGCTGGCCGGGGTCCTCTTCACCGCCCTGTGCTCGGTGGCCGCCGCGTTCGTACGGCAGGGCGCGGTGCCCGAGCGGCTGCCGCCGGGGCAGCTGATCGCGACCCAGTTCGCGGCGGGCGCCGCGGGCCACGCGCTGCCGGGCAACATCGGCGCGCACGCGGTGGTCCTGCGCTTCCTGCGCGGCCGGGGCATACCCCTGCCCCGGGCCACGGCCTCGCTCGCGCTGTACTCGGCGGTCAAACCCGTCGCCAAGACGCTGGTGATCCTCGCGTTCCTGGTCGTCTTTCCCGGCACGCTGAAGCTGACCGAGCTGCTTCCGAAGGGCGAGACGCTGGCCCTGGCCGGCGCGATCACCGGGGTCAGCGTGGCCGCCGTGGTCACCCTGATCACGACCGTACGGCCGCTGCGGCAGCCGCTCATCGGGGGGCTGCGGACCGCGCTGACCGACACGCGGCTCGTGCACAGCCGGCCCGTCCGGGCCCTCGCGCTGTGGGGCGGGGCCGCCGCGTTCCCGTTGTGCCAGGGTGCCGTCGTCGCCTCCGTCGGGACCTCGCTCGGGCTGTCGCTGTCCTGGCCCCAGATGGTCTTCGCCTACCTGGTCGCCAGCACCGCCGCCGGTGCGGTGCCCGCGCCGGGCGGCCTGGGCCCCGTGGACGCGGCCCTCGTCTTCACCCTCGTCGCCTTCGGAGCGCCCGCGTCGGTCGCCACGACCACGGTCATCGGCTACCGCGTCCTGACGGTGTGGCTGCCGCTGCTGCCCGGAACGCTGGTCCTCTCGGCTCTGGTACGGGCGAAGGTGCTGTGAGGGAACCGCGGACGAGCTGACGACGGCCGACGACGACCGTCGCGGGCACGGGTCTTCCGTGCGGAGGCACGGGCCGTGGCCGCCGGGGTACCGGCCGCGGACGCGGGGGTACCGGCCGCGGACGCGGGGGTACCGGCCGTGGACGCGGGGAGGGGTACCGGCCGCGGACGCCGCAGCCGCCCCGACCTGGCCGCAGGCGCCCCCAACGAAATGCAGCCTCCCCCAGCGGCGGCCGGGGCGGGGGGCCTCAGGCCGGGCGTTTGCGGGGGGTCGTCTTCTTGGCCGGGGTCTTCTTCGCGGTGCTCTTCGTCGCGGTGCTCTTCGCCGTGGTCTTCTTCGCCGTCGACTTCTTCGCCGTCGTCTTCCTGGCGCCCTGGGTGCTCTGGGCGCCCTGGGACGACTTCGACGTGGACTTCTTGGCGGAGGCGGCCGAGGGCGCCGACTTCTTCGTGCCGGCCGTGGACTTCTTGCCGGCGGGCTGCTTGGGGGTGCGCATGGGGGTCACGTCGGCGACGTCCTCGCCCCGGGACTCCTTGGCGGCGCGCACGCTGTTCTCCAGCGCCGCCATCAGGTCGAGCACCTTGCCGCCCGTGTCCGGGGCGGGCGCGACCGGCGGTTCCTCGCCGGAGGCCTTCGCGGCGATGAGTTCCTCGACGGCCTCGCGGTAGTCGTCGTGGAGCTCGGTGAGGTCGACCTCGCCGAGCGTCTCCATGAGGGCATCGGCCAGATCGAGCTCCTTGTCGCGGACGGTGACGTTCCCGTCGGGCGCGACCCCCTCCGTCGTACGGATCTCGTCGGGCCAGAGCAGACCGTGCATGGCGAGTACGTCGTCCACCACCCGGAGCATCCCGAGCCGCTCGCGCCCCCGTAGCGCGAACTTGCAGATGGCGACCTTCCCGCTGCGCTTGAGCGCCTCCCGCAGGAGGGTGTACGGCTTGGCCGCCGGCACGCCGTTGGCCGCCAGGTAGTACGCGGCGTCCACCTGGAGCGGGTCGACCTTCTCGGCCGGCACGAAGCCCTCGATCTCGATGGTCTTGGCGGTCGGGATCGGCAGCGACGCGAGGTCCTCGTCCGTGATCGGGATCATCGTCCCGTCGGCGTCCTCGTACGCCTTGCCGATCTCCCCCTGCGTGACCTCACGCTCCTCCAGCTCGCACACCTTGCGATAGCGGATGCGGCCGCCGTCCTCCGTATGGATCTGCCTGAAGGAGACGGAGTGGCTCTCGGTGGCGTTCACCAGCTTGATCGGGATGCTGACCAGGCCGAAGGAGATGGCGCCGTTCCAGATGGATCGCACGAGCAGCACACACCTTTCGGATGGGTTCTGCCGAGTCATCCACACCGTATCCCCGGCCGGTCACCCTCGCCCGCCGACGGTCGACCGCCCGCACCCGAGGCGCTTTGTCCCCTTTTCATGCCATTCTCATTGCATGACGCCGATCACCGAGGTGGAGGGCCACCGGGTCGCCCTGTCGAATCTGGAGAAGGTCCTCCATCCGGCGACCGGCTTCACCAAGGGCGAGCTGCTGCACTACTACGCCACCACCGCGGACGCCCTCCTCCCCCATCTGCGGGACCGGCCCGTCTCGTTCCTCCGCTACCCGGACGGCCCCGGCGGCCAGCTCTTCTTCGCCAAGAACGTGCCGCCGGGCACCCCCGAGTGGGTCACGACGGCCGAGGTGAGGCGGATGGAGGGGCCGTCCCGGATGGTGCTGGTGCAGGACCTGGCCAGTCTGATGTGGGCGGCGAACCTCGTCACCGAGTTCCACACGCCCCAGTGGACCGTCGGCTCGCCAGACGAGGCCGACCGGATCGTCTTCGACCTGGATCCGGGGCCGCCCGCGACCGTCGTGGAGTGCTGCGAGGTCGCCTGCTGGCTTCGGGAGCGGCTGGCGGCCGACGGGATCGAGGTCCACGCGAAGACGTCGGGGTCGAAGGGGCTGCATCTGCTGGCCGCGGTGCGCGGGGCGTCGTCCGAGCGGGTGACGGAGTACGCCCGGGAGCTGGCCGTGGAGGCGGAGGAGGCGATGCCCCGCCGGGTCGTCCACCGGATGACGCGCAGCCTGCGCCCCGGGAAGGTGTTCGTGGACTGGAGCCAGAACGCCGCGCGGAAGACCACGGCCGCCCCCTACACCCTGCGTGCCCGCACCGAGCCCACCGTGTCGGCGCCGGTCACCTGGACCGAGGTCGAGGAGTGCGCCTCCCCCGGGCAGCTGGTCTTCCGGGCACCGGACATCGCCCCCCGCCTCCAGGACTACGGCGACCTGCTCGCCCCCCTCCTCGACCCGACCGCATCCCACCCGCTGCCCTGAAGCCCGGGACACCCACCCGCCGCCCTGAGGCCCGGGACACCCACCCGCCGCTCTGAGGACCCGGGACTTCACCGAGGAGCCACCCCGCCTCTCCCCAGGCACTCCGCCACGAAGCCACCCACCCCGGCCGCTCCGCCGAAGCGACCGCCCCTCGTCACCGAAGGACCGCTGCTCCCGGCCCCTTCGCCCTCGGCGGCGCCCTGCGCTCACACCCTCGTCCAGGTGCCCCGGTCCCTGGCGGCCGCGTACAGGGCCTCGATGTCCGCCGGTTTGAGCATGCCTCCGGTGCGGGCGAGGTCGGGAAGGTCGCCGTCCGTCAGGACGCGGGCCTCCCGCGGGGGCGCGCTGACCCGGAGGCCGGCGGGTTCGACGAGGGCGAGGACGGCGCGGACCTCGGCGGTGAGGGCGTACGAGGCCCGGTCGGTGTCGGCGCGGAGCCGGCGCAGCAGGGGGCGGGGCTCCTGACGGCCGAGGGCGACGAGGGGGTCGGCGACCGTGACACGCTGCCTGCGGGCGTAGAGGGAGTGGACGCAGAACAGGCCACCGGGGCCGATCACCAGATGGTGGATGCGGTCTCCGCCGGGCAGCGGCAGCGAGTGCAGGGTGCGCCAGCCCGCGCCCTCCAGGCCGTCCAGCGCCGCCCCGACCGTCTGTTCCGCCGCGAGGGCCCGGCGGCGCGGGTCGGGGCGCAGTCGGCGCGGCGGCCCGGGGTCGCGGTCGAGGTCGATCAGCAGGGCCTCGCCGGGGCGGTTGGGGGCGAGGTCGTCGTCGGGGTGCAGGCTCAGCCGGGCCAGCTCGGCGGCGGTCGGCACGGGCGGTGGGCCCACCGTGACCGGGCCGGTGACGAACGGGCCCAGGGCGGCGAGCACGTCCGCTCTCGACTCCTCGCTGAGCAGGTTCACCCGGCCCGTCTCACGGTCGTACCAGGCGACGCTGCTCCCGTCGGTGCGGCACACGTACAGGCGCTCCCGTCCGTGCCGCCAGGTCGGTATGACGCGCAGTCCGTCCATGGACCATCACCCCAGACCATGGGAACAGGCGGGGTGCTCCATCGGCAAGAACCCGGATACCTTTGAGGGGACGACCCGTCGTCAGGGGCTTGGGGAGGCCGCCGTTGCCGCCGCGCAGAAAGCAACCCGACGTTCCGGCTCCGCGCGAACCGTGGAGCGAGATCGTGCCCGGCCTGTGGATGGGCGGGCACGAGTTCGCGGGGCGGACCCGCACCGGTGAAGTCGAATTCGCCGTCGTGGGCGATGAGTTCGATCTCGTGCTGTCCCTGTTGCGCCTGCCCGGGTACGGTCCGGGCGACGGCGTCGAGCACCATGTGTGGCCGATCCCGGACGGACCGCTCGACGGTACGCAGCTGGCGGGCGTGATGCGGCTGGCACAGGCCGCCTGTGACGCGCTGGAGGACGGCCGGAAGGTCCTCGTCCGCTGCTTCCACGGCTACAACAGGTCCGGTCTGGTCGTCGCGCACGCGCTGATCCGCGACGGGCACTCCGCCGAGGAGGCGATCCGGCTGATCCGCACCCGCCGCTCGCCGTGGGCGCTGCACAACGAGCTGTTCGTGGAGTATCTGCACACCGGGCTGCCGACCGTCCGCTTGCTGGAGGAGCTGGAGGAACTCGCCGATTAGGGCGGAGCGGGCCGCGCATAAGGTGTACGGGACCCAACACCGTCCTCCAGGAGTCCCGTGTTCCGCAGCCGCTCCGCACGCGTGGCCGTCGGCGCCGCGTCCGTCGCGGCCGTCGTCCTGCCGCTGACGGGCTGCGGCGACTCCGGGGGTCTGGTGAGCGCGGGCGCGACACCCACCGCGAACGGCCCGACCCGGCTCTGGCCCGGGCAGCCGCCCGCCTCCTCCCCCGCCTACGACTTCGGCGAGGCCGAGACCGAGGTGGTCAAGGGGGTCACGGTCCCCGGCGACGACATCCGGAAGGTGGACCCGGTGGCGGTCGTGCGCGCCGAGGTGGCCGCGCACCCCGACTTCTACACGGACTCCGGGGCCCCGTACCGCGGGACGGCCCGGCGCATGGCCGACTGTGCCACGGGCGGCGACCGGGACGAGTGCCCCGTCCTGGAGGCCTATTACCGGGACATCACCGGCGACGGGCACGACGACATGGTGCTGGGTTTCCGGCTGCTGCCGGGCAACCAGACGGCCGTACGGATGTACACCTTCCGCAAGGGCCGGCTGGTGCAGGTGCTGGCCAGCGATGACGCGGTGATCGCGGTCGAGCTCGCCGGCCGCACCGTGATCATCCGCTCCCCGGCGGCGATCGTCGGCTACGAGTACCGCACGCAGTGGAAATGGGACGCCGAGCAGCGGGCGATGCTGCTCACCCGGGACGAGATCCTGCGGGTCGGGAGGTCGCCGGGGGCGTCCGGCGGGCCCGCTCCCTCCCGTTCGGCTTCCGCGGCGTCGCCCACGCCGTCGGCCCCGTCGCCGTCACCGTCGTCGTCCCCGTCGTCGGAGCGCCCGTGATACGGGCGGAGAAGCCCGTCATACGGGCCGGAGAGCCCGTGCCGCGCGGCGCGGGAAGGCGTCCGGGGCTGCGCCGCAGGGCCGCCTCGCTCACCTGGAAGGCGCTGGCCTTCATCACCGTGATGTGCTGCGGTCTGGCCGCGCTGCTCGGTGCCCTCGTGCATGTCTCGGTCACCCACCAGACCGTCAGCGACGCCCGCTCGCGGGCTCTGGGCCGGCTGGAGACCGCGACCCGGGCGTACGAGGCCGGGAACCGGCTCCCGCCGGACGCCGCGATCGATCCCCCGGGGCTCCCGAAGGCGCTGCGCGCGCTGGCACAGGACGGACGGCGCGGCACGATGGTCGGCGTCGTCGACGGCCACCCGGCGATGTGGGCGGCCACCCCCGCCGACGGCCGGGCGCTCGCCGTACGGCTCGACTACGCGCAGAGCGCGGCCACGATCGAGGGGCTCGACCGGGCCATCCTGGGCTCGTCGGCGCTGGCGATCGGGGTGACGCTGACGCTGGGCGCGCTCGGCATCACCCGTGTCACCCGGCGGCTGCGCACGACCTCCCAGGTGGCGCGGCGGATCAGCGCGGGCGATCTGGACGCCCGGGTCGGTGATCCCCGTACGACTGTTCCGGCGCGGTACCGGGACGAGGTGGCCGCGGTCGCCGCGGCGCTCGACACGATGGCGTCCACGCTCCAGCGGAAGCTGCTCAGCGAGCAGCGGTTCACGGCGGACGTGGCGCACGAGCTGCGGACGCCGCTGACCGGGTTGCACGCGGCGGCCGAACTGCTGCCGCCGGGGCGGCCGACGGAGCTGGTGCGGGACCGGGTCGCCGCGTTGCGGACGCTGACGGAGGACCTGCTGGAGATCTCCCGGCTGGAGACGGGGAGCGAGCGGCTGGACCTGGAGGAGGTCCGGCTGGGTGTGCTGGCCGGCCGGGTGGCCGCGCACGCCGGTTCCGGCACGGAGGTCCGTGTCGCCGAGGACGTCTGCGTCGAGACCGACCGGCGGCGGCTGGAGCGGGTGTTGGGGAATCTGGTGGCCAACGCGCACCGGCACGGGGCACCTCCCGTCGTGCTCACCGTGAACGGGCCGGTGGTGACCGTGCGGGACCACGGGGGCGGGTTTCCGGAGTACCTCGTCGCCGACGGGCCGCAGCGGTTCCGTACGGAGGGCTCCGCCAAGGGGCACGGGCTGGGGCTGACGATCGCCGTGGGGCAGGCGGAGGTGCTGGGGGCGCGGCTGGAGTTCCGCAACGCGTGCGACGGGGGTGCGACGGCCACGCTGCGGCTGCCCGTACGCGGGGACTGACCGCACGTCCGGGACGCGGGACCTTCCCCGATGGCCCAACACGGAAGGCGCCCCCTTCCCCCTCCTCCTAATGTGGCGATTAGTCAGCTTCGCCCCCTTTCTGGAGGAGCATCACATGTCCCTGCGGATTCTGTTCATGCGGTTCGGCATAGCCGCCGCCGGCGGCGCGCTCGTGGCGCTCGCGGCCACCACTCCCGCCGCCGCCGGCGAGAGCCGGGGCCACGCCGGCCTCCACGACAAGACCGTCAAGGGGAAGGTCACGGCCCGTTCCGGGCTGATCCTGCGCAGCGCGCCCAACCGCGGCGGCGCGGTCATCCGGGTCGCGCCCTACGGTCAGATCGTCAAGATCTTCTGCAAGACCCAGGGACAGTCCATCGACGGCAACCGGCTCTGGTACCTGCTCACCGACGGCACCTGGGCCTGGGGTTCGGCCCGCTACATCGACACCTGGAAGACGCCACGCTGGTGCTGAGCTGAGCGACAAGGCGCACAAGACATTCCATTTGGGTAAGTTCCGGGCATGACCACCAAGGCCGGAACGACCCTGGCGGCGGATCCCCCCGCCGACCCGTCCCCGCCCGCCGTTCGCCTCCCCCGGCGCAGAGGCGTCGAGTTCTGCCTCGTCGTCGTGGCCGTCCTGCTCTCCGTGTACGGCTACTGCGCCGTCGGCCTGGCGAAGAACGGCACCGTCCCGCCCGGCGCCGCCGATTACGGCGCCGGGCTCGGCGTGCTCGCACTGCTGGCCCATCTGGCGGTGCGGCTGCGGGCGCCGTACGCCGATCCGCTGCTGCTGCCGATCGCGGTGCTGCTGAACGGGCTGGGGCTGGTGCTGATCCACCGGCTGGACCTGGAGACACCGGCCGACCATGCGGCACCCGCCCAGTTGAACTGGTCGGCGCTGGGCATCGGGTTGTTCATCGTGGTCGTGGTCCTGCTGAGGGACCACCGGGTGCTCCAGCGGTACGCGTATGTCTCGGTGGTGGGCGCGCTGGCGCTGCTGGCGCTGCCGATCCTCTTCCCGCCGGTGAACGGCGCCCGCATCTGGGTGCGGATCGCCGGGTTCTCCCTCCAGCCGGGCGAGTTCGCGAAGGTGCTGCTGGCGCTGTTCTTCGCCAGCTATCTCGCGGCCAACCGCAACGCGCTGGCGTACGCCGGGCGCCAGGTCTGGCGGTTCAAGCGCCTCCAGTTGCCCACCGGGCGGGTGCTCGGGCCGATCGTCACCATCTGGCTGCTGAGCGTCGGGGTGCTGGTCCTGGAACGGGACCTGGGCACCTCGCTGCTGTTCTTCGGCCTGTTCGTCATCCTGCTGTACGTCGCCACGGGCCGTACCGGCTGGATCGCGGTGGGGCTGCTGCTCGCGGGGGTGGGCGCGATGGCCGTCGGCTGGCTGGAACCGCATGTCCACGTCCGGGTCGAGGACTGGCTGCACCCGTTCGCGTCCATCGAGGCGGGGCGGGGACCCAACCAACTCGCGCAGTCGCTCTTCGCGTTCGCCGCCGGGGGGCTGCTCGGCACCGGGCTCGGCCTCGGCAACTCGATCCTGATCGGCTTCGCCGCCAAGTCGGACTTCATCCTGGCCACGGCGGGCGAGGAGCTGGGCCTGGCCGGACTCTCGGCGATCTTCCTGCTCTACGCCCTGCTGGTCGAGCGCGGCTACCGGGCCGGTCTCGCGCTGCGCGACCCCTTCGGGCGGCTGCTCGCCACCGGCCTGGCCTCGATCATCGCCCTCCAGGTCTTCGTGATCGCGGGCGGCGTGACCGGGCTGATCCCCCTGACCGGCATGGCGATGCCCTTCATGGCCCAGGGCGGCTCGTCCGTCGTCACCAACTGGATCATCGTGGCCCTGCTGCTGCGGCTGAGCGACTCGGCCCGCAGGCAGTACGACGGACCGACGGAGGGGGACGCGTGACGAAGTACATCCGCCGTGCCGCCGCGCTGTGCGCCCTGCTGCTCGTCGCCCTCCTGGTCAACGCCACCCGCGTCCAGGTCTTCCAGTCCCGTGCGTACGACGACAATCCCGCCAACCGGCGTACGGAGATCGCCCGTTGGGGCCAGCCGCGCGGGAACATCCTGGTCGGCGGCCGGCCCGTCACCGGCTCGAAGGACACGGGAGAGCAGCTCCGCTACGAACGGACGTACCGGGAGGGCCCGTTGTACGCGCCGGTCACGGGCTTCGCCTCGCAGGTGTACGGGACGACGCTGCTGGAGCACGCCGAGAACCCGCTCCTCGACGGCAGCGACCCGATGCTGTCCTTCCTGCCCCTGTGGAACGACGTCACCCGCGACCAGAACGCCGGCGGCGAGGTCGTCACCACCATCGACGCGGCGGCGCAGCGGGCGGCCTATCGGTGGCTGGGCGCCCGCCGGGGGGCGGTCGTGGCCCTCGAACCGGCCACCGGGCGGGTCCTGGCGTTGGTCTCCCGCCCTTCCTACGACCCCGGCCTGCTGTCCGGGAACGGCGCGTCGGCGGCGCGGGCCTGGGCTCGGCTCAACGGGGACGCGGACAAGCCCATGCTCAACCGGGCGGTGCGGCAGACGTATCCGCCGGGTTCGACCTTCAAGGTGGTGACGGCCGCCGCGGCGCTGGACGCCGGGGTGATCAGCGACGTCGACGCCCCCACCCGCTCCCCCGCGCCGTACACCCTCCCGGGCACCACGACCTCCCTATCGAACGAGGTCGAGGGCTGCGAGGACGCCTCGCTGCGCTATGCCTTCGAGTGGTCGTGCAACACGGTGTTCGCCAAACTCGGCGTCGACGTCGGCCTCGGCACCATGCGGGACACGGCACGGGCCTTCGGCTTCAACAACTCGGGGCTGCGCATCCCGTTCTCCGTCGCGCCGAGCAGCTTCGACACCCGGATGGACCGGGCCCAGCTCGCGCTCTCCTCCATCGGCCAGTTCGACACCCGGGCCACGCCCCTGCAGATGGCGATGGTCACGGCGGCCGTCGCCAACGGGGGGACCGTCAGATCGCCGTACCTCGTGGAGCGCACGACCACGGCCGACGGCCGTACCGTCTCCGCCACCGGTACGCGGATCCTGCGCCAGGCCATGACCCCGACCACCGCCAGACGGCTCCGCGAGCTGATGCTCGGCGTCGTCTCGGACGGCACCGGCGCCAACGCCGCCGTCCGCGGCGCCCTCGTCGGCGGCAAGACCGGCACCGCCCAGCACGGCATCGGCAACTCCGGCACCCCGTACGCGTGGTTCATCGGCTGGGCCCAGTCCCATGAGGCTCCGGAGCCCGAGGTGGCCGTGGCCGTGGTGGTCGAGGACGCGGACGCGGTACGGGGCGAGATCAGCGGGGGTGGAGACGCCGCCCCGATCGCGCGGGAGGTGATGCGGGCGGTACTGAGGGGGGCCGGGTGAGCACGGCAGGCCTCTGCGGGGCGTGCACCCCGACCTGACGAAGTGGCAGGACATCGACCCCCTGACCACGTTCATGCACCAGCGGCGACACCGGGAGATGCCGTCCCGCCGCGGGGAGTGGTTCGTGCGGCCGGCGGACCCGGCGGAGGGACCGGCCGCCGAGCCCACTCCCGGGGTCACCGACGGCTGACGCCCCGCGGCCGGGCGGCGAGGCCGTCTGCGGACCGGGGCCGGCGCAGGCGGCCCCGGGACCCTTCCCTCCCGGCGCCCCTCGGACCGCCCGCGCGCCCCGCCACCCGGCCGCGCCTCGCGCCCCCACCGGTAGACGAGTCGTCAACAAGTACCGCGCAAGGGATTGACGCCCTTGCTGACAAGTAGTCTCATAAGCGGTGACCGCCGGTAACTGACCGAAAATCCCCGTACCACGAGGTGGGAACAGCCATGACGACGGTGACCTCGGTGTCCGAGGCGGAGGTGCTCCGTGACGCCCTCGGCCTGCTCAAGGACCGGGAACAGGTGGCCGAGCGACTGCTCGCCTCCTCCGCGAAGCACTCCTTCGACCCGGACAAGGAGCTGGACTGGGACGCGCCCTTCGAACCGGGGAAGTGGTTCTGGCCGCCGGAGCTGGTGTCGCTGTACGGGACGCCGATGTGGCAGCGCATGCCGGAGGAGCAGCGGATCGCCCTGTCCCAGCACGAGGCGGCCGCCCTGGCCTCGCTCGGCATCTGGTTCGAGATCATCCTCATGCAGCTGCTCGTGCGGCACATCTACGACAAGGCCGCGACCAGCGCGCATGTGCGCTACGCGCTGACCGAGATCGAGGACGAGTGCCGGCACTCGAAGATGTTCGCCCGGCTGATCAGCAAGGGTGACACCCCGTACTACCCGGTGAGCCGTCTGCACCAGAACCTGGGCCGTGTCTTCAAGACGATCTCCACGACCCCCGGCTCCTTCACGGCGACCCTGCTCGGCGAGGAGATCCTCGACTGGATGCAGCGGCTGACGTTCCCGGACGAGCGCGTCCAGCCCCTCATCCGCGGGGTGACCCGGATCCATGTGGTCGAGGAGGCCCGGCACGTGCGCTACGCCCGCGAGGAGCTGCGCCGCCAGATGGTCACCGCGCCTCGGCTGTCGCGCGGCTTCACCCGGATCACCTCCGGTGAGTTCGCCCGTGTCTTCTCCGTCGCCTTCATCAACCCGGACGTCTACACGAATGTCGGCCTCGACCAGCGGGAGGCCCTCGCGCAGGTGCGCGCGAGCGCGCACCGCCGCGACATCATGCAGACGGGGGCGCGCCGCCTGACCGACTTCCTGGACGACATCGGTGTTCTGCGCGGGGTCGGACGGCGGATGTGGCGGTCTTCGGGGTTGCTGGGGTAGGGAGTGGGTCAGAGCGCCCCGTGGCTCGGGGGCACGGGTGGGTACGGCGGGTGCGGGTGGTTTCGGCGGTACGGGTGCGTGGGGGTTGGTCGCGCCCGTCGCGGCGGAGCCGCAGGTGTCACCGCCCCGCGCCCCCGAAAAGCGACCGGGGCCGCGCCCCGTGCTCTTGCTGTGAAGGGCGGGCCGCAGGCCCAACCCTTCAGGGGCGCGGGGAACAGCGCGAGAAACCACAGCCCACCCGCACCCGCCGACGAACCCGTACCCCCGAGCTACCATGCGCCCGGCCCCCGCCGCGCGACTACGCTTCCCGTATGACGTCCGAGGCCCCCACCCGCGCGTACCGCCGCCTGAGCGTCGAGGAGCGGCGCAGCCAGCTCCTCGACGCGGCCCTGGAACTCTTCGCGCACAACGCCCCGGAGGACGTCTCCCTCGACGACGTCGCGGAGGCGGCCGGTGTCTCCCGTCCCCTCGTCTACCGCTACTTCCCGGGCGGCAAGCAACAGCTCTACGAGGCCGCCCTCCGCTCGGCCGCCGAAGAGCTGGAGCAGTGCTTCGACGAACCCGCCGAGGGTCCTCTCACCGCCCGGCTGTCCCGCGCCCTCGACCGGTATCTGGCCTTCGTCGACGAGCACGACACCGGTTTCAGCGCCCTCCTCCAGGGCGGCAGCGTGGTGGAGACGTCCCGGGCGACGGCCATCGTGGACGGCGTACGGCGGGCCGCCGCCGAGCACATCCTGCGGCATCTGGAGGTCGCGGAGCCGGACCTCCGGCTGCGGATGACGGTCCGCATGTGGATCACCGCCGTGGAGGCCGCCTCCCTCATCTGGCTGGACGAGGGCAAGCGGCCGGACGTGGCCGAGGTGCGCGACTGGCTCGTGGAGCAGTTCGTCGCCTGTGTCACGGTCACCGCCGGCCGCGACCGGCAGACCGCGACCGCCGTCCGGGCCGCCCTCGCGATGGAGGCCGCGGACGGTGCCGTCGGCACCCTGGCCCGCCGTGTCCTGCCCGTGGTCGGCGACGCCGCCCACCTGCTGTGACACTGGTCCGGTGAAGACACAGGACACCCCTTTCGTCGGCGGCCCCCTGGACGGCCGCGTCCTGCCGGTGCTGCTCGGCATCACCGGGCACCCGCCGAAGACGTACCGGGTCCCCGTGCCCGACCCGGAGGGCGGCCCGGACACGGTGCTCGTGTACCGCAGGGTCGACGCGGGGCGGGGCGGATTCATGCACCAGCTGTGGAAGTACGAGTACGCCCCGGACGCGGACCCGGGCCGGGGCCCGAAGTGGCCGTGGTCCGGCCCGAAACGGCAATCCGCCACGCCGCCCGCGCAGCCGCCGTCCCCCGACGGGTGACCTCCGGGGGCCGGACGGGCCACCCGGCGCGCGCCCGCCCCCCGCTCCTCCCATCCTGCCGGTGCGAGGTGGACGGCCCATCCGCGCACCGGAGGTGATGACGTGTCAGGAAAGTTCCCTCGGCTGGTCCGTACGGCGGCCGCCACGGCGGTCGCGGCCGGCACACTCCTCACTGCGGCCCCCGTCCAGTCCGCGGCGGCCCCACCGCCGCTTCCCAGCGACACGGCCGGGCCTGCGACCGACGACACCGCCGGTACCGGGGCGACCGCGGACGGCGGCACCGCCGGGACCGGGGGAACCACGGACGGCGGCGGCACCGCCGCGCCCGGCGAACGCTCGGTGGCCGAGCTGCTCACCGACCTCCGGCGGCTGTACCGCGCGGCCGAGAAGTCCACCAAGGCCTACCAGGCCACCCAGAAGGAACTCGAGAAGCAGCAGGCGGAGGTCGCGCGCCTCGACCGGCGGCTCACCGCGGCCCGGCTCCTGCTGCACGACAGACGGGGTGCCGCGGGCCGGCTGGCCCGGCAGCAGTACCAGAACAGCAGCACCGACCTCTCCCCGTACGTCCGGCTGCTCCTCGCCCGCGACCCGCACCGCGCACTGGAGCAGGGCCATGTGGTCGGCCAGGTAGCCCAGGAGCGCGCCCGGACCGTGGAACGGCTGGCCGGCAGCGAGAAGACGACGAACGCGCTCGCCCGCAAGGCCCGAGCCGCCCTCGACCGCCGGCTCACCCTCACGGAGCGCCGGCAGAAGGAACGCGACACGGTACGCAGCCGTCTCGGCGAGGTCGAACGGCTCCTCGCCTCCCTCACCACCGAGCAGCTCGCCGGCATCCGGAGGCTGGAGAGGGGCACGACGGCCGGAGCCCGGCCGACGTCATCGGGGGCGAGTCGGGTGGTCGGAGCAAGATCTTCACGAGCCTTCTAGGCGCTGTCGTCCCACTCCCGTCGTCGCCCGGAGGGCGGCCTCGCGGCGTCTGGTGCGTGCTCTGGGGGTCCCCCTGCTCGAAGGGCGGAGTCTGACGACAGACCCCTGGAAGGCCCTAGCCTCCCGCGATCTCCGACAGATACGCCTCGGTCTTCTCCGCCTCGAAGAAGTAGTTCTCGAAGTCCGCCGGGTCGTCGAAGCCGCCTGCGAAGCGGTCGGCCACGCGGGGCAGCGCGCCCGCCGCTCCGATCAGTGTCAGCACATGCTCCGGCGGCTCGCCGAGCATCGCGTTCGTCCACTTCGTCGCCGGGCCCGCCGTCTCCGCCCAGAACCGCTCGAACGTCCGCCGCATCCACGCCTCGTCGAACTCCGCGTCCCCGTGGTCCAGGATCGCCCGCAGATACGTTGCCGCGCATTTGGACGCGGTGTTGGCGCCCTGCCCGGTGATCGGATCGTTGGCCACGACCACATCGGCCACACCGAACGCCAGCCCGCCGCCGGGCAGGTGGGCGACCGGCTGCCGCACGACGGGGGTGTAGCGGCCGGTCAGCACCCCGCCCGCGTCGGTGAGTTCGACCCGGCCGGTCCGCGCGTGCTCCCACGGGACGAACCGTTCCATGAGGTCCAGGGTCAGGGCGAGGTGTTCGGCCGGGTCGGTGACGCCCTGGAACACATCGGCCGGGCCGCCGGGCACCGCCTCCCAGAAGAGCAGGTCCGCCCGCCCGGAGGTGGTCAGCGTCGAGGTGACGAAGAGTTCGCCGACGCCGGGGACCAGATTGCAGTGCGCCGCCTCGTAGTCGGGGTGCTCGGGGCGGGGCTCCAGACCGTGGACGTACGCCGCCGCGAGGGAGCGCTGCGGCCGGGTGAACGGCGACCGGGCGGGGTCGCGGGAGAACAGGGAGACCAGCTCGCCCTTGCCCGCGGCGACCAGGACCAGGTCGTAGATCCGGGCGAAGTAGTCGAGGTCGGAGACGGCCGCGCCGTGGATGACCAGTTGGCCGCCCCGCCGGGCGAAGGTGTCCAGCCAGCCGGCCATCTTCACCCGCTGGTCGACGGACTGGGCGTACCCGTCGAGCCGCCCGACCCAGTCGACGAGGCGCTCGGCCCCGGGGCCGGAGACCGAGACGCCGATACCCACCATCCGCGGCGCCTGCGACTCCCAGAAGTTCAGCCCGAGGTCCCGCTCGTGCTGCAACGCGGTGGGGAACATGCACTGCGTCGACATGACCCGCCCGTGCCGGATCTCGTCCGCCGTACGGTTGGACATCAGCGTGACCTCGTACCCGTGCGACTGGAGGCCGAGGGCGAGCTGGAGCCCGGACTGGCCGGCTCCGACGACGAGTATCTTCCGCATCCGGACTGGTCTCCTCCTACGCCTCGGTGTGCCCCGCGCCCTGCCGGGGCTACTCGGGGCTGACGGATATCGCGTGGCCGCAGAGCGCGAGCAGGGTCTCCAGCACCGAGGCCCGGTCCCGCGCGTCCATGATCATGACAGGTACATGGGCGGGCACGGTCAGCGCGTCCCGTACGTCCTCCGGCTCGTACCGGTCGCTGTCGTCGAACTCGTTGACGGCGACGATGTACGGCAGGCCGCAGCTCTCGAAGTAGTCGAGCGCGGGGAAGCAGTCGGTGAGACGGCGGGTGTCGGCGAGGACGATGGCCCCGATCGCGCCGCGCACCAGGTCGTCCCACATGAACCAGAAGCGCTCCTGGCCGGGCGTGCCGAACAGGTAGAGGACGAGGTCGTCGTCGAGGGTGATGCGGCCGTAGTCCATGGCCACGGTGGTGGTGATCTTCTCCGGGGTCGCGGAGAGGTCGTCCGTGGCGGCGCTGGCCTCGGTCATCAGGGCCTCGGTGCGCAGTGGGGTGATCTCGGAGACCGCGCCGACGAGGGTGGTCTTGCCGACGCCGAACCCGCCCGCCACCACGATCTTGGTGGCGATGGGGGCGCGGGACAGGTCGGCCTGCCAGGGTTTCAGGTCCTCCTCGGGCTCCGGCTCGTACCGGGGCGCGGGCGCCGCGGTCAAGCGGTCGAGACCGCGGGAGGCGGCCCGGGCGAAGCCGCCGGGCCGGGGGGCGTCGGCGGTGACGCCCGGGTTGACGCCGGGCGAGGCGTCGGGGGTGACGCCCGGCGAGGCGGCGTCAGAGACGGCGGAGTCCACTCAGCACCCTTTCCAGCAGAGCGCGGTCCGGCTGTCCCGGGCCGTGACCTGTTCCGTACACACGGATCTTTCCCTGGTCCGCGAGATCGCTGAGGAGAACGCGGACCACACCGAGCGGCATCTTGAGCAGCGCGGCGATCTCCGCCACCGTCCGCATACGGCGGCAGAGTTCGACGATGGCCCGCATCTCGGGCATCACCTTGGTGTTGAGTGGCCCTCCCCCACCGCCGAACGCGTGGGCGGTGCCCCCGGCCGGCTCCGGTCTGTCGGCCGGTGCTTCGAGCACGGCGACGAAGGTCTCGACGAGGAGCACATGGCCGAAGCGGGTGCGGCCGCCGGTCAGGGAGTAGGGGCGTACGCGGGCGGGTTTGCGGTCCCCGCCGCGCACCGGGAGCCTCTTGTGAGGGGACCGCTGCAGGCCCGGCTTCCTCGCCGAGCCCTGCTTGGGGGCGCGCGCCCTGGTCTTCTTCGCGCCGCTCATCGCCGGCTCCCGGCCGCCTCGATCTCCTCGGCCTCCAGGGACTTGCGCAGTTCGCTGCGGAGTTCGGGTGTGAGGACGTGTCCGGCACGGCCGACGAAGAGGGCCATGTGGTACGCCACCACGCTCATGTCGCAGTCCGGGGAGCCGTGGACGCCGAGCAGCGAGCCGTCGCTGATCGACATCACGAAGAGGCTGCCCTCGTCCATCGCGACCATGGTCTGCTTGACCCCGCCGAACTCCATGAGCTTGGCGGCGCCGATGGTGAGGCTGCCGATGCCGGAGACGATGGTGGCGAGGTCGGCGGCGGAGCCCCGGGGGCCCTGGGGCCGTTCTCCCTGGGCCTCGCGGGCCTCGGCGTTGCGGCCGGGGTCGGAGGAGAGCAGGAGCAGACCGTCGGAGGAGACCACCGCGACCGACAGCAGTCCCGGCACCTCCTCGACGAGGTTGGTCAGCAGCCAGTGCAGGTTGCGGGCTTCACTGCTCAAGCCGAAGGTACTGGGCGCGGTCAACTGCTTGCCTCCTCGGAAGTGCCCCCCGTGGTGTCAACTGCCTCTGTCCGGTACTCCTGTGGCTCGGGTGCCCGTGTCTCGCCCGACTGCTCGGCGATCTCCGCCTCGACGTCGCGGCGTCCCTCCCTGGCCCCCTGGTGGAACCCGCCGAGCCGACGCCTGAGCTCCTCGGCGTTCACGCCCCCCGCGCGCTGCCTGGGGGCCGTGGGCACCGGTGCGGTGATCCTGGGCGTGCGCTTGGGCAGGCCCTTGTCGGTGAGGCGCGGGGTCCCCTCCGTCGTACGCGCCGCGTCCCCCTCGTCGGCGGCGCGCTCATGGGTGTCGGGGCCGATGGTGTACGGGTCGCCGTCGTCCTCGTCGGCGGCCGGCTCCGGGGCCACGGGAGCGAACAGCTCCATGGTGGTCTCGGAGACGGACTCCGCCGGGGCCGCCGGCGCGTCCTCCCGTACGTCGTCGTCCTCGTCCTCCCCTGCCGCGTCCGCGTTCCCCTCGCGGACGGCGGTGTCCGTGCCCGGTCCGGGGTCCGCGTTCCCCTCGCGGACGGCGGTGTCCGTGCCCGGTCCGGGGTCCGCGTTCCCCTCGCGGACGGCCGTCTCCGTGCCCGGTCCGGGGTCCGCGTTCCCGCCGCGGACGGCCGTCTCCGTGCCCGGTCCGAGGTCCGCGTTCCCACCGCGGACGGCCGTGTCCGTGCTCGTGTCGGGTCCGCTGCCCTCGTCGTCCGCCGCGCCGTCCGCGTTCCCCGCGCGTCCGGCGGTGTGGGGGGCCTCCCGCGCGAGCAGCGCGCGTTCCGCGGCCTCGATCAGCGGGTCGCCGTCGCCCTCCGGCTCGCGTACGGCGACGGTACGGGCGGGCAGGGCGCCCTCGTTGCTCTCGGCGGCGATGCCGGGCAGGGACAGCACGGGCCCCGCGGCGGGCGGCGGGCCTCCGGCGGGCGCGGCCGGTGCCGCGGCCAGCAGCGACTTGGGCAGCACGACCACCGCGGCGGTACCGCCCGGTGTCTGCTCCTGGAGCCGCACGCGGCTGCCGAGCCGGTGGGCGAGGCGGGCCACGACGTACAGGCCGAGTCCGAGGCCCTCGCCGTCCTCCTGGTCGTAGGGGGCGTCGGGGTCGAATTCGGTGAGGCGGGCGTTGAGCTTCGCGAGCCGGTCGGCGGCGATGCCGAGGCCGCCGTCCTGGACGGAGACGGTGACCTCGCCGTTCTCCATCAGCCAGCCGGAGATCTCGACGCTCATCTCCGGCGGCGAGAACGACGTGCCGTTCTCCAGGAGTTCGGCGAGGAGGTGGCTGAGGTCGTCGGCGGCGAACCCGGCGATGTGCGCGCTCGGCGGCAGCGCGCCGATACGGACCCGTTCGTAGCGCTCGATCTCGCTGACCGCGGCGCGGACGACGTCGACCAGCGGGACGGCGCCGGCGTGGTGCTGGATGTGCTCGTGGCCGGCGAGGACGAGGAGGTTCTCGCTGTGGCGCCGCATGACGGTCGCGAAGTGGTCGAGCTTGAAGAGGGTGGCGAGCCGGTCGGGGTCCTGCTCGCGCTCCTCCAGGGACTCGATCACGGCGAGCTGGCGCTCGACGAGGCCGAGGGTGCGCAGCGCCAGGTTCACGAACGTGCCGTGGATGCTGTGCTGGATCCTGCCCAGGTGGGCGCCGGCCTCGGCGAGTTCGGCGCGCAGCCGGTCGCGTTCGTCGGCCATGGTCTGGCGCTGGCCGATGAGGTGCTTGCGGTCGCCTTCCAGGGGCGCGAGCCGCTCGTGCAGGGCGAGGGCGTGCGCGTGGAGCGCGTTCACGGAGCGTACGACCTGGGCGAACTCGTCGTTGCGGCCGGTGAACTTGATGGGTTCCTCGGCGACGGGGTCACCGGCGACGCGGGCGGAGCCGATGCGCAGCACCGCGAGCGGGCGGGTGAGGGAGCGGGCCATGCCGGTGGCGACACCGACGGCGAGGAGCATCAGCGCGCCGAGGAGGGCGACACGGATCTCCAGCGCGGTCACGTCGTCGTCGCGCAGCTGGGCGAGGTCCTTGGTGCGCCGGTCGTAGAGGGAGGACTCGGCGCCGCGCATCAGGTCGACGCGGGCGGAGAGCGCGGCGTCGACCTTGGTGGCGCCGGTGCCCTTCTCGTCGTCGGAGAGGGAGGGCTGGTCGGTGAGGCGCGCGAGGTACTTGTCCGCGGCGTCGGCCTCGGGGCCGGTGACGGTGGCGTCGTACGCGGAGCGGGCGGTGGCGGGCGCGGTCTCGCGGAAGTGGGCGAGGGCGGCGTCGGAGCGGACGCGGGCCTGCTGGGCGGCGGCGCCGAGGGCGTCTCGCTGCTTCTCGTCGGCGGCGGAGGAGCCGGTCGTGGTCGTGGGCAGCCCGGTGGCCGGGTCGACGACGGTCTGCGAGGTGCTGGGGACGCTGAGCGCGGCGACGAGCAGCCCCCGGGCGGCGGCGGCCTGCTGGACGGCGGTGTCCAGTTCGGCGAGGGCGTAGGCTCCGCCGCCCGCGCGGGGCGGCAGCTGCTGGGCGAGTTCCTCGGCGAGCGCGTGGAGTTCGGTGACGACGGCGGTGTACGCCTGATGCGCTTCAAGAGCGGTGCTCCGCCCGGAGAGCGCCGCTTTCCGTACGGCGGCGATGGACCCGATGTCCTTGCGCAGCGCGGCGGAGGTGTCGGTGTCGGCGCTCAGCTCCTCGACCTGGCGGTCGACGCGGTCGGCGCGTTGCTCGCCGGGCGCGTCCGACTTGGGCCGTCCGGCGGCGATGTACGCGGTGACCTCGTCGCGCTCGTCGGCCAGCGCGTGGGCGAGGGTGAGCGTCTCCTGGGTCTGCTCGGCGAGCGTGACCAGGCTCTGGGTGTCGTGCAGTTGCTCCGAGGCGGCGAGGACCGAGGGGGCCCCCGCACCCGCGATGGCGGCGGCCACGACGGCCACGGCGATGATGAGCCGGTTGCGTACGTGCGCCTTGCGCCCGGTGCCGACGGTGGGGGCCTGCTGCGCCGTCCCCTGCTGGTTCGGGGAGGCCGCGGAGGCCTTCGAAGCTGCCTTCTTGCCTGTGCGCCGAGGCCGCGTCTTCTGCACCGGTGCTCGCATTCCTGACTCGTGTACCCATGGGCCCGGGTGACGTTCCGTCAACTTGTGAGCGTCCCCCCGGTACGGCTCCCGACCCTCCCAGTGCCGGTGGGTGATGGTCCCGCATCATCGGGCCCGCCACCCGAAGGAGTGAACATCCCCGGGGAGTTGACGGGCAAGTTCCACCGGCTCGTGCCGATGTCCCGCGCGGTCGGCCGGTTGGACGTCGGCGACGCGCTTTGGCAGTATTCGCCGCCGCGCTTCACCACTCACGATCATTCCATGCCAAACCCGGCACCCGGCCTGGAGGGTCCGGGTCGTACGGCGACCATTGTCGGCCTTTCACGGATCTTGTGGAGGGCTCGTGCAGACTGGCCGAATGCGTACGGAACTCGTCTCGGAGCCGGGCGATCCCACCCGCCCCAACGAGGACTTCGCGTCGGTCGCGCTTCCCGCCGGGGGACAGGGCGGCACCGTGGTCCTCCTTGACGGTGTGACACCACCGCCCGCCGACTACGGCTGTCGACATTCGGTCGCGTGGTTCACCTCCCGCCTCGGCGGCGCGCTGACCGAACTGTCCCTTTCGGAACGGGATTCACCCCTGACCGCCGTCCTTTCGCAGGCAATCACTCGTACCGCCCGGGCGCACGCCCAAACCTGTGACCTTTCTCACCCAAGAACCCCGCAGGCCACAGTGGTTCTGGCGCGGTGGTCGCAGGACTGGTTGGAGTACCTGGTCCTCTCCGACTCGGCGCTGCTGTTCGAGGGGCCGGACGGGCTGGTGACGGCGGTGCTGGACGACCGTCTGTCGGAACTCCCGCGCGCCCTGCTCGCCACCGCCGCGATCGCCGACTCCACCGTCCGCAACAAGGAGGGCGGCTTCTGGACGGCGGCGGCCGATCCGTCCGTGGCCGCACGGGCGGTGACGGGGGTCGTCCCCCGCGAACGGGTCAGGGCCGTGGCCGCCTTGACGGACGGAGCGTCCCGCTGGGTGGAGAAGTTCCGCGAAGGGGGCTGGGAGGACTGCTTCACGTTCCTGCGGAAGGAGGGCGCCGCCGCCCTGGTGGAGCGCGTACGGGACCTGGAGCACGCCGACACCGAGCGCCGGTTCCTCGGGCGGGCGAAGACCCACGACGACGCGAGCGTGGTGTACGCGGAGCTGTGAGGACGCGCGGCCGTGGAGGCGGCGTGGTGCGTGGGCGGGTGTGAGGGGCGGCAGCCCGGCCCGGCGCGCCTCTCGGGAGGTCAGCCCTCCGCGCCCCGGTTCAGCTGGTGCAGGAGCCGCGCGAGTTGGGCCACCTCGTCCCGGTCCCAGTCGGCCAGCTGGCGCACGTACGCCACCCGCCGGGCGTCCCGCACCGCGCGGAACCGCGCCCGCCCCTCGTCCGTGAGGTGGACGAGCCAGGCGCGGCCGTCGGCCGGGTCGGGTTCGCGGGCGATGAGGCCGAGGTGTTCCAGGGCGCGCAGCTGACGGGACATCGTGGCCTTGCCGACGCCGATGTACGCGGCGAGTTCGGTGGCGCGGAGCCGGCCCGTCTCGTCGAGCCGGGCCAGGAGCCCGTACGCGGCCGACTCCAGGTCCGGGTGGACCGCCCGGGCCATCTCGCCGGACTTGGCGCGGGCGCGCCGCAGCAGGACCGTCAGTTCCCGCTCCAGCGCGAGGAATGCCTGGTCCATGCCGCCGGTCGGCGCTCCGGGCCCGACATCGCCCTCGCCGCCGTTTCCGCCCTCGTCCTGCACGTCAGCGCTCCTGATCCCGATACCGCGTAGCCGAAGAGTTGCCGAATGTTTCCGCCGGGGACCGCCGTCGTGGGCGGCGCCGTAAGTATTCCGCAGGTGAGGGGTGGCCCGGACCGCCGGGAGGGCGTGTGCGAGGGGTGCCGCCCGCACGGGGGACCCAAGGGAGAGGCCCGGGCCTCCCTCACGGGACCCGGGCCTTCCCTCGTCCGGTGGATGTCCGTCACGTCACCACCGGAGCTCCGTGGAGCCGCCCGTGCGCCGGGCGGCCGTGCGGTCGTCAAGCCGCCGCCGGGACCGCCACCTCCGCCGGTGAGAGGGCCAGTTCCAGCACCTGGCGGACGTCGGTGACGGCGTGGACCTCCAGCTTGTCGAGGACCTCGGCGGGGACGTCGTCCAGGTCGGGCTCGTTGCGCTTGGGGATGATCACCGTGGTGACCCCGGCCCGGTGCGCGGCGAGCAGCTTCTGCTTGACGCCGCCGATGGGCAGGACCCGCCCGGTGAGCGAGACCTCACCGGTCATCGCCACATCCGTGCGGACCAGCCGGCCGGACAGCAGCGAGGCGAGGGCCGTCGTCATGGTGACACCGGCGCTGGGTCCGTCCTTGGGCACCGCGCCCGCCGGGAAGTGGATGTGCACACCCCGGTCCTTCAGGTCGGCGACGGGCAGTTCCAGTTCGGCGCCGTGCGAGCGCAGGAAGGAGAGCGCGATCTGCGCGGACTCCTTCATCACGTCGCCCAGCTGCCCGGTGAGCGTCAGCCCCGCCGCGCCGGTCTCCGGGTCGGCCAGCGACGCCTCGACGTAGAGGACGTCACCGCCCGCACCGGTGACCGCGAGCCCCGTGGCGACACCGGGGACGGCCGTACGCCGCTCCGCCGGGTCCTGGGCGGACTCGGGCACGTGGTGCGGGCGCCCGATCAGGCCGCGCAGGTCGGCGTCGGTGACGGTGAACGGCAGCTCCCGCTCGCCCAGTTCGTGCTGGGCGGCGACCTTGCGCAGCAGCCGGGCGACGGACCGCTCCAGGTTCCGGACCCCCGCCTCGCGGGTGTACTCGCCGGCGAGCCTGCGCAGCGCGCTCTCCTCGAGGGTCACCTCGTCGGCGTCGAGCCCGGCCCGCTCCAGCTGCCGCGGCACCAGGTGGTCCCGGGCGATGACGACCTTCTCGTCCTCCGTGTAGCCGTCGAGCCGGACCAGTTCCATACGGTCGAGCAGCGCCTCGGGGATGGCTTCCAGAACGTTCGCCGTGGCGAGGAAGACGACGTCGCTCAGGTCCAGCTCGACCTCCAGGTAGTGGTCCCGGAAGGTGTGGTTCTGCGCCGGGTCGAGGACTTCGAGCAGCGCCGCCGCCGGGTCGCCCCGGAAGTCGGAGCCGACCTTGTCGATCTCGTCGAGCAGGACGACCGGGTTCATCGAACCCGCCTCCTTGATGGCGCGGACGATACGGCCGGGCAGCGCGCCCACGTAGGTGCGCCGGTGGCCGCGGATCTCCGCCTCGTCCCGCACGCCGCCGAGGGCGACCCGGACGAACTTGCGGCCCATGGCGTGCGCCACGGACTCGCCGAGGCTGGTCTTGCCGACGCCGGGCGGCCCGACGAGGGCGAGCACCGCGCCGCCGCGCCGGCCGCCGACGACACCGAGGCCGCGGTCGGAGCGCCGCTTGCGCACGGCGAGGTACTCGGTGATGCGCTCCTTCACGTCCTCCAGGCCGGCATGCTCGGCGTCCAGGACGCCCTTGGCGCCCTGGATGTCGTACGCGTCCTCGGTCCGCTCGTTCCAGGGCAGTTCGAGCACGGTGTCGAGCCAGGTGCGGATCCAGCTCCCCTCGGGGGACTGGTCGCTGGACCGCTCCAGCTTGTCGACCTCCTTGAGCGCGGCCTCGCGGACCTTCTCGGGCAGGTCGGCGGCCTCGACCCGGGCGCGGTAGTCGTCGGACTCCTCGCCCTCCTTCTCGCCGTTCAGTTCACGCAGTTCCTTGCGGACGGCTTCGAGCTGACGCCGCAGCAGGAACTCGCGCTGCTGCTTGTCGACGCCCTCCTGGACGTCCTTGGCGATGGTCTCGGCGACGTCCTGCTCGGCGAGGTGGTCGCGGAGCTGCTGGGTGGCGAGCTTCAGCCGGGCGACCGGGTCGGCGGTCTCCAGCAGCTGCACCTTCTGCTCGGTCGTCAGGAACGGCGAGTAGCCGGAGTTGTCGGCGAGTGCGGAGACGTCGTCGATGGCCTGTACCCGGTCCACCACCTGCCAGGCGCCGCGCTTGCGCAGCCAGCTGCTGGCCAGTGCCTTGTACTCGGTGACCAGTTCGGCGACATGCCCGGGCAGCGGCTCCGGCACGCTCTCCTCGACGCGGGTCCCCTCGACCCACAGCGCGGCCCCGGGCCCGGTGGTCCCGGCCCCGATCCTCACCCGGTCACGCCCCCGGATCAGCGCCCCGGGGTCGCCGTCGGCGAGCCGCCCCACCTGCTCGACGGTGCCGAGCACACCGGTGGCCGCGTACGCGCCGTCGATCCGCGGCACCAGCAGCACCCTCGGCTTGCCGCGTTCCGCCCGCGCCGCCGCCTGCGCGGCCTCCACCGCGGCCCGTACATCCGTGTCATTGAGGTCCAGCGGCACCACCATGCCGGGCAGCACGACCTCGTCGTCGAGCGGCAGTACGGGCAGGGTGAGCGGTGCGGACGTCGAAGCCATGATCTCTCCCTCGGCAGTCAAGTTGAGCTATGCCGACTCAATGCAGAGGAGCCTCCCCATGTTCCCGAGGGTCGGCGTGTTCGCTGTGGGCGATCACCGGGGACCCTCGAATGTAATACCCTCAATCCAGTATCACCTCTTACGGCACACACGCGCGGGGGCGGCAGTGGACGGAATCGTGCGGGCCTGGGTCGACGGCTGGGTGGTCTCGCGGGGAGCGGCGCCCCCGGTCGTGGAGCCCTGGGGCCACACGACCGACAACGGAACGGCCGCCCATGTCACCCGCCACGTCTTCGCGGCGACGCACGCCGACGTCGAGGAGGAGACGGTCCGGGAGGTCGCCGACGCCGTGACCGCGTCCGGGATGTGGCTCAAGGTCTTCGCCGAGACGCCGGGAGTCGCCCCTGGCCGGGCGAGGGCTGGTGGGTCGATCCGGAGCCGGGCCGGCTGATGGCCGTACCCCTGGGGGCACCGGACACCCCGGCCGTCACGGCCCCCGAGGGCTACCGCCTGCGCACCTGGTCCCGGGGCGGCGTGATCCGCGCCATGGCCGCCGCACCGGACGGCTCCTGGGCCGCACGCGGGCAGATCGCCCCGACCGGACGGACCGCGGTCGTGGACCGGATGGAGACCTCTCCGTCGCACCGCCGCCGGGGCCTCGGCTCGCTGGTCATGCGCACCCTGACCCGGTCCGTGGTCGACCAGGGCGCGGAGCTCGGCGTACTGGGCGGAACACCGGAGGGGCGGGCCCTGTACGAGTCCCTGGGCCGGACGACGGTCGCCCCGCTGACGACCGCGGGATTCGACGGCCGGCAGTGAAGACCGCGACACCTCAGACGGCGGCGTCCACCTGACGCACCGGATTCGGCGCGAACGCGTCGCGGGCCCCCGCCGCCCGCCGCCACCGCCGCACCACCGGCCATGTGGCCACGCCGATCCCGAGGGCGATCAGATGTCCCCAGTCGGTCATCGGGTCCGCGAACGCGAGCAGGTCGTCCATGAGCATCCCGCCGAAGCCGAGCAGCAGCGGCCAGCGCGACCACCACGGCAGCAGGCCCGCCAGCGCGCCCGCGCTGGCCGCCACCCCGAAGCTGATCCCGTAGTCGAGGCGGTGGAGGGAGCTGCCCGGCAGCCCGCCTGCCAGGACGGACAGGCCGACCGGGACCTCGGTGGCGAGGGTGGCGAGGACATGCCCCAGCAGGAAGACCCCGGCCGTCCGAAGGCCGCCGATCCGGCGTTCCAGGGCGGTCAGCACCAGCACGAAGCCCGGCGTGTACGCCGACGTCACCCCGCCGGCGATCCACAGCGCGCTCGCGATCAGCACCGGAACAGGGGCACCCACGAGATGCGCCACGTCCGTGCTGAAGCCGTGGTGGAGGGCGCGGACGAGGGCCGGGTCCCCGTACGCGGTGATCGCCGAGGTGATCGCGAGCACCGTGAGGTACCAGAAGGTGAACGGCGTGGCGGAAGGGGTGGGGAGCAGCCGCCAGGGGCGCGGGAGGTGGGCACGGGCGGGATGCGGGCGGCGGCCGGACCCGACCCCGCGGTTCCGGCCGCCGGACCCCGAAGGCCCGGGCCGCTGTCGACCGAGCCCCGAAGACCCGGCCTTCCCTCCGCCTCCTCCGGGTGCCGACGCGCCCGGCTGCCGAGGGATTCCGTCCAGGAGCGGCCCCGCGCCCGACGGCGGCGTCACGTCGGTCCGGGCCGGCCCTTCCCCGGTCTCCACACGGTCCAAGGTGAGGCGCTCCTTCCGTTTCGCTCCACCTTCGACAGGCCACCACCCCCGTGTCTGTGACCTGCGCCACCTTCACCGTGATTCACAGCAATCCGACAGCGACACCCGGCCTGTGCGGCGGCGGACGCGGACGGCGTGCCAGGCGTCGCGGGGCAGACGGGATTTTGACGACAGCCCCCAGGCGCGCGCGGGGCGTCGAACGCCTCTCCGTCGCCGGGCGAGCGGCAACGGCCCTCGCTCGGGCGCCGACCGGTTCGGCCACGCGCGGTGTCCGGACGTCATCCGTGGAACCGGTGCGTCCGGGCCGGGATCTCCGAGCAGGGTGCCGGCTCCTTCCCCACGCCGGTTCCCGCACAGGGCGTTCGGGCTCGGGCTCTTCGCGAGGCGGTACGGCGACCCGGGAAGGGGCCGAGGAGACCGTCGGCGCGGCCGAGTTCACACGCGGGCGCGCGGACGGCGTCCCCGTACGGTGACGACGTCACCGATCCCGCCCGCGCGGACATGGCAGTGCCGCGGCCGCGGCTGCGGTCTCCGCAGGAGGAACGGCCGGGCCGCTTCGTCGAGTCGTTCTTCCACCCGAGGGCGCCGGCCTTCGGCGAGGAGCCGCTCCGGGATGCCCTGGCGCTGCTGGAGGGCGCGCCGGCCCGCCGGCCTCGAACTGGAGCGGCCCGCCGCGCTCCCGCGGATCGCGCGAAGGCGGCGCCCGTCGCCGACGACGGCGCGTCCGACACGGCGCGGCCCGACACGGCCCGACACGGCGCGGCGCGACGCGACGCGACGCGACGCGACGACACAGCATGGCCCGACGCGGCGTTGCCCCACACCGCGTTGCCCGGCGTTGCCTTCGGCCGGGCGCGGGCGGAGGACGGCTGCCGGTCGAACTTCCGCGTTCCATGGCCGCTTCGGAGCCATCCCGGCCGGACAGCGCCGAACGACACCGGTGACCCCGCCTTCCCGGACGGGCGCCATGCGGAGATCCGCGCACGCCCCGTCGTGACGGACCGGCGTTCCGAACACGCCAAGCCCCGGCGGAGCGGTCGTAATTCGGCCGCCGTCGGGCAAGGGACGCGTAAGGATGGGTGGATGACCACCATCGACGTACCCGAAGTCATCGACCGGCGCGAGGGCCCCTACGGCGAGGTCGTCCTGCGGCGGCACGGGGAGCTGCTGCAGATCATCGCCAACGGGTGCTTCCTGATGGACACCTCGGACGGGCGCTCGGAACGCCTGCTGGTCGACGCCGCCCTCGACGCCCTCGACGGGCGCTTCCAGCCGAGTGTGCTGATCGGGGGCCTGGGCGTCGGCTTCTCGCTCGCACACGCCGCCGCGAACCCGAGTTGGGGCGCGATCACCGTTGTCGAACGCGAACCGGCCGTCATCGACTGGCACCGCTCGGGCCCCCTCGCCGAACTGTCCGGCGCGGCCCTGGCGGACCCGCGCACGGAGATCGTGGAAGCCGATCTCGTCCAGTACGTCAATGAGACTTGCGCCACGTTCGACGCGCTCTGCCTGGACATCGACAACGGGCCCGACTGGACCGTCTCCGAGAGCAACGAAAACCTGTACTCACCGGCCGGATTGGCAAGCTGCGCAAGGGTGTTGAACCCCGGCGGGGTTCTGGCCGTGTGGTCGGCGCAGCCTTCCCCCGAATTCGAGGAAACCTTGGGGAATGCCGGGTTCCAACAGGTGCGTACCGAAGAGATCCCGGTTGCCCGAGGAGTTCCGGACGTGGTGCACCTCGCGGTCAGACCTGGATAGCCCTGGCATGGTGACTGCCCGTACCCTGCTTGCCTGGCGCCGATCATTCAAGCGTCAATCGCAGTCATGCGCAGCCATGCGTAGTCAAGGGATCACCCCACGGATTCCGGAAAGCAACTCAGGGGCGGGCGATGGAGCAGACACACACCTCCCACAGCAGCACGACGGCGACCCCGGGCGCTCAGCGCCGGGTACTCGTGGTCGAGGACGACCCGACGATCGTCGACGCCATCGCGGCCCGCCTGCGCGCCGAGGGTTTCGTCGTACAGACCGCGTCCGACGGCCCGGCCGCCGTCGACACGGCGGAGGCGTGGCAGCCCGACCTGCTGATCCTCGACATCATGCTGCCCGGCTTCGACGGCCTGGAGGTGTGCAGGCGCGTCCAGGCCCAACGGCCCGTCCCCGTGCTGATGCTCACCGCGCGGGACGACGAGACGGACATGCTGGTCGGGCTCGGCGTCGGCGCCGACGACTACATGACCAAGCCGTTCTCCATGCGTGAACTGGCCGCGCGCGTGCATGTGCTGCTGCGCCGCGTGGAGCGCGCCGCGCTGGCCGCCACCACCCCGCGTTCGGGCATCCTGCGCCTCGGTGAGCTGGAGATCGACCACGCGCAGCGCCGGGTCCGGGTGCGCAGCGAGGACGTCCACCTCACCCCCACCGAGTTCGACCTGCTCGTATGCCTCGCGAACACGCCGCGTGCCGTACTCTCGCGCGAACAGCTGCTCGCCGAGGTCTGGGACTGGGCGGACGCGTCCGGGACGCGGACCGTGGACAGCCACATCAAGGCGCTGCGGCGGAAGATCGGCGCGGAGCGGATCCGCACGGTGCACGGTGTCGGGTACGCCCTGGAGACCCCGACCCCCTGAGCCGCGCCCGCACCGCGCGCGTCGGAGTTGCGTAGGCACAGGGGGCTGGTGGCGAAATGAGCGGAGTCGGTGACCCACGGTCGGGGAGTCTCGGTGACGCGCAGTCACGGAAGGTCGCGGGACCGCTCGGCGGTCTGCGCCCCTTCTCGATCAAGACGAAACTGGGCACGCTCGTCGTCGTCTCCGTCCTGATCACCACCGGTCTGTCGATGATCGCGGTGCACACCCAGACGGAACTGCGCTTCATCACGGTGTTCTCGATGATCGCCACACTGTTGATCACGCAGTTCGTGGCGCATTCGCTCACCGCCCCGCTGGACGAGATGAACGCGGTCGCCCGGTCCATCTCGCGGGGCGACTACACCCGGCGGGTCAGCGAGAACCGCCGGGACGAGCTGGGCGACCTGGCCCACACGATCAACCTGATGGCCGATGAGCTGGAGGCCCAGGACCGGCAGCGCAAGGAGCTCGTGGCGAACGTCTCCCACGAGCTGCGCACTCCCATCGCGGGCCTGCGGGCGGTGCTGGAGAACATCGTGGACGGCATAGCGACCGCCGACCCCGAGACGATGCGTACGGCGCTGAAGCAGACGGAACGGCTGGGCCGGCTGGTCGAGACGCTGCTGGACCTCTCCCGCCTCGACCACGGCGTGGTCCCGCTCCGCAAACGCCGTTTCGAGGTGTGGCCGTATCTCTCCGGGGTCCTCAAGGAGACGCAGATGGTCGCCAGTGCCCGCGGGGGCATGGCCTCCGGCTCCGGCAGCCACACCCGCAAGGACGTCCACCTGCACCTCGACGTCCACCCCCCGGAGCTGACCGCGCACGCCGATCCCGAGCGCATCCACCAGGTGGTCGCCAACCTCATCGACAACGCGGTCAAGCACAGCCCCCCGCACGGCCGTGTCACCGTCAAGGCCCGCCGCGGACCCACGCCGGAGTCCCTCGACCTCGAAGTGCTGGACGAGGGCCCGGGCATACCCGAGTCCGAGTGGCACCGGGTCTTCGAACGCTTCAACCGCGGCGCGGTGAGCCGCCCTCACGGCCCCGGCAGCGACGGCGGCACCGGCCTCGGCCTCGCCATCGCCCGCTGGGCCGTCGACCTCCACGGCGGCCGCATAGGAGTCGCCGAGTCCCCCAAGGGCTGCCGCATCCAGGTGGCCCTGCCCGGAGCACCGGCCCCGCGCTCACCCCAGCCTTAGAGCTCCGAACAAGAGTGGAGTCCGATCAGCTCGCGGCGTCTGGTGCGTGCGATCGCAAGGCGCCGGAAGCTCCTTGTAGCGGGGCTACCAGGGGCTTTCGGCAACGCGGCGAGCGTGCGTGCCAGACGTCGCGAGCCGGGCTCCACTTTTGCTCGGAGCTCTTCGGGACTTCGCCGCGGCAGGGTTCGAGGGAAGAGTTCCGGTGTCGAGGTGGTCGGCGAGCGGCACCGTCGTGGTCGCTCGCGCGGTTCCCCGTGCGACAAACCACAACGCGGCCGCGGACGCACCCGCACCGAGCCGCACCGAGCCGCCCCGGGATCACGGGGTCCGGCGCGGCGGCCCCGCCGACGTCGCCAGAGACGCGCCACGAGCGCCGTGTACCCACCCTCCCGTGGCCGAATCCCCTCCTGCTTGCCAGATTTCGCTCATCCTCTCAGGGCTTACATCTGTGCCAAGTTGACGTAAAGTTCGAACCGGAGCCACAAGATCCATGTGTGATCCGCGCCGACGGACACGTGTGATCAGGTGCGTTCACGCAGCGGGCCGCGCGTTCATCGCCGCAGGCCCCGCCCGACGCATGCCCGATCTGTGCCCACCACACCTGTTCCGGACCGGAACCACGCTTGTTTCCCGCCATTTCCAGCCCCGAAACACGCATTCCGATGTGACTTACGCGACGATGAAGGGGCTCGACCTGACCTTCCCGGCCACAGAGGCGTAGCCTTTATTCCCGCTGTCCATCACCTTGTGAAGCGGAAGAGGGCGGTTGCCGCCGTGTCGCCACAGTCCCCCAGTAACTCGAGCATCTCGACCGACTCAGACCAAGCGGGTAAGAACCCCGCCGCGGCCTTCGGTCCCAACGAGTGGCTCGTCGACGAGATCTATCAGCAGTACCTCCAGGACCCGAACTCGGTAGACCGAGCCTGGTGGGACTTCTTCGCCGACTACAAGCCCGGGGCGGCCGCCGCCTCGGCTCCGGCGAGTACTGCGGCGAAGGGGGCCGCAGCGACCACGACGCCCGCGGCGCCCGCCGCCCCGGCCCAGGCGGCTCCCGCGGCTCCCGCCGCGCCCGCTCAGGCCGCCCCGAAGCCCGCCGCCTCGGCCCCGGCCGCCGCGAAGCCCGCGGCCGCCGCGCCGGCCAAGCCGGCCGCCGCCCCCGCGAAGCAGGCCGCGCCCGCCGCGCCCGCCGACGGCCCGGAGCTGATCACGCTGCGCGGCCCCGCCGCCGCCGTCGCGAAGAACATGAACGCCTCGCTGGAGCTGCCCACGGCCACGTCCGTGCGCGCCGTCCCGGTGAAGCTGCTCTTCGACAACCGCATCGTCATCAACAACCATCTGAAGCGCGCCCGGGGCGGGAAGATCTCCTTCACGCACCTGATCGGCTACGCGATGGTGCAGGCCATCAAGGCGATGCCGTCGATGAACTGGTCCTTCGGCGAGAAGGACGGCAAGCCGACCCTCATCAAGCCGCCGCACGTCAACCTCGGCCTGGCCATCGACCTGGTGAAGCCCAACGGCGACCGCCAGCTGGTCGTCGCGGCGATCAAGAAGGCCGAGACGCTGAACTTCTTCGAGTTCTGGCAGGCCTACGAGGACATCGTCCGCCGCGCCCGCGACGGCAAGCTGACGATGGACGACTTCACCGGCGTCACGGTCTCCCTGACCAACCCCGGCGGCCTCGGCACCGTCCACTCCGTGCCGCGTCTGATGCCCGGCCAGTCCGTGATCATGGGCGTCGGCTCCATGGACTACCCGGCCGAGTTCCAGGGCACGAGCCAGGACACCCTGAACAAGCTCGGCATCTCGAAGGTCATGACGCTCACGTCGACCTACGACCACCGGGTGATCCAGGGCGCCGCCTCCGGCGAGTTCCTCCGCCAGGTCGCGAACCTGCTGCTCGGCGAGAACGGCTTCTACGACGACATCTTCGAGGCCCTGCGCATCCCCTACGAGCCGGTCCGCTGGCTCAAGGACATCGACGCCAGCCACGACGACGACGTCACCAAGGCCGCCCGCGTCTTCGAGCTGATCCACTCCTACCGGGTCCGCGGCCACGTCATGGCCGACACCGACCCGCTGGAGTACCGCCAGCGCAAGCACCCCGACCTGGACATCACCGAGCACGGGCTCACCCTGTGGGACCTGGAGCGCGAGTTCGCGGTCGGCGGATTCGCCGGCAAGTCCCTGATGAAGCTCCGCGACATCCTCGGCGTCCTGCGTGACTCGTACTGCCGTACGACCGGCATCGAGTTCATGCACATCCAGGACCCGAAGCAGCGCAAGTGGATCCAGGACCGCATCGAGCGCCCGCACACCAAGCCGGAGCGCGAGGAGCAGCTGCGCATCCTGCGCCGCCTGAACGCCGCAGAGGCCTTCGAGACCTTCCTGCAGACGAAGTACGTCGGCCAGAAGCGCTTCTCCCTGGAGGGCGGCGAGTCCGTCATCCCGCTGCTCGACGCGGTCATCGACAGCGCCGCCGAGTCGCGCCTGGACGAGGTCGTCATCGGCATGGCCCACCGCGGCCGCCTGAACGTCCTCGCGAACATCGTCGGCAAGTCGTACGCGCAGATCTTCCGCGAGTTCGAGGGCAACCTCGACCCGAAGTCGATGCACGGCTCCGGCGACGTGAAGTACCACCTGGGCGCCGAGGGCACCTTCACCGGCCTCGACGGCGAGCAGATCAAGGTCTCCCTGGTCGCGAACCCCTCGCACCTGGAGGCCGTGGACCCGGTACTGGAGGGCGTCGCCCGCGCCAAGCAGGACATCATCAACAAGGGCGGCACGGACTTCACCGTCCTGCCGGTGGCCCTCCACGGCGACGCGGCCTTCGCGGGCCAGGGCGTGGTGGCCGAGACCCTGAACATGTCGCAGCTGCGCGGCTACCGCACCGGCGGCACGGTCCACGTGGTCATCAACAACCAGGTCGGCTTCACGGCCGCCCCGGAGTCGTCCCGCTCCTCGATGTACGCCACGGACGTGGCCCGCATGATCGAGGCCCCGATCTTCCACGTGAACGGCGACGACCCGGAGGCCTGCGTCCGCGTGGCACGCCTGGCCTTCGAGTTCCGCCAGGCGTTCAACAAGGACGTGGTGATCGACCTCATCTGCTACCGCCGCCGCGGTCACAACGAGACCGACAACCCGGCCTTCACCCAGCCGCTGATGTACGACCTGATCGACAAGAAGCGCTCGGTGCGCAAGCTCTACACCGAGTCCCTCATCGGTCGCGGCGACATCACCCTGGAAGAGGCCGAGCAGGCGCTGCAGGACTACCAGGGCCAGCTGGAGAAGGTCTTCACCGAGGTCCGCGAGGCGACGTCGCAGCCGGCCTCCGCCCCGTCCCACGACCCGCAGGACGGCTTCCCCGTCTCGGTGAACACCGCGGTCACGGCCGAGGTCGTCAAGCGCATCGCCGAGTCCCAGGTCAACGTCCCGGACCGCATCACCGCCCACCCGCGTCTGCTGCCGCAGCTCCAGCGCCGGGCGTCGATGGTCGAGGACGGCACGATCGACTGGGGCATGGGCGAGACCCTCGCCATCGGCTCCCTCCTGCTGGAGGGGACCCCGGTCCGCCTCGCCGGCCAGGACTCGCAGCGCGGCACCTTCGGCCAGCGTCACGCGGTGATCATCGACCGCGAGACGGGCGAGGAGTTCACGCCGCTGATGTACCTCTCCGAGGACCAGGCGCGCCTGAACGTCTACAACTCGCTCCTGTCCGAGTACGCCGCGATGGGCTTCGAGTACGGCTACTCGCTGGCCCGCCCCGACGCGCTCGTGATGTGGGAGGCCCAGTTCGGCGACTTCGTCAACGGCGCCCAGACGGTCGTGGACGAGTTCATCTCCTCCGCCGAGCAGAAGTGGGCGCAGACCTCCGGCGTCGTCCTGCTCCTCCCGCACGGCTACGAGGGCCAGGGCCCGGACCACTCCTCGGCCCGCCCCGAGCGGTTCCTGCAGCTCTGCGCGCAGAACAACATGACGGTCGCCATGCCGACCCTCCCGTCGAACTACTTCCACCTCCTGCGGTGGCAGGTGCACAACCCGCACCACAAGCCGCTGGTGGTCTTCACCCCGAAGTCGATGCTGCGTCTGAAGGCCGCCGCGTCGAAGGCGGAGGAGTTCACGACGGGCGAGTTCCGCCCGGTCATCGGCGACGACTCGGTCGACCCGGCCACCGTCAAGAAGGTCGTGTTCTGCGCCGGCAAGGTCTACTACGACCTGCAGGCCGAGCGGCAGAAGCGCGGCGCCACGGACCCCTCGGCCGCCGAGACGGCGATCATCCGCCTCGAGCGCCTCTACCCGCTGCCGGGTGCCGAGGTCCAGGCGGAGATCAAGAAGTACCCGAACGCCGAGAAGTACCTGTGGGCCCAGGAGGAGCCGGCGAACCAGGGCGCTTGGCCCTTCATCGCCCTCAACCTGATCGACCACCTGGACCTGGCGGTCGGCGCCGACGTCCCGCACGGCGAGCGTCTGCGCCGCATCTCCCGCCCGCACGGCTCGTCCCCCGCCGTGGGGTCGGCCAAGCGGCACCAGGCGGAGCAGGAGCAGCTGGTGCGTGAGGTGTTCGAGGCGTAAGCACCCTCGACGGCATCCGTACGCGGCCGGGCCGCACCCCTTCCGAGGGGTGCGGCCCGGCCGTTTTCCCGCACTTATCCTTGACCCATGTACTTCACGGACCGTGGCATCGAGGAACTGGAGAAGCGGCGCGGTGAGGAGGAGGTCACCTTCGAGTGGCTCGCCGAGCAGCTGCGGACCTTCGTCGACCTGAACCCGGACTTCGAGGTACCGGTCGAGCGGCTGGCGACCTGGCTGGCTCGGCTGGACGACGAGGACGACGAGTAGGTCCCTGAGCCGGTTCCCCGGCCCGGCGGAGTCCGGGCTTCCTCCGTCGCAGGTGCGTCGGGAGCCGGTGTCGGCGAAGCCCCCTGCAGAGGTCAGTCGCGAGGGCGGGTGAGGTCGTACATCAGGCCGAGGGCCCCGTGGGCGACCAGGAGGGCGCCCGCGACGGTCCAGCCGCCGCTTCGGCGGCGCAGGCCCCAGGCCGTGAGGGGCAGGCCCGCGAGCAGCTGCGCGGTGGCGAGGCCGCGGGCCCGCGACGTGCCCGCCCAGGGCAGCCAGGGCCCGAGACGGCCGCGTTCGAGCGCGTCGAGTTCCATCCGCACGGCTCCGCGCCAGCCGGTCCACTCGATGCGCTGGGCGTCGGGCTGGACCCGGGCGACCTCACGGAGCCGGTCGGCGGGTTCGCCCGGTGTGAGACCCGCCGGGAGGACGACACCGGCACGGGCCAGGGCGGCGAGGAGGCCCAGCATCCGCGTGCGGGCGTTCGCCGAGGGATCCGCTTCGGTGAGGTCGTAGAGGAGCTGCGCGTCGAGGGTGGGGTCCAGGCCCAGCCGCGCCGCGATCGTGCGCATCGCCTCGTCCTCGCCGACCGGGGTGCCGTTCGCGAGCCATACGTAGCCGACGGTGCGGCGAAAGCCGGCGGCCAGGGTGCAGCCGCTGCGGTCCGCGTCCCACCACAGGGCCAGGACCGGCCAGGGAGCGCTCACGGCGAGCGCGGTGGCCCACCCGGTGAGGACGCGGTCGACGGGCTCCCCTCCCTGCAGCCAGGGCTTGCCCTCGGGCACGAGCGCGCTCCACCCCGGGCCGGCCGAGGTGAGCAGCATCCGCTCCCGGAGGAGCTGGGCGACGGGGGCGACGGATTCACGGTCCGCGCGGCAGAGCAGCAGGGCGCCCGGGGCGGGCGCGGGTCGGGGGCGCGGCGATCCCGGTGTGCTTTCCGTCGACATGACCCCCACGCTAGGGCGATTTGTCTGCATTCATCCTGCGGGATCACCAGAACGGGTGGCTTGACTTCCGGCCAGCGCGATATATCGTGAATTACGTGAGACGCGATATGGCGCGTTGTGTAGTCCTGTTCGGTCTGTCATAGGGGGTCAGCACATGTCCGAGTGGTCCGTCGCCGAGCCACGGAAGCTCACGTTCGACGAACCGGTGACGGCACTCCAGGTGCGCGTCGTCAACGGAACGGTGAACGTCGTGGGCACCGACGAGAGTTCCGCCCGTCTGGAGGTGTCGGACCTGGAGGGCCCGCCCCTCACGGTGACCCAGGAGGACGGCACGCTGACCGTGGCGTACGACGATCTGCCCTGGAAGGGCTTCCTGAAGTGGCTCGATCGCAAGGGCCGGCGCCGCAACGCGCTGATCTCCCTCACCGTTCCGGCGGGCACACGCGTGGAGGTGGGCGCGGTCGGTGCCACCGCCGTCATCTCGGGCGTGGAGGGGCGCACGGAGGTGAAGGGCATCTCGGGCGACACGACCCTGGTCGGCCTGTCGGGACCGGTCCGGGCGACGACGGTCTCCGGGAACGTGGAGGCCCAGGCCCTCACCGGGGACGTCCGGCTGAGTTCCGTCTCCGGTGACCTGACCGTCATCGAGGGGTCCTGCCCGACACTCAAGGCCGACTCGGTGAGCGGCTCGATCATCCTCGACCTCGACCCCGTGGGCGGCCCGGCCGACGTCGGCCTCACCAGCGTCTCCGGTGAGATCGCCATCCGCCTCCCCCACCCCGCCGACGCCGAGATCGAGGCCAACACCGCCAGCGGCACCATCTCCAACGCCTTCGAGGACCTCCGCGTCAGCGGCCCCTGGGGCGCCCACAAGATCACCGGCCGTCTCGGCAGGGGGAACGGCCGGCTGAAGGCCACGACCATCTCCGGCTCCATCGCCCTCCTGCGCAGGCCTCCTGCCGAGGACGAGCCCTGGGGCGAGAGCAGGGACACCGCCGAGGGGGGCGGCACAACGGGGGCCGGAGGCGCCGGTGACGAGATACCGACGGGCGCCGGTTCGACCGCCGCGGACAAGGCGCCGGACACCCCACCGACCGAACCGTCCGGCACCGTGACCGACAATGCGTCTGCCGGTGCAGCCGAGCAGTCCGAAGCCCCTGCGGGCCGCACGACAGCCGACGGCCCCACCGGCTCCTCGTCCGACGGCCCGGCCGACGGCACGGCCCCCGGCACGACCGACAAGAAGGTGCTCTGACATGCCTCCCGTCTTCGCCCACGGACGCCTGCGGTTGTATCTGCTGAAGCTGCTGGACGAGGCGCCACGTCACGGCTACGAGGTGATCCGCCTGCTGGAGGAGCGCTTCCAGGGCCTGTACGCGCCTTCCGCCGGCACCGTCTACCCCCGCCTCGCCAAGCTGGAGGCGGAGGGCCTGGTCACCCACACCACCGAGGGCGGGCGGAAGGTGTACGCGATCACGGACGCCGGCCGCGCCGAACTGGCCGACCGCAGTGGAGAGCTCGCCGACCTGGAGCTGGAGATCCGTGAGTCGGTGGCGGAGCTGGCCGCCGAGATCCGGGCCGATGTACGGGGCGCGGCGGGCGACCTGCGCCGCGAGATGCGGGCGGCGGCCTCCGCGGCGCGCCAGGGCTCCGGGGCCGACGCCGGGGAGAGCGAACCGCTCGGGGAGTTCGGGAAGCACGCCGACAACGAGGCGTGGCGCGCGGCGAAGGAGGAGATGCGCCGCGTCAAACAGGAGTGGAAGGAGCAGGCCCGGCGCGCCAAGGACGAGAGCCGCCGCGCCCGCGAGGAGGCCCAGCGGGCTCGCCGCCAGGCCAAGGAGGCACAGGAGCGGGCCCGCACCCAGGCCCAGGAGGAGCTCCAGCGCATCGCCAAGCGGGTTCAGGATCACGTCCAGGACCACTTCTCCCGCGGTGACTGGCCGACCGGTGTGCGCGAGGGTCTGACGGAACTGGCCAAGGAGTTCGGCGAGTTCGGAAAGGACTTCGGCAAGGAGTTCGGGAAGGACCTCGGCTTCGGACGCCCGGGTGCGGAGTCCGGCTCGGGTACGGCGGGTGCGACGGGCCCGGGTGCGGGCTCGGCGCCCGGCACGGCGCCGGGCGGCCCGGGGAGGCCGACGGAGGCGGAGGCGGCCGGCACGGGCGCACAGACCGGCGTGAGCGAGGACGTGCGCGGGGGCGGGGCGACGGGCGGCGCCGGTGCCTGGGGGCCGGACTACTCGGTCACCCCCGAGGACTTTCCGGGTGCTTATGAACCCTCCTGGGTGCACGAGCCCCCCACAGGCGACCCGGCCCGCGATCTCGACCGGCTCCTGGACCGCTTCCGCGACGACATCCGCGACGCGGCCCGCGACCACGGGGTGACGGAGGACCAGCTCCGCGACGCCCGCCGCCACCTGTCGGCGGCGGCGGCTCACATCGGAGCGGCACTGCGGGCGGCCAAGGGCTGACGGGCAGAAGGGGCGACGGAGAGGCCCGCGCCTCACGGCGGGGGCCCCTCCCCCCGCATCAACTCGCCCGGGCCTCCCCCACCCCGTACAGCACGCGCTCCAGGGACTCGTAGGTCACTCCATGGTCGGCGAGGACCTCGGCGGGGACTCCGGGGCGGGTGGTGAGGGCGAGCAGCATGTGCTCGTCGCCGATGTGGCGGTCGCTGTGGGACTGGGCGACGCGGAGGGAGCGGGTGAGCACGTCCTTGGCATCGCGGGTGAAGGGCCGATGGCCCGAGCGGCGAGCCCGCCCGCTCCTGCCACCGCGCCCACCACCCTTTCGGCCGAACCGTTCGCTGCCGTCACCGTCGCCGCCGGCATCACGGTCCCCGTCACTGTCGCCCCGCCGACGCCCCGGCTCCAACGCACCCGCTCCATGGGCCTCCTCGACGCGGGAGACGATCTGCGCGAGGTCGATACCGAGGTCGGACAGGGCGTCCGCCTCGGCGCGGGTGAGGCCACCCCGGCGGCGGGCGTCGGCGAGGGCCTGTTCGACGGAGCCCCGGCTGCCGGCCAGGCCCAGCGAGGCGAGGGCGAACGAGGCACGGCTGGCGCGGCGGTCCAGCAGGGCGAGCAGAAGGTGCTCCTCGGTCACCTTGTCGGCGCTGGAGCGTTCCGCGTGGTCGACCGCGGCGAGGACCACGGCACGGGCATCCTTCGTGAACCGTTCGAACATCAATGCCTCCCGTACTTCTTGTGCACGGCCTGCCTGCTCACACCGAGTTCCGTGGCGATCTCCTGCCACGACCAGCCCTGATTGCGCGCACTGCGCACCTGTACCGACTCCAGTTGCTCCAGCAGCCGGCGCAGCGCGGCGACGGCCCGCAACCCGATCCGAGGGTCACGGTCACCGGCCCGCTCGGCGAGATCCGTAGCTTCGGTCATACCGTCAACTTACGTTGACAGGGAGCCGCTGTCAACATTGGTTGACATGACGAAGGCCGGCCCGGGGAACCGGGCCGGCCGTGGTGTCACTCGTTCAGCGGGAGCGAGACCGTCAGGGGGTGGTGAGCACGATCTTGCCGAAGAGGTCGCCGGCCTCCAGGCGCTCGAAGCCCTCGCGGGCGCGGTCGAGGGGGAGCACCTCGTCGATGACGGGGCGGACACCCGTCGCGGCGCAGAAGGAGAGGAGGTCCTCCAGTTCGTCCTTGGTGCCCATGGTGGAGCCGACGACCTTCAGTTCGAGGAAGAAGATGCGGGTGAGCTCGGCGTGGGCGGGCCGGTCGCCGCTCGTGGCACCGGAGATGACGAGGGTGCCGCCGGGGCGGAGCGACTTCACCGAGTGGGACCAGGTCGCGGCGCCCACGGTCTCGATGACCGCGTCGACGCGCCGCGGCAGCCGCGCGCCCGGCTCCAGCGCCTCGACAGCGCCGAGTTCCAGGGCCCGCTTGCGCTTGGCCTCGTCCCGGCTGGTGGCGTAGACGCGCAGACCGGCCGCCTTGCCGAGCACGATCGCGGCGGTGGCCACACCGCCGCCGGCGCCCTGGACCAGGACGGAGTCACCCGGACGGACGCCGCCGTTGGTGAAGAGCATGCGGTAGGCCGTCAGCCAGGCGGTGGGCAGGCACGCGGCCTCCTCGAAGGAGAGTTCCGCGGGCTTGGGGAGGACGTTCCAGGTCGGGACGGTGACCAGTTCGGCGAACGTGCCCTGGTAGCGCTCGGTGAGGATCGAGCGGGGCTCGTTGGGGCCGACGCCGTGGCCGCTCTGGCCGATCACCGAGTGCAGGACGACCTCGTTGCCGTCCTCGTCGATACCGGCGGCGTCGCAGCCGAGGATCATGGGCAGCTTGTCCTCGGCGAGGCCGACGCCACGCAGGGACCACAGATCATGGTGGTTCAGCGAGGCGGCCTTCACCCTGACGGTCGTCCAGCCGGGCCTGGACTCCGGGGCCGGGCGATCGCCCAACTCCAGTCCGTTGAGCGGGTTGTCACGGTCGATACGGGCGGCGTAGGCAGCGAACATGGGCCTGACCATAGGTGTACGCCGCACTCGATGGAACCGGGCAACGCTGTGACACGCGTCCCGCGGGGCGCTGCGCGCTGCAGGGCGCCGGGAGTGTGCGGGCCGTTGGGGGCTGGTCGCGCCCACGCGGCGGAGCCGCAGGTGTCACCGTCCCGCGCCCCCTGAAGAGCGGCCGGGGCCGCGCCCCGTGTTGTTCACCCGAAGGGCGGGCCCAGGCCCGGCCCTTCAGGGGCGCGGGGAACTGCGCGAGAAACCACGCACCACCCGCACCGCCAAAGAACCCGCACCCCTGAGCCCCCAGGCGCGCCCGAAGCGAACGGCCCCGCCCCGCCGACGCGGGAGCAGGGCCGTCGCACCTCACTCGGCGCTCAGCCTCAGCGGCGAGCAACCCCCTCCGCCCGCGCGGCCGCGGCCACCGCCGCCGTCACCGCGGGAGCGACCCGCTCGTCGAACGGGGACGGGATGACGTAGTCGGGGGCGAGGTCGTCGCCGACGACCGCGGCCAGCGCCTCCGCCGCCGCGATCTTCATCCCCTCGGTGATCCGCGACGCCCGCACCTGGAGCGCCCCCGCGAAGATGCCGGGGAAGGCCAGGACGTTGTTGATCTGGTTGGGGTAGTCGGAGCGGCCGGTCGCGACGACAGCCGCGTACTTGTGGGCCACATCCGGGTGCACCTCGGGGTTCGGGTTGGCCATGGCGAAGACGAACGCGCCCTCGGCCATCGAGGCCACCGCCTCCTCCGGGACCGTACCGCCGGAGACGCCGATGAAGACGTCGGCGCCGGCGAGCGCGTCCTCAAGGGAGCCCGTGATCCCCGCCTTGTTGGTGAACCCGGCCACCTCGCGCTTGACGTCGGTGAGGTCCGCGCGGCCCGCGGAGATGACGCCCTTGCGGTCGGCCAGGGCGACGTCACCGATGCCCGCCTCGACCAGCATCCTGGCGATGGCCACACCGGCCGCGCCGGCACCGGAGATGACCGCCCGCAGCTGACCGATCTCCCGGCCGCTGAGCCGCGCCGCGTTCCGCAGGGCCGCCAGCGTCACGACCGCCGTACCGTGCTGGTCGTCGTGGAAGACCGGGATGTCCAGGCGCTCCTGGAGCCGCTTCTCGATCTCGAAGCAGCGGGGGGCCGAGATGTCCTCCAGGTTCACGCCGCCGAAGGACGGGGCGAGCCGGACGACGGTCTCGACGATCTCGTCGACGTCCGTGCAGGCGAGCGCGATCGGCACCGCGTCGACACCGCCGAACTGCTTGAACAGGATCGCCTTGCCCTCCATCACCGGGAGGGACGCCTCGGGACCGATGTCGCCGAGACCGAGGACCGCCGTACCGTCCGTCACGACGGCGACGACGGAGGACTTCCAGGTGTAGTCGTCGACCAGCTCGGGACGCTCGGCGATGGCGGTGCACACCCGCGCGACGCCCGGCGTGTAAGCGAGGGACAGGTCGTCCTTGTCGCGGATCGGCACCGTGCTCTGCACGGCCATCTTGCCGCCGCGGTGCAGCGCGAAAGCGGGGTCGAAGGGGTCGGGGGCGCCGAGGGAATTGAGGGGCTCCCCGTTGCCTTCCTGGTCCGTACTGCCGTCGCTGCTCTCGGTGCGAGGATTGACAATCTCCGCTGCCACTTTTGTTTACCCCTTAAGTCTTCAAGGTTTGAGGGTGACCGCTCCCGGTTCGGGAGTGGGCGGGCACCGCGTAGGTCCCAGGTCAACCGGTACGTACGGCGACACGTATGGGCTCAGACGCGACGGGCGCGCCGCACACGCGCCCTGGGCCCCGGATGAGGGGTGTAAGGAACCTTCTTACCGGACGGACGGTGCCGACGACGAGTCCAGACCCGTTCATACCTCGAAGGTCACAACTCGAAGGTCATTTGCAGCCTCCCGAGGGCGCCACGACTCGTCGACGAATGACGGGACAAGTCGGATAATCCATGACAGGCGCCAGACCGCCGCACGTGCGGAGGTTCGTGGCCGACCGCATCCTGAGATGCACCGAAGATCTTCCGGCCGGAAGGGAAAAATTCCGCACAAGATCCGGCGCGATCGCACGGTCCACAGCGGTTCGTAGGCCATTCAGGGGTCACCCGTTATCCGATTTTGACATAGCGGGTCATCTGAATGCACATGCCCGAATGGCAAGATGCCGTAATCACACGAGGTCGCGACACTCGAAGAAGCGTGTCAACCATCGACCTAGGCAACTCCACCCATCCCGCCGGAGGAACCCACCATGACCGCAAGCACCACCCGTCGTACGACCCGCCTGCGCTCCCGGACAGCCGCGGTCGGAGCGATCGCGGTCGCGGGCGCCCTGCTGCTCACCGGCTGCGGTGACCAGACGGACAAGAGCTCGAGCTCGGACAGCACCTCGGCAACCGCCTCCGCGCCGCTCGCCGACAAGCTTCCCGCAGACATCCGCAAGGCGGGTGTCATCAAGGTGGGCTCCGACATCGCGTACCCCCCCGTGGAGTACATGAAGGACGGCAAGGCCGTGGGTATCGACCCGGACATCGCCGAGGCGCTGGGCAAGCAGCTCGGCGTGAAGTTCGAGTTCCAGAACAACAAGTTCGCGCAGCTCATCGTGGGTCTCGAGGCCAAGCGGTACAACGTGATCATGTCCGCGATGAACGACACGGCGGACCGCCAGAACGGCATCGACTCCGAGACCGGCAAGAAGGTGGGCAACGGGATCGACTTCGTCGACTACTTCACCGCCGGCACCTCCATCCTGGTCCAGAAGGGCAACCCCAAGGGCATCAAGTCCCTGGACGACCTGTGCGGCCAGGTCGTGGCGCTGCAGGTGGGCACCACATCCGAGGGCATTGCCAAGGAACAGAGCAAGAAGTGCGTCAAGGACGGCAAGAAGGCCATCAAGCTGCAGACCTTCGACACTGACCCCGAGGCGCTCCTCCGGCTCAAGCAGGGGGCGTCCGTCGCCGACCTCAATGACTTCCCGGTCGCGGCCTACAACGCCAAGACATCCGGGGGCGGCAAGGACTTCGAGGTCGTCGGCGAGCAGATCGAGGCGGGCCCGTACGGCATCGGCATCAGCAAGAACAACGCCGAGCTGCGCGATGCCCTCCAGGCGGCGATGAAGGCGATCATCGAGAACGGCGAGTACGAGAAGATCCTCCAGAAGTGGAACGTCACCGACGGTGCCGTGACCGAGGCGAAGATCAACGGCGGCTCCTGAACCACAGGCAACACTGAAGGGCAGTCGCTGTGACTGACATCGCCGACAAGGCTCCGGAGGCCGCGCTGCCGCCGGAGCAGATCAAGGCCATCCCGGTGCGCCATTACGGACGCTGGGTGGCCGCGGTCGTGGTCGTCGCCATCCTGGTACTGGTCGGGATCGCGTTCTCCAACGCCAACATCAACTACAGCATCATCCCGGACTACCTCACGGCTGACACCATCCTCCGCGGAGCCTGGGCCACGCTGTACATCTCCGTGCTCTCCATGGCGCTGGGCCTCACCCTGGGCGTAATCCTCGCCGTGATGCGCATGTCGTCGAACCCGGTCACGAGCACCGTGTCCTGGTTCTACATCTGGTTCTTCCGAGGCACCCCCGTCCTGGTGCAGTTGCTCCTCTGGTACAACATCGCCCTTGTGTTCCCCGTCCTCAACCTGGGGTTCTACAAGGACGAGATGAACCAGGTGATGACGCCGTTCCTGACGGCACTGCTGGGGCTCGGACTGAATGAGGCCGCGTACATGGCCGAAATCGTTCGGGCGGGCATCCAGTCCGTGGACGAGGGCCAGACTGAGGCGTCGCACGCGCTGGGCATGACGCGGGCACAGACGCTGCGCCGTGTCGTCCTCCCCCAGGCCATGCGCGTGATCGTGCCGCCCAGCGGCAACGAGTTCATCAACATGCTCAAGACGTCATCGCTTGTCTACACGGTGCAGTTCACCGAACTCATCAAGGCGGCTCAGGACATCTCCAGCACCTCGCTGGCTGTGGTCGAGATGTACTTCGTGGCCTCGATCTGGTACCTGATCCTGACGAGCATCTTCAGTGTCGGCCAGTACTACCTGGAGCGCCGCTACGCGCGCGGTTCGACGCGCAATCTGCCGCCGACCCCGTTGCAGCGTCTCAAGGCGAACGTCCGCCTGTTCGCTTCGTTCCGCCGTCCGGAGGTCGTTCGATGACCGCTCTCAGCAAGGGCACCGATCTCGGCAAGGGCGGCACCGGCCGGCCGATGGTCAAGGCCGAAAGTGTGCACAAGTCCTTCGGGCCGGCACACATCCTCAAGGGGATCGACCTGGAGGTGAACCCGCGCGAGGTGTTCTGCCTCATCGGCCCGTCCGGATCCGGCAAATCCACCTTCCTTCGGTGCATCAACCACCTTGAGAAGATCAGCGCAGGTCGGCTCTACGTCGACGGCGACCTGGTCGGCTACCGGCAGAAGGGCGACAAGCTCTATGAGCTCAAGGAGAAGGAGGTAGCCACGCAACGGCGGGACATCGGCATGGTGTTCCAACGCTTCAACCTCTTCCCTCACATGACGGCTCTGGAGAACGTCATGGAGGCGCCGGTCCAGGTCAAGCGCGAGAGCAAGGCCGTCGCCCGGGAGCGTGCGGAACGCTTGCTGGACCGGGTGGGTCTCGGCGACCGCAAGGGGCACTACCCCGCCCAGCTCTCTGGCGGCCAGCAACAACGCGTCGCCATCGCCCGCGCGCTGGCGATGGAACCGAAGCTGATGCTCTTCGACGAGCCGACCTCGGCTCTGGATCCGGAGCTGGTCGGCGAGGTCCTCGACGTGATGCGCGACCTCGCCGAGGACGGCATGACCATGATTGTGGTCACGCACGAGATGGGCTTCGCCCGTGAAGTCGGTGACTCGCTGGTCTTCATGGACGATGGTGTGGTGGTTGAATCAGGCCACCCGCGCGAGGTCCTGTCCAACCCCCAGCACGACCGCACCAAGTCGTTCCTCTCCAAGGTCCTCTGACAGTGATCATGTGACTGGTGGTTCTGCTGATGAGCCTGACTCACCCTCTGACTGACGTCGCTGACTGTCCTGTTTCGGATTTGTCGGCTC
>NZ_JBWKAJ010000015.1:0-201987 GCF_056437585.1 Streptomyces sp. NPDC042364 | reverse complement strand
GGGGGGGGTGTGGGGGGGGGGGGCGCGGGGCTCCAAACATTGTGGGGGGGCGGCGCGCCCCCCCCCCCCCCCGGGGGGGGGGGGGCCCCCCCCGGGGGGGCGGGGGGGGGGGGGGGGCCCCCCCCCCCCGCCCCGGCGCACGGCACCGCGAGACTCGCCCTCTATCGTCGCGGTCGCATCAGGTCGAGGTCCGCACCCCAGGCGTCCAGCACGCCGCCGTGCCCGGCTGCTCGCGCCGCCGTCTCGACCCGGGCGAAGAGCTGCCGTTGCAGGGCCACGTCGCCGGTCGCCGACACGCGGTCCACGGCACGGAGCAGCGCGGCGGTGTCCCAGCCCGGCAGCGGGTGCCGGGCGAGCTCCCACTCCAGGTACTTGTTGTACGGGCGGGGGCGACGGTCGAGAGCGAAGAGCAGCTCCAACAGGAACCGCACGCTGTCGGCGGCGTCGAGACGCGCGGCCGGCGCCCGGCCGTCCCGGTCGTTCTTGACGGAGCGGTAGAGGGAGTTGGCGTAGGCGTCGAGCCAGTCTCCGGAGGCCCGGAACGCCTCGTCGGCGTCCAGCCGGGCCTTGTCGGCGAGGATCCGGGCGATGCCTCCGTCGAGGCGATCGAGCACGATCCGGGCTCGGGCCAGGGCGTAGCGCTCGAAGCCGGGCATACCGGCTGCCCGGAACTCGGTGAGGGAGACGACGACGAGGTCCAGCCCGGCGGAGCGATGGCCCGCGAACCCGGCGAGACCGGTCGTGGCGTCGTCGGCGACGACCACGTACAGGTCGTGGTCGGAGTGCTCGGTGCTCATGCCGTCGTGAGCCCGGGAGCCCTTGAGGACGAGGCCGACGACGGCCGGATCGGCGGTGGCGAGCCGGACGAACGCGTCATAGGTGAGAGTCTGCTGCGCGGTCATGGTGCGGATCTCCGGAGGTGTGACGACGGGGATGCCTGCGGGACGACCCCTGTCAGGGAGCCGCCCCTGCCGTCTGCGGCTGCGCAGGGCTGCCGCCCGGATGATCAACGCACACCGGGACCCTATCGCCCGCCAGGGCGTCGGGCCGGGCTTTTTCGGCGACGCCCCGGAATTTCCGGCGCCCCCGTCACGTGGCCCGTGGAGCTACGCCGCTTCCTTCGCCTTGGACGCGTACATGTCCACGTACTCCTGCCCGGAGAGCCGCATGACCTCGGTCATCACCGAGTCGGTCACCGCACGCAGCACATACCGGTCCCGGTCCATCCCCTCGTACCGGGAGAACTCCATCGCCTCACCGAACCGCACCGTCACCCGGTGCGGCCGGGGCAGACCCGCACCCCCCGGCTGGATCTTGTCCGTGCCGATCATGGCGAACGGTACGACCGGCGCGCCCGTCATCAGGGTCAGCCGGGCGATACCCGTACGCCCCCGGTACAGCCGCCCGTCGGGTGACCGCGTGCCCTCGGGGTAGATGCCGAACACCTTGCCCTCGTCGAGGATGCGCCGCCCGGTCATCAGGGCGGCGACACCGCCGCGTCCGCCGTCGCGGTCGACGGGGATCATGCCGACGCCGGTGAAGAACCAGGCCATCAGCCGCCCCTTGAGGCCCTTGCCGGTGACGTACTCGTCCTTGCCGATGAAGCAGACCTGCCGGTCGCAGACCAGCGGCAGGATCATCGAGTCGATGAAGGTCAGATGGTTGCCGGCGAGGATCACCGGCCCGTCCCCCGGAATGTGCTCCGCGCCCTCCACCCGGGGGCGGAACATCAGGCGCATGATCGGTCCGAGCACTGCCTTGATGAGCACGAAGCGGGACAACGGGCCCTCCCATGTCAAGCGTTCCGGAACAAGTCTGTGCAGGTGAGGACGATACTCCCGCCTCCGGGGCCGGCGCACATCGGGTTCACCGAGTGGATACGCACTGTTGACATACCTTTACCTGCGGTATCGCCCTGATGGCGGGTGATGGCCCACGGGGAACATGTGACGCACATCGCGCCACGCGTCCGACACTCCGTCAGTTTCCGCCACCCGCATGACACGAGGCATCACCCGTGTGTTCGGTCCCAGGTCTCCCGGCGGTCACCTCACGGCACCTACGATCAACCCGGTTTGACAGGTGCAGGGCACAGCGGTGGGAGGAGCCGACATGGGGACGCTGGAGTCGCGTCAGTCGCAGGACCCGGACGAGAAGAGGCGGGGAACGGGCAGGCGGGCGCTGCTCGGGGCGGCGGTGCTCGGCGCGGGCGGAGCCGCCCTCGGGCTGCCGGCCACGGCGAGAGCGGAGGAGGCGAAGGCGGCCGGCGCGTCGTCGCACGGCGGCTACCGGAGCCTCCCGGTGCCGACGGTCATCGCGCACCGGGGGGCCAGCGGCTACCGCCCGGAGCACACCCTCGGCTCGTACCAGCTGGCCCTCGACATGGGCGCACACGTCATCGAGCAGGACCTCGTGCCCACCAAGGACGGCCACCTGGTGTGCCGTCACGAGAACGACATCACCGGCACGACCGACGTGGCGTCCCACCCGGAGTTCGCCGACCGGAAGACCACGAAGGTCGTCGACGGCGTCTCCTACACCGGCTGGTTCACCGAGGACTTCACCCTCGCCGAGCTGAAGACCCTGCGCGCCAAGGAGCGCATCCCGGGCACCCGGCAGGAGAACACGCTCTACGACGGCCGCTGGCAGGTCCCCACCTTCGAAGAGGTGCTGCGCTGGGCCGACAGGGAAGGCAGGAAGCGCGGCAGGCGGATCTGGCTGCACGTCGAGACCAAGCACCCCACCTACTTCCGCAAGCTGGGCCTCGGCCTGGAGGAGCCGCTCGCCAGGCTGCTGCGCAAGTACGACCGCCACCGGAAGAACTCGCCGGTCTTCCTGCAGTCGTTCGAGCCGAGCAGCATCCAGCGCCTGAACCGCCTGGTGGACAGCCCCCTCGTCGTCCTGCTGTCCGGCGCCGCCACCCGCCCCTGGGACTTCGTCGAGTCCGGTGACCCGCGCACCGTAGCCGATCTGGTCAAGCCCGAGGGCCTCGCCTGGATCGCCTCCTACGCCAACGGCATCGGCCCCACCCTCGACCTGATCATCCCGCGCGACTCCGGCGGCCGGCTCACCACGCCCACCACCCTCGTCGCGGACGCGCACGCCGAGGGGCTGATCCTGCACCCCTACACGATGCGCAACGAGAACAGCTTCCTGCCCGCCGACTTCCGCAGGGGCACCGACGCCAACGCCTACGGCGACGCCTTCGGGGCGTTCAAGGTGTACTTCGAGACCGGCATCGACGGCATCTTCACCGACAACCCGGACACGGGCCTGCTGGCCCACGCGGACTTCGCCGGCGACTGACCGAGGCCCCCCGCGCCTCCGGCCGAGGTCCGCGCGTCAACGCATCCACGGCATGCCCCGGTTGGGGTGACGCCCCGCCGCCCCGGCAACCCGCCGCCGGGGCGGCGGCGTCCCGGCGCATATGACACCCGACATGTTCACCGCGCTCCGGCCCCTGCTCGTCGCGGAGGTGTCGGCCGAGGCGTACGCGGCCGGCGCCGAGGCGGGAGACCTGGAGCAGGCGGTCTGGCTGCGTCTGCTGGAACGGCTCGACGCCGACGGTCCGCCCAGCGATCCCGAGAGCTGGCTGCGCAGCGCCGTCCGCTTCGAGGCCCGCCTCCGCCGCCGTACGGCCAGGGTCGAGCAGCCGTATGGGGCCGACCCCGTCGACGTCCACGCGCCCGGTCCCGAACAGCAGGCACTCGCCGCCGCCCGTCGGCGCGCCCTGTACGCCGCCGTCCGCCGGCTTCCCGGCCGCTGCCCGCGCCTGCTCGCGGCCCTGCTGTCACCACGGGACCTCACCTATCGCGAGATCGCGGGGGAGTTGGGTATCTCACAGGGCAGTCTCGGTCCGGAACGTTCCAGATGCCTGGGATGTCTGCGGCGATTGCTGGCGGCGGAGGTTGCGGCGCGCGAACCGCGGGGATAGGAGTGAGGGACAACAGGTGAGCAGGTGAGCGGGAGGCGTGCACACATGGGCATGAGCGTGACCATCTCGGTGGCGACCGGGCAGGACGCCGAGCAGATCTTCAGGCTGCAGTACCTGTGCTTCCAGAGCGAGGCGGCGCTGTACGGCAACTACCGCATCGATCCGCTCGTCCAGACCCTCGACTCGGTCCGCGAGGAGGTGGCCTCGGACTGTGTGTTCGTGGCCCGCCTCGGTGAAGAGGTGGTCGGCTCCGTACGCGGTGCCCTCGACGAGGACGGCGCCGCCTCCATCGGCAAACTCTGCGTCCACCCCCGCCTCCAGGGCCACGGCATCGGCGCGCGCCTGCTCCGCGCGGCCGAGTCGGCCCTCGCCGAGGAGCGCGGCGCCACCAGGTTCCGCCTCAGCGCCGGCCATCGCAGCGAGGGCAACCTCCGGCTGTACCGCCGGGTGGGCTACGAGACGGTCGGCACCAGCCAGGGGCGCGACGGGGTACCGATGGTGATCCTGGAGAAGCCGGCCCAGGCGTACGTGGCGACGGCCTGACGGGCGCCCCCGAAGGCTCGGGGAACCGCGCGACCGGCCGCAGACGGCCCTCGGCCGCCTGAGGGACCTCAGGCGGCGTTCCCCTGCCGCGCGCTCTTGCGCAACCAGTACATCGCGGTGATCGGCAGGATCACCGGAATGAACAGATAGCCGATCCCGTAGTCCGACCACACCGTCTTGTCCGGGAACGCCGACGGCTCGACCAGCGTCCAGGTCCCCACGACCAGCACGCCCGCCAGCTCGACCGCGCAGCACACCCGCGCCGCCTTCCGGGCGAACTCCCCGCCCCGCACCAGCGAGTACGTGATGAACCCGTACACGACGCCCGCGACCGCGGAGAGCGAGTAGGCGAGCGGCGCGTGCTCGAACTCGGTGGAGATCTGGACGACGGACCGCGAGACCGCGCCGACGACCATCACGCCGTAGAGCCAGACGAGCAGCATCCCGGGCCCGCCGATGAGGCGGGTCCGCTTCATCTCCCGCGGCTTGTCGTTCTGCTCGCGCGGGCCGGCGTTCTTGTCGCGCGGCTTGTCGTCCGTGGCCGTCACCTCATCCTCCCCAGATGTCGTAGAGCCGTACCTGCAGCACCGCGAGCACCACACCGCCGGCCGCGACGGTCACGCTGCCCCACCGGGTGCGCTCGGCCAGGGACATGAACCCCGCCACCGGGACGCAGGTGAACGACCCGAGCAGATAGGAGACGAAGATCGTGGTCCCCTGCTCCGGCTTCTCACCGCGCGCCAGCAGCACGATCCCGACCACCAGCTGCACCAGGGTCAGCACCGTCACCACGGCCATCCCGATGAAGTGCCAGTCCTTGGTCGGCTGGTCCCGGTACGCGGCCCAGCCGCACCACGCGGCGAGCAGAAGCGCGGCGACGGCGGTCGCCACCGTCAGGGCAACAAGCATGCCGCGACCCTATTACGGCGCATAACCCCCGCCGCTCCCGGCCCCGGGCGAGCGAACTCCCGGGCGGCAGGCCGTGGCCTTGAACACAGTGCGAGGTGCCCGAAACGTGGACGCCACCTCTGTGAGCTGCTGATCTCCGCGATGTCCATGTCCGCTATATGGACAGCCCGCTCATACCCGCCGTATACGTCTGCTTTACTGATCTCATGACCACGACGAGCTGCCGCACCCTTGCGACCGAGGCGACCATGACGCCCGGTGCTCGTTGTATGTGTCGAATGTGCGCCTTCTAGAGGGCCCCCGCACCACCTCCTGAGCTCGCGCCCCGAAGCGAGACGCCCCGGCACGTCCGTACGCCGCAGCGCGACGGACCCCCGCCGCCCGCGCACATGTTTCTCCCCGGTACCCACCGGTTCCATCGCCACCGCGAGAACCGTGTCGCGTTTCTGACCGCATGCACCCATGCCCGGGCACACCCACGCCCGCGCACCCGACAGTGACGGAAACCCAGTGATCACCACATCGGGCCTCACCAAGGTCTACCGCGGCCGCGGCCGCGAGGTCACCGCCCTCGACGGCGTCGATCTGCACGTACGCGAGGGCGAGGTGTACGGCGTGATCGGCCAGTCCGGCGCCGGCAAGTCCTCGCTGATCCGCTGCGTCAACCTCCTCGAACGACCCACCTCCGGCACCGTCACGGTCGCCGGTCAGGACCTCACCGCCCTGGCCGGGCGGGGCCCCCGCGCGGGCCGGGAGCTGCGCCGGGCACGCAGCCGTATCGGCATGGTCTTCCAGCACTTCAACCTGCTGTCCACGCGCACGGTCCAGGACAACGTCGAGCTGCCGCTGGAGATCCTCGGCACATCAGGCAAGGAGCGCTCCCGCAAGGCCCTGGACCTGCTCGACCTCGTCGGCCTCGCCGACAAGGCCGGCGCCTACCCGGCCCAGCTCTCCGGCGGTCAGAAGCAGCGCGTCGGCATCGCCCGCGCGCTGGCCGGCGACCCGAAGGTGCTCCTCTCCGACGAGGCCACCAGCGCCCTCGACCCGGAGACCACCCGCTCGATCCTGACGCTGCTGCGCGACCTGAACCGGCAGCTGGGCCTGACCGTCCTGCTCATCACGCACGAGATGGACGTCGTCAAGTCGATCTGCGACTCGGCCGCCCTCATGGAGAAGGGCCGCATCGTCGAGTCCGGCACCGTCGGCGAACTGCTCGCGACCCCCGGCTCCGAACTGGCCTCCGCGCTCTTCCCGGTCACCGGTGAGCCGTCCGGCGACGACCGCACCGTGCTCGACGTCACCTTCCAGGGCGAGGCGGCCACCCAGCCGGTCATCTCGCAGCTGTCCCGCACCTACAACATCGACATCTCGATCCTCGGCGCCGCCATCGACACCGTCGGCGGCCTCCAGATCGGCCGGATGCGCATCGAACTGCCCGGCCGCTACGAGGACAACGTCGTCCCCATCGGCTTCCTGCGCGAGCAGGGCCTGCAGATCGACGTGCTCGGCCGTACGGCGGGCCAGGAGACCGTTCTCGCGAAGGAAGGTGCCAAGTGAACCGGACCGAAATGCGGCCCCTGCTGGAGCAGGCGTGTTGGGACACCCTCCACATGGTCGGCTGGTCCACGCTGATCGCGGTCGTCGGCGGACTGCCGCTCGGCCTGCTGCTCGTCCTCACCGAGCGCGGCGGTCTCCTGCAGAACGTCCTCGCCAACAAGGTCATCGGGCAGGTCGTGAACATCGCCCGCTCGATGCCCTTCATCATCCTCATGGTCGCGCTGATGGGCTTCACCCGGTGGCTCACCGGCTCGACCATCGGCCGTGAGGCGGCGATCGTGCCGCTCGCCATCGGCGCCATCCCGTTCTTCGCGCGCCTGGTCGAGACGGCCGTCCGCGAAGTGGACCACGGGCTCGTCGAAGCCGTGCAGGCCATGGGCGGCAACACCTGGACCGTGGTCCGCAAGGTCCTCGTCCCCGAGGCGCTGCCTTCGCTGATCTCGTCCGCCACCACCACGGTCGTCGCCCTCATCGGCTACTCCGCCATGGCCGGCACCGTGGGCGCGGGCGGCCTCGGCGACATCGCCATCCGGTACGGCTACCAGCGCTTCGAGACCGAGCTGATGTGGATCACCGTGGCGGTCCTCGCTGTCGTCATCTCCGTCATCCAGTTCGCCGGCGACTACGCGGCCCGTGCCCTGCACCGCCGCGGCGGCCGCTCGGGAGCCGCCCCGAGGCTCCGGCTGCTGAGGGCCGGGGCCGCCACCCCCGAGGTCACCAAGGCCTAGCCTCCCGCACCTCTTCCGAAACCCGCAGACTTCCCGTCCCACCCAAGACGGGACAGCTCCACCCAAAAGGAAAGGCACTTTTCGTGCGTAACACCGCCAAGTTCACCACCGCCGTCCTCGCCGCCGGAGCCCTCACCCTCGGGCTCACCGCCTGCGGCTCCGGCGAGGCCGACACCGCGTCCGGCGCCGGCGCCCCCCTGGTCGTCGCCGCCAGCCCCACCCCGCACGCCGAGATCCTCACCTTCGTCAAGGACAACCTGGCGAAGAAGGCCGGCCTGGAGCTGGAGGTCAAGGAGTTCACCGACTACGTCCTGCCGAACACGGCCACCGAGGACGGCTCCGTGGACGCCAACTACTTCCAGAACCAGCCCTACCTCGACGACTTCAACAAGAAGCAGGGCACCCACATCGTGCCCGTCGTCACCGTGCACCTGGAGCCGCTCGGCCTCTACTCCGACAAGGTCAAGAGCAAGGACGACCTGAAGACCGGCGCCACCGTCGCGGTCCCGAACGACACGGTCAACGAGGCGCGCGCCCTCAAGCTCCTCGACGCCGCCGGGATCATCAAGCTCAAGGACGGCGCGGACAACGCCGCCACCCCCGCCGACATCGCGGAGAACCCGAAGAAGCTCAAGTTCAAGGAGCTGGAGGCGGCCCAGACCCCGCGTTCCCTGGAGGACGTCGACGCGGCCGTCATCAACGGCAACTACGCCCTCGAGGCCGACCTGTCGCCCGCCGACGACGCCCTCGCCGTCGAGCCCGCCAAGGACAACCCGAACGGCAACTTCCTCGCCGTGAAGGAGGGCAACGAGGACGACCCGCGGGTCAGGAAGCTCGCGAAGCTCCTCACCTCCCCCGAGGTGAAGAAGTTCATCGAGGACAAGTGGAGCAACGGCTCGGTCATCCCGTCCTTCTGACCTTCCCGCCGAATCCGCGGCACGTATACGGCGTATCGCCACGCATGGGGTCCGCTCCCTCACGGGGAGTGGGCCCCGCGGTGGGATTCGGCGCTTTCATGCTGCATGCTGGGCAGTTCAGCAGCCCCCCAAGGTTTTCGAAGGTTACGGAGCGGCGCATGACGAGCACCTTTCCCGACATCTCCATCAGCACGGAGCGGTTGGTTCTGCGCCCGTTCGACGAGGACGACGTCCAGGCGCTCACGGATATGATGAACGACGAGCAGGTGATGGCCTGGACCGACGTCCCACAGCCCTTCACCGAGGCCGGCGCCCGCACCTGGATCACCGAGTACGCGCCCACCGAACGCACCTCGGGCCGCGGCCTCGACCTCGCCGTCACCGAGTTCCTCACCCAGCGTCTGGTCGGCGTCATCCAGCTGACCAGGACCAACTGGCACGTCCGGTCCACCGAACTGTCGTACGTCGTCGCCCCCTGGGCGCGCGGTGAGGGCTACGCCTCCGAAGCGGCCCTCGCCACCGCCCAATGGCTGTTCCGCGAGCAGAAGTTCGAACGGATCGAGCTGCGCACCGCCGCCGACAACACCGCCTCCCAGCAGGTCGCGCAGAAGATCGGCTGTATCAGCGAGGGCGTCCTGCGCAACGCCTGCATAGCGCGCGCCCGCACCCCCGAGGACGGCTGGACCGAGGTGCGGACCGACTACATCGTGTGGAGCCTCCTGCCGGAGGACATCGAAGGCGTCAGTGAGGAACTGGCCGACAGCGGTGGTTTCGGCGCGTACTCGAACTGGAACTGAACGACCCACGGGCACCCACGGCCGCCGCCCGGCCGCCGGACCCCGCCTCGTCACCGGGTAGTCTCACGGGACCCCCTGCGGGCTTCCCTGACGAGCTGCGAAAACCCTCTGGAGACTGACGACGATGGCCGACCGGGTCACGGTGATCGGCTGGGACGGCTCCCCCCTGACCGCCGCGGCGCGCTCCGCCCTCGCCGCCGCCACGCTCGTCGCCGGCGCCGCCCACCATCTGGCCCTGCCCGAAGTGCCCCCGGCCGCCGAACGCATCAGGCTCGGCAGCGTCGCCCTCGCCGCCCGCCGCATCGCGGCCCACCGCGGCACCGCCGTGGTCCTCGCCGACGGCGATCCCGGCTTCTTCGGAGTCGTCCGCACGCTTCGTGCGCCCGAGTTCGGCCTCGAGGTCGAGGTCGTCCCCGGTGTCTCCTCCGTGGCCGCCGCCTTCGCCCGAGCCGGGATGCCCTGGGACGACGCGCAGGTGGTCGTCGCGCACCGCCGGACGCTCCGGCGCGCGGTGAACGTGTGCCGCGCCCACACCAAGGTCGCCGTGCTCACCTCACCCGGTGCCGGACCCGCCGAACTCGGCCTGCTCCTCGAAGGAGTTCACCGCACCTTCGTGATCTGCGAGGAACTCGGCACCGAACGCGAACGCGTCACCGTCGTCACCTCCGACAAGGCCGCCGACCACACCTGGCGCGACCCCAACGTCGTCATCGTCATCGGTCCTACGGGCACGACCGAGGACGGCGGCTGGATCACCGGCAGCGACCCGGGTGCCGGCCCACGCGCCTGGTCCCTGCCCGCCGACGCCTACGGCGGTGCCCTGGGTGAGGGGGAGGGGGAGCTGCTGCGCTCGGCCCAACTGGCCCTCCTCGGGCCGCGCGTGGGCGACCTCGTCTGGGACATCGGCTCCGGCAGCGGTGCCTTCGCCACCGAGGCGGCCCGCCGGGGCGCCGCCGTCATCGCCGTCGACCGCGACCCCGAGGCCTGCGGCCGTACGGCTCTCGCCGCCCGCCGCTTCGGCGTGCAGATCCAAGTGGTCCACGGCAGCGCTCCGCACATCCTGGAGAACCTGCCCGAACCCGACGTCGTACGCGTCGGCGGCGGGGGAGCGGCGGTGGTCTCCGCCGTCGCCGACCGGCGTCCCCGGCGCATCGTCACCCATGCCCTCACCCGCCCCGCCGCCGAACGCGTCGGACGCGACCTGACCGAACACGGGTACGACGTTCGATGTGAGTTCGTGCAGTCCGTCGAACTCGACACCAGGGCCTGGACGGAGCGGGAACGGAGCGTCGCGTTCCTGCTCAGCGGGACTTTGCCCGATCGTTCCCAGTGATCCGGTTGTCGTACCGGCGCGGTAGGCTGGCCGACTGTCGTACCGCACTCCGGCACCCGATACTTCGTCGGTCAATGTCCGGAAAGCGCGCCCGTTTTGAGGGCGTGTGTGGTACGGCGGAACCGGAGGACGCGCAACGTGGCGCAGTCCACAGCGGACCGTCGCCGATCAAGCTGTCGCGACGGGGGGACGACCGCGACAATGGCCATCGAATGGCTATGTCGACTTGCAGGCGGGTCGTCACGTGCCGCTGGGCACGCGCGCTCGTTCTCCAGATGTGGAATGGTCGGTGCGCCGTTCCGGGCCAGCTGGCATAGAGGCACTAACCGATGGGCGAGGGGTACGCATGACCGACACCGGCCAGGTCCCGGGCGAGGGGCAGCCGGAGAGCGCAGGCATGGTGGAACAGCCGGGCGTCGCCGCCCCGGGCGCATACACCTACCTCTCCGAGACCCCCGTCGAGGACGACGAGCTGCTGCTGCCGGGTGCCCAGGGCGCATGGGGCAACGAAGTGCCCCCACCCGCCCCCGAACCCGTCGTCCAGGTCGTCCACGAGCCCGGCCCGCACGAGACGTCCGGCCGGGACAGCGGCTCGATCGACCTCGGAGCCGTACGCCACCCCGTCGCCACTGCGGTCCCGCAGCCGCCGGTGGCCCGCCGACCGCTGCACCTCGGCCCGCCCACTCCGGACGCCTCCGCCAGCCCGGTCCGCTCCCTCGCCGACCGCGGCCCCGCCGGAGCCCCCGTCCCTCCCGGGGCCGTACGCCAGTCCGGCCCGGCCACCACCGGGCCCGAGTACCTGGACGTGCCCCCGCAGGGCGTGGCACCGTGGGGCACCCCTGCGTCCGCGGCCGTGCCGGACCAGGCCGCGTCCGCCACCCCGGGTCCGGCCGCGGAAACGGTCGTTCCGCAGGAGGCGGCCGTCGTCGCCGAGGCGCCGCAGGTGATGGAGTCCGCGCAGGTCACGGACGCGGCGCAGGACGCCGAAGCCCTCCACGACGCCCAGGACGCCGCCTACGCCCAGGCCCAGGAGGCCGCGGCCGCCCAGTTCTCCACCGGCCAGGTGCACGTCGCGGACGCCGTCGCGCAGATCGCGGAAGCCGTCGCCCCGGCCGCCGCCCCGCAGCCGGCCGAGGCACCGCCCGCCCCTGAGTCCCCCGGAAACCCGCCCGTCGCCGAGTCCGCAGAGTCCGCCGAGTCCGATGAGCCGCGGCCTGTCGCCGGGGGCCCGGAGGCCCCCGAGACCCAGCTCGTCGCCGAGCCGCGGCCTGTCGCCGAGGCCGTCGAGGCCCAGCCGGTGGCCGAGGCACAGCTCGCTGCGGAGGAGGCGCCCGCCGCCGAGGCGCAGCCGGTCGTGGAGCCCGTCGCCGAGGCGCAGCCGGTCGTGGAGCCCGTCGCCGAGGCCGCGCAGAGCCCCGAACCCGCGGCGACGGCACCCGAGGCGCAGGCACCGGAGGAGGTCGCGCCCGTCGCCCCGGACGCCTCCGGGCCGTCCGCCGCCGGCACTCCCACCACGTCGGCCCTGGACGCCCTGGTCGCCCGGGACGCCCTGGTTCCGGACGCCACGCCGTTCCCGCCCGCCGCGCAGGGCCCGGAGCCGGTTCAGGCGCAGGTACCCGCCGACGCCCAGGAGGCCTCCCCGGTCCCGCAGCAGCCCGAGGGAACCCCCCAGTCCGCCGACGCTCCGGCCCCGCCGCAGGCCGCGGCCGGAGCCACGGCACCGGATGCCGCGTCGGGCGACGCCGCCGAGCAGGCCGTCGTCCCCGACCCGCAGGCGGCGCCCGCCGCCCCCGAGGAGGAGGCAGCCCCCACGGCTCCTGCGGACGAGCGGCCCGCCCCCGCCGCGGAGGACCAGCAAGCTGCGGCTGACGCGCCGGTCGAGCAGACCGCCGACGAGCCCCGGTTCGCCGAGGAGGCACAGCTCCCGGACGCGCCGGACCAGGAGCCCGCGCAGCCGGCGGAGCCGCGGTCGGCCGATACCCCGGCGCCCCAGGAGCCGCAGTCGGCCGACGCGCCGGCAGCCCAGACCCAGCCGGCCGAGCCCTCGGCGGCCGAGCCCGCACAGCCCGAGCCGCAGGAGCCCGCTGCCGAGGAGCCCGCTGCCGAGAAGGCGGGGACGCCGGAGCCCGAGCAGCCGCAGCCCCCGGTCCCGGGCCCCCAGGCCACCGAGCCGGTCGCCCCGGCCGCCGACACCGCCGCTCAGGCACCCCAGGTCACCGTGGCCGCCCCCCAGCCCTCGGAGGCCGCGGACGAGGTCGTGGAGGCGCAGGAGGCGGACGAGGCCGTGGAGGCGCACGAGGCCGGAGAAGCCGCAGCTGCCGCCCCCACCGCCGAGGAGGCTCCCGTCGAGCAGGTCGAGCAGGTCGAGCAGGTCGAGCAGGCCGAGCAGGGCGAGCAGGCCGAGCAGGTCACCGACGAGGCTGCCGCGCAGTCGGCCGGGCCGGTGGCCCCAGAGGCCGCTCCCGCCGAGGCCCCCGCGACCGCGACGGGCTCCCAGGCCGACGTGCCCCAGGGCGCGGCCCTCCAGCCCCCGGCGGGATCCGCCGAGGACACTTCGCACGAGGACGAGACCCCGGAGCCCGCGGCCGACCAGCCGAAGGGCGAGTCCGTGCCGGTGGAGGGCACGGAGACCGTCACTCCGCACCCGGCACCGAACCCGGCCGAGGACATGGCCGTGCCGGCACCGCCCGCCGGGTCGGCGCCCGCCCCCGCGCAGGCGCCCGGCGAGACCGCCGACGAGGCACCGGAGCAGGAGCCGACGGCGGAGCCCGCCGTCATGGTTCCCGCTCCCCGCGACTCCGAGGCCGAGACGACCGTCGTACCGCAGCCCGTCGCCGCCGCGGCCGGGGCGCAGCCCGACGTCGTCCAGAACGCGGAGGACCTGGACACCAGGGCCGCCGACCAGGAGGACGGCGAGGAGGCCGAGGCAGTGGAAGCAGCCGACGGGAGCGTGGCCGCGGTGGACGAGGCGTCCGAAGGCGCGCGCGAAGAGGCGCGGCAGCCCGCCGGCCCGGCCGCGCCGCCCTACGACGACGCCGAGCGCGAGGCCGTCCTCAAGGTCATGCGCGAGCGCCGCGACATCCGCAACGGCTTCCGCGGCGACCCCATCCCGCACGACGTCCTGCTCCGCGTCCTGGAGGCCGCCCACACGGCACCCTCGGTCGGCCATTCCCAGCCCTGGGACTTCGTCGTCATCCGCTCCGCCGAGACCCGCCGGACCATGCACGAACTGGCGCAGCGTCAGCGGGAGGCGTACGCCAAGTCGCTGCCCAAGGGCCGGGCGAAGCAGTTCAAGGAACTGAAGATCGAGGCCATCCTCGACACCCCGGTGAACATCGTGGTCACCGCCGACCCGACACGGGGCGGCCGTCACACCCTGGGCCGCCACACCCAGCCGCAGATGGCCCCCTACTCCTCGGCCCTCGCCGTCGAGAACCTGTGGCTCGCGGCCCGCGCCGAGGGCCTCGGCGTCGGCTGGGTCAGCTTCTTCGACGAGCGCGAGATGGTCCGCGCCCTCGGCCTGCCCGAGCACCTGGAGGTCGTGGCATACCTGTGCGTCGGGTACGTCGACGAGTTCCCGGAGGAGCCCGAGCTGATGCAGGCGGGCTGGGCCAAGCGCCGCCCGCTGTCCTGGGTCGTCCACGAGGAGACGTACGGCCGCCGCGCCCTGCCGGGGGCCGAGCCGCACGACCTGCTCGCCGAGACCGTCGCCGGGATCCGCCCGCTGGACGCCAAGGCGCTCGGCGAGGCCTGGGAGCGGCAGAAGCGCATGACCAAGCCGGCCGGCGCGCTCGGCATGCTGGAGATCATCTCCGCCCAGCTGTCCGGCCTGTCCCGCCAGTGCCCGCCGCCCATCCCGGAGCCCGCGGCCGTCGCGATCTTCGCCGGGGACCACGGCGTCCACGCCCAGGGCGTCACCCCCTGGCCGCAGGAGGTGACGGGCCAGATGGTCGCCAACTTCCTCGGCGGGGGAGCGGTCTGCAACGCCTTCGCCAACCAGGTCGGCGCCGAGGTCTGCGTCGTGGACGTGGGCGTGGCGAGCGACCTCCCGGCGACCCCGGGCCTGCTGCCGCGCAAGGTCCGTGCCGGTACGTCCGACATGACCACCGGTCCCGCGATGACCCGCGAGGAGGCCAAGCAGGCCATCGAGGTCGGCATCGAGACGGCCCGCGACCTGGTCGCCGCCGGGAACAAGGCCCTGCTGACGGGCGAGATGGGCATCGCCAACACCACGGCGTCCGCCGCCCTCATCTCCGTCTTCACCGGCGCCGACCCCGCCGAGGTCACCGGCCGGGGCACCGGCATCAACGACGAGACCCTCGCCCGGAAGACCGAGGTCGTCCGCCGGGCCATCGAACTCCACCAGCCGGACCCGGCCGACCCCATCGGCGTCCTGGCCGCGATCGGCGGCTTCGAGCACGCCGCGATCGTCGGCCTCCTCCTCGGCGGTGCCTCTCTCCGTACGCCGGTGATCCTCGACGGTGTCAGCGCAGGCGCCGCCGCCCTGGTCGCCCGCGCCATCGCTCCGGAGGTCCTCGCCGCGTGCATCGCGGGTCACCGCAGCGCCGAACCCGGCCATGTGGCGGCCCTGAAGAAGCTCGGTCTCCGTCCGCTGGTCGACCTCGACCTCCGTCTGGGCGAGGGCACCGGCGCCCTCCTGGCCCTCCCGGTCGTCCAGAGCGCGGCGCGGGCGATGCACGAGGTGGCGACCTTCGACTCGGCGGGGGTCACCGAGAAGTAGGGGAGTGGGTGCGGGTGCCTCCGTACCCACAGCCCAGGTGGCGCCCGCCGGGCGGCACACCCGGGACCCGGGCGGCGGAGGCCCGCGGCCCGGGGCAGGGGCGGGCGCGGGGAGACAAATCCCACCCCACCCCCGCCGCCCCCTCCCACGCACCTTAAAATCCGCACGTCAGGGGCCGCTCCAAAGCCGCAGGGGCTCCGTCTCGCACTGCCGCCGCAAGAGGAGCCGCACCCTCATGGCCGAACACCCCGCCTACCCTGTGGGCCTCCGCCTCACCGGCCGCAAGGTCGTCGTCCTCGGCGGCGGCCAGGTGGCCCAGCGCCGTCTGCCCGCACTGGTCGCCGCAGGCGCCGACATCGTCCTCGTCTCCCCGGCGGCAACCCCCTCGGTGGAGGCCATGGCCGACGCCGGTGAACTGACCTGGGAAAGGCGGCCCTACGCGGAGGGCGACCTCGCCGACGCCTGGTACGCCCTCATCGCCACCAGCGACACCGAGGCGAACACCAGGGCCTCGGCCGAGGCGGAGCGGCACCGCGTGTGGTGCGTCCGCTCGGACGACGCAGACGCGGCCACCGCCTGGACCCCGGCCACCGGAACCAGCGAGGGCGTCACGATCGCCGTCCTCACCAGCGACGCCAAGGGCCGCGACCCCCGCCACACCGCCGCCATCCGCGACGCCGTGGTCGAGGGGCTCCGCGACGGCACCTTGGTCGCCCCGCACCACCGCACCCGTACCCCGGGAGTCGCCCTGGTCGGCGGCGGCCCCGGCGACCCGGACCTGATCACGGTGCGGGGCCGCCGCCTCCTGGCCGAGGCCGACGTGGTCATCACCGATCACCTCGGCCCGCGCGACCTGCTCGCGGAACTGTCGCAGGGCGTCGAGGTGATCGACGCGGCAAAGCTGCCGTACGGCCGGTTCATGGCCCAGGAGGCCATCAACAACGCGCTGATCGAGCACGCCCGGCAGGGCAAGTCGGTCGTCCGTCTCAAGGGCGGCGACCCCTTCGTCTACGGCCGCGGCATGGAGGAGGTCCAGGCCCTGGCCGAAGCGGGCATCCCCTGCACCGTCGTGCCCGGCATCTCCAGTTCGATCTCGGTCCCGGGCGCCGCCGGTATCCCCGTCACCCACCGGGGTGTGGCCCATGAGTTCACCGTGGTCAGCGGTCACGTCGCCCCCGACGACGAGCGCTCCCTGGTCGACTGGCCGGCCCTGGCCCGGCTGAACGGCACGCTGGTGATCCTCATGGGCGTCGGCACGATCGGCAAGGTCGCCGAGACGCTCATCGCCCACGGCAAGTCCCCGGACACTCCCGTCGCCCTGGTCCAGGAAGGCACCACGGCCGCCCAGCGCCGGGTCGACGCCACGCTGGCGACGGCCGCCGAGACGGTCGTCGCCCAGGAGATCAAGCCTCCGGCGGTCATCGTCATCGGCGAGGTCGTGACCGTGGGCCCGAACCCCTCCAAGTAACCGCGGGTAACCCAACCCGTACCGAGCCGTTGGCACCACACCCAGGACAAGGCAGTATCACCCTGTGGCCGAACTCATCACCGTCGAGGATCCCGCCGACCCGCGCCTGCGTGACTACACGGGCCTGACCGACGTCGAACTGCGCCGCAGACGCGAACCCGCAGAGGGCCTGTTCATCGCCGAGGGCGAGAAGGTCATCCGCCGGGCCAAGGACGCCGGGTACGAGATGCGCTCGATGCTGCTCTCCGCCAAGTGGGTCGACGTCATGCGCGACGTCATCGACGAGCTCCCGGCCCCCGTCTACGCGGTCAGCCCGGAGCTCGCCGAACAGGTCACCGGCTACCACGTGCACCGTGGTGCCCTCGCCTCCATGCAGCGCCGACCACTGCCGACGGCGGTCGACCTGCTGCGCACCGCCCGCCGGGTCGTGATCATGGAGTCGGTCAACGACCACACCAACATCGGCGCCATCTTCCGGTCGGCCGCCGCCCTCGGCATGGACGCGGTCCTGCTCTCCCCGGACTGCGCCGACCCGCTCTACCGCCGCAGCGTCAAGGTCTCCATGGGTGCCGTCTTCTCCGTGCCGTACGCCCGACTGGACGCCTGGCCCAAGGGCCTCGAAGCCGTACGCGACGCCGGCTTCACCCTCCTCGCCCTCACCCCGGACGAGAAGGCGAAGTCCCTGGACGAGGCCGCGCCGCACAAGATGGACCGCGTCGCCCTGATGCTCGGCGCCGAGGGCGACGGCCTGTCCACCAAGGCACTGATGGCCGCCGACGAATGGGTGCGCATCCCCATGGCGCACGGCGTCGACTCCCTCAACGTGGGCGCGGCGGCGGCAGTGGCGTTCTACGCGGTGGCGACGGGACGACCCCAGGCGTGAGGTCCGGGGCCCCGCCCCGCCAGGGTCGCGGGTCGCGGCATGTGCGGGCCCGGCCGAGTGGCTGCGACGAATAGCAGGAAGCCTCCGGTGCACGAAGCAGCCCCCGCCCCGTACCCTGTCCGTTTCCCTCAGTCAGTGCGACCGTCAGCCGCCGTCCTGCTCCAGCACCGCCCGCTCGTGCCGCACACCGTCCACGCCGAGGCCGCGCGCAGGACCCTGGCATCCCTGAGCCGCCGCGATGCCGAGCGCCGCAAGCAGCGTCACCACCACGAACACGACGAGCCGCTGCCGCAGCAGCCGCGGATTGGCGGGCCTCCGCCCCGTCCCGGTGGTACGCGGCCCCGTGCGTCCGACGCCACTGCGCGGGGCGGGCCGCTTCCCGGAGCCGGTGGTGCCGCGGCCCGACGCGGACCGCCCACCGGGCCGGGAGCCACCGCCCGTCCGGGAACTCCCGCCGGTTCGTGAGCCACCCCCGGTGCGGGGCAGCGGAGTCCCCGGCTGTGTCGCACGGGTCTCCGGCGGCTGGCGCAGCGTGCGCTGCTCGCCGTACTGCTCGGCGAGCCGCCCCGAGGGCCGGTCCGGGTCGGTGCGCGGCGCAGGCGGCCGGACGTCCGCCAGTCCCTGCGCCTCACGGGCCGCGATCTCCTTGAGCCGCAACGACAGTTGAAGCGTGCTCGGCCTTTCCTCCGGATCCTTCGCCAGGCAGGCCCGGACGAGCGGAGCCAGCGCGTCCGGCACCCCGCGCAGCTGCGGCTCCTCGTGCACGACCCGGTACAGCATGACCTCCGAACTGCCGTGCCCGAAGGGGGAGTCGGAGGTCGCCGCATAGGCGAGGGTGGCACCGAGGGAGAAGACATCGGTGGCCGGCGTGACGGCCGCCCCCCGCACCTGCTCGGGTGCGAGGAACCCGGGGGATCCCACGGCCGTACCGACGTGGGTCAGCGTCGAGGCGCCGGTCGCCCACGCGATTCCGAAGTCGATGATCCGCGGCCCCTTCGGGGACAGCAGGATGTTGGACGGCTTCAGGTCCCGGTGGACGACACCGGCCTCGTGGACCGCCACCAGTCCCTCGGAGAGGGCGGCACCGACCGCGGCCACCTCGGCGGCCGAGAGCGGCCCCTCCTCGTTGACCTTGTCGTGCAGCGAGGGCCCCGGTACGTACTGGGTGGCGAACCAGGGCCGCTCCGCCTCCAGGTCGGCGGCCACCAGCCGGGCCGTGCACCCGCCCCTGATCCGCCGCGCGGCCGACACCTCGCGCGCGAACCGCGACCGGAACTCCTGATCCTCCGCCAGGTCCGGCCGGATGACCTTCAACGCGACTCGCTGTCCACGACGGTCGGAGCCGAGGTAGACAACGCCCATCCCGCCCGCGCCGAGCCGTCTGTGGATCCTGAACGAGCCGACGACGCGCGGGTCCTCGCGCCTCAGGCGCATCATCGCCATGTTCATCCCCGCTGCCCGTTCCGTCTGACGAGCCACAGCTTACGTTTACACGGCCGGGCGTGCGCAGAGGCCGCGCCCTCGCGACCCGATCGATTGTCGGGGCCGAACGCGAGACATGAAAGCCGGTCAGGGAACAAGAGTTCGGGTAGGCGTTGACCTCCCGCTGATCCCAACCTGCCGATCGGCGAAGGGGGTTGGTGAACCGGGGGAGGGGAACGCGGAGGGGGCTGAGGCTGTTGAGAACATGACATGCGGAGGTGTCGTGATCGTCGGCGGAGCCGGCCGCCGGGCGGCGTCGGCAACAGGCCGAAACGTCGTGGAAGTGAGCGAAGTCACCCTCCCCCGTGGCGGCTCCCGCGCGCATGGGGCGGGCCCCGACAGAAGGGACACTCCAGGCATCTTCCGGTCGTCCCCTCCGGGAAGACCCCGAGACCTAGGACCTCGTCTCCACCCTGGGGAGTACGCCGCAGGTCATCGCTCATCCTCCGGGAGGCCCGCCAATCGGTACGAGGGCATGACGACCCAAGTCGGCCGCGCGCCTAGATTTGAGGTCAAGCGGCGGGTGCAGCACTCGTCCCCCGAGGTCAGGCACCCGCCGCTGCCAAGGACTGGAACCACGGACGAGATCGGTCAGGAGGAGGGATCATGGCCCACACGGCACCGCGGACGGCGCTCCGCACGCGAGAGCGCGGGGTGTTCGCCGCCGAACGCCGGGCGGGCCGCCGCCACCCCTTGGTGGCGACCGCGATGGTCCTCCCCCTTGCGGCCCTGCTCGTCTACGCCTTCGGCGGCTGGGAGGCAGTGGTCACACAAGCGTCGTCCGTGGGTGTGATGCTGGGGCGCTGAGCGGCGACCCCAGGCCCGGAAGAGCGGTCCGGGTGGGGACATCCATCCATGAAACCCCGTGGGGACGGGGGTGCGGCGGACGGCAAATAGACGCCCGCGCAGCTGGGGAGCTGCGCGGGCGTTGTCTTTCGTCACGCCGGCCCCGGCGGGCGGCCCGGCCGCCGCCGGCCGTCCTGGCGGCGGACGGTCGTGCCGCCGGCACCCGACTGCGTAGGCTCTCCGCCAGCGCGCCGCACCTTCCGCAGGGGGAGCCCATGACCTTCGCCGACGTCCTACCCGCCCTCAGGGCCAGGGTGCGCAGCGCGGCTCACCCCCAGGCATCCCCGTGCTCCCACCCGGACACCGTCCTCGCGGAACGCGAGGACGGCACGGTCGTCCGCCACGCGGACACGGTCGCCAAGGCCCACGCCGCCGACACGGACCCCGCCCTCCTGGCCCTCCGCCTGGCCGTCGCCGCCGCCCACCCCGATGTCCTCCTGGCCCCCCTCCGCCCCACCGCCTCCTCACTCCACGGCCGTCTGATCACGTTCTGGCCGTACGGCACGCCGGTCGACCCGGAGACCCCCGAGGACGCCCCGTGGGAGGAGGCGGCCACGCTCCTCGCCCGTCTCCACCGACGCCGTCCGTCCCCGGGTCTCCCGCCCATGCGCGGCCCCGTGAAGGCGGCACGAGCGGTCGCGCGCCTCACCGGGACCGCGCCGGACCATCCGGCCGCACCCTCCGTGCTCCGCGCCTGGCGCGCTCTCCCCGCCTGGGCCAGGGGCGAGGGCCCCATGCCGGACACGACCACCCTCTGCCACGGCGACCTGCATCTCGGGCAGCTGGTCCGCCACCCGGCGGGCACCGGTCCCTGGCGCCTGATAGACGTCGACGACCTCGGGGCCGGCGTCCCCGCCTGGGATCTGGCCCGCCCGGCCGCCTGGTACGCCTGTGGTCTCCTCCCGCCCGACGTGTGGACCCGTTTCCTCGCCGCCTACCAGCGGGCGGACGGCCCCGCGGTCCCCGCCGGCGCCGACCCCTGGCCCGTACTGGACGTACCGGCCCGCGCACTCACCGTGCAGACGGCCGCGCTGGCCGTCGCCAAGTCCACGGCGGCCGGCCGCCCCCTCGATGACGTACAGGGAGCCGTTATCGACGCATGTGACCGAATGGGTACCATCCCGCCGGAGTTGGCGAACGTTTTCCCGAAGTAGGGTGCAACCGACCACCGCCGGACAGTGTCTGTCCTGGCGTAACGCGAAGCAGCACCAACGGCGAGGAGTTGAGCCGAACCATGCACATGCAGTGTCCGAAGTGCCATGCGCCGATGCACACCTACAACCGCAACGGCGTCCAGATCGAGCAGTGCAGCGGCTGCCGCGGGATCTTTCTCGACTACGGCGAGCTGGAGGCCCTGACCCGCCTGGAGTCCCAGTGGGGCGGCGGCCCGGCCGTTCCGCCTCCCCCGGCCGCCCCTCAGTACCCGGCCGGCGGCCACCACTCCGCGCCCGCCTGGGGCGCCCCGCACGGAGGCCACCACGGCGGCCACCACAACCGCGGCTTCGGTCACATGCTGTTCTCCAGCTGACCCTTCCTTCCACGCAGAAGCCCCCGACCGTACGAGACGGCCGGGGGCTTCGAGATGGTGGACGATACTGGGATTGAACCAGTGACCTCTTCCGTGTCAGGGAAGCGCTCTCCCGCTGAGCTAATCGTCCTCGGGGCGTGATCCGAAGATCACGGACATGCTGCGTGCGCGATACTGGGATTGAACCAGTGACCTCTTCCGTGTCAGGGAAGCGCTCTCCCGCTGAGCTAATCGCGCGGGGGATCCGGAGATCCAGTGGACGATACTGGGATTGAACCAGTGACCTCTTCCGTGTCAGGGAAGCGCTCTCCCGCTGAGCTAATCGTCCTTGGAGGTGGAGACGGGATTTGAACCCGTGTAGACGGCTTTGCAGGCCGTTGCCTCGCCTCTCGGCCACTCCACCAGGAGTGAGGGGTTCGGGAAGATCCCCTTGTTCCTTCGAGCGGACGACGAGGCTCGAACTCGCGACCTCAACCTTGGCAAGGTTGCGCTCTACCAACTGAGCTACGTCCGCTTGTCGTTTCGGTCCGCTCTCGCGTCCCGGCGACGAGTTGAACTCTAGCGGATTCCGGGGCCAGCACAAAAACGCGTTTGTGCAGCGTGCTGCGGTGCGTCCACTCCGCCACCCGGCCGGGGCCGCCCGCGGGGTACCCGTCCTAGACTCGACTGCGTGTCCGACCTGCCTCCTCTCGCCCGCTTCGGCAACCTTGTCGCCACCGGTCTCGCCGATGTGACCAGCGATCCCGCCGCCCTGGACTCGTCCGGTTTCTGGGCCGTCCGCGCCGATTTCGAGGGCGGCGTGGTGTGCGCCCGCTTCCGTGACGTACGGCACGAACCGGTCCCGCCGCCGGTGCCGGGGCAGTGGCGCGGTCCGGCCGTCGACGACTGGAAGTCGTCGCTCGACCGCGCCGCGTACACGGCGGGCGTACGCCGCATCCGGGAGCACATAGCCGCCGGCGAGGTCTACCAGGCGAACCTCTGCCGGGTGCTGTCCGCGCCCGTCGCGCCGGACGCCGACGTGGACGCGCTGACCGCGCTGCTGGCCCGCGGCAACCCCGCACCGTTTGCCGGAACGATTCGCCTGCCGGGGTACGGCGTGGAGATAGCCACCGCGTCCCCCGAGCTCTTCCTGCGGGTGGACGGCCGGATCGTCGAGTCCGGCCCGATCAAGGGCACCGGCCGGACCGAGGCGGACCTCCTGGAGAAGGACTATGCCGAGAACGTGATGATCGTCGACCTGGTGCGCAACGACATCGGGCGGGTCTGCGCCACCGGCTCCGTGACCGTGCCCGACCTGTGTGTGGTGGAGAAGCACCCGGGGCTCGTCCACCTGGTCTCGACCGTGCGGGGCGAACTGGGCGAGGACGCGGGCTGGCCGGAGCTGCTCGCCGCGGCCTTCCCGCCGGGCTCCGTCACCGGAGCGCCGAAGTCCAGCGCCCTGCGGATCATCGACGCCCTGGAGACGGCACCGCGCGGCCCGTACTGCGGAGGCATCGGCTGGGTCGACGCCGACCGGGGCACCGCGGAGCTGGCCGTCGGCATCCGCACCTTCTGGATCGACCGGCAGGCGGGCGAGCTGCGGTTCGGCACCGGGGCGGGCATCACCTGGGGGTCGGACCCCGAGGCGGAGTGGCGGGAGACCGAGCTGAAGGCCGCCCGGCTGCTCGCGGTAGCGTCGGGAACGTACGAGGCTAGTGGGAGGACCCTTACGTGAAGATCTGGCTCGACGGCGGACTGCAGGACATCGACTCCGCCCGTGTCTCCGTCCTCGACCACGGGCTGACCGTGGGCGACGGCGTCTTCGAGACCGCCAAGACGGTCGACGGACGGCCGTTCGCGCTCACCCGCCATCTCGACCGGCTCGCCCGCTCGGCGCGCGGCCTCGGGCTGCCCGAGCCCGACCTGGACGAGGTACGCCGCGCCTGCTCCGCCGTCCTCGACGCCAACCCGATGCCGCTCGGCCGGCTGCGCATCACCTACACCGGCGGTGTCTCCCCGCTCGGCTCCGACCGCGGCGACCTGGGCCCCACCCTCGTCGTCGCCCTCGGCGAGACCGCCCGGCGCGCCGACTCCACCGCCGTGATCACCGTCCCGTGGACCCGCAACGAGCGCGGCGCCCTCACCGGCCTGAAGACCACCTCGTACGCGGAGAACGTCGTCGCCCTCGCCCGCGCCCACGAACAGGGCGCGAGCGAGGCCCTGTTCGCCAACACGGTCGGCCGGCTGTGCGAGGGCACGGGCTCCAACGTCTTCGTCGTCCTCGACGGCGAGATACACACCCCGCCGGTCGCCTCCGGCTGCCTCGCGGGCATCACCCGCGCCCTCGTCGTCGAATGGACCGGCGCCCGCGAGACCGACCTGCCGCTGGACGTCCTGGAGAGCGCCGACGAGGTCTTCCTGACGTCGAGCCTGCGGGACGTGCAGGCCGTGCACCGTGTCGACACCCGGGAACTGCCCGGCGCGTCCGGCCCGGTCGCGGCCAAGGCCATGCGGATCTTCGACGAGCGGTCCGGGAACGACCTCGATCCGTAGACGCCGCCGATATTCGGCGGACATGGGGCGGTGAGGCGGGTAGAACACCCGTGATGACCACCACCCTGCGGCCCATCGAGCCGCTCCAGTACGCCGCCGACGGGTCCCGCTCGCGCCGCTTCCAGGTGTGCGTGAACAGCCGCCCCGTCGGCGGGATACACCTCGGCACCCGCCCGGGGCCCGGGTCCAGGGCCGCCCGGATCCTGGACCTGCGGATCGACGAGCCGGACCGTCGGCGCGGCCGGGCCACGGTGGCCGCGCTGGCCGCCGAGGAGGTGGCCCGCGGCTGGGGATGCCGACGGATCGAGGCATCCGTCCCGGCCGGCGCGGAGCCCGCCCGGCGGCTTGCCGAGGCGCTCGGCTACGTCCTGCGCAACCGCAACATGCGCAAGCCCCTCGTCGGCACCCCGCCCGACCTGCCGGAGGGCAGCCGGGGCCGGCCCATGACCGAGGCCGAGTTCGGCCCCTGGAAGGAGGCCGGGCTCGACGGCTACGCCCAGGACCTGGTCACTCGCGGCGTGCCCGAGGAGGAGGCCTACGCGCGGGCCGCAGAGGACTACGAGCGCTGTCTGCCGCACGGACCGGCCTCCCCGAACAACGTGTGCAGCGTGCTGGAGCACGAGGGCACGAGGGTCGGCACCCTGTGGCTGTGGCTGCCCGACGAGGCCGCCTGGGTGTACGACGTGGAGGTGGACGCCGCTCACCGGGGCAGGGGACACGGCCGGACCCTCATGCTGCTGGCGGAGGCCCAGGCGCTGGCGGCAGGGAAGACCGTCATCATGCTCAACGTGTTCGCGGGCAACGTGCGGGCCGAGTGCCTCTACGAGTCACTCGGTTACGAGACGACCGCCTACCACCTGTCCAAGCCGCTGCTCTGACGACTGCCGGGGCGCGTGGGTGATGGCACGGGATCGTCCGCCGCCGCGGGCGGCGGACGTGAGGGTGGGCGCGGCGCCGCTTGTCAGGCGTTCCCGGCCAGCAGCCGGTCGGCGATCTCCTCGATGCGCTCGCGGAGCCCTTCCTGGCTCTTTCCGCCGTCGAGGCGCTCGCCGCCGATGACGTACGTCGGGGTGCCGGTCACGCCGATCGCCTTGCCCTCGGCCTGGTCGGCGTCCACGATCAGGATGTGCCGGCCGTCGATCAGAGCGGTGTCGAACTCCTCGGCGTCCAGACCCAGTTCACGGGCCACCGCCAACAGGAACGGCTCCCCGGCGCGGTCCAGCTCCTCCACCCGGCCCAGCACCGCCTCGACGTACGGCCACGCCTGCCCCTGCTCCGCGGCCTCCTCGGCGGCCTGTGCGGCGGCGAAGGCGTGCTTGTGCTTCTCCAGCGGGAAGTGCCGCAGCCGGATGTCGAGCCGCTCGCCGTAGCGGGCCCGCAGCGTCCTGATGTCGTCGAGGGCCTCACGGCAGTCGGGACACTGGAGTTCGCACCAGACGTCCAGGACGACGGCGGGCGGTACGGGGGAGGAGTCGCTCATGGGGCCAGTCTTCCAGCCCGGGACCGCACCGGCCCAATCGGCCGGTTTCACACCGGCCCGGCCGCCCCGGCCCGGGATCGGCCGACTTCCCGGGCATGCCCGGCCACGCGCCTCGGGGCCGGGCGACTTCCCGGGCATGCTCCGCCACGCGCCTCGGGGCCGGATTCGGCGGTGGGCGACCCCGAGACGACCCGGAGATGTCCCTGAGGTCTCCCCGGACCATGGCATATCGGGCGTGGAGCGGTGCAGGATGGAAGGGACGGACCGACCCCGCCCGACCGCGCCGCGCCTTGGAGGACCGGATGATTGCCGAGACAGTTTGCGCCGCCGTCTCAGCGGCCGGTTTGGGCATCGCCGCGATCACGGCGTACCGGAAGCGGTTCCTCAGAGCGACGCGCATCGCCGCCTATGCGCTCGTGCCCATGGGGCTGGTGATGACCGGAGTCGTCGAATGGGCGGCGGACACCGCGTTCAGCCCGACCGCGTGGGCCGGCTTCGGAGTGCTGGGCGCCGCCTGGTTCCTCTTCATGGCCACGCGTGCCGTGGAGCGGCGCCGGGGGGACACCGGCAAGGAACGCAAGGCGGGCAAGGCGTCCCGCACCGAGGCGATAGCCCCGGCGTCCCCCGCGCCCTCACCGGGGGGCTCCGCGCGCCCGGCGAGCCGCCCGTCCACCGGGTCCCGGCCCACGAGCCCGGGCGCGTCCGCCGCGGACGACTTCAGCGACATCGAGGCGATCCTGAAGAAGCACGGCATCTGAGCGCCGGTCCTTCACCCACCGGACCCCACCAGACTGAAACGACACACTAGGTCGACCAGTGACGCCGAAGTGATCACGATCGCTCCGGACCTTGTGGATATTGGCGAACTCTCCGTCATTCGGGGTTGGTTGATCGCGCGAAGGGTCCTCGCTGCGTCATCATCGCGTCGAGATGCTGGATACAGAACAGAGCGACACCACCGCCCCACCCGAGGAGCGGCGAGGCTGTCTCTTCGCACTCTCCCAGCCACCGCTGATGATCTTCCTAGCGGTGATCGGCTGCCTGCTGCTCATGGCGTCACTGCACGACCTGCTGATGCTCTGAGCCGTAAACGGAGCCCCTGACGTCACCCGTCGAGGGCTCCGTCAGCCCCCGGCACCCACCACGAGGCGGCGTTCCCCTCAGCCCGCAGCCTCCTTGCGGCGCGCCCGGTAGGCGGCCACGTGCAGACGGTTTCCGCAGGTGCGGCTGTCGCAGTAGCGGCGCGAGCGGTTGCGGGAGAGGTCGACGAAGGCGCGCCGGCAGTCCGGGGCCTCGCAGCGACGCAGCCGTTCCTGTTCCCCCGCGACGACGAAGAAGGCCAGCGCCATGCCGCAGTCGGCCGCGAGATGGTCGGCGACCGACGCCCCCGGCGCGAAGTAGTGCACATGCCAGTCGTAGCCGTCGTGGTTCGTGAGCCGGGGCGTGGTGCCCGCAGCGGCGACGAGGTCGTTGATGACCGTGGCGGCCGATCCGGCGTCCGGCGCCGAGAAGACCTCGGCGAACCTGCCGCGCACCTTCCGCACGGCGGCGAGATCGAACTCCGACAGCGCGCCGACATCGCTGACCTCGTGGTTCCGTACGAAGTCGTCGAGCGACGCGACATCCGTGAGCCCGTCCGTCGCCGTGTCGTTCTCCGGTGCGGTGTTCACCAGATCCACCACGGTGTCGAGGGCACACCGGGTGTCGTGGGTGATCAACACGTTTCGCTCCCTGGCCTGCGAGGGTCGGGCAGCCGCCCGCCGATGCTGGCCGATGGTAACGGCTCTCCAGACGGGACGGACCGGCCCAGAGCCCGGGAAACCGTGGGGGACGTGGTCAGACAGGGTCCCGCCGGCCCGGCCGGGGTGCCCGATGCGGTCCGTCCGACTGCGCTCCGTCACGGACACATGCGGACGCCGCCGCGCGGAGCCCCGCTGCGACGGCGTCGATCGGCCGGCCTGAGCCGTATGCGGTTGTCTGGGCCCGAGCCGTCTCCCCGAGTGGACGGCGCCGGGCGGCTCTGTGTGGGTTCTCGGCCTAGCTCTCCGCCAGGATGTGCGAGAGCTCCTGATCGAGGTCGAAGTGCCGATGTTCCGTGCCGGGCGGCACGGCGGCGTCTGTGCGCTTCAGGAAGGACTCCAGAGCCCGCGCCGGGGCTTCGAGCAGTGCCTCGCCCTCGGGAGAGCTCAGGGCGATGCAGACGACGCCCTGACCATGACTGCGCGACGGCCAGACACGGACGTCGCCGGTGCCGGTGGGCCGGTGGAGGCCCTCGGCGAGGAGGTCGCGGGCGAACACCCATTCGACCGTTTCCTCGGCTCCGGTGTGGAAGGTGGCGTGCACGGCGTAGGGATCGGCCGTGTCATACCGCAGTCCCGCGGGAACAGGCAGTGAGGACTCGCTCGACACAACGAGGCGCAGGTGCAGCTCGCAGCTGACCGTGGTGTTCATAAGCGCCAAGGCCTTTCGCTCAGTGTGCGCTCGGGGATTCGCACGTCGGCGAAATCGACATGCCACCTACGGTGCCGTTGTAAACCCCTCTGGGAGTTTTGCGTCGCTTTTGGTAGCTCATCCGGCCGAGGTCGTCTTCACCCGGTTCGACCATTCCGGTGACGGGTTTCTCTCGGGTAGGGTTTGGCCGTATGGACACGGGGAGTAACGGAACGGGGGAGGTCGCGATGGCGGCCGACGGTGCGCGGGGCGAGACGAACGCAGCGAACAGTGAGGCCGATGTGGCGAAGAAGGAAGCGCCGCTCGGATCTCGTGCGCCGGAATTCGTCAAGGCGCGCCGGATGCTGCACCTGAGCTGGCAGGTGGCCGTCTTCATCATCGGGCTCGCGGTGGTCGTGGCGGGCGTGATCATGCTTCCCCTCCCGGGACCCGGCTGGGTCGTGATCTTCGGCGGCATGGCGATCTGGGCCACCGAATTCGTTTGGGCCCAACTGGTTCTTCGCTGGACCAAGCGGAAGGTCACCGAGGCCACCCAGCGTGCCCTCGACCCCAGGGTCCGGCGCCGCAACCTCATCCTGACGACGATCGGCCTGGTGATCGTGGCCGTCATCGTCGGGGTCTACCTCTGGAAGTTCGGCTTCGAGATGCCCTGGAAGATCAAGAACCAGTAGCTGCGGGACGGGCCGCCGGCCGACGTCCGCACCGCGTCCGAGGCACCCCCTGACATGGGGTAATGTTCTGCCTGCGCCCGGGCGATTAGCTCAGTGGGAGAGCGCTTCGTTCACACCGAAGAGGTCACTGGTTCGAACCCAGTATCGCCCACCGGCCGAGACGACCCGGTTCACGGATTCCGTGGACCGGGTCGTCCCGCGTGTGCGGGCGGCGTGGGCCGGCTCGATCCCTTCACCGGGATGGTCAGGGGGGCGTGGTGCCCGTGGCCCGGACATCTCCTCCCGAGCGCCGAGCACGGTCTCCCGGCGGTCGGGCGTCGAAGGCCGGGCATGGCCGCCCAGCGGGATCCGTCGGGGGTCCGGCGCCCTCGGTGACCTTCTCGTCGGCCTGTACGACGCCCCGGTGCATCCCACGGGGTCGGCCTCAGCCGTCGAGTGCCCTCTCCGGGGTCCACCCCGCGGGCGCCTCCCATCCCGCCGCGGGGCCGGTGCCTGCGTTTTCGAGGTCGGAGAAAACCGCTGTTCAAGGCGCTGGTGGGCGGCTTGGCGTCCAGGCGCCGCCCTGGTCGCCGGTACGCCCGTGAACACCCCCGTCACTCCCGCCCCGACCGCCACCCTGACCCGCTGGGAGCTCCGAACAAGAGTGGAGCCCGGCTCGCGACGCCTGGCATGCACGCTCGCCGCGTTGCCGAAGCCCCTGGTGGCCCCGCTACAAGGAGCTTCCGGCGCCTTGCGATCGCACGCACCAGACGCCGCGAGCCGATCGGACTCCACTCTTGTTCGGAGCTCTGAGAGCCAACCGGCGACGCCCTCGTTCGGCGGCCGGAAGCTCTCACTCCACCCAGCCCAAGCCCTCTTCCGCTCTCCGGCGACTGGCCGTTTCCGACCCCCCCACACATCCCGACCGCCCCCCGCCGCTGCTCGTCCGTCCGCTCACCCTCGGTCAGATCGTGAAGCCGGCAGCCGCGATCGGCTCGTCCCGGCGCGGCACCCCCTGACCCCTTTCGGGCTCACTCTGACTCCGGCCGACCGCTCGTCTCACGTGCGACCGGCCGATCACAACTCTCCCACCTGCGCGTTCACTTGACGATCGGTCACCAGGGCTGTCTGTGGGCCCGGCCCGGTGGGCCCTCCGCTTTCCATCAATTCCTGTCCGAATCATTGACGTCTCCTGAGGCTCTCCGTACCTTGTGCCAGCAAGCGCTTACTTGAAACGATTCATGAGGCGAACGCAACGTCGCGGGGAGGCTCAACCATGCACCAGGACAAGAATGTTGAGAGGCGGACTATCCTCAAGGCGGCCGGAGCCTCACTGGCCGTCGCGGGGCTCGGGGCGACGGCCACGGCCTGCGGCGGCGGCAGCGGGTCGGGGGACGGGACGGTGACGATCCGTTACGCCTGGTGGGGTGCCGAGGACCGGGCGGAGCGCATCAAGAAGACCATCGCGCTTTTCGAGAAGAAGTACCCGAAGATCAAGGTGAAGACCGACTTCCAGACCTATCCCGACTTCTGGAAGAAGTTCAACACCCAGGCCTCCGGTGGAAATCCGCCGGATGTCTTCCAGAATGCCATCGGCTTTCTGCGGAAATACGATGCGAAGAACGTGCTGCTCGATCTCAGCGCACAGGTCGAGGCGGGCAATCTCTCTCTGGACGGTTTCCGGGCGGGTCTGGAGAAGTTCGGCGAGGTCGACGGAAAGCTGCTCGGGATCCCGGTCGGTTCCAACTCGATGGCCCTGGTGATCGACAAGCCCGTCTACACCAAGTCGGGTGTGAAGCCCGAACAGGGCTGGACGTGGGACGACTTCGACGCGGCGATGAAGAAGATCCGCGACAAGGCGGGACGCGCCGGCGACAGCGGCATGTACGGCGTCATGTACCTCTACGACCTCTACCTCCGCCAGAACGGCAAGGCGTTCTTCACCGAGGACGGGCTCGGCTTCACGGAGGCGGACCTGAAGGAGTGGTGGACGAAGGCGGCGAAGGGCCTCGAGGAGGGCATCTACGCGGACCCCAAGAAGGTCGCCCAGACAAAGCCCAAGTCGGCCGTCGCCGCCGAACTCGCCGCCGGTGAGTTCACCTGGGACAACTTCACCGTCCGCTACACCTCCGAGGGCAAGAGCGAGTACGGGCTGGCCCCCATCCCGACCACCGACGGCAGGAAGACCGGCCAGTACCTGGGCTCCCTCATGCTCAGCGCGTCCAGGCGCACCCGGCACCCCAAGGAAGTCGCGCAGTTCATCAACTTCATGGTGCACGAGCCCGGGGTCGCCGAGATCATGGGTTACGACCGCGGTGTTCCCGCGACGCAGGCCCAGTACGACGCGTTCAAGCCGACCGACCCGGTGAACAAGGCCATCGCCGAGTACGAGGAGTCCCTCGTCGAGGCAGGCGTCCTGGAGCCCATCACCCCGCATCCGAACGGTGCTGACATCTGCGAGTCCGGCTTCATGCGCATCGCCGAGGAACTCGCCCTGGGCAAGCGGTCGGTCGACGACGCCGTCAAGCAGTTCTTCACCGAGTCGAAGACGGCTCTCGGCAGCTGATGGGAACCGCCGTGACCCACGCCCCTGCGATGGAGGACCTGACCGAGGACTCCGAGCCGCGGCACCGTCCGGACCGGTCTCCGCGCCCCGCCGCACTCAAGCGGCGGGGCCGCCGGGAGACCCTGGCCGGCTATCTCTTCATGTCCCCGTGGATCGCCGGGTTCCTGCTGCTGACAGCGGGCCCGATGGCCGCCTCGCTCTACTTCGCCTTCACCGACTACAACCTGTTCGACGCGCCCCGGTGGATCGGCCTCGACAACTTCTCCGAGATGTTCGCCGATCCGCGCTGGCAGAACTCGGTGAAGGTGACGCTCTGGTATGTCGCCGTCGGTACGCCGATCAAGCTGATCGCCGCCCTCGGCGTGGCGCTGCTGCTGGCCCAGAAGCGGCGCGGACAGGCCTTCTACCGGGCCGCCTTCTACGCGCCGTCACTGATCGGGGCGAGCGTCTCCATCGCGATCGTATGGAAGGCGATCTTCTCGGACGACGCCATCGTCGACCGTACGCAGAAGCTCTTCGGGATCGACGCCGGCGGCTGGGCCGGTGACCCGGACCTGATCATCTACAGCCTGGTGGCGCTCACCGTCTGGCAGTTCGGTGCCCCGATGGTGATCTTCCTCGCCGGTCTCAAGCAGGTTCCGCGCGAGCTGTACGAGGCCGCCGAGGTCGACGGGGCGGGTACGTTCCGGCGGTTCTGGAACATCACCCTGCCGATGATCTCCCCGGTCCTGTTCTTCAACGTCCTGCTGGAGACGATCCACTCCTTCCAGATCTTCAGCTCGGCGTACATCGTCGGCGGCGGCGCCGGAAGCAACGCCTGCGGTCCGGCCGACGGCTCGATGGTCTACACCTGTTATCTGTACGTCCAGGGCTTCGAGAACAGCCGGATGGGGCTGGCCTCCGCCATGGCCTGGGTGCTGCTGGTCGCGGTCGCCCTGGTGACGGCCGTGCTGTTCTGGTCCCAGAAGCGCTGGGTGCACTACGAGGAGGGTGCCTGATGAGCGCACAGGCCACCGAGGTCACCCCGGCCCCGTCCGCGAAGGGGGGCGCCCTCCGGCGCAGGCTGCCCGGCTCCCTCGCCTGGCACATCGGCTCCGTGTTGATCCTCGCGGTGATCCTCTATCCCGTGATCTGGGTCGTCGGGGGCTCGTTCAAGAACAGCGACGACATCGTCGGCAGCCTCGACCTGTTCCCGAGCGACCCGATCGTCTCCAACTACACCCGGCTCTCCGACGGCATCGCCGACATCCCGATCTCCACGTTCTTCGTCAACTCGCTCACCATCGCCGTGGGTTCGGTGATCGGCATCCTGGTGTCCTGCTCACTCACGGCGTACGCATTCGCGAAGATCAAGTTCGCGGGCCGGAACCTGCTGTTCACGCTGATGATCGGCACGCTCCTGTTGCCGTACCACGTGCTGCTGATCCCGCAGTACGTGCTGTTCCGCAACATGGACATGATCGACACCAACACTCCGCTGCTGCTGCCGAAGTACCTGGCCACGGAGGCGTTCTTCGTCTTTCTGATGGTGCAGTTCATGCGGAACCTGCCCAGGGAACTCGACGAGGCCGCCCGCCTCGACGGCTGCGGGCACTTCCGGATCTACTGGTCGATCGTGCTGCCGCTGTCCCGGCCCGCGCTCATCACCAGTGCGATCTTCACCTTCATCAACGCCTGGAACGACTTCATGGGCCCGCTGATCTATCTGAGCGATCCCGAGAAGTACACGGTCTCGCTCGGTCTGAAGATGTTCGTGGACCAGGATGCCGTGGCCAACTACGGCGGCATGATCGCGATGTCGCTGGTGGCCCTGCTGCCGGTGCTCGCCTTCTTCCTCGCCTTCCAGCGCTATCTGATCGACGGCATGGCCACGTCCGGGCTGAAGGGCTGAGGTGAACCGATCATGGCCCAGGTCCGGGCGAAAGCCGCCAAGCCCCGCGAGGAGTCCCCGCTCGCCGAACGGTTCGCGTTGTTCGCCGAGTGCCTGCTCACCGGGGTGTGGATCGCGGCGGCCGCGCTGCCGCTGGTGACGTATCCCGCGGCGTTCGCCGCCGGTTCCCGGCACCTGCGCCGCCGCACCGCCCACGTGGGCGGCGGTCTGCGCGAGTTCGTGGCCGACTTCCGGGCGGCCCTGTGCGGCGGGTGGCTCGTCGGGCTCGCCGGCTGGGCGGCGTGCGCGGCGGTGTGGGTCGACGTCCAGGCCGTACGCGCCGGCATCCCGGGCGGGCCGCTGGTCGGCGCCGTCGGCGTGCTCGCGCTGATCGGCGCCGCCGTCACGATGCTGCGCGCGGCGGCGGTCTGGGAGCCCGGTGCCGCCTGGCGGACCCTGCTCGGGGCTGCCGGTCGCCGGACGGTGCTCGACCCCGCCGGGTCCTTCCTCGTCGTCGGCGGACTGGCCGTGGTGGCCTGCTCCGCCTGGTTCGTCGCCCCGCTGGCGGTCCCGGTCCTCGGGGCCGTCGCGGCGGCGGCCCTCGCCGTGGAGGAGCGGTACCGGCGCCGCCGCTGACCGGACGCGGTTCCTCGCACAAGGTCGGCGCTCCGGGCGCCGCACGTTGCTCTGTCATGCCCCTGACCACCCCGCACGCAAGACCTCCCGTTCGGAAAGGAAAGGCCATGTCCCCCATCGACCGCAGGTCCCTGCTCAAGGCGGCCGCCGTCGCCGGAGCCGCCACGCAGTTCAGCTGGGCGCTAGGGAGTACGGCAGCCCAGGCGGCACCCCGAGCCGAGGCCGCGGAGGCGGACCCGGTCACCCTGGACTGGCTGGAGGAGGGCGGCCTCGGCGCCGCGCCCGGCTCCACCGTGGGTGTGCCCTGGCCGAAGGGCGCGTACGAGAAGGAACAGTCGTTCTCCCTGAAGGACGAGGACGGCAAGGAGGTCCCCGTCCAGTCCTGGCCGATCGGCTACTGGCCCGACGGCTCCCTGAAGTGGACCGCCCACGCGGTCGGCGCCGGCGCGGGCTCCGGCAAGCTCACCCTGACCGCGGGCACCCCCGCCGCCCCGGCGAAGAAGGTCACCGTCGACAAGCGCGGCGGCACCATCGACGTGTCGACCGGCGTCATCACCGCCAGGATCGGCAAGAGCGGCTCCACCCTCGTCAAGTCGGTGCTGCGCGGCTCCACCGAGGTCGCCCGCACCGGCCGACTCGTCCTGCTGCGCCAGCCCGAGATCGAGGACGGCGACCAGGGCACGGTCAAGTACGAGCGCTTCGAGAGCGTCATCGACGAGGCCGTGGTCGAGCAGGAGGGGCCCGTCCGCGCCGTGGTGCGCATCGACGGCAAGCACCGCAAGGGCAGCCGCAGCTGGCTTCCCTTCTCGATCCGGCTCTACTTCTACGCGGGCGCCGAATCGTTCCGCATGATCCACACCATCACCTTCGACGGCACCCAGGAACCCGGGAAGGCGAGCGGCGACTTCATCCGCGGTATCGGCGTCCGTTTCAAGGTCCCGATGCGCGACGCCGCGTACGACCGGCACATCCGCATCGGAGGCGAGGGCACCGGTCTGCTCCGCGAGGCCGTCAAGGGCGTCACCGGACTGCGCCGCGACCCCGGCTCGGCCGTACGCACCGCCCAGTTCGAGGGCAAGAAGCTGCCCGACCCGTCGACCTGGGACCAGCGGGTCACCACCCGCCTGCAGTACATCCCCGAATGGGGCGACTACACCCTCTCCCAGCTCTCCGCCGACGGCTTCTCGGTCCGCAAGCGGACGAAGAAGGGCCACGGCTGGATCCCCGCGGGCGGCGGCCGGCGGGCGAGCGGCTTCGGGTACGTCGGCGGGGCGAGCGGCGGATTCGCCGTCGGCCTCAGGGACTTCTGGGAGAAGTTCCCCGCGCAGCTCGACATCCGGGACGCCCACACCGACGAGGCAGAGGTCACCATGTGGCTCTGGTCTCCCGAGGCCCAGCCCATGGACCTGCGCTTCTACCACGACGGCATGGGCCAGGACACCTACCCCGAGCAGCTCGAAGGCCTCAACATCACCTACGAGGACTACGAGCCCGGCTTCGGCACCCCCTACGGCATCGCCCGCACCAGCGAACTCCTCTTCTGGGCCCACGAGTCGACGCCCGCCGCCGACGACCTGGCCAAGCAGGTCGAGGCCCTCCGCACGCCCCCGCAGCTGGCCGCGCCGCCCAAGCAGCTGATCAAGGCCGGTGTCTTCGGCAAGCTGTTCTCCCGGCCGGACCGCTCCACCGCCGCCAAGGCGAAGATCGAGGACCACCTCGACTTCCTCTTCACCTACTACAAGGACCAGGTGGAGATGCGCCGTTGGTACGGCTTCTGGGACTACGGCGACATCATGCACAGCTACGATCCGAGCCGCCACCAGTGGTGCTACGACGTCGGCGGCTACGCCTGGGACAACTCCGAGCTCTCGCCCGACCTGTGGCTCTGGTTCGCCTACATGCGCTCCGGCCGCGCCGACATCTTCCGCTTCGCCGAGGCCATGACCCGCCACACCGGCGAGGTCGACGTCTACCACCTCGGCAAGTGGGCCGGCCTCGGCACCCGCCACGGCGTCCAGCACTACGCGGACAGCGCCAAGCAGCAGCGCATCGCCAACACCACCTACCGCCGCTACTACTACTTCCTCACCGCCGACGAACGCGTCGGCGACCTCATGCACGCCAACGTCGACTCCGACGAGACGTTCCTCGTCCTCGACCCCATCCGCAAGATCCGCACCGAGCCGTACACACCCGACCGCAACGCCCTGTCGATCGGCTTCGGCACGGACTGGTCGGGCCTGGTATCCGCGTGGCTGACCGAATGGGAGCGGCGCGGGCCGAAGTGGGAGAAGGCCAGGGCGCGCGTCCTGTCGACCATGGAGACCATCGCCGCCCAGCCCAACGGCTTCGTCCAGGGCACCGGGCTGTACGACCTGGACACCGGGAAGTTCGCCGTCGCGGACCGGCCCGTCGTCGGGGTCTCCCACCTCTCGGCGATGTTCGGCCTGGTCGAGATGTGCGCGGAACTCATCGACCAGATCGACATGCCCGCGTTCAAGGAGGCGTGGCTGGACTACTGCCGCTACTTCAACGCGACCAAGGCCGAGCAGGCCGCCCGCTACGGCTCCAACTTCGGCAACCTGCTGCTCTTCCAGGGGCACTCGCGGCAGGACGCCTACGCCGCCGTGCAGTTGCAGGACGACAGGCTCGCGGCCCGTGCGTGGCGGCAGTTCTACAACAGCGCCGACACCTGGGACTACAAGGAGTCGACCGACTGGTCCACGAAGAAGGTGGAGGGCCCGACCGGTCTGGTCCCGGGCAGCGAGGCCGCGTGGGTGTCCACCAACGCGACGGCGCTGTACGGGCTGGCGGCCATTCAGAACCTGGCGCTGGTGGGCGACAAGATGCCGTGACGCTTCGCCGAGAGCCCCGGGGGGCGGGGGCGCCCCGGGGGTGGGGAACTGCGGGTCCGCAGCGGCGGACCCGCAGTTCCCCGCGCGCCTCAGGGGGCGCTGCCACCTGAGGAGCCTCGGGTCGTCAGGTCATCCTCCCGAAGACGTCCCGCACGCGTCGTGCGTCGCGCAGGCGCTGCTCGTACGTGGCACCCGACGCGAGCAGGACCAGGCCGGCCAGGGCGGGAGGCACCCAGCGGGGGAGGGCGTCCACCACCTGGGCGATGTACGGGGCCAGTTCGTGCAGGGTGACCAGGGTGAGGGCGGCTCCGCCCAGCAGGAGAGGCGCCTGGAGGCGGTGGCGGGCTCCGGCGAACGTGAGGGCCAGCGCCGCCGTGCCGAGCAGCAGCGGGCGCAACCAGTGCGCGTCGCCCCAGGCCGCCGCGAGGCTCGGCAGGAGCGTGGCCGCGAGGCCCGGACCGTACGCCGTCCAGGACGAGGCCGCCGGGTCACGACGGCGCCGGAGGAGGCCGACGGCCAGCGCCGGGATGGTCACCGGGAGCGTGTACGCCTCCGGGGCCTCGACCTCCCAGGCCGCCAGGCGCACCCAACCGGCCATCACCAGGAGCGCGGCCGCCGCGTGGCCGGCGTTCCGCCGGTCCGGGCGTACGGCCGTGCCCGCAGCGATGATCCCGCAGAGCGCGAGGGTCAGGGCCAGCATGGGTGCGTCGGTGACGGAGAGGACGACGGCCAGAAGGCCCGCCGCGGCGCCGGTGGCCTCGACCGGGACGGTCATGGGGGAGGCGCCGAGGCGCGCCGCGAGCAGGGCCGCGGCGGCCGGCACCGCGACGACCAGCAGGGCGGTGTGCCGCGGCTCCCAGCCGACGGACGCGCCGACGGCGCAGACCAGCGCGGTGCCGTGGACGAGCGCGGCGGGCGCGGTGAGCGGACCGAGGTCCGTGCGCCACGCGGCGAGGGCGAACAGGACGGTCGAGGCGGCGAGCACGGCCAGCGTCGCCGGCTCGGTGGCGAGCGCCGTCAGCGCCAGGTTCACCGAGGTGACGAGGGCCAGCAGGGCGGCCGTGAGGGGGAGCGGAGCCCGGAGGCCCGCGCCGTCCGTCGGCCGTACCCGCGCCGCCACCACCAGCGCGGCCACCGCAAGAGCGCCCTGGACCACCAGCCCGGCCGCGTAGGGGAGTTCCAGCACCGGCGGGAGCACCAGGGCCGCCGCCCAGCCGAGGACGAGCGCGCCGACCACGGCGGGGGTGCGCCATGACGTCGTACGCCAGGACAGGGCGAGCACCCCGGCGACCACGGCCAGGACGAGCGGGACCGTCGCGGTGACCGGCGGCCACGGCGCGCCCGCCGTCACCGCCGCACGAGCGTCGGCGGGCGCTCCGGACCAGATCCGCTCGATCCGGCCGACCGGGCCCAGCAGGGCGACGGCGACGGCCGGGAGGGCGGTGACCGTAGTGAGGGCCTGGACGGCGGCGGAGGCCAGGACGAGACCGCGCCGCACGGGCTCCGGCACGCGGGTACGTACGGCCGCCGGCAGGAGGACACCGCACAGCAGATAGCCGGGGACCGTCCACTCGTCCGGCAGCGCGGCCCGCAGGACGCCGCCGAGCGCCGCGACCGCGAGCAGGCCGCCGGTCAGGGCGGCGCCGACGGCCGGGCCCGACTTCGGGGACAGCCGGGCGGCGGCCAGGGCGGTCGCGGCGGCGAGGCCGAGGAGCGCCGCCGCACGGACGGCGGCGCTCGGGCCCGCGGCGTCCCACGAGAGCCACCCGGCTGCCAGAACACCCCAGGCACCCCAGCCGAGCGCGCCCACCAGGCCGACGATCCGGACCGGCGTCACACGTGCCCGGAGCGCGACCGCGCTGTCGGCCGCGGCGGTCACCAGCACCGCGGCCGTGACCGTCTCCACACCCGCGCCCAGCGCCAACACCCACAGCAAAAGGGGGAGTTGTGCGGCGACCAGGGCAAGCGGGAGCGGCAGGTCGAGCGCCCTGCGCGCAGGCTTCAGCCCCGTCTCCGCCGAGACGCGGCCCTGCGCGTCACGCGCGGGCGAACGCTCCTGCGAACCGTCGGCGACGGGCGGCGCAACCGGAGGGGCCGCCGCGCTCACACCCAGGCCGTACACCGCCCATGTCGCGGCCAGGACCGCCGACGCGGCCGCCGCGAATCCCGTGCCGTCCGTCCCCGTGAAGACGACCTCGTGCAGGGCGTAGGCGTCCAGCACGCTCAAGGCCAGGCCGAGGCCGGCCACCGCCTCCGCGGTCGAGCGCAGCCCCCGCCGCAGCAGCGCCACCGGCGTGGCGAGGGCGGCGAAGGTCACCCCGCCGAGGACCAGCGACCGGCCGGCGATCCCCATGTGTCCCCAGCTGACCAGGGTGAACGCGACCGCCGCGACGGTCAGCAGGACGCCGCCGAGGAGCAGCAGCACATTCTGGACACCGGGCGCCGTCGCCTCGGGACCCCTGGCCGACGCTCGCGCGGACGGGCGGGGCGGCACGGGAGCCTGGGCGTACAGCGCGTTGACCAGCCAGGCGCGGCGCGTCAGCAGGAAGGCGCGGCGGGCGTCGAGCTGCCGCAACTCGGTGTCGAGGAAGCGCAACTCCTCGGCCGGGGACGGAAAATGCGTCATGCTCGGAGTGTGGTCCGGGTCACGCCGCACGGCATGAGTGCGCATACTCAGCGCGGTACTCAGTTCCAGCCACTCCGGCCCCCGTACGGGCACAATCCGAGCATGGACTGGTACCACTACCGCTTCCACAGCCTCTGGGCCCTGCCCGCGCCGCCCACCACCGTGTACGACGTGCTTGAGCGGGCCGAGGACTATCCGCGCTGGTGGCCCCAGGTGCGCGAGGTGACGCGGCTCGACGGCACCGCCGGCACGCTCCGGATCCGCTCGGTCCTGCCCTACGACCTCGTCCTCACGGCACGCGAGACACGGAGCGACCCGGCCGCCGGGCTCCTGGAGACCGAGATGAGCGGGGACCTGGACGGCTGGGCCCGCTGGACGCTCACCGCCGACGGGGCGGGCACCCTCGCCCGCTACGACCAGGAGGTCGACGTCACCAAGCCCCTGATGCGATGGCTCGCCGTGCCGGGCCGGCCCCTGTTCCGCGCCAACCACGCGCTGATGATGCGGGCGGGACGCCGTGGTCTCGTCGCCTACCTCGAGACCCACGGACAAGCGGTTTGAACCAGAGCCGCCGGGACCTGTATTGTTCAGTGCGTTCCCGGGCGATTAGCTCAGTGGGAGAGCGCTTCGTTCACACCGAAGAGGTCACTGGTTCGAACCCAGTATCGCCCACCCGGAGGAGAACCGGTCCGACAGCGTCGGGCCGGTTCTTCGTTTCCCCGCTCACGCAGGCTCCGCGGTGCCCCGCTCACGCCGCCGCGGCCAGCCCCGGACGCAGGGGCCACGCCGGGTCCACCGCCTCCTTCGAGCCGCTGCGCGCGAACCACGCCTGCAGGCCACGCGCCTGCGCCGCGTGCCACACCGCCTGCAGGGTGTGCAGCTCGGCGGGGGAGAGGCGGTCCAGCCTGGTGGCGAAACGCCGCCCCACCGCCCGTACGACGTCCATCGCCGCCTGTGCGTCGGCCGCCGCGTCATGCGCGCCGTCCAGTACGACCTCGTAGTGCGCGCACAGATCGGTCAGGGTGCGCCGGCCCTTGCGGTAGCGGTCCAGGTGCTTGTCCAGCACCCTGGGGTCGAGCACACGCAACGGCGTCGTCTCGAACCACCGGTCGAGCGACGAGGCGCGGTGACGCCTCAACTCCCGGTCCAGCAGAGTCAGATCGAACGGCGCGTTCATCACCACCAGCGGGCGACCGCGCGTCGCCTGCTCGGCCAGCGTCCTGGCTATCTCCTCCATCACCGGTGACGGCCAGCGCCCCTCGCGCTGCAACCGTTCGTCCGTGAGGCCGTGCACCGCCGTCGCCCCGGCCGGCACCGGTACACCCGGATTCACCAGCCACCGGGTCACCCGGGGGCGGCTGCCGGGCGCGTCCTGGACGACGACGGCGGCCGACACGATCCGGTCGGTCTCGACGTCCACGCCCGTGGTCTCCGTGTCGAACGCCGCCAAGGGTCCCTCGTACCAACAGGTCATGCGCACTCAACTCCTCGTTCACCCAGAGCAGCTGACGCCCCGTCTTCTGCCCGTTTGGTGATACCCGGGCTGTTTGCGCCGTACGCCGGGAGGAGACAACAGAAGTACGGGTCTGCGCAGTTCAGGGGCTCGGCACGGGGAAGGACCTGTAGGGGAAGGCTGTTGGTCATGGCCATAGCGCAGCCCGAGCGGGGCGGGCTGCTGCCCGAGCACGCGGCGTCACACCGCGGCTCCCTCGCCACCACCGCCTGCATGGAGACACTGCAGGTGGGCTATCTGCACGCGGTGGCCGCCGCGGCCGGCTGCTCGCTGTCGCAGCCCTTTCCGGACAACGGCATCGACTGGCACGTCAGCCACGGCTCACCCGGCCACACGGTCGACGACGAGGTCACCATCAAGGTGCAGCTCAAAGCCACGTACCAGGTCGCCCCGAACCCTTCCGGCCGCACGTTCTCCTTCACGCTCGACAACGACCACCTGGCGAAGCTCGCCCGCACCCCCGTCACGGTGCACAAGATCCTGGTCGTGATGATCGTCCCGAGGTCGCGGGAACAGTGGCTGCGGGCCGGCCACGACCGCCTCGACCTGCGGCACTGCTGCTACTGGATCAACCTCGCCGGACACCCGATCACCGGCCGGCAGCGCACGACCGTGCGCATACCGACCTCGCGCATCTTCGACGACCGAGCGCTCTGCGAGATCATGACGCGGGTCGGAACGGGAGGCAGACCGTGACCCACGGGCCCATCGACCAGCCCATGCGCCCCGTACGGGCGCACCCCGCAGAACCCGTCCGGACCCAGCCGCCCGACCCCGCCCGGGTCGACCCCGCCGTACTCGGCGCCCTGCTGCTCAGGCACGGCTGGCAGCGCCGCGGCGGAGCGGCAGGGCGGTACGGGCGCTGGACCCCACCGGGTCCGGGCGGCAGCGGCATGAGCCTGCTCGTCCCCGAGAACCGGGCCTTCCCCGACAGCGACGACCTGCTCGGCGAGGCCCTGACGGCCCTCCACCGCAGCGGATCGCCGGCCGCGCGCGACGTCCTGCTCGGCCTCGCCGTGCCCAGCGACGAGATCCGCTGGTGGCGGGATGTGCCGACCGGGCCCGCGGGCACCGCCTCCTGGGTCGTCGAGGACCAACTCCGCTCGGCCGCACGCCAGATGCTCCTCGCGGCGGCGCTCGCCACCCGCGCACGTGCCGGCTACCACGGCGCCCGCCACCGCCTGCCCGCCGCCGCCCTGCTCGACGGGGTCCTCGTCGGCGCCGCGCCCGGGGGCCGCAGCCTCACCGCCTTCGTGCCCGTCGCCACCGGCCGTCCCCTCGCCGTACGCCTGCAACAGGCCCTGTACGCCGCCCGGGAAGCCATCGACTACCAGCGCGCCACCGGCGGCATGGACGCCTTCGACGGCGCTGTGGAGGCCGGGGTGAGCCATGAACTCACCGAGGCCCTCGTCGCCCTCGTCCGCGGCACCGAGGGCGCCCGGGTCGCCGTCGAGTGGGCTCCCGCCGCCGGGGTCCCCGAGGGCGGGGCGGCTCCGCCCGAACCCGTCGAGTTCTCGCCCGGCGACCTGCCCGTCCTGCGCGAGGCCGGGGCCCGCTATCTGCGTGCGGAACCCTCGATCCCGGTCCGCCTCACCGGGGCCGTGGTGCGGATGCGCCGATCGGCCGCGCGCGGCGAGGGGACCGTACGGCTGCGCGTCCTCGCCGGGGCCGAGGTCCCGCACGTCCGTATGACCCTCGACGAGGAGGCGTACCGGATCGCGGGGCACGCCCACCTCGTGGGACTGCCGGTGCGGGTCCACGGACGGCTGGAGAGCAGGGGCGGCTTCCGGCGGCTCACCGGAGCGGGTGGCGTCGCCCCCGTGGAGGTCGACGAGGCGGAACGGGACCGGTTGATGAAATCGCTCCAGGAGACGGCGGAGATCACGGCGTTCTTCGAGGAGGCGTGCGGAGGCGAGTGAGGGCCGGTGGCGGCGGGTGACGAGTGAGAGGCCCGCCACCGGCGGGCGGCGGGAATGCCCGCGACCGTCGGCGGCCCCAGAGGACGCCCGGGGACCGCCGAGGACATAACCGTTTCGCAGAGGGCACCCCCGGCTCGGTACGATTCCTGTCTGCGTACGCGGACGCGTGCGCGCTCATCCATCAGGCAGGAGAGTCCGGTGTCAGACGTCCGTGTGATCATCCAACGCGATTCCGAGCGGGAAGAGCGCGTGGTGACGACGGGCACTACGGCCGCCGACCTCTTCGCCGGCGAGCGCGCCATCGTCGCGGCCCGCGTGGCCGGCGAGCTCAAGGACCTCGCGTACGAGGTGAAGGACGGCGAGACCGTCGAGGGGGTCGACATCTCCTCCGAGGACGGCCTGGGCATCCTGCGCCACTCCACCGCGCACGTCATGGCCCAGGCCGTCCAGGAGCTGTTCCCTGAGGCCAAGCTGGGCATCGGGCCGCCGGTCAGGGACGGGTTCTACTACGACTTCGACGTCGAGAAGCCGTTCACGCCCGAGGATCTCAAGGCCATCGAGAAGAAGATGCAGGAGATCCAGAAGCGCGGTCAGCGCTTCTCCCGCCGCGTCGTGACCGACGAGGCCGCCCGCGAGGAACTCGCGGACGAGCCGTACAAGCTGGAGCTGATCGGCCTCAAGGGCTCGGCGTCCTCGGACGACGGCGCGGACGTCGAGGTCGGCGCCGGCGAGCTGACGATCTACGACAACCTGGACGCCAAGACCGGTGACCTGTGCTGGAAGGACCTCTGCCGTGGTCCGCACCTGCCGACCACCCGGAACATCCCGGCGTTCAAGCTGATGCGCAACGCCGCCGCGTACTGGCGCGGCAGCGAGAAGAACCCGATGCTCCAGCGCATCTACGGCACCGCCTGGCCCTCCAAGGAGGAGCTGAAGGCGCACCTCGACTTCCTCGCCGAGGCCGAGAAGCGCGACCACCGCAAGCTGGGCAACGAGCTGGACCTGTTCTCCATCCCGGACGAGATCGGCTCCGGCCTCGCCGTCTTCCACCCCAAGGGCGGCATCATCCGCCGGGTCATGGAGGACTACTCGCGGCGCCGCCACGAGGAGGAGGGCTACGAGTTCGTCTACACCCCGCACGCCACGAAGGGGAAGCTCTTCGAGGTCTCGGGCCACCTGGACTGGTACGCCGACGGCATGTACCCGCCCATGCAGCTCGACGAGGGCGTGGACTACTACCTCAAGCCCATGAACTGCCCGATGCACAACCTGATCTTCGACGCGCGCGGCCGCTCCTACCGCGAACTGCCGCTGCGTCTCTTCGAGTTCGGCACCGTGTACCGGTACGAGAAGTCCGGGGTCGTGCACGGACTGACCCGTGCCCGCGGCTTCACCCAGGACGACGCCCACATCTACTGCACCCGCGAGCAGATGGCGGAGGAGCTCGACAAGACGCTCACCTTCGTCCTGAACCTCCTGCGGGACTACGGCCTCACCGACTTCTACCTGGAGCTGTCCACCAAGGACCCGGAGAAGTTCGTCGGCTCCGACGAGGCGTGGGAGGAGGCCACCGAGACGCTGCGGCAGGTGGCCGAGAAGCAGGGCCTCCCGCTGGTGCCGGACCCGGGCGGCGCGGCCTTCTACGGTCCGAAGATCTCCGTCCAGGCACGTGACGCCATCGGCCGTACCTGGCAGATGTCGACGGTGCAGCTCGACTTCAACCTGCCCGAGCGCTTCGACCTGGAGTACACCGGCCCGGACGGCTCCAAGCAGCGCCCGGTCATGATCCACCGCGCGCTGTTCGGTTCCATCGAGCGCTTCTTCGCGGTGCTCCTCGAGCACTACGCGGGAGCGTTCCCGGCATGGCTGGCCCCCGTCCAGGCGGTCGGCATCCCGATCGGCGACGCGCACGTCGAGTACCTGCAGAGCTTCGCCGCCGAGGCGAAGAGGCAGGGGCTGCGCGTCGAGGTCGACTCCTCGTCCGACCGGATGCAGAAGAAGATCAGGAACGCGCAGAAGCAGAAGGTGCCGTTCATGATCATCGTGGGGGACGAGGACATGAACGCGGGCACGGTGTCCTTCCGCTACCGGGACGGCTCGCAGGAGAACGGCATTCCGCGCGAGGAGGCGCTCGCGAAGCTCGCCGACGTGGTGGAGCGCCGCGTCCAGGTGTGATCCGCCCCACCGCGTGAGCGTGTGAGAAGGAGGCCCCGGGGATCGGCTCCCCGGGGCCTCCGCTCGCGTACCCGGCGACACGCCGCGAACGGGCGAAGCCATATGCTGCACTGCATGACGAGTGAGCCGGAACAGCAGATCGGAGTGGGAACGCAGGACGCGTTCCAGCGCCTGTGGACGCCCCACCGGATGGCCTACATCCAGGGCGAGAACAAGCCGACCGGCCCGGGGGCCGACGACGGCTGCCCGTTCTGCTCCATCCCGGCCAAATCCGACGAGGACGGCCTGATCATCAGGCGCGGGGAGCACGTGTACGCGGTGCTCAACCTCTACCCGTACAACGGCGGCCATCTCATGGTCGTGCCGTACCGTCACGTCGCCGACTACACGGACCTCACCGTCCCGGAGACCGCCGAGCTTGCCGAGCTCACCAAGCAGTCCATGACCGCCCTGCGCACCGCCTCCGGCGCGCACGGCTTCAACATCGGCATGAACCAGGGCACGGTGGCCGGTGCGGGCATCGCGGCCCACCTCCACCAGCACGTCGTGCCCCGCTGGGGCGGCGACACGAACTTCATGCCGGTGGTCGGCCACACGAAGGTGCTGCCGCAGCTCCTGGCCGACACGAGGAAGATGCTGGCGGAGGCGTGGCCCAGCGTGTGAGTGGGGGCGCCTGTTCATCTGCCCGGTGAGGGCGCGTGCGCGTCTGCGGGCGGGTGGGGGTTGTTCGCGCAGTTCCCCGCGCCCCTGAAGGGAACGGGCCTGCGGCCCGCCCTTCCGGAAAGGCACGGGGCGCAGCCCCGGCCGCTTTTCAGGGGCGCGGGGAACTGCGCGAGAAACCACACACGACCCGCACCCGCCGACGAACCCGCACCCCCGAGCTATGAGGCGCCCGCCCAAGCCAGCGCAGCGCTCACGCGTCGTAGACGTCCGCCTTCCGAGGCGTGGGATCCTGCACCGCACCGCTGAGGAATCCGGCGCGCGAACCGAACTTCTCGGTGTCGACGCCGTTCTCCTGGAGCACCTTGATCGCGGCGTTGTGCACCACGCGCAGCACCGGCGTCGCGGCGCGCAGCGCGTCGTCGGCCATGAACCGGTGCCGCCACGGCTGGTCGGCCCACGCGTGCCGCAGGCCGAACGGCTCCGGCAGGCCGATGGAGCCGCCGAGCCAGTTGAGCAGCGGCGGGTACCAGGTCAGCGGGGCGCGCGCGGCGAGCCGTACGACCTCGTCGGCGTCGACGAGCGGGAGCTTGACCTTGCGGGTCTCCCAGAACCTGACGGACTTCTGGACTTCCTTCTCCTTGGCCGCCGGTCCGGTCGTGAACAGGCCGTGCACCGGCCCCAGGGCGTGCCCGGTCACCTCGATGCGGAGCGTGTGGTGCAGCACCGTGACCGTGACCAGCATGGTGATGATCAACTGCCCGTCCCAGAGAGTCCACTGGACACCCAGGTAGTGCCGGTTGCCGCTGCCGAAGTGCTGCTTGTTGCAGATCTCCTGTATGGCGTGGGTCTTGTACTGGTACGCCTCCACGTCGGTGCCGTCGGGCCGTGCCACGGCGCCGGCGCCCTCACCGATCGGGCTGACGATCCAGTGCTTGATGGACGGGGCCGTGAAACCACCGGTGTTGAGCGGAGTGCGCTCCAGCATGCGCAGCTGGTCGTGGATGGCGCGTATGACGTCCCAGCTGCGGAACGGGTGGATCTCCTTGCCGGCGTCGGCGGGCACCAGGTCCTCGGCGAGCTGCCAGCTGCCCCACCGGGTGCCCATGCCGAGGATGCCCTTGGGGCCGGCGTAGAAGACGAGGTTGGAGCGCTGCTCGGCGCTGAGCCGGGCCAGTTCCTTGCGCAGCTGCTCGGCCTTGGTCTCACCGGGGCTGCCGGGCACGGCCTCGGGGACCTTGGCGCCGATGCCGCCGCCGGACAGCAGACCGGACCAGCGGTCCCGCAGGTCCTGGGCGGTGCGCTCGCAGATCTGCTTGGCCCAGAACCAGCCGACCACGGGCAGTACGACGCACGCCCGCGCGTACCAGGCCCAGAAACCGTCGAACGGCATCCTGAGCAGGAAGATCACGGCCAGGGCGCCCACGGCGACCAGCAGGGTGGTACCGAGGGCACCGGCCCGCTTGTCCTCCCGCTTGGAGATCGTCGTGCGGATCTGGAAGACCAGCAGCCACAGCAGCAGGCCGGGCAGGAAGAGCAGCCCGCACAGGACCATCACGGCCGACAGCCAGTTGTCGCGTTCGCGGCGGATGTTGGTCGCCGCCAGGCAGTGCTCGACCACGACCTGGGGCTCCATGCCGAAGGACTGGATCAGTGGGCTGCGGCCCGCGCCGACCATCCTGTCCCGCACCGCGAGGGAGAACGCCTCCCCGAGGTTGGGCCGGAAGATGGTCGCCCACTTGCGGCCCGGTTTCACCGTGGACTTGTGCCACTCGTTGTTGGCCTTGAGGATCTCGTCGACCTCGTTGTCCCGGTAGGCCGCGGACGCGAGGGCGTACGTCGCCGCCGTCTGTCCCGCGGTGCCCGTCAGCGGCACCTGCGCCCCCGGAGTGAAATCGAATTCGTCCGCCACCGCCGCCCCCATCGCCGCACACTCGCTCCTGCGGCTCTTCCCGACTTCCGTGCTCCGCACACCTGTTGATCAGGTCATCACCCGATCCGGGCCTGATCGAGCCCCACTTGTCGATCAGGTGATCAGCGTATCCGCAGCGACCGGCATCCCGCGGCGCGAAGAACGGACATTCACGGAACCCACCGCCTTCCCCTCCCGCGTGCGCGGCCGCGGCAGTCGGCACCCGTCGGCGGACGGCCGCAGCCGCCCGCCGACGCGCGGGGAGTCCCTTCCGTCGATCCCGAACCGTCAGTTCGCGTCGGCCCGTTCGCGAAGCCTCTCCGCCACCTGCGGCGGCATCGGCTCGTGCCGGGCGTAGCGGCGGCCGAAACGCGCGGTGCCGTGGGAGAGCGAGCGCAGATCGACGGCGTACCGGTCGATCTCGATCTCGGGGACCTCGGCGCGCACCAGGGTGCGTCCGCCGCCCGCCTGCTCCGTGCCGACGACCCGGCCGCGCCGTCCGGACAGATCGCTCATGACCGGGCCCACGTACTCGTCGCCGACCAGGACCGACACCTCGGCCACCGGCTCCAGCAGATGGATCTTCGCGTCGGCGGCCGCCTCGCGCAGCGCCAGCGCGCCCGCCGTCTGGAACGCCGCGTCGGAGGAGTCCACCGAGTGTGCCTTGCCGTCCCGCAGCGTGACCCGTACGTCGATGAGCGGGTAGCCGGCCGCGACCCCCTTGGCTGCCTGCGCCCTCACGCCCTTCTCGACCGACGGGATGAACTGCCGGGGCACGGCCCCGCCGACGACCTTGTCCACGAACTCGATGCCCGAACCGCCGGGCAGCGGCTCCACGTCGATCTCGCAGATCGCGTACTGCCCGTGCCCGCCGGACTGCTTCACATGGCGGCCGCGCCCGGCCGACCTGCCCGCGAACGTCTCCCGCAGGGAGACCTTGTGCGGTACGACGTCCACCTGGACGCCGTAGCGGTTGCGTAGCCGCTCCAGCGCCACGTCGGCGTGCGCCTCGCCCAGGCACCAGAGCACCACCTGGTGGGTGTCCTGGTTCTGTTCGAGCCGCATCGTCGGGTCCTCGGCGACCAGCCGGGCCAGGCCCTGGGAGAGCTTGTCCTCGTCGGCCTTGCTGTGCGCCTGGATGGCGAGCGGCAGCAGCGGGTCGGGCATCTCCCACGGCTCCATGAGCAGCGGGTCGTCCTTCGACGACAGGGTGTCGCCGGTCTCCGCGCGGCTCAGCTTCGCCACACACGCCAGATCTCCCGCTATGCAGTGCGTGAGCGCCCGCTGCTGTTTGCCGAACGGTGCGGACAGGGCGCCGATCCGCTCGTCGACGTCGTGGTCCTCGTGTCCTCGGTCGGCGAGCCCGTGCCCGGAGACGTGCACCGTCTCGTCGGGGTGCAGCGTCCCGGAGAAGACCCGCACCAGCGAGATACGGCCCACATAGGGGTCGCTGGCGGTCTTCACGACCTCGGCGACCAGGGGTCCGTCCGGATCGCAGACCGCCTCGATCTCACGGGGCCTGCCGTCCGGCGTCGTGACCGACGGGGCCTCGCGCTCCAGCGGGGTCGGGAACCCGCCGGTGATCAGTTCCAGCAGTTCGACGGTGCCGATGCCCTGGCGGGCGCCCTCGGCGGCGGGCGCGGCGGCCAGCACGGGGTGGAAGACACCCCGGGCGACGGCCCGCTCCAGATCGTCGATGAGCGTCTTGACGTCGATGTCCTCGCCGCCGAGGTAGCGGTCCATGAGGGTCTCGTCCTCGCTCTCCGAGATGATCCCCTCGATGAGCCGGTTGCGTGCCTCCTCGATCCCCGGCAGCTGCTCGGGGCCCGGCTCGGACTCCTTGCGCTCCCCGGACGCGTAGTCGAACAGCTTCTGCGACAGCAGGCCGATCAGACCGGTCACGGGCGCGTGTCCGTCAGGGCCCTGCGGACCGTGCAGCGGCAGGTAGAGCGGCAGCACGGCATCGGGGTCCTCCCCGCCGAACGTCTCCGCGCAGATCCGCGTCATCTCCTCGAAGTCCGCCCGCGCGGCCTCCAGATGCGTGATCACGATCGCCCGCGGCATGCCGACCGCCGCGCACTCCTCCCACACCATGCGGGTCGAGCCGTCGACGCCGTCGGAGGCCGAGACGACGAAGAGGGCCGCGTCCGCCGCTCGCAGACCGGCCCTGAGTTCCCCGACGAAGTCGGCGTATCCGGGGGTGTCCAGAAGATTGACCTTGTACCCGCCCCATTCCACGGGTACCAGGGAGAGCTGCACCGAGCGTTGCTGCCGGTGCTCGATCTCGTCGTAGTCGGAGACGGTGCCGCCGTCCTCCACGCGGCCCGCCCGGTTGACGGCTCCCGCGGTCAGCGCGAGAGCCTCCACCAGAGTCGTCTTGCCCGAACCGGAGTGGCCGACCAGCACCACATTCCGTACGGACGCGGGGTGGTCGGCCGCCGTAGCCCTGCCGGCGGCCCCGGGGTGTGCGTTCGCCTTGTCGCCCATGATCCTGCCTCCCGTGCACGGTGAGGTCACTGTGGGCGCGGACACGCGAGGGCCGCGTGCGGTGGCGGCTCCGGCGACGCCCGCGGTCCTTCGAGCTTTCCACTCCCTTCACGGCGCGTCCATACGACGGACGTGATCGCTCCTCCCGCGCAGGTGGGGCGCGGTGGCGGCCGGCCGTGCCCCCCGCCGCGCCCCCACCGCGCCACCGGCGCGTTCCGGACAGGACACGGCAGGCCGACGCCCGACGGTCGCCCGCACACGCCCGTGGCTACGATGGGCCAGCCGACGGCCAGCAGGGGCCGCCCGGCGACACCGACCCTCGGGAAGGCCATGCTGAACAAGTACGCGCGTGCATTCTTCACGCGTGTCCTCACACCGTTCGCCGCGTTTCTGATCCGCAGGGGCGTCAGCCCCGACACGGTCACGCTCCTCGGTACCGCCGGAGTGATCGCGGGCGCGCTGGTCTTCTACCCCCGGGGCGAGTTCTTCTGGGGCACCGTCGTCATCACGCTGTTCGTGTTCTCGGACCTCGTCGACGGCAACATGGCCCGCCAGATGGGCCGTTCCAGCCGCTGGGGCGCCTTCCTGGACTCCACCCTCGACCGCGTCGCCGACGGCGCGATCTTCGGCGGCTTCGCCCTGTGGTACGCGGGCGGCGGCGACGACAACGTCCTGTGCGCGGTGTCGATCTTCTGTCTGGCGAGCGGCCAGGTGGTGTCGTACACCAAGGCCCGCGGCGAGTCGATCGGCCTGCCGGTGGCGGTCAACGGCCTGGTGGAGCGCGCCGAGCGCCTGGTGATCTCGCTGGTCGCCGCCGGGCTCTCGGGGCTGCACGCGTTCGGCGTGCCCGGCATCGACGTCCTGCTGCCGATCGCCCTGTGGATCGTCGCCGTCGGCAGCCTCGTCACGCTGATCCAGCGCGTGGTCACCGTGCGCCGCGAGTCCGCGGAGGCCGAGGCCGAGGCCGCCGCCGCGGCGCCGGGGGACACCGCGCCGGGGGACACCGCGCCGGGGGACACCGCGCCGGGGGACCCCGCGCAGAACAGCGGGGCGGCGTCGTGAGCGGTCTCCAGGAGCGCCTCGCCGACGGGCTTTACGGCCTCGGCTGGAGCACCGTGAAGAAGCTGCCGGAACCCGTCGCCGTCCGCCTCGGCACCGCCATCGCCGACACCACCTGGAGGCGGCGCGGCCCCCTCGTACGCCGCCTGGAGGCGAACTACGCGCGCGTGGTGCCCGGCGCGAGCCCCCAGCGGCTCGCGGAGCTGTCCCGCGCGGGCATGCGGTCGTACCTGCGCTACTGGATGGAGTCCTTCCGGCTGCCCGCCTGGAGCGAGGAGCGGATAAGGACCGGCGTCACCGTCGAGGACGTCGACCACCTGACCGAGGGGCTCGCCGCGGGCAGGGGCGTCGTCCTCGCCCTGCCCCACCTCGCCAACTGGGACCTCGCCGGCGCCTGGGTCACCACCGAGCTGAAGACCCCGTTCACGACGGTCGCCGAACGCCTCAAGCCCGAAAGCCTGTACGACCGCTTCGTCGCCTACCGCGAGGGACTCGGGATGGAGGTCCTGCCGCACAACGGCGGCCACGCCTTCGGCACCCTGGCCCGGCGGCTGCGCGACGGCGGCCTGGTCTGTCTGGTCGCCGACCGCGATCTGTCCGCCTCCGGAGTCGAGGTCGACTTCTTCGGCGAGCCGACCCGGATGCCCGCCGGACCGGCGCTCCTCGCGCAGCAGACCGGCGCCCTGCTGCTGCCGGTCACGCTCTGGTACGACGACTCGCCCGTCATGCGGGGGCGGGTGCATCCCCCGATCGAGGTACCCCAGTCAGGTACCCGGGCGGAGAAGACGTCTGTCATGACACAGGCGCTGGCCGATGCCTTCGCCACCGGCATCGCCGAACATCCGGAGGACTGGCACATGCTCCAGCGGTTGTGGCTCGCGGATCTCGATCCCGCGAAGGATCCTGGGAGATCCCCGCAGGGGTCCTCCCTGGATTCCGGGAAGGGACGCCCGTGAGGATCGGCATCGTCTGCCCGTACTCCTGGGACGTGCCCGGGGGAGTCCAGTTCCACATCCGCGATCTGGCCGACCACCTCATCCGCCTCGGCCACGAGGTGTCCGTCCTGGCCCCCGCCGACGACGACACGCCCCTGCCGCCGTACGTGGTCTCCGCGGGCCGCGCCGTCCCGGTGCCCTACAACGGCTCGGTGGCCCGCCTGAACTTCGGTTTCCTGTCGGCGGCCCGGGTGCGCCGCTGGCTGCACGAGGGCACGTTCGACGTCATCCACATCCACGAGCCGGCCTCCCCGTCGCTCGGCCTGCTCGCGTGCTGGGCGGCGCAGGGGCCGATCGTCGCCACGTTCCACACCTCCAACCCGCGCTCGCGGGCGATGATCGCCGCGTACCCGATCCTCCAGCCCGCCCTGGAGAAGATCAGCGCGCGCATCGCCGTGAGCGAGTACGCCCGCCGCACCCTCGTCGAGCACCTGGGCGGCGACGCGGTCGTCATCCCGAACGGCGTCGACGTCGACTTCTTCGCCCGCGCCAAGCCCGAGCCCGACTGGCAGGGCGACACGCTCGGCTTCATCGGCCGCATCGACGAGCCCCGCAAGGGTCTGCCCGTCCTGATGCGGGCCCTGCCGAAGATCCTCGCCGAGCGCCCGCGGACCCGGCTGCTGGTCGCCGGGCGAGGGGACGAGGAGGAGGCCGTGGCATCCCTGCCCGAGGAACTGCGCCCCCGTGTGGAGTTCCTCGGCATGATCAGCGACGAGGACAAGGCGCGCTTCCTGCGCAGCGTCGACGTGTACGTCGCCCCCAACACCGGCGGCGAGAGCTTCGGCATCATCCTCGTCGAGGCCATGTCGGCGGGCGCCCCGGTCCTCGCCTCCGACCTCGACGCCTTCGCCCAGGTCCTCGACCAGGGTGCCGCCGGCGAGCTCTTCGCCAACGAGGACGCCGACGCGCTCGCCACCGCCGCCGTGCGGCTCCTCGCCGATCCCGCCCGGCGCGCCGAGCTCCGCGAACGCGGCAGCGCCCACGTCCGCCGCTTCGACTGGTCGACGGTCGGCGCGGACATCCTCGGCGTCTACGAGACGGTCACCGAGGGCGCGGCCTCGGTGGCGGCGGACGAGCGGATCGGCTTGCGCGCGCGGCTGGGGCTGGCGAGGGACTGAGACCTGAGGTGGTGGGCGGGGCGCCCTGGCGGCCGAGGTGAGCGTCCCGGGCAGCCCTGCCGACCGAGGTGAGCGTCCCGGGCAGCCCTGGGGCCCCGACGCGGAGGCGGATGGCTGCCGAGGCGGCCCGGAAGGCGCCGGGGCGTGGAGGTGCCGGCGAGCGTCGGGTGGCAGGCCCAGCGCACCGGGTCCCGCCAGCGCCGGCGGCGTGCCGCACCCGCACGGCGTCCCGTCCCTTTCGGTGGGTCCCGCGTCGCCGGTTGCTCCCGCCGTTCAGCCGCCGGCCGCCGGGCCGGTCAGCGGCCCGGTCTTCCCATGGGGCCCGTGCGTCCGGAGCCTTCCGGCGCCTGCCCGGCGATGCGCGAGCGGCTACCGTGTCCCGCCCCCTCCGGCGGTCCCGCTTCTCCCGGTTGTCTCCCGCCCCCTCCGGCGGCCGTTGAGCCCACCGGCGTCCCGTCCTCCACGTCCCGCCCCCGGCGGGTCCGCGCCCCCCGGCACCTCCGGCCGCCCGGCGCTGTCTCCCCGGGCCCACCAGCGTCCCGCTCCTCACCGGGCTGCGCCCGCTCACCGCGACCCGTTTCCCGGGGCGGGTCCCGCGCCCCGGTACCTCCGGCCGCCCCCGGCGATGTCCCCCACGCCCCGGCGTCCCGCCCTGCACCGCGTCCCGCCCTCCAGCGCGTGCGGCAGGCCCCTGGCCCGGAACGCGGGCGCGGCGGCGGGTCCGGCGGCCGTGCCGGGCACCGGTAGCCTTGCGGCCCGTGACTTCGACACTCATCTGGATCGCGGTCGTCCTCTTCGCGATCGGCCTCTACCTGAGCTGGACGGCGGGGCGTCTCGACCGCCTGCACGCGCGGATCGACGCCGCCCGTGCCGCGCTCGACGCGCAACTGCTGCGCCGAGCCTCGGTCGCCCAGGAACTGGCCACCTCCGGCGTGCTGGACCCGGCCGCCTCCATCGTCCTCTACGAGGCGGCGCACGCGGCACGGCAGGCCGAGGAGGAGCAGCGCGAGGTCGCCGAGAGCGAGCTGAGCCAGGCGCTGCGCGCCGTGTTCGGCGAGGTGCAGCAGGTGGAGGCGGTGCGGGAGGCCCCCGGCGGCGAGGAGGCCGCGAACGAGCTGGCCCAGGCCGTGCGCCGCGTCCCCATGGCCCGGCGCTTCCACAACGACGCCGTGCGGGCCGCCCGTGCCCTGCGCCGCCACCGCACGGTCCGCTGGTTCCGCCTCGCCGGCCACGCGCCCTTCCCCCTGGCCTTCGAGATGGACGACGAGCCCCCGGCGGCCCTGGCCGACAGACCGACGACCTGACGGCGTTCCGCAGGGCGACCGGGTCCCCTCCGGCGGGCACGATCCGCCCGCCACCAGCCCCACGGCGGGGCCCCGAGACAAAAACGATCCACCGCCTCCCCATTGGCCCTTGCAGTGGCCTGCGCCCCTCCCGTTTCCTCGGTGATTGCAGAAACCCTCTTCCACCGAGCGAGGTCGAACCCTTGTCCAGCACGCTGCCCAACTCCGCCGCCCAGACCCCCGAGACCGGCACCGCCCGAGTGAAGCGCGGCATGGCCGAGCAGCTCAAGGGCGGCGTGATCATGGACGTCGTCACCCCGGAACAGGCGAAGATCGCCGAGGACGCGGGTGCGGTCGCGGTCATGGCCCTGGAGCGGGTCCCGGCCGACATCCGCAAGGACGGCGGTGTCGCCCGTATGTCCGACCCGGACATGATCGAGGGCATCATCGACGCCGTCTCCATCCCGGTCATGGCCAAGTCCCGTATCGGCCACTTCGTCGAGGCCCAGGTCCTGCAGTCCCTCGGCGTCGACTACATCGACGAGTCCGAGGTCCTCACCCCGGCCGACGAGGTCAACCACTCCGACAAGTGGGCCTTCACCACCCCCTTCGTCTGTGGCGCCACCAACCTCGGTGAGGCCCTGCGCCGCATCGCCGAGGGCGCGGCCATGATCCGCTCGAAGGGCGAGGCCGGCACCGGCAACGTCGTCGAGGCCGTCCGCCACCTGCGCCAGATCAAGAACGAGATCGCCAAGCTGCGCGGCTTCGACAACAACGAGCTGTACGCCGCCGCCAAGGAGCTGCGCGCCCCGTACGAGCTGGTCAAGGAGGTCGCCGAGCTGGGCAAGCTCCCGGTGGTCCTCTTCTCCGCCGGCGGTGTCGCGACCCCCGCCGACGCCGCGCTGATGCGCCAGCTGGGCGCCGAGGGCGTCTTCGTCGGCTCCGGCATCTTCAAGTCGGGCGACCCGGCCAAGCGCGCCGCCGCCATCGTGAAGGCCACCACCTTCTACGACGACCCGAAGATCATCGCGGACGCCTCCCGCAACCTGGGCGAGGCCATGGTCGGCATCAACTGCGACACCCTCCCCGAGGCCGAGCGCTACGCCAACCGCGGCTGGTAAGTCGTCCCCCTCCGTCCCCCCGGACCGGACAAGTCACCTTCCTAGGGACCCCACTCACATGACCGACGCACCTGTCATCGGCGTCCTGGCCCTCCAGGGCGACGTACGGGAGCACCTCATCGCCCTGGCCGCGGCGGACGCCGTGGCCAGGCCGGTGCGGCGCCCCGAGGAACTCGCCGAGGTGGACGGCCTCGTCATCCCCGGCGGCGAGTCCACCACCATCTCCAAACTGGCCGTCCTCTTCGGGCTCATGGAGCCCCTGCGCGCGCGTGTCCGCGCCGGACTGCCCGTGTACGGCACCTGCGCCGGACTGATCATGCTCGCCGACAAGATCCTCGACCCGCGCTCGGGCCAGGAGACCGTCGGCGGCATCGACATGATCGTGCGCCGCAACGCCTTCGGACGGCAGAACGAGTCCTTCGAGGCGGCGGTCGACGTCAAGGGCGTCGAGGGCGCCCCCGTCGAGGGAGTGTTCATCCGCGCCCCCTGGGTCGAGTCCGTCGGCGCCGAGACCGAGGTGCTCGCCGAGCACGACGGTCACATCGTCGCCGTACGCCAGGGCAACGCCCTGGCCACGTCGTTCCACCCGGAGCTGACCGGCGACCACCGGCTGCACGCGCTGTTCGTCGACATGGTGCACGCGAGCCGGGCGGCGGAGTCCTAGTAGGATCTCCGGGGGTCCCCCAGCCGTCAAACCCTGGGGGCGTTCGTACAGGATGGGTTACGCGAAGGAGACAGGCAGATGTCCGGCCACTCTAAATGGGCCACGACGAAGCACAAGAAGGCCGTGATCGACGCCAAGCGCGGCAAGCTCTTCGCGAAGCTGATCAAGAACATCGAGGTCGCGGCCCGCATGGGCGGCGCCGATCCGGACGGCAACCCGACGCTGTACGACGCCATCCAGAAGGCGAAGAAGTCGTCGGTCCCGAACAAGAACATCGACTCCGCGGTCAAGCGCGGCGCCGGCCTGGAGGCCGGTGGCGCCGACTACGAGACGATCATGTACGAGGGTTACGGCCCGAACGGTGTCGCGGTGCTCATCGAGTGCCTCACCGACAACCGCAACCGCGCCGCCTCCGACGTCCGCGTCGCCATGACCCGCAACGGCGGCTCCATGGCCGACCCGGGTTCCGTGTCGTACCTCTTCAACCGCAAGGGCGTCGTCATCGTCCCCAAGGGCGAGCTGACCGAGGACGACGTCCTCGGTGCCGTGCTCGACGCGGGTGCCGAGGAGGTCAACGACCTCGGTGAGTCCTTCGAGGTGCTCAGCGAGGCCACCGACCTGGTCGCGGTCCGCACCGCCCTCCAGGACGCCGGGATCGACTACGACTCCGCCGAGGCCAACTTCGTCCCGACCATGCAGGTCGAGCTGGACGAGGAGGGCGCCAAGAAGATCTTCAAGCTGATCGATGCCCTCGAGGACAGCGACGACGTCCAGAACGTCTTCGCCAACTTCGACGTCAGCGACGACGTGATGGCCAAGGTCGACGCGTAACCGCCGCGAGCCGGACGGACTCCTCGTCCGAGCGGACTCCCACGGGCCGACGGGACACCCCGTCGGCCCGTCGCGTTGTCGGCCGTTGTCAGTGGCACCCGATAGCCTGCACAAACAGGTGATCGATGGGAGGGGCGCGTGCGCGTACTGGGGGTGGACCCGGGGCTGACCCGCTGCGGTGTCGGGGTCGTGGAAGGCGTCGCCGGACGACCGCTGACCATGCTCGGCGTCGGTGTGGTCCGCACACCCGCGGACGCCGACCTCGGCCACCGTCTCGTCGCCGTGGAGCAGGGCATCGAGCAGTGGCTCGACGAGCACCGCCCCGAAGTCGTCGCCGTGGAACGGGTCTTCAGTCAGCACAACGTCCGCACGGTCATGGGAACCGCCCAGGCCAGCGCCGTCGCCATGCTCTGCGCCGCCCGCCGCGGCGTCCCGGTCGCCCTGCACACCCCCAGCGAGGTCAAGGCCGCCGTCACCGGCAGCGGCCGCGCCGACAAGGCCCAGGTCGGCGCCATGGTCACCCGCCTGCTGCGGCTCGACGCACCCCCGAAGCCGGCGGACGCCGCCGACGCCCTCGCCCTCGCCATCTGCCACATCTGGCGGGCCCCCGCCCAGAACCGCCTCCAGCAGGCCGTCGCCCGGCACGCAGCCCACGCACCGCACGCACGGAAAGGCCGTACGGCATGATCGCCTTCGTCAGCGGCACGGTCGCCGCACTCGCTCCCGACACCGCCGTGGTCGAGGTCGGCGGGGTGGGCATGGCCGTCCAGTGCACGCCCAACACCCTCTCCACCCTCCGCCTCGGCCAGCCGGCCAAACTCGCCACCTCCCTCGTCGTCCGCGAGGACTCCCTCACGCTGTACGGCTTCGTGGACGACGACGAGCGCCAGGTCTTCGAGCTCCTCCAGACCGCGAGCGGCGTCGGCCCCCGCCTCGCCCAGGCGATGCTGGCCGTGCACACCCCCGACGCCCTGCGCCGAGCCGTGTCGACCGGTGACGAGAAGGCGCTGATCGCCGTCCCCGGCATCGGCAAGAAGGGCGCCCAGAAACTGCTGCTTGAGCTGAAGGACCGCCTGGGCGAGCCCATCGGCGCCCCCGCGGTCGGCGCCCCGGTCACCCAGGGCTGGCGCGACCAGCTGCACGCGGCCCTGATCGGCCTCGGCTACGCGACCCGTGAGGCCGACGAGGCCGTGTCGGCCGTGGCCCCCCAGGCCGAGGCCACCCAAGGCACGCCCCAGGTGGGCCAGTTGCTGAAGGCCGCCCTCCAGACTCTCAACAGAGCCCGCTGACCGCCCCGTTGAGGCCGTGCACCGTACACGGGACCGGCCCCGACGGCTCCTTCACCACCGCCCTCCACCCGACCGCGACCCGCGAGGCACAGCAGATGAACTGGGACGACACGACCGACGCGACAGCCCCCGAGCGGCTGGTGGGTTCTGTCGCCGACCGTGAGGACCAGGCCGTCGAGGCGGCCCTGCGCCCCAAGGACCTGGACGAGTTCATCGGGCAGGAGAAGGTCCGCGAACAACTCGACCTCGTCCTGCGGGCCGCTCGCGCGCGCGGCGCGACGGCCGACCACGTCCTGCTCTCCGGTGCCCCCGGCCTCGGCAAGACCACCCTCTCCATGATCATCGCGGCGGAGATGGACGCCCCCATCCGCATCACCTCCGGCCCCGCCATCCAGCACGCCGGCGACCTGGCCGCGATCCTCTCCTCCCTCCAGGAGGGCGAGGTCCTCTTCCTCGACGAGATCCACCGCATGTCCCGCCCCGCCGAGGAGATGCTCTACATGGCGATGGAGGACTTCCGGGTCGACGTCATCGTCGGCAAGGGCCCCGGCGCCACCGCCATCCCGCTGGAACTGCCCCCCTTCACCCTGGTCGGCGCCACCACCCGCGCCGGGCTGCTGCCGCCGCCGCTGCGCGACCGCTTCGGCTTCACCGCGCACATGGAGTTCTACGAGCCCGCCGAGCTGGAACGCGTCATCCACCGCTCGGCGAACCTGCTCGACGTGGAGATCAACCCGGACGGTGCCGCCGAGATCGCCGGCCGTTCCCGGGGCACCCCGCGCATCGCCAACCGCCTGCTGCGCCGTGTCCGTGACTACGCGCAGGTCAAGGCGGACGGGATCATCACGCGCGACATCGCCGCCGCGGCCCTCGCCGTCTACGAGGTGGACGCCCGCGGCCTCGACCGCCTCGACCGCGGAGTCCTCGAAGCCCTGCTCAAGCTCTTCGGCGGCGGACCCGTCGGTCTGTCCACCCTCGCCGTCGCCGTGGGGGAGGAGCGCGAGACCGTCGAAGAGGTCGCCGAGCCCTTCCTCGTCCGCGAGGGCCTGCTCGCCCGCACACCCCGCGGACGCGTCGCCACCCCGGCCGCCTGGACCCACCTCGGCCTCACCCCGCCACGCGGCGCGACCGGCGGAAACGGACAACAGGACCTGTTCGGGGCGTGACCGTCTCGTGACGGCGCGGTACTCGCCCGGCAAGGAACCACGGTGACATGCTGTGCGTTGTTCCATCACGGTGGACTCGCTTAGACTCCGCCGATGCCGCCCCTGTCGGCGGCACACATACCCCCAACCATCAGGCCGCTCGCCATCGCGGTCGTGTGAAGGAAGTTCCGACCCGTGAGTCTCGTGACCCTCCTCCCGTTCATCGTGCTCATCGGGGCCATGATCCTGATGACCCGATCGGCCAAGAAGAAGCAGCAGCAGGCCGTCGACATGCGGAACCAGATGCAGCCCGGTTCCGGCGTCCGCACGATCGGGGGCATGTACGCGACGGTCAAGGAGGTCAACGAGGACACGGTCCTCCTCGACGCCGGGCCGGGCGTCGAGCTGCTGTTCGCGAAGAACGCCATCGGCGCCGTGCTGTCCGACGACGAGTACAACCGCATCGTCCACGGCATCGAGCACGACCTGAAGTCCGACGTCGTCCCGGACGACGCCTCCTCCCTCACCGAGACCGACGAGCCCTCCGACGACGCTTCCGCCGCTTCCGACGACAAGCCCATCGACCTCGGCAAGAAGGACGTGTCCGACGACGCGACCGACAAGACCGTCGAGGCGAAGGCCGACGAAGCAGAGCCGAAGAAGACAGACGGCGAGTCCGACGCGAAGTAGTCACGTCCCGGGAGCACGGGCGGAGAACCGCCCGCGCCCCGGGCACGTGCCGTTCTCGCCCGGATTCCCGACACCAGTCATGGCCGCCTCCGCGCTGACCCCGCGCACGGCGGCCCGAGAGGGAGTACGAGAAGGTGGCAGCACCGAAGAAGGGCCGGAGCGCCAGCACCCAGAGCAAGCCTGGGCGCGCGCTGGCCCTCATCCTGATCGCCATCGTGGCGCTCACTGGGGGAATGTTCGCCTCCGGACACACCAAGCCGCGTCTCGGCATCGACCTCGCCGGTGGTACGAGCATCACGCTGACGGCGATCAACGAGCCCGGCCAGCCCAACGCGATCAACAAGACCAACATGGACACCGCGGTCGAGATCATGAACCGCCGTGTCAACGGTCTGGGCGTCTCCGAGGCGGAGGTGCAGACACAGGGCAATGAGAACATCATTGTCAACATCCCCAAGGGCACGGACTCCGAGGAAGCCCGGGACCAGGTCGGCACCACCGCGAAGCTCTACTTCCGCCCCGTCGTGAAGGTCGAGGGCAGCGGAGCCGCGGCCCTCCCGACCACCCCGCCGAGCGGTGACGCCGGCGGCAGCGCCTCGCCGAGCCCGTCGAAGTCCGGCGACAAGAACGCGGACAAGGGCACCGACAAGGCGACGTCTCCCGAGTCCCCCAGCCCGACGGGCTCCGCGACCTCGCAGGGCCGCGCCGTCACCGACGCGCTGAAGGCCGACCCGACGCCGACCCCGAGCGGCTCCGGCTCCCCGAAGGCCTCCGACAAGGCCTCGCCGACCCCCACCCCGAGCGCCGACCAGAGCACCCAGGCGCTCGAGGCGGCCTTCGCGAAGCTCGACTGCAGCGACCCCAAGCAGCGGGCCGCCGCCGGCAAGGGCAAGAACAACGAGTCCATCGTGGCCTGTGGTGAGGAAGCCCCCAAGGTCTGGAGCAAGTTGCTGCTCGGCCCGGTGGGCGTCGACGGTACGGAGATCACCAAGGCCGAGGCGATCCTCGACACCCAGAACGCCGGCGGGTGGAAGGTCGTCATGGACTTCGACTCCAAGGGCGGCAAGAAGTTCCTCGATGTCACCACCAAGCTCGCAAGCCAGCCCTCCCCGCAGAACCAGTTCGCGATCGTCCTGGACGACGAGGTGGTCTCGCACCCCGAGGTGAAAAATCCGATCACCGGCGGCAAGGCCGAGATCTCCGGCAACTTCACCCAGGACGAGGCCCAGAACCTCGCCAACATGCTGTCGTACGGCGCGCTCCCCCTGACCTTCAAGGAGTCCAGCGTCACCACGGTGGACGCCGCGCTCGGCGGTGAGCAGCTGCAGGCGGGTCTGATCGCCGGCGCCATCGGGCTCGCCCTGGTCGTGATCTACCTGCTCATGTACTACCGCGGCCTGTCGTTCATCGCGATCCTCTCGCTGCTGGTCTCCGCCGCGCTCACCTACGTGATCATGTCGTTGCTCGGCCCGGCCATCGGCTTCGCGCTGAACCTGCCGGCCGTCTGCGGTGCCATCGTCGCTATCGGTATCACCGCGGACTCGTTCATCGTGTACTTCGAACGCGTCCGGGACGAGATTCGCGAGGGCCGTTCACTCCGCCCCGCCGTCGAGCGCGCCTGGCCGCGTGCCCGACGCACCATCCTGGTCTCCGACTTCGTGTCGTTCCTCGCCGCCGCGGTGCTCTTCGTGGTCACCGTCGGCAAGGTCCAGGGCTTCGCGTTCACGCTCGGTCTGACCACCCTGCTCGACGTCGTCGTGGTCTTCTTCTTCACCAAGCCGCTGCTGACGCTGATGGCCCGCAGGAAGTTCTTCGCAGGCGGCCATCGCTGGTCGGGCCTCGACCCGAAGAGTCTGGGTGTGCAGCCGCCGCTGCGCCGTACGCGCCGTCCCGCCCCCGCCGACCCGAAGGAGGCCTGAGATGTCGAAGCTCGGTGACCTCGGAGCACGACTCCACCGCGGCGAGGTCGGCTACGACTTCGTCGGCAACCGCAAGATCTGGTACGCGGTCTCCATCCTGATCACCATCACGGCCATCGTCGGCCTGGCGGTACGTGGTCTGAACATGGGCATCGAGTTCCAGGGCGGCGCCGTCTTCACCACCCCGAAGACCAGCGTCTCCTCCTCCCAGGCGGAGGAGGCCGCTGAGAAGGCGTCCGGCCACGACGCGATCGTGCAGGGACTCGGCACCGGCGCACTGCGCATCCAGGTCTCCGGTGTGGACACCGGCCAGGCGGACCGCATCAAGCAGGACATCGCCGAGGACCTCAAGCTCAATCCGGACAAGATCAGCGCGGAGCTGGTCGGCCCCAGCTGGGGCGACCAGATCGCCGACAAGGCCTGGCAGGGTCTCGCGATCTTCCTGGTCCTCGTGGTGATCTACCTGGCGATCGCGTTCGAGTGGCGTATGGCCGTCGCCGCGTTCGTCGCCCTGATCCACGACATCACCATCACCGTCGGCATCTACGCCCTCGTCGGCTTCGAGGTGACGCCGGGTACGGTGATCGGTCTGCTGACCATCCTCGGTTACTCGCTCTACGACACGGTCGTCGTCTTCGACAGCCTCAAGGAGCAGACGAAGGACATCGGCAAGCAGACCCGCTGGACGTACAGCGACATCGCCAACCGCTCGATCAACAGCACCCTGGTGCGGTCCATCAACACCACGGTGGTCGCGCTGCTGCCGGTCGCCGGTCTGCTCTTCATCGGTGGCGGTGTCCTCGGCGCGGGCATGCTCAACGACATCTCCCTGTCGCTGTTCGTCGGTCTCGCGGCCGGCGCGTACTCCTCGATCTTCATCGCCACGCCGCTCGTCGCCGACCTCAAGGAGCGCGAGCCGCAGATGAAGGCGCTGAAGAAGCGTGTCCTCGCCAAGCGCGCCCAGGCGGAGCAGGCGCGGGAGACCACCACCGACGGTGCCCACCAGGACGAGCACGAGGACGCGACCCCCGCCGTGGTGGGCCCCCGCTCGCAGCCCGGGACACGCAGTCGGGGCCGGGGCGGTAAGCGGCGGTGACGGACATCAAGGAGCTGCTGCTCAGCCGCATCCGGGACGTCGCCGACTACCCGGAGCCGGGTGTGATGTTCAAGGACATCACCCCGCTGCTGGCCGACCCGGCGGCGTTCACCGCGCTGACGGACGCGCTGGCGGAGCTGACCGTGCGGCACGGCGCCACCAAGATCGTCGGTCTGGAGGCCCGCGGCTTCATCCTGGGCGCCCCCGCCGCCGTCCGGGCAGGCGTCGGCTTCATCCCCGTACGCAAGGCGGGCAAGCTCCCCGGAGCCACGCTCAGCCAGGCGTACGACCTGGAGTACGGCTCCGCCGAGATCGAGGTGCACGCCGAGGACCTCGTCGCGGGCGACCGCGTCATGGTCATCGACGACGTCCTCGCCACCGGCGGCACCGCCGAGGCGTCCCTTCAGCTGATACGCCGTGCCGGCGCCGACGTGGCGGGTGTCGTGGTGCTGATGGAGCTGGCCTTCCTGGCCGGACGGCAGCGCCTGGAGTCGGCGCTCGGCGGAGCGCCCCTGGAGGCGCTGATCACCGTCTGAGACGGTTCGCGCGATCACATGAACGGGCGCCCGGGGGATTCGTCCCCGGGGCGCCCGTTCCGCGTGTCCGCGTGTTTGCTGATCGGGCGCTCGGGCGCTCGGGCGTCCGGGTGTTCGGCCGTTCGGCCGTTCGCCATACGGAACTCTGCAACGCGGCACATCGTGGCGAAAGCTCAGATCTTGCTCAATGAGGTTGGCTTTGCATGATCGCTCCTGCCAAGATCGATGCTGAACTCCCCGTAAGGGGAGGAAACGGGAGGAAAAGTATGACCATCACGCGCAAGTTCGCGTCCGGCGCCATCGCCGTGGCGTCCGTCGCGGCCATGTCCGCCGCTGCCGCCCCGGCCGGCGCCGCACCCAAGGTCGCCGACACCGCCACCACCGTGACCCTCAAGGCGAACCCCTGCAACAGCTGGAAGAACGCCGTCGGCATCCCGGGCAGGTGGAGCAAGTCCAAGTACGGCTGCGCCATCCTGGGCCGTCCCGGTCTGAAGGTCACCTACCGCTGGGCCGCCGAGCGGGGGAGGCCCTGCATCAAGGTGAAGGGCTTCGTCAAGGGCGGCCCGAAGGGCTTCAAGACCAAGTGGTACAACGCCGGTTGCGGCAAGTCCGGCATCATCAAGAACGTCCCCTGGGGCAATGTCGCGGCGGACCGTGAGATCCAGATCAAGGGTGCCTCGCTGCTCAAGTGGCGCTGACGCCTGACGTGCGGTAACTGACCACTACACGCACCCCGAGGCGGGCCCGGAGGAATCCGGCGCCCGCCTCTCGTGTTTCACCGGTAGACGGCCCTCACAGTGGCCTGAAGGCGATCCGGGGGCGCGGGATCGCTACCATGGGTGCTCCGGAGCCTGACCGGGGGACCCGGATCGCGCACGAGGAGCTCTCTTGGCAGACGAGGCCCAGCACCTGACCGCCGCCAAGCCCGAGTCAGCCTCGGGCCCCGCGGGCAAGCCCGCGCAGGACGACTCCAAGGCGATGAACCCCGCGCAGGGCTCGGTCGAGCACGCCCAGGCCGCACCCGCCGACAGGGCCGCCGAGCCGTCGCGCCCCAAGCCCGCCCCCGCCGCCGACTCCGGCCGCACCGGGGGAGACCCGGCGCCCGAGCGCCCCGCGCCCGCCCCGGCGGCGCCCCCGGCCCGCTCCGCGCCCCCCGGCCAGCCCGCCCGCTCCGGCTCCTCCAACCGCGTCCGCGCCCGGCTCGCCAGGCTCGGCGTGCAGCGCTCCAACCCCTACAACCCGGTCCTGGAGCCGCTGCTGCGGATCGTGCGCAGCAACGACCCGAAGATCGAGACGTCGACGCTCCGCCAGATCGAGAAGGCCTACCAGGTCGCCGAGCGCTGGCACCGGGGCCAGAAGCGCAAGAGCGGCGATCCGTACATCACCCACCCCCTCGCCGTGACCACGATCCTCGCCGAGCTCGGCATGGATCCGGCCACCTTGATGGCGGGTCTGCTGCACGACACGGTCGAGGACACCGAGTACGGCCTCGACCAGCTCCGCCGCGACTTCGGTGACTCCGTCGCCCTCCTCGTCGACGGCGTCACCAAGCTGGACAAGGTCAAGTTCGGCGAGGCCGCGCAGGCCGAGACCGTGCGCAAGATGGTCGTCGCCATGGCCAAGGACCCCCGTGTCCTGGTCATCAAGCTCGCCGACCGCCTGCACAACATGCGCACCATGCGCTATCTCAAGCGCGAGAAGCAGGAGAAGAAGGCGCGCGAGACCCTGGAGATCTACGCGCCGCTCGCCCACCGCCTGGGCATGAACACCATCAAGTGGGAGCTGGAGGACCTCGCCTTCGCGATCCTCTACCCCAAGATGTACGACGAGATCGTCCGCCTCGTCGCCGAGCGTGCCCCCAAGCGCGACGAGTACCTCGCCATAGTGACCGACGAGGTGCAACAGGACCTGCGCGCGGCCCGCATCAAGGCGACCGTCACCGGCCGCCCGAAGCACTACTACAGCGTCTACCAGAAGATGATCGTCCGTGGCCGTGACTTCGCGGAGATCTACGACCTGGTCGGCATCCGCGTCCTGGTGGACACCGTCCGCGACTGCTACGCGGCCCTGGGCACCGTCCACGCCCGCTGGAACCCGGTTCCGGGGCGGTTCAAGGACTACATCGCGATGCCCAAGTTCAACATGTACCAGTCGCTGCACACGACGGTCATCGGACCCAACGGCAAGCCCGTCGAACTCCAGATCCGCACGTTCGACATGCACCGCCGCGCCGAGTACGGCATCGCCGCGCACTGGAAGTACAAGCAGGAGGCCGTCGCCGGCGCCTCCAAGGTGCGCACGGACGCGCCCCGGACCTCCGGCAAGGACGACCACCTCAACGACATGGCGTGGCTGCGCCAGCTGCTGGACTGGCAGAAGGAGACCGAGGACCCCGGCGAGTTCCTGGAGTCCCTGCGCTTCGACCTGTCCCGCAACGAGGTCTTCGTCTTCACCCCGAAGGGCGACGTCATAGCGCTGCCGGCCAGCGCCACCCCCGTCGACTTCGCGTACGCGGTGCACACCGAGGTCGGCCACCGCACCATAGGCGCCAGGGTCAACGGACGCCTGGTTCCCCTGGAGTCCACCCTCGACAACGGCGACCTGGTGGAGGTCTTCACCTCCAAGGCCGCCGGTGCGGGCCCCTCCCGCGACTGGCTCGGCTTCGTGAAGTCGCCGCGCGCCCGCAACAAGATCCGCGCCTGGTTCTCCAAGGAGCGGCGCGACGAGGCCATCGAGCAGGGCAAGGACGCCATCGTCCGCGCCATGCGCAAACAGAACCTGCCGATCCAGCGCATCCTCACCGGCGACTCCCTGGTCACCCTCGCGCACGAGATGCGCTACCCGGACATCTCCGCGCTGTACGCCGCCATAGGCGAGGGCCATGTCTCCGCGCAGAGCGTCGTGCAGAAGCTCGTCCAGGCCCTCGGCGGCGAGGAGGCGGCCACCGAGGAGATCGACGAGTCGGTACCGCCCACCCGCAGCCGCCGCAAGCGGCGCGGCAGCAACGACCCCGGTGTCGTCGTCAAGGGCGTCGACGACGTCTGGGTCAAACTGGCCCGCTGCTGCACGCCAGTCCCCGGCGACCCCATCATCGGCTTCGTCACCCGGGGCAGCGGCGTATCGGTCCACCGCAACGACTGCGTCAACGTCGAGTCGCTGTCCCGTGAACCCGAGCGCATCCTCGAGGTCGAATGGGCGCCCACCCAGTCCTCGGTCTTCCTCGTCGCCATACAGGTCGAGGCACTGGACCGCTCCCGGCTGCTGTCGGACGTCACCCGCGTCCTGTCCGACCAGCACGTCAACATCCTCTCGGCCGCCGTGCAGACCTCCCGCGACCGCGTCGCCACCTCCCGCTTCACCTTCGAGATGGGCGACCCGAAGCACCTGGGCCACGTCCTGAAGGCCGTAAGGGGAGTGGAGGGCGTCTACGACGTGTACCGGGTGACGTCGGCGCGCAGGCCCGGCTGACCCGAGCAGACCGGAAACGAGTGAGGGGCTCCCGTACGGTCCGTACGGGAGCCCCTCACTCGTCGTTGAGCACGCGGCGTCGTCAGCCGCCGAACTCCTGGAGACCCTTCAGCGCCTGGTCCAGCAGCGCCTGGCGGCCCTCCAGCTCACGCTGGAGCTTGTCGGCCTTGGCGTTGTTGCCCTGGGCGCGGGCCTGCTCGATCTGGCCCTTCAGCTTGTCCACGGCCGCCTGGAGCTGGCCCGTGAGACCGGCGGCACGGGCACGGGCCTCCGGGTTCGTCCGGCGCCACTCGGCTTCCTCGGCCTCCTGGATGGCCCGCTCGACCGCCTGCATCCGGCCCTCGACCTTCGGCCGGGCGTCGCGCGGCACATGGCCGATGGCCTCCCACCGCTCGTTGAGGGAGCGGAAGGCCGCACGCGCCGCCTTCAGGTCCGTCACCGGAAGGATCTTCTCCGCCTCGCCGGCCAGCTCCTCCTTGAGCTTGAGGTTCTCCGACTGCTCGGCGTCACGCTCGGCGAACACCGAGCTGCGGGCGGCGAAGAACACGTCCTGGGCGCCGCGGAAGCGGTTCCACAGGTCGTCCTCGTGCTCGCGCTGGGCGCGGCCCGCGGCCTTCCAGTCGGCCATCAGCTCGCGGTAGCGCGCGGCCGTAGGGCCCCAGTCCGTCGAGTTCGACAGGGCCTCGGCCTCGGCGACCAGCCTCTCCTTCGTCTTGCGGGCCTCCTCGCGCTGCGCGTCGAGCTGCGCGAAGTGGGCCTTGCGGCGCTTGGAGAACGCCGAGCGGGCGTGCGAGAAGCGGTGCCAGAGCTCGTCGTCGGACTTCCGGTCCAGCCGCGGCAGGCCCTTCCAGGTGTCCACCAGGGCGCGCAGCCGCTCACCGGCAGCCCGCCACTGGTCCGACTGCGCCAGCTCCTCCGCCTCGGCGACCAGCGCCTCCTTGGCGTGCCGGGCCTCGTCGGACTGCTTCGCCCGCTGCTGCTTGCGCTCCTCACGGCGCGCCTCGACGGTCTCGACGAGCTTGTCCAGCCGCACCTTGAGCGCGTCCAGGTCACCGACCGCGTGATGCGCGTCCACCTGCTCGCGAATGTGGTCGATCGCGGCCTGGGCGTCCTTCGCCGACAGGTCGGTGGTCTTCACCCGCTTCTCGAGGAGGCCGATTTCGACGACCAGGCCCTCGTACTTGCGCTCGAAGTAGGCCAGCGCCTCCTCGGGGGAGCCGGCCTGCCAGGAACCGACGACCTGCTCGCCGTCGGCCGTACGCACGTACACGGTCCCCGTCTCGTCGACGCGGCCCCACGGGTCGCTGCTCACAGCGCCTCCTCCACATGATGCCTGCGGGGGGCCTCAGCTCCCCCGGGCATCGTCCACAGTTTCGTCACCGCCAACATAGGCGACCAGCGGGTTGCCTGTCCGCATCCCGCGCGACCGAAATTTCGCTGTTGGCGGTCAGGACTTCTTGACAGTCGCCTTGTTGATCACCACGGTCGCGTTGGGCGTCCCGTCACCCATACCGGTGTTCTCACCCGCGTCGGCGATCTTCTTCAGGACCTTCATGCCGTCCTTGGAGACCGTGCCGAACGGTGTGTAGTTCGCCGGCAGCGGGCTGTCCTGGTAGACCAGGAAGAACTGGCTGCCGCCGCTGTTCTTGCCCTCACCCGTCTGCGCGTTGAACTGGTTCGCCATGGCGACCGTGCCCGCCGGGTACACATCGCCCTTCAGACGCGAGTCCTTCAGGTTCTCGTCCGGGATCGTGTAGCCGGGACCGCCCATGCCGGTGCCCTTCGGGTCACCGCACTGGAGCACGTAGATGCCCTGCGTGGTGAGACGGTGGCACTTGGTGTGGTCCAGGTAGCCCTTGTTCACCAGGAAGTCGAACGAGTTGACGGTGTGCGGGGCCTTCGCCGCGTCCAACGCTATGCCGATGTCCCCGCAGGTCGTCTGCAGGTCCATCGTGTACTTCGCGGTCTTGTCGACGGTGAGCGCGGGCTCCTTCTTGAAGGTGAGTTCCTTCACCTTGCCCGCGGCCGGCTTCTCGCACGGATCCGGCGCCTTGCTGGGCGACGCGCTCGGCGACACCTCCGCGCTCGCGTTGTCCTTCTTGTCGTCGCCCTTGAGGACGTCGGTCGTGTACAGCGCCACGCTGCCCACCAGGATCACGCCGAGGACCGAGGCGATCACGGCGTTGCGGACATGTGCCTTGCGCCGTGCCTGGGTGCGTCGCTGCTGCTGCCGCAAGAACTTCTCCCGGGCGAGCTGACGCCGCCGCTGCTCCTGGCTGACCACCGGGTTCTCTCCTCATGCGTCTCGTACGTCGACGGGTGCGCCGCGCGTCTCGTGAGTCGACTGTTCGTGTGTGACCCGTACCGTATATGGGTTCGCTGAGGAAACGGCAGCGCCGGTAGGCTCTGATCCACAGCAACCCACCCCTCGTACGACACAAGAAGGACGATCGTGCTCATTGCCGGGTTCCCCGCCGGGGCCTGGGGGACCAACTGTTACCTGGTCGCCCCCGCCGCCGGTGAGGAGTGCGTGATCATCGACCCGGGCCACCAGGCCACCCAGGGAGTCGAGGAGACGCTGAAGAAGCATCGGCTCAAGCCCGTCGCCGTCGTCCTCACCCACGGCCACCTCGACCACGTGGCCTCGGTCGTCCCGGTGTGCGGCGCGCACGACGTACCGGCGTGGATCCACCCCGAGGACCGGTACATGATGAGCGACCCCGAGAAGGCGCTCGGCCGCTCCATCGGCATGCCGCTCATGGGCGAGCTGACCGTCGGCGAGCCCGGCGACGTCAAGGAGCTGACCGACGGCTCGAAGCTGGAGCTGGCCGGTCTGGAACTGTCCGTCGCGCACGCGCCCGGCCATACCAAGGGGTCGGTGACCTTCCGGATGCCCGAGACCACGGAGATCCCCTCCGTGTTCTTCTCCGGGGATCTGCTCTTCGCCGGCTCCATCGGACGCACCGACCTGCCCGGCGGTGACATGGCCGAGATGCTCGACTCGCTGGCCCGCGTGTGCCTGCCGCTCGACGACTCGACCGTGGTGCTGTCCGGCCACGGCCCCCAGACGACCATCGGCCAGGAGCGCGCCGCCAACCCGTATCTGCGGCAGTTGGTGGCCGCAGGCCGCCAAGAACGCGGTGCGGGTCCGACGACCCCTCCCCGACGAGGAATGTGACGAGAGCTTCCGTGAGTACCTTCCAGGCCCCCAAGGGCACGTACGACCTGCTGCCGCCCCGCTCCGCCCAGTTCCTCGCGGTCCGTGAGGCGATCGCCGGCCCGCTGCGCAACTCCGGGTACGGCTACGTCGAGACGCCCGGCTTCGAGAACGTGGAGCTGTTCGCCCGCGGCGTCGGAGAGTCGACCGACATCGTGACCAAGGAGATGTACGCCTTCGAGACGAAGGGCGGCGACCGGCTCGCCCTGCGCCCCGAGGGCACCGCCTCCGTCCTGCGCGCCACCCTGGAGGCGAACCTCCACCGCCAGGGCAACCTTCCCGTCAAGCTCTGGTACTCGGGTTCGTACTACCGCTACGAGCAGCCGCAGGCAGGCCGCTACCGCCACTTCTCCCAGGTCGGTGCCGAGGCCATCGGGGCCGAGGACCCGGCCCTGGACGCCGAGTTGATCATCCTGGCCGACCAGGCGTACCGCTCGCTGGGCCTGCGGAACTTCCGCATCCTGCTGAACAGTCTGGGCGACAAGGAGTGCCGTCCCGTCTACCGGGCCGCGCTCCAGGAGTTCCTGCGCGGGCTGGACCTGGACGAGGACACGCTCCGGCGCGCGGAGATCAACCCGCTCCGTGTCCTCGACGACAAGCGCGAGTCGGTACAGAAGCAGCTCGGTGACGCCCCGCTGTTGCGTGACTACCTGTGCGACGCCTGCAAGGCGTACCACGAGGAGGTGCGCGAGCTGATCACGGCGGCGGGCGTCTCCTTCGAGGACGACCCCAAACTGGTCCGCGGCCTGGACTACTACACGCGCACGACCTTCGAGTTCGTCCACGACGGACTGGGCTCCCAGTCAGCGGTGGGCGGCGGCGGCCGCTACGACGGCCTGTCCGAGATGATCGGCGGCCCCGCGCTGCCGTCCGTGGGCTGGGCCCTCGGGGTCGACCGCACGGTCCTCGCCCTGGAGGCGGAGGGCGTCGAACTCGAACTCCCCGCCTCCACCAGCGTGTTCGCCGTCCCGCTCGGCGAGGAGGCCCGCCGGGTCCTGTTCGCCAAGGTCACCGAGTTGCGCAAGGTGGGCATCGCGGCCGACTTCTCGTACGGCGGGAAGGGGCTCAAGGGCGCGATGAAGAACGCCAACCGCAGCGGCGCCCGTTACGCGATCGTCGCGGGGGAGCGGGACCTCGCCGAAGGCGTCGTGCAGCTCAAGGACATGGAGTCCGGCGAGCAGGTCGCGATCGGTGTGAACGAGATCGTGGCCGAGCTGGAAGCCCGACTGGGCTGAGTCAAGCCGATGCCGCCCCCGTCGCCCGATCAGGGAGACGGGGGCGACATTTACGTCCAGCGAACGGTGGACGCGCGAGGGTGTACGACACAATGACCGTGCCCCAAAGGCCCTTCGGAAGCTACGGATACGACGCGATGAGCAAGACGACAGTCAGGGACGTCTCCATGGAACCGGAACACGACGACCCCCCGCGCACGGTGGGCGCCAGTCGTGCCTTCGCGGTCCTTCTGCTGCTCACCGGCGCGGCCGGACTGCTCGCCGCCTGGGTCATCACGATCGACAAGTTCAAGATCCTGGAAGCCAAGGTCGCCGGCGAGACCTTCACCCCCGGGTGCAGCCTGAACCCGATCGTCTCCTGCGGCAGCGTCATGGAGAGCAAGCAGGCCTCCGTGTTCGGCTTCCCCAACCCGATGCTCGGTCTCGTCGCCTACGGCATCGTCATCTGCGTCGGCATGAGCCTGCTCGCCCGTGCCCGCTTCCCCCGCTGGTACTGGCTGACCTTCAACGCCGGCACCCTGTTCGGCGTCGTCTTCTGCACCTGGCTGCAGTTCCAGTCCCTGTACCGGATCAACGCGCTGTGCCTGTGGTGCTCGCTGGCCTGGGTCGCGACGATCATCATGTTCTGGTACGTGACCTCGTTCAACGTCCGCAACGACTTCCTGGCCGCTCCCGGCTGGCTGAAGCGGTTCCTCGCCGAGTTCACCTGGGTTCTGCCGGTCACCCACGTCGGCGTCATCGGCATGCTGATCCTGACCCGCTGGGGCGCCAACCTCTGGGCCTGACCCCGTCGCGACCGGGAGTGTCGGACCTCTGACGTAGGCTCCGGAAGTGTGGAGCCCGATCTGTTCACCGCCGCCGCCGAAGAACGCCAGGAGAAGGACCCGGCCGCCAGCCCCCTGGCCGTGCGGATGCGTCCGCGCACCCTCGACGAGGTCGTGGGCCAGCAGCATCTGCTGAAGCCCGGGTCACCGCTGCGCAGACTGGTCGGCGAGTCCGCCGGCGGCCCCGCCGGCCCCTCCTCGGTGATCCTCTGGGGACCGCCCGGCACGGGCAAGACGACCCTCGCCTACGTCGTCTCCAAAGCCACCAACAAGCGCTTCGTGGAGCTCTCCGCGATCACCGCCGGCGTCAAGGAGGTCCGCGCGGTCATCGACGGCGCCCGCCGTGCCACCGGCGGCTTCGGCAAGGAGACCGTCCTCTTCCTCGACGAGATCCACCGCTTCAGCAAGGCCCAGCAGGACTCCCTGCTCCCGGCCGTCGAGAACCGTTGGGTCACCCTGATCGCGGCGACCACGGAGAACCCGTACTTCTCGGTGATCTCCCCCCTGCTCTCCCGCTCCCTGCTCCTCACCCTGGAACCGCTCACCGACGACGACGTGCGCGGCCTCCTCCAGCGCGCCCTCACCGACGAGCGCGGCCTCAAGGGCGCCGTCACCCTCCCCGAGGACACCGAGGCCCACCTCCTGCGGATCGCCGGCGGCGACGCCCGGCGCGCACTGACCGCCCTGGAGGCCGCGGCCGGCGCCGCCCTCGACAAGGGGGAGCGGGAGATCGGCCTGACCACCCTGGAGGAGGTCGTCGACCGGGCCGCCGTCAAGTACGACCGCGACGGCGACCAGCACTACGACGTGGCCAGCGCCCTCATCAAGTCCATCCGCGGCTCCGACGTCGACGCCGCCCTGCACTACCTGGCCCGGATGATCGAGGCCGGCGAGGACCCCCGGTTCATCGCCCGCCGACTGATGATCTCCGCCAGCGAGGACATCGGCCTCGCCGACCCGAACGCGCTGCCCATAGCCGTCGCCGCGGCCCAGGCCGTCGCCATGATCGGCTTCCCGGAGGCGGCGCTCACCCTCAGCCACGCCACCATCGCCCTGGCCCTCGCCCCCAAGTCCAACGCGGCGACCACCGCGATCGGCGCCGCCATGGAGGACGTACGCAAGGGGCTGGCCGGACCGGTGCCGCCGCACCTGCGCGACGGCCACTACAAGGGCGCGGCCAAGCTCGGCCACGCCCAGGGCTATGTGTACCCGCACGACCTGCCCGAGGGGATCGCCGCCCAGCAGTACGCGCCGGACGCCCTGAAGGACCGCGCCTACTACACCCCGACCCGCCACGGGGCCGAGGCCCGGTACGCGGACGCCGTGGAGTGGACCAGGAAGCACCTGGGGCGGAAGCAGCCCTGAGGTCCCTGTAGACTTCTCCTCAGTGCTGCGTCCCGTGTCCGGCTCCGGTCGGCGCCTCAGGCGGGACGACCAGCCGGATCCTCGGATCCAGGAGCGTCGCGCACCGTCGTAGGTGTCGCGGGCAGCCCACCACCACCCGTTAGTCCCGGGACCGGTCGGTGGGCCGTTCGTGTGCTGCATGTAAGTGCCCAGACCAGGGGAGCGGCTGCCCGGCACGTCCCTCACGGGATCTGGCGGGATTCCCCGGCTGCGGATGCGACCTCCCGTAACCCTGAGGCAGCCGAATACAGGAAAAGGAAAAACAGTGGCGAACCAGTCCCGCCCCAAGGTCAAGAAGTCGCGTGCCCTCGGCATCGCGCTGACCCCGAAGGCCGTCAAGTACTTCGAGGCCCGTCCCTACCCGCCGGGCGAGCACGGCCGCGGCCGCAAGCAGAACTCGGACTACAAGGTCCGTCTGCTGGAGAAGCAGCGTCTGCGCGCGCAGTACGACGTGTCCGAGCGCCAGCTCGTCCGCGCCTACGAGCGTGCCTCCAAGGTCCAGGGCAAGACCGGTGAGGCCCTGATCATCGAGCTCGAGCGCCGTCTCGACGCGCTGGTCCTGCGTTCGGGCATCGCCCGCACGATCTACCAGGCCCGCCAGATGGTCGTCCACGGCCACATCGAGGTCAACGGCCAGAAGGTCGACAAGCCGTCGTTCCGCGTCAAGCCGGACGACGTCGTCATGGTCCGTGAGCGCAGCCGTCAGAAGCCGCTGTTCGAGATCGCCCGCGAGGGTGGCTTCGCCGCGGACGGTGAGACCCCGCGCTACCTCCAGGTGAACCTCAAGGCCCTGGCGTTCCGCCTGGACCGCGAGCCCAACCGCAAGGAAGTCCCGGTCATCTGCGACGAGCAGCTCGTCGTCGAGTACTACGCCCGTTGATCCTTCGACGGACGTAGTACGCACCACGCGTCAGCCCGTCGTCCCCCCGCCTCTTCCGGCGGGCGGGACGGCGGGCTCTCGCCTTCTGCGGTGGGCGTTAATGCGGTTCGGAGTGGCCGCCCCGGCGCGATAGGCTCGGGACACGAATTCTCGATGTTCAGGCATGTCCCAGGGAGCGGGTGGCACACAGTGTCCGGTGGAGAGGTGGCCGGGATCCTGGTGGCCGTCTTCTGGGCGATCCTGGTCTCCTTCCTCGCCGTCGCGCTGGCGAGGCTGGCCCAGACGCTCAAGGCGACCACCAAACTCGTCGCGGACGTGACCGACCAGGCCGTCCCCCTCCTCGCCGATGCCTCCACCGCCGTCCGCTCCGCGCAGACCCAGATCGACCGGGTCGACGCCATCGCGTCCGACGTCCAGGAGGTCACGTCGAACGCCTCGGCGCTCTCCACGACCGTCGCCTCCACCTTCGGCGGCCCCCTCGTCAAGGTCGCCGCCTTCGGCTACGGCGTACGCCGGGCCATCGGTGGCCGCCGCGAGGGTGAGGCGCCCGGAGACCCGCGGCGCACGGTGATCGTGGGCCGCACGGTACCGGGAGCGCGCCGGAGCAAGCGCACAGCCCGTGGAAAGAAGGACTGACCGAGCGATGTTCCGCCGTACGTTCTGGTTCACCACAGGTGTCGCCGCCGGAGTGTGGGCGACCACCAAGGTCAACCGCAAGCTGAAGCAGCTCACCCCCGAGCACCTCGCCACCCAGGCGGCGAACAAGGCGATCGAGGCGGGCCACAAGCTCAAGGACCGGGCGGTCGGCTTCGCGCTCGACGTCCGCGACAACATGGCCCAGCGGGAGGCCGAACTGGGCGAGGCGCTCGGCATCGAGGCCAACCCCGACCACCTCCCGGAGCTTCCGGCCCCCCGGCGCGTCGTCGCCATCGAGAACAGCAACACCCCGAAGTACAGCAGGAATCCGAGGTACGTCGACAGCTCGTCGTACCCGTACAACCGGAATGAGGACCACTGATGGAGTCGGCCGAGATTCGTCGCCGCTGGTTGAGCTTCTTCGAGGAGCGCGGTCACACCGTTGTCCCTTCGGCGTCGCTCATCGCGGACGACCCGACTCTGCTCCTGGTCAACGCGGGCATGGTCCCCTTCAAGCCGTACTTCCTCGGTGAGGTCAAGCCCTCCTTCACCCGCGCCACCAGCGTGCAGAAGTGCGTCCGCACGCCGGACATCGAAGAGGTCGGCAAGACCACCCGGCACGGCACGTTCTTCCAGATGTGCGGCAACTTCTCCTTCGGCGACTACTTCAAGGAAGGCGCCATCAAGCACGCCTGGGAGCTGCTCACCAGCCCCCAGGACAAGGGTGGTTACGGCCTGGAGCCGGAGAAGCTCTGGATCACCGTCTACAAGGACGACGACGAGGCCGAGCGCATCTGGCACGAGCAGATCGGCGTGCCCAAGGAGCGCATCCAGCGCCTCGGCATGAAGGACAACTACTGGTCCATGGGCGTCCCCGGCCCGTGCGGCCCGTGCTCCGAGATCAACTACGACCGCGGCCCCGAGTTCGGCGTCGAGGGCGGCCCGGCCGTCAACGACGAGCGGTACGTGGAGATCTGGAACCTGGTCTTCATGCAGTACGAGCGCGGCGAGGGCACCTCGAAGGAGGACTTCGAGATCCTCGGCGAGCTGCCCAGCAAGAACATCGACACGGGCCTCGGCCTGGAGCGCCTCGCCATGATTCTGCAGGGCGTGCAGAACATGTACGAGATCGACACCTCCATGGCCGTCATCGACAAGGCCACCGAGCTGACCGGCGTCCGCTACGGCGACGCCAAGGACTCCGACGTCTCCCTGCGTGTGGTCACCGACCACATCCGCACCGCCGTGATGCTCATCGGCGACGGCGTCACCCCCGGCAACGAGGGCCGTGGCTACGTCCTGCGCCGCATCATGCGCCGCGCCATCCGCAACATGCGCCTCCTCGGCGCCACCGGCCCGGTCGTCCAGGACCTCATCGACGTCGTCATCGGCATGATGGGCCAGCAGTACCCCGAACTGATCACCGACCGCGAGCGCATCGAGAAGGTCGCCCTCGCCGAGGAGGCCGCCTTCCTCAAGACGCTGAAGGCCGGCACCAACATCCTCGACACCGCCGTCACCGAGACCAAGGCCGCCGGCGGCAAGGTCCTCGCCGGTGACAAGGCGTTCCTGCTCCACGACACCTGGGGCTTCCCGATCGACCTCACCCTCGAGATGGCCGCCGAGCAGGGCCTCTCCGTGGACGAGGACGGCTTCCGCCGTCTGATGAAGGAGCAGCGGGAGCGCGCCAAGGCCGACGCCAAGGCCAAGAAGACCGGCCACGCCGACCTCGGCGCCTACCGCGAGATCGCCGACAACTCCGGCGAGACCGACTTCATCGGCTACGACAGCACCGAGGGCGAGTCGAGGATCGTCGGCATCCTCGTCGACGGTGCCTCCTCGCCCGCCGCCACCGAGGGCGACGAGGTCGAGATCGTCCTCGACCGCACCCCGTTCTACGCCGAGGGCGGCGGCCAGATCGGCGACACCGGGCGGATCAGGACCGACTCCGGCGCCGTCATCGAGATCCGCGACTGCCAGAAGCCGGTGCCTGGCGTGTACGTCCACAAGGGCGTCGTCCAGGTCGGCGAGGTGACCGTCGGCGCCAAGGCCCAGGCCACCATCGACGTCCTGCGGCGCAAGGCCATCGCCCGGGCCCACTCCGCCACGCACCTCACCCACCAGGCGCTGCGGGACGCCCTCGGCCCGACGGCCGCCCAGGCCGGTTCCGAGAACCAGCCCGGCCGTTTCCGCTTCGACTTCGGTTCCCCGTCCGCCGTTCCGACGGCCGTGATGACCGACGTCGAGCAGCAGATCAACGAGGTGCTCGCCCGCGACCTCGACGTCCACGCCGAGATCATGGGCATCGACGAGGCCAAGAAGCAGGGCGCCATCGCCGAGTTCGGCGAGAAGTACGGCGACCGCGTCCGCGTCGTGACCATCGGCGACTTCTCCAAGGAGCTGTGCGGCGGTACGCACGTCCACAACACCGCCCAGCTGGGTCTGGTGAAGCTCCTCGGCGAGTCCTCGATCGGCTCCGGTGTGCGCCGTATCGAGGCTCTCGTCGGCGTCGACGCCTACAACTTCCTCGCCCGTGAGCACACGGTCGTCGCCCAGCTCCAGGAGCTGGTCAAGGGCCGCCCGGAGGAACTCCCGGAAAAGGTCTCCGCCATGCTCGGCAAGCTGAGGGACGCCGAGAAGGAGATCGAGAAGTTCCGCGCGGAGAAGGTGCTGCAGGCCGCCGCCGGTCTCGCCGAGTCCGCCAAGGACGTTCGCGGCGTCGCCCTGGTGACCGGTCAGGTCCCGGACGGCACGACCGCCGACGACCTCCGCAAGCTGGTGCTCGACGTGCGCGGACGCATCCAGGGCGGCCGGGCCGCCGTGGTCGCCCTGTTCACGACGGCGAACGGCAAGCCGCTGACGGTCATCGCCACCAACGAGGCCGCCCGCGAGCGGGGCCTGAAGGCCGGCGACCTGGTCCGCACGGCCGCCAAGACCCTCGGCGGCGGTGGCGGCGGCAAGCCGGACGTCGCCCAGGGCGGCGGCCAGAACCCGGCCGCCATCGGCGAGGCCGTGGACGCGGTCGAGCGCCTCGTCGCCGAGACGGCCAAGTGAGCACGGTCGGGCCGACGGATCGGGCGAGCCGGTGAGCACACCCGATCACAGGAGCGAAGACGACGGCCCGGTCATGCGCCGCGGCCGTCGCCTCGCGATCGACGTGGGGGACGCCCGTATCGGGGTCGCCTCGTGCGACCCCGACGGGATCCTCGCCACCCCGGTGGAGACGGTCCCCGGCCGTGATGTCCCGGCGGCACAACGTCGGTTGAGGCAACTCGTCGATGAATACGAACCGATCGAGGTCGTCGTCGGTCTCCCTCGTTCCCTCAGCGGGGGCGAGGGCCCGGCCGCGGTCAAGGTGCGAGGGTTCGCCCAGGAGTTGGCGCGCATGATCGCGCCCGTTCCGGTGAGACTCGTCGACGAGAGGATGACCACAGTCACAGCCGGCCAAGGCCTCCGTGCTTCGGGAGTGAAGTCGAAGAAGGGCAGGTCGGTGATTGACCAGGCAGCGGCGGTGATCATCCTGCAACAAGCGTTGGAATCCGAGCGTGTGTCAGGTAAAGCTCCCGGCGAAGGCGTCGAAGCGGCCCACTGATCGCGATACGGTAACGTTCCGCGCGATGCGGTGGCCTTCGAACAGCCTCCGCACAGAAAGAGGCGGGGACGAAAGCCGAGCCACAAGCCCCGCGTGACCGCCGCCTCGCGGCTCTAGGGGATCGATGACTGAGTATGGCCGGGGCCAAGGCTCCGAACCATGGCATCCGGACGACCCGTTGTACGGGGACGGCGGATGGGGCGGGCAGCAGGCCCAGGTGGGCCAGCAGGCTCCCTATGGCGGCCAGCCGCAGCAGCACTACCCGGAGCAGCAGCAGTACCAGCAGTACTCGGACGGCAACGCCAACGGTGGTTGGGGCAACGGCCAGCAGGACGCCTACGCCCAGCAGCAGTACCAGCAGGAGTACGGCGACCCGGGACAGCAGCAGTACGCCGGCCATGACCAGCAGCACTACGGCCAGGCCGACGGCGGCTGGGCGAACGGCTCGCACCAGCAGGCGCAGGGTGCGTACACCCCCGATCCCTCCGACCCGTACGGGCAGCAGCAGGCGGCGGCTTACGGCGGCGGTCAGCAGGACTTCTACGGCACCCCCGACGCGTATCCGCCGCCGGAGCCGCCGTCGCGGCGCGGCGCGGAGCCGGCACCCTCACCGACGCCGGAGCCGACGCCCACGCCTGAGCAGCAGGCCGCCGAGCGCACCGACTGGGACCCCGGACCGGACCAGGGTGAGCACGCGTTCTTCGCGGGTGGCGCCGATGACGAGGACGACGAAGCCGAGGAGCGCGGCAGCCGGAGCGAACGCAAAGGCCGCGGAGGCAAGTCGGGCAAGAGTGGCAAGAAGCGCCGCAGCGGCCTCGCCTGCCTGGTGGTCGTCATGGTCTTCGGCGGCGGTTTCGCCAGCGTCAGCTATTTCGGTTACCAGTTCTATCAGAGCCGTTTCGGTGAGGCCCCCGATTACGAGGGATCCGGCACGAACGAGACCGTCACGATCACCGTCGGCAAGGGTGAATTCGGTTCGGTGATCGGGCAGAAGCTGAAGGCGGCGGGGGTCGTCGCGAGTGTGGATGCCTTCACGGCCGCACTGGCGGAGGACCCCGACAGCCAGATTCAGGCAGGCGTTTACCTCCTGAAGAAGGAGATGTCCGCCAAGAGCGCCATCGCCTTGATGCTCGACCCGAAGAGTCAGAGCAACATGACCATCCGGGAAGGCGTCAGGAACGCCGAGGTCTACGATCTGATCGACAAGAAACTCGGGGTCAAGAAGGGCACCACCGCGCAGGTCGCGGAGAAGGAGTGGTCGAAGCTCGGCCTTCCCGACTGGGCGAACGACGACAAGGACATCAAGGATCCGCTGGAAGGTTTCCTTTACCCGTCCACCTATCCGGTCTCCGAGGGCATGAAGCCCAGGGACGTCCTGAAGGAGATGGTCTCTCTCGCCAAGGCGAAGTACGAGGAGCTGGACCTGGAGGACAAGGCCGAGGACATGGACCTCGAAACTCCGCTCCAGTTGCTCACCGTGGCCAGCCTTGTTCAGGCCGAGGGCAAGACGAACGACGACTTCCGCAAGATGGCCGAAGTGGTCTACAACCGTCTCGAGCCCACGAACACGGAGACCTATCAGCTGCTGCAGTTCGACTCGACCTTCAACTACCTGAAGGGCGAGAGCAACATCGACATCAGCGAGTCCGAGATCAACAGCAATCAGGACCCGTACAACACCTACACGCAGAAGGGGTTGCCGCCCGGACCGATCGACAACCCCGGGGCCGAGGCGCTGAACGCGGCCCTGAAGCCGACCGATGACGGTTGGATCTACTTCGTGGCGACCGACGGAGTCAACAAGACCGAGTTCGCCAAGACGCACAAGGAATTCCTGCGGCTCAAGGAAAAGTTCAATGCAAGCTCGGGTAACTGACGCCCGCCGCGCCGCCGTGCTCGGTTCGCCGATCGCTCACTCGCTCTCTCCCGTGCTGCACCGCGCCGCCTACGCCGAACTCGGGCTCACCGGCTGGACGTACGACCGTTTCGAGGTGGACGAGGAGGCGCTCCCCGGGTTCGTGGAGAAGCTCGGGCCGGAGTGGGCGGGGCTGTCGCTGACCATGCCGCTGAAGCGGGCCGTCATGCCGCTGCTGGACGAGATCAGCGAGACGGCGATGTCGGTGGAGGCGGTCAACACGCTGGTGTTCGCCGAGGACGGACGGCGGATCGGTGACAACACCGACATCCCCGGCATGGTCGCGGCCCTGCGGGAGCGCGGTATCGAGCAGGTCGAGTCCGCCGCGATCCTCGGCGCCGGGGCCACCGCGTCGTCCGCGCTGGCCGCGCTCGCGCGGATCTGCACCGGTGAGGTCGTGGCGTACGTGCGCAGCGACGCCCGAGCCGCCGAGATGCGGCAGTGGGGCGAGCGGCTGGACGTCGAGGTGCGTACGGCGGACTGGGCAGACGCCGAGCATGCGCTGAGCTCTCCGCTGGTGATCGCCACGACGCCGGCCGGGGCCACGGACGCACTGTCCGGGGCCGTACCGGAGCGGCCGGCGACGCTGTTCGACGTGCTGTACCACCCCTGGCCCACGGAGCTGGCGGCGCGCTGGTCCGCGTACGGCGGCGCCGTCGTCAGCGGCCTCGATCTGCTGGTCCACCAGGCCGTTCTGCAGGTCGAGCAGATGACCGGCTGCACGCCGGCCCCCGTGAGCGCGATGCGGCAGGCGGGCGAGCGGGCCCTGGCCGAGCGGGGATAGCGGCCTCGCCGGCCGCTCGGCGCGGGCGATGTGGGGGTCCGCTCACCGGCGAGCGGTGATCCTGCGAAGAGCCCTGGGCCGGGGGCAACCCGGGACGATCATGGCGTGGCGGCCCCGCAGCGCGATGCGTCGATTCCGAGGCCGCCCGTGCCGGTGGATCTTGTGGACCGCGGTGACCTGCTGATCCTCGCCGCCGCCGTGGCGAGCCCCCGCGTCCGGAGCGGTGGGCGACGGGCGGACGCCCGCGTTCCGTCCCGGCGCGTCCGCCTGATGGACCTGCGACCGGGTGACGGGCCCGGACGTGGGAGGATCGGAGGTGGCGGGCCGGGGCCGCGCACCCGGTCGCCGTCGCCGTACGCGAGGACGCGCGTACACGCAGGCAGGACGCAGTACCAGGGCGCGAGCACTGAGGAGCACCGTTGAGCAGGTTGCGCTGGCTGACCGCGGGGGAGTCCCACGGTCCCGCACTTGTCGCGACGCTGGAGGGCCTTCCCGCCGGCGTGCCGATCACCACGGAGATGGTGGCGGACCACCTGGCCCGCCGGCGCCTCGGTTATGGACGCGGTGCCCGGATGAAGTTCGAGCGCGACGAGATCACGTTCCTCGGCGGTGTGCGGCACGGACTGACCATGGGCTCGCCGGTGGCGATCATGGTCGGCAACACCGAGTGGCCGAAGTGGGAGCAGGTCATGTCGGCCGACCCGGTCGACCCCGAGGTCCTCGCCGGCCTCGCCCGCAATGCCCCGCTGACCCGCCCCCGCCCCGGCCACGCCGACCTGGCCGGCATGCAGAAGTACGGCTTCGACGAGGCCCGGCCGGTCCTGGAGCGCGCCTCCGCCCGGGAGACCGCCGCCCGCGTAGCCCTCGGCGCGGTGGCCCGGTCGTACCTGAAGGAGACGGCCGGGATCGAGATCGTCAGCCACGTCGTCGAGCTGGCCGCAGCGAAGGCCCCCTACGGCGTGTACCCGACGCCCGCCGACGTCGAGAAGCTGGACGCCGACCCGGTGCGCTGCCTCGACGCGGACGCCTCGAAGGCGATGGTCGCCGAGATCGACCAGGCCCACAAGGACGGCGACACGCTCGGCGGCGTCGTCGAGGTGCTCGCCTACGACGTGCCGGTGGGCCTCGGCTCGCATGTGCACTGGGACCGCCGCCTCGACGCCCGGCTCGCCGCCGCGCTGATGGGCATCCAGGCGATCAAGGGCGTCGAGGTCGGCGACGGCTTCGACCTGGCCCGCGTGCCGGGCTCGAAGGCGCACGACGAGATCCTCGCCACCGACCAGGGCATCAAGCGGGCCACGGGCCGCTCCGGCGGCACCGAGGGCGGGCTCTCGACGGGTGAGCTGCTGCGGGTGCGCGCCGCCATGAAGCCCATCGCGACCGTCCCGCGCGCCCTGCAGACCGTGGACGTCACCACCGGTGAGGCCGCCCAGGCCCACCACCAGCGCTCCGACGTGTGCGCGGTGCCGGCCGCCGGCATCGTCGCCGAGGCCATGGTCGCGCTGGTCCTGGCCGACGCGGTCGCCGAGAAGTTCGGCGGCGACAGCGTCACCGAGACCCGCCGCAACGTCCGCTCGTACCTCGACAACCTCGCGATCCGGTGAGCCCGGTGCCTCTGGTCGTCCTCGTCGGCCCCATGGGGGTCGGCAAGTCCACCGTCGGACAGCTGATCGCCGAGCGACTCGGCGTCGCCTACCGCGACACCGACGACGACATCGTGGCCGAGCAGGGCCGCACGATCGCGGAGATCTTCGTCGACGAGGGCGAGTCCGCCTTCCGCGCCATCGAGAAGCAGGCCGTGCACTCGGCGCTCACCTCGCACGACGGGGTCCTCGCCCTCGGCGGCGGCGCGATCCTCGACCCGGACACCCGAGCCCTGCTCGCCGGACAGCGGGTCGTCTACCTCTCGATGGACGTCGAGGAGGCCGTCAAGCGCACCGGCCTCAACACCGCCCGGCCGCTGTTGGCCGTCAACCCCCGCAAACAGTGGCGGGAGCTGATGGAGGCCCGCCGCCACCTGTACGAGGAGATCGCCACGGCCGTCGTGCCCACGGACGGCCGCACGCCCGAGGAAGTCACCCAAGCAGCCCTGAACGCCCTGGAGTTGAAGGAAGCATGAGCGAGACAGTGACCCGCGTCCAGGTCGGCGGCACGGCGGGCACCGAGCCGTACGAGGTCCTGGTGGGCCGCCAACTCCTCGGTGAACTGGGCGGGTTGGTCGGCGGCAGGGCCAGGCGGGTCGCGGTGATCCACCCCGAGGCGCTGGACGAGACGGCCGAGGCCCTGCGCGCCGATCTGGCCGAGCAGGGCTACGAGGCCGTCGCCATCCAGGTGCCCAACGCGGAGGAGGCGAAGACCGCCGAGGTCGCCGCGTACTGCTGGAAGGCGCTCGGCCAGTCCGGGTTCACCCGCACCGATGTCATCGTCGGCGTCGGCGGCGGCGCGACCACGGACCTCGCCGGGTTCGTCGCGGCGACCTGGCTGCGCGGTGTCCGCTGGATCGCCATCCCCACCACCGTCCTCGCCATGGTGGACGCGGCGGTCGGCGGCAAGACCGGCATCAACACCGCCGAGGGCAAGAACCTCGTCGGTTCCTTCCACCCGCCCGCCGGGGTGCTGTGCGACCTCGCCGCGCTGGACTCGCTGCCGGTCAACGACTACGTGTCCGGGCTCGCCGAGATCATCAAGGCCGGCTTCATCGCCGACCCGGTGATCCTCGACCTCATCGAGGCCGACCCGCAGGCCGCCCGCACGCCCGCCGGGCCGCACACCGCGGAGCTGATCGAACGGTCCATCCGGGTCAAGGCCGAGGTCGTCTCCGGCGACCTCAAGGAGTCCGGCCGCCGCGAGATCCTCAACTACGGGCACACTCTCGCCCACGCCATCGAGAAGAACGAGCGCTACAAGTGGCGCCACGGGGCGGCCGTGTCGGTCGGCATGTACTTCGCCGCCGAACTGGGCCGTCTGGCGGGCCGGTTGGACGACGCGACGGCCGACCGCCACCGCACGGTGCTGGAGTCCGTCGGACTGCCGCTGCACTACCGCTACGACCAGTGGCCCAAGCTGCTGGAAACCATGAAGGTGGACAAGAAGTCCCGCGGCGACCTGCTGCGCTTCATCGTCCTGGACGGCCTGGCCAAGCCCACCGTCCTGGAAGGGCCCGACCCCGCGGTGCTCCTCGCGGCGTACGGCGAAGTGGGCCAGTAACGCCTGTTCGGGCAGCTCTTGCCCGATTCGCCTTGTGGGCATGGCCACTTGGGCACTCCGGGACGCCCCCGGCCGTTCACCAAACGGCGGCCGGGGGCGGTACCGTTCGGTGAGGGCGGGGGTCCGAGACCCTCGCCTGCCAGTGTCGATGTGACTGTACGAGACGGAGTGGCACCGGATGCAGCACGCAGTGGGAGCTCCGCTGCCGCCGCCCCACCGGCCGGGGCAGGACCCGGCGACCCCCTGGTCGCCCGCCGCGAACCACCAGGGACACCCTGCCGCACCGCCCCCGGGAGCGCCGGGCGCCAACCCTGCGGGACACCCCGGCGCGAGCCACCCCGTGCCCCCGGCCCCACAGCCCGGCCACGCGCCGGTGAGCCCGCCCGCGCCCATGGCGCCCCCCGCGCCGTCGGCCCCGCCCGGATCCGTGCCCCCGCCGGCACCGGGCTTCGCGGGAGGCCCCGGGCACCCGCCCGCCTCGCCCCCGCAGCACACCGGCGTCCCCAGGGACGCGACCGGACACGTGCAACTGCCGCCGGGCGGCCCCGTCACCATGCCGAGCCCGCCGCCCGCCACCGACGCGCCGGACGTCACGACCACCACGCTCGCCGTCCTCCTCATCGGCCCCGCCGGTGCCGGCAAGACCAGCGTCGCCAAGTACTGGGCGGACCACCGCCGGGTGCCCACCGCGCACATCAGCCTCGACGACGTACGCGAATGGGTCCGCTCCGGCTTCGCCGACCCGCAGTCCGGGTGGAACGACAACTCCGAGGCGCAGTACCGTCTCGCCCGCCGCACCTGCGGCTTCGCGGCCCGAAACTTCCTGGCCAACGGCATCTCCTGCATCCTCGACGACGCGGTGTTCCCCGACCGTCCCGTCGTCGGTCTCGGCGGCTGGAAGCGTCACGTGGGCCCCGGCCTCCTCCCCGTCGTCCTCCTCCCGGGCCTGGAGATCGTCCTCGAACGCAACGCGGAGCGCACGGGAAACCGCCGCCTCACCGACGAAGAGGTCGCCCGCATCCACGGCCGCATGGCCGGCTGGTACGGCTCCGGCCTCCCCATCATCGACAACTCCCAACTCGACGTCCCCGCCACCGCCCGGGTCCTGGACGAGGTCCTGGCCCGGTCCATAGCGAGCCCACCGAAGTGGTGACGTAGCCGACGGCAGGCCGACGCCAAGGCCAAGGACGGGTGGCACCCACCCAGGAGCACGGGGCACTCACTCCCCTCGCACAGCCCGGCGCCCCCAGGAGCACGGGGCCACTCACGGCCCCCGCCCAGCCCCGGCGGACCCACGAGCACAGGGCCACTCACGGCCCCCGCCCAGCCCCGGCGAACCCAGGGGCGCGGGGAACTGCGCGACAAGCCCCGCCTCACCCGCACCCGGCACACAAGCTTCTCCACCACCCCCGACACCGCACTCCCAAGCACCCGCACTCGCCACCCAACCCTTCTCCCACCCCTCCTCACCGCAGCCACCCGCACCCCCACTCAGCCGCACTCAACCGGCGCCCAACCAGCGGAGCTCTTACGCTCGGGTCATGTCAGACGCCCACGCCGCCCGCCGAACCCGGCTGAGAGAACGCTGCCAGGCGATCGGCTGCGCCACCGCGCTCGTGACCCGCCCGGCCAACGTGCGGTACCTCACGGGCGCGGCCCCCCGCGGCGCGGCCCTCCTGCTCGGCGCAGCCGAGGACGTCCTCCTCTGCGCCGCATCCCCGAGGGGTGACACCTCCGAGGGCCGTCCCGACGAAGCCGTACGCGTCCACGTGCTGCCGAAGCCCGGCGGCGACCCGGCTCTCACGGCCGCCGATCTCGTCACGGCCGGCGGCGCCGACTCCCTCGCCGTGGAGGAACACCACCTCACCGTGGCCCGGCACCGAGCGATCCACTCGGTCGCGCCCGGACTACGGCTCGACGACCTCGGCGGCGCGGTCGAGCAGCTCAGAGTCGTCAAGGACGAGGAGGAGCTCTCCTACCTGCGGATCGGCGCGGAAATCGCCGACCAGGCCCTCGGCGAACTCCTGGAATCCATCCTCGTCGGCCGCACCGAACGACACCTCGCGCTGGAACTCGACCGCCGCCTCGTCGACCACGGCGCCGACGGCCCGGCCTTCACCACCTCCGTCGCCACCGGCCCGAACTCCGGCCGCCGCGGCCACGTGCCCACCGATCGCCGCGTCGAGGAGGGCGACTTCCTCTCCGTGTGCCTCGGCGCCGTCTACCGCGGCTACCGGTGCGAGATCGGCCGCACCTTCGTCATCGGGACCTCGCCCGCCGACTGGCAGATCGAGCTCTACGACCTCGTCTTCGCAGCCCAGCGGGCGGGCCGGGAGAGCCTGGCCCCCGGCGCCGTCCACGGCGCCGTCGACCGCGCCGCCCGCCACCTGCTGGACTCCGCGGGCCACGGCGCGGACCTCCCGGCACTGATGGGGCACGGTGTGGGACTCGAAATCGACGAGGACCCGCAGTTGGCCCCCGCGGCCATGGGTAAACTGGACGCTTGCGTGCCGGTCACCGTCGAACCGGGGGTCCACCTCCCGGGCCGGGGCGGTGTCCGGATCGATGACACGCTCGTCGTACGCCCCGAGGCGGACGGCGGACCCGAGCTACTCACCATCACGACCAAGGAACTGCTCGCGCTCTAGCCCTCGAGCTGCGCGCGTGCCCCGGGGTCGTCCACGTAAGTCCAGGAGATTGAAGCAACCGTGGCTTCCACGAACGACCTCAAGAACGGCATGGTGCTCAAGCTCGACGGCGGCCAGCTCTGGTCCGTCGTCGAGTTCCAGCACGTCAAGCCCGGCAAGGGCCCGGCCTTCGTGCGCACCAAGCTCAAGAACGTGCTCTCCGGGAAGGTCGTCGACAAGACCTTCAACGCCGGCGTGAAGGTCGAGACGGCCACCGTCGACAAGCGTGACATGCAGTTCTCCTACATGGACGGCGAGTACTTCGTCTTCATGGACATGGAGACCTACGACCAGCTGATGGTCGACCGCAAGGCCGTCGGCGACGCCGCCAACTTCCTGATCGAGGGCTTCACGGCCACCGTCGCGCAGCACGAGGGCGAGGTCCTCTTCGTCGAGCTGCCGGCCGCCGTCGAGCTCGTCGTCCAGGAGACCGAGCCGGGCGTCCAGGGCGACCGCTCCACCGGTGGCACCAAGCCCGCCACCCTGGAGACCGGTCACCAGATCCAGGTGCCGCTCTTCATCACCACCGGTGAGAAGATCAAGGTCGACACCCGCACGAGCGACTACCTCGGCCGGGTGAACAGCTAACCGTGGCTGCCCGTAACACGGCCCGCAAGCGTGCCTTCCAGATCCTCTTCGAGAGCGACCAGCGCGGGGCCGACGTCCTGACCGTCCTCGCGGACTGGATCCGGCACTCCCGGTCCGACACCAGGCAGCCGCCGGTCAGCGAGTACACGATGCAGCTGGTCGAGGGGTACTCCGAGCACGCCAAGCGGATCGACGAGCTGATCGCGCAGTACTCGGTCGGCTGGACCCTCGACCGGATGCCGGTGGTGGACCGCAACATCCTGCGGCTCGGTGCCTACGAGCTGATCTGGGTGGACGAGACCCCCGACGCGGTGGTGCTGGACGAGATGGTGCAGCTGGCGAAGGAGTTCTCCACGGACGACTCCCCGTCGTTCGTGAACGGACTCCTCGGCCGCCTGAAGGACCTGAAGCCGTCGCTCCGCAGGGAAGCCGAGTAGGGGAGCGCCGCGGGGAGACCTGAGCGACGCCGGCCGCGGCTGTCTCGTGGCCGGTCGCTCGGCTCCCCGCCCCTTCGCAGGACATGAGAACGACATGGGCCGGCCCGCGGCCGAGTCGCTGAGGCCCGCCCGACATCCCTGTCGACAAAAAACCGCCGGGGTGGCCGGAACCCAAAGGTCCCGGCCACCCCGGCGGCACGTTTCTGCTGAGCCCCGCCCGAGGGGGTCAGCCCTCCTCGTGGGAGACCGCGCGACGCGCGTCCGCGTCCAGGACACCCCAGCTGATCAGCTGCTCGGTCAGGACCGAGGGGGACTGGTCGTAGATGACGGCGAGTGTGCGCAGGTCGTCCTGGCGGATGGAGAGCACCTTGCCGTTGTAGTCACCGCGCTGGGACTGGATCGTCGCGGCGTACCGCTGGAGCGGGCCCGCCTTCTCGGCCGGCACATTGGCCAGGCGCTCCAGGTCCAGGACGAGCTTCGGCGGCGGCTCAGCGGCGCCACCGGGGGTCGTCCCGGGAAGCAGCTCCTGCACAGGGACCCCATAGAAATCCGCCAGCTCCGCAAGGCGCTGCACGGTGACGGCGCGGTCGCCGCGCTCGTACGAACCGACCACGACCGCCTTCCAGCGTCCCTGGGACTTCTCCTCGACACCGTGGAGGGAAAGGCCCTGCTGGGTGCGGATGGCCCGGAGCTTGGCCCCGAGCTGTTTGGCGTATTCGCTGGACATATAGCTCCCCGGACGAAGGCTGGTGACTCACTGTGAGGTTACGCAGCGTGACTCTGCCCCGTCAAGCCGAATGGTCCGGACCGACTCTTCCGCGGCAAACGCTGTCCATTGGGCCAGGGGGGTGATCAGGGGCGTTCCGCGGGCCTGCTACCGTGGATGGCGCAAATCCGACGTCCTTTAAGGTCCGTCCCGTGAGGCGGAGAAGGAGGTCCGTTTCGTATGGACACGCAGGAAAATCCGCAACAGGACTCGCAGCAGTCCGATGCCCGGCCCGTCCTCGAGGCCCCCGACATCGCACGCGTACTGACCCGCATCGCCCACGAGATCGTCGAACGCGCCAAGGGCGCCGACGACGTGGTGCTCCTCGGCATTCCCACCCGGGGCGTCTTCCTCGCCCGGCGGCTCGCCGACAAGCTGGCGGAGATCACCGACCGCAAGATCCCGGTCGGCTCGCTCGACATCACCATGTACCGCGACGACCTGCGCATGCACCCGCCGCGTGCGCTGGCCCGCACGGAGATCCCCGGTGACGGGATCGACGGCCGTCTCGTCGTCCTCGTCGACGACGTCCTCTTCTCCGGCCGCACCATCCGCGCCGCGCTCGACGCGCTGAACGACATCGGCCGCCCGCGCGCCGTCCAGCTCGCGGTCCTCGTCGACCGCGGCCACCGCGAACTGCCCATCCGCGCCGACTACGTCGGCAAGAACCTCCCCACGTCGCTGCGGGAGACGGTCAAGGTCCAGCTCGCCGAGGAGGACGGCCGGGACACCGTGCTGCTCGGTGCGCAGCGGACCGCCCGGGGCGCGCAGCAGTAGCGACCAGCCGGCGTACGGCGCTGCCGTGCGCCCGAAGTCGCCCGCCCGCGCGCCCGCCCGCCCGGCTGTGACCGGCCGGTCCGGGGCCTCGCCTCCCGACACCGAACCGCCTTTACGGAGCCTGACAGATGCAGCGTCATCTCATCTCGGCCGCCGACCTCACCCGCGACGACGCCGTCCTGATCCTCGACACCGCCGAGGAGATGGCCCGGGTCGCCGACCGGCCGATCAAGAAACTGCCGACCCTTCGCGGCCGCACGATCGTCAACCTCTTCTTCGAGGACTCCACCCGCACACGCATCTCCTTCGAGGCCGCCGAGAAGCGCCTCTCCGCCGATGTGATCAACTTCTCGGCCAAGGGATCGAGCGTGTCGAAGGGCGAGTCCCTCAAGGACACCGCCCAGACCCTGGAGGCCATGGGCGTCGACGCGGTGGTCATCCGGCACGGCGCCTCGGGGGCCCCGTACCGCCTGGCGACCTCCGGCTGGATCGACGCCGCCGTGATCAACGCCGGTGACGGCACCCACCAGCACCCCACCCAGGCCCTGCTCGACGCCTTCACCATGCGCCGCCGGCTCGTCGGCCGGGACGCCGGGCTCGGCCAGGACCTGTCCGGCAGGCGCATCACGATCGTCGGCGACGTCCTGCACAGCCGGGTCGCCCGCTCCAACGTCGACCTGCTGCACACCCTCGGCGCGGAGGTCACCCTCGTCGCCCCGCCCACCCTGGTCCCGGTCGGGGTCGAGACCTGGCCCTGCGAGGTCTCGTACGACCTCGACAGCACCCTCGCCAAGTCCGACGCGGTGATGATGCTGCGGGTGCAGCGGGAGCGGATGAACGCCGCGTTCTTCCCGACCGAGCGCGAGTACTCCCGGCGCTACGGCCTCGACGGCGACCGCATGGCGCGGATGCCCGAGCACGCGATCGTGATGCACCCCGGCCCGATGGTCCGCGGCATGGAGATCACCGCCGAGGTCGCCGACTCCGACCGCTGCACCGTCGTCGAGCAGGTCGCCAACGGTGTCTCCATCCGCATGGCCGTCCTGTACCTGCTGCTCGGGGGCAACGAGCCCGCCGTCACCCACGCCCGCACCACCGAGGAGAAGTAACACAATGAGCAAGATCCTGATCCGTGGTGCGAAGGTGCTCGGCGGCGAGCCGCAGGACGTGCTGATCGACGGCGAGACCATCGCCGAGGTGGGCGTCGGCCTGTCCGCCGAGGGCGCCGAGGTCGTCGAGGCCGGCGGCAAGGTCCTCCTGCCGGGCCTGGTCGACCTGCACACCCATCTGCGCGAGCCCGGCCGCGAGGACTCCGAGACGGTCCTCACCGGTACCCGTGCCGCGGCCTCCGGCGGCTACACGGCCGTGTTCGCCATGGCCAACACCTTCCCGGTCGCCGACACCGCCGGCGTGGTCGAGCAGGTCTACCGGCTCGGCCAGGAACACGGCTACTGCGACGTCCAGCCCATCGGCGCCGTCACCGTCGGCCTCGAAGGCCAGAAGCTTGCCGAGCTGGGCGCCATGCACGAGTCGGCCGCCGGCGTCACCGTCTTCTCCGACGACGGCAAGTGCGTCCACGACGCGGTGATCATGCGCCGCGCCCTGGAGTACGTGAAGGCCTTCGACGGGGTCGTCGCCCAGCACGCCCAGGAGCCGCGGCTCACCGAGGGCGCCCAGATGAACGAGGGCGTCGTCTCCGCCGAGCTGGGGCTCGGCGGCTGGCCCGCGGTGGCCGAGGAGTCGATCATCGCCCGCGACGTGCTGCTCGCCGAGCACGTCGGGTCCCGCGTGCACATCTGCCACCTGTCGACCGCCGGGTCCGTGGAGATCGTCCGCTGGGCCAAGTCCCGCGGCATCGACGTCACCGCCGAGGTCACCCCGCACCACCTCCTCCTCACCGACGAGCTGGTACGCACGTACAACCCGGTGTACAAGGTCAACCCGCCGCTGCGCACCGAGCGCGACGTGCTGGCCCTGCGGGAGGCGCTCGCCGACGGCACGATCGACATCGTCGCCACCGACCACGCCCCCCACCCGCACGAGGACAAGGACTGCGAGTGGGCCGCGGCCGCCATGGGCATGGTCGGTCTGGAGACCGCCCTGTCGGTGGTCCAGGAGACGATGGTCGAGACCGGGCTGCTCGACTGGGCGGGCGTCGCGGACCGGATGTCCTTCAAGCCCGCCAGGATCGGGCAGGCCGCCGGTCACGGCCGTCCCGTCTCGGCAGGTGAGCCCGCCAACCTCACGCTCGTCGACACGGCATACCGTGGAGCGGTGGACCCCGCGGGCTTCGCCTCGCGCAGCCGCAACACCCCGTACGAGGGCCGCGAGCTGCCGGGCCGTGTCACGCACACGTGGCTGCGGGGCAAGGCCACGCTCGTCGACGGGAAGCTCACGTGACACCTGTAATTCTGCTGGCCGCCCAGAAGGAATCGGCCGAGGTCACCAACTGGGCCGGACGCATCGGCTGGGTCGTCGGACTCGCCCTCTTCGTCGCCCTCGTCTACTGGCTGATGCGCGAGGGCTGGAAGTGGCGCGGCACGCTCCAGAGCGACCTGCCGGAACTGCCCACCGCGCCGAAGGAGCCCGGTGCGGCCAGACTGACGATGAGCGGCCGCTACCACGGCTCCACCACCGCCGGGCAGTGGCTCGACCGCATCGTGGCGCACGGCCTGGGCACCCGCAGCCGGGTCGAGCTCACCCTGACGGACGCGGGCCTGGACGTCGTACGACCCGGGGCGACGGACTTCTTCGTCCCCCGTGAGGCGCTGCGCGAGGCCCGGCTCGACAAGGGCATCGCCGGCAAGGTCCTCACCGAGGGCGGACTGCTCGTCGTCACCTGGGCACACGGCGACAAGCTCCTCGACTCCGGGTTCCGCTCCGACCACGCGGCCGAACACAACGAGTGGGTCGAGACCCTGAACCAGATGATCAAGAAGACGGAAACGGAAGGCGCACGATGACGACCTCCACTAGGGGAGCCACCAAGGTTCCCGCGGTACTCGTCCTGGAGGACGGCCGGATGTTCCGCGGCCGCGCCTACGGGGCCGTGGGGGTGACCTTCGGCGAGGCCGTGTTCTCCACCGGTATGACCGGCTACCAGGAGACCCTCACCGACCCGTCGTACCACCGCCAGGTCGTCGTGATGACCGCTCCGCACGTCGGCAACACCGGTGTCAACGACGAGGACCCCGAGTCGCAGCGGATCTGGGTCGCGGGCTACGTCGTACGCGACCCCGCGCGCGTGCCGTCCAACTGGCGCTCCCGGCGCACCCTCGACGAGGAGCTCGCCCAGCAGGGCGTCGTCGGCATCAGCGGCGTCGACACCCGCGCCCTCACCCGCCACCTGCGCGAACGCGGCGCCATGCGCGTCGGCATCTTCTCCGGCAACGCCCTGCCCGACGAGGGCACCATGCTCGCCGAGGTCCGCCAGGCCCCCGAGATGAAGGGCGCCGACCTCTCCGCCGAGGTCGCCACCAAGGAGCCGTACGTCGTCCCCGCGATCGGCGAGAAGAAGTTCACCGTCGCCGCCGTCGACCTCGGCATCAAGGGCATGACCCCGCACCGCATGGCCGAGCGCGGCATCGAGGTGCACGTGCTCCCGGCGACGGCGACAGCCGAGGAGGTGTACGCCGTGAACCCCGACGGCGTGTTCTTCTCCAACGGCCCCGGCGACCCGGCCACCGCCGACCACCCCGTCTCCGTGATGCGGGCGGTCCTCGAGCGCGGCACCCCGCTGTTCGGCATCTGCTTCGGCAACCAGATCCTCGGCCGCGCCCTCGGCTTCGGCACCTACAAGCTGAAGTACGGCCACCGCGGCATCAACCAGCCGGTGCAGGACCGTACGACCGGCAAGGTCGAGGTCACCGCGCACAACCACGGCTTCGCCGTCGACGCCCCGCTCGACAAGGTCTCCGAGACCCCCTACGGCCGCGCCGAGGTCTCCCACGTCTGCCTCAACGACAACGTGGTGGAGGGGCTCCAGCTCCTCGACCGCCCGGCTTTCAGCGTCCAGTACCACCCCGAAGCGGCAGCCGGCCCGCACGACGCCGCCTACCTGTTCGACCGCTTCGTATCCCTGATGGAGGGCCAGCGTGCCTAAGCGCACCGATATCCAGTCCGTCCTGGTCATCGGCTCCGGCCCGATCGTCATCGGCCAGGCCGCCGAGTTCGACTACTCCGGCACGCAGGCGTGCCGCGTCCTGAAGGCCGAGGGCCTGCGCGTCGTCCTGGTGAACTCCAACCCGGCGACGATCATGACCGACCCGGAGATCGCCGACGCCACCTACGTCGAGCCGATCACCCCCGAGTTCGTAGAGAAGATCATCGCCAAGGAGCGCCCCGACGCGCTGCTCCCGACCCTCGGCGGTCAGACCGCGCTCAACACCGCCATCTCGCTCCACGACAACGGCGTCCTGGAGAAGTACGGCGTCGAGCTGATCGGCGCCAAGGTCGAGGCGATCCACAAGGGCGAGGACCGCGACCAGTTCAAGCTGGTCGTCGAAGCGGTCAACGCCAAGATCGGCCACGGCGAGTCCGCCCGCTCGGTCATCTGCCACTCCATGGACGACGTCATCAAGGGCGTCGAGACCCTCGGCGGCTACCCCGTCGTCGTCCGCCCGTCCTTCACCATGGGCGGCGCCGGCTCCGGGTTCGCGCACGACGAGGAGGAACTGCGCCGGATCGCCGGCCAGGGTCTCACCCTGTCGCCGACCACCGAGGTGCTCCTGGAGGAGTCCATCCTCGGCTGGAAGGAGTACGAGCTGGAGCTGATGCGCGACAAGAACGACAACGTCGTGGTCGTCTGCTCCATCGAGAACTTCGACCCCATGGGCGTGCACACCGGCGACTCGATCACCGTCGCGCCCGCGATGACACTCACCGACCGCGAGTACCAGGTGCTGCGTGACGTCGGCATCGCGATCATCCGCGAGGTCGGCGTCGACACCGGCGGCTGCAACATCCAGTTCGCGGTGAACCCCGAGGACGGCCGGGTCATCGTCATCGAGATGAACCCCCGTGTCTCGCGCTCGTCCGCCCTCGCCTCCAAGGCGACCGGCTTCCCGATCGCCAAGATCGCCGCGAAGCTCGCCGTCGGCTACACGCTGGACGAGATCCCGAACGACATCACCGAGCAGACCCCGGCCTCCTTCGAGCCGACGCTCGACTACGTCGTCGTGAAGGCCCCGCGCTTCGCCTTCGAGAAGTTCCCCTCCGCCGACTCCTCGCTCACCACCACCATGAAGTCGGTCGGCGAGGCCATGGCGATCGGCCGCAACTTCACCGAGGCGCTGCAGAAGGCACTGCGCTCGCTGGAGAAGAAGGGCAGCCAGTTCACCTTCGTCGGCGAGCCCGGCGACAAGGCGGAGCTGCTGCGCGAGGCGGTCCGGCCGACCGACGGGCGCATCAACACCGTCATGCAGGCCATCCGCGCCGGCGCCACCCAGGAAGAGGTCTTCGAGTCCACGAAGATCGACCCCTGGTTCGTCGACCAGCTCTTCCTCATCAAGGAGATCGCGGACGAGCTGGCCGCCGCCGACAAGCTCGACCCCGACCTCCTCGCCGAGGCCAAGCGCCACGGCTTCTCCGACCAGCAGATCGGCGAGATCCGCGGCCTGCGCGAGGACGTGGTGCGCGAGGTCCGGCACGCGCTGGGCGTACGCCCGGTGTACAAGACGGTCGACACCTGCGCCGCCGAGTTCGCGGCGAGGACGCCGTACTTCTACTCCTCCTACGACGAGGAGAGCGAGGTCGCGCCCCGCGAGAAGCCGGCCGTCATCATCCTGGGCTCCGGCCCGAACCGCATCGGCCAGGGCATCGAGTTCGACTACTCCTGCGTCCACGCCTCCTTCGCGCTCAGCGACGCGGGCTACGAGACCGTGATGGTCAACTGCAACCCGGAGACCGTCTCCACCGACTACGACACCTCCGACCGCCTCTACTTCGAGCCGCTCACGCTCGAGGACGTGCTGGAGATCGTGCACGCCGAGTCGCTGGCCGGCCCGATCGCGGGTGTCGTCGTCCAGCTCGGCGGCCAGACCCCGCTGGGCCTGTCGCAGGCGCTCAAGGACAACGGCGTACCGGTGGTGGGCACCTCCCCGGAGGCCATCCACGCCGCCGAGGACCGCGGAGCCTTCGGCCGTGTCCTCGCGGAGGCGGGCCTCCCGGCCCCCAAGCACGGCACGGCGACCACCTTCGCGGGCGCCAAGGCCATCGCCGACGAGATCGGCTACCCGGTCCTCGTCCGGCCGTCCTACGTCCTCGGCGGACGTGGCATGGAGATCGTCTACGACGAGGCGCGCCTGGAGGCGTACATCGCCGAGTCGACCGAGATCAGCCCCTCCCGGCCCGTCCTCGTCGACCGGTTCCTCGACGACGCCATCGAGATCGACGTCGACGCCCTCTACGACGGCGAGGAGCTGTACCTGGGCGGCGTCATGGAGCACATCGAGGAGGCCGGCATCCACTCCGGCGACTCGGCGTGCGCCCTGCCCCCGATCACCCTCGGCGGCTTCGACATCAAGCGCCTGCGGGCCTCCACCGAGGCCATCGCCAAGGGCGTCGGCGTGCGCGGCCTGATCAACATCCAGTTCGCGATGGCCGGCGACATCCTCTACGTACTGGAGGCCAACCCGCGCGCCTCCCGCACGGTCCCCTTCACCTCGAAGGCGACGGCGGTGCCGCTGGCCAAGGCCGCCGCCCGGATCTCGCTGGGCGCGACCATCGCCGAGCTGCGCCAGGAGGGGCTGCTGCCGAGGAACGGCGACGGCGGCGAGCTGCCGTTCGACGCGCCGATCTCCGTCAAGGAGGCCGTCATGCCCTGGTCGCGCTTCCGCGACATCCACGGACGCGGCGTCGACACGGTCCTCGGCCCGGAGATGCGCTCCACCGGCGAGGTCATGGGCATCGACTCGGTCTTCGGTACGGCCTACGCCAAGTCGCAGGCCGGCGCGTACGGCCCGCTGCCCACCAAGGGACGCGCGTTCATCTCGGTCGCCAACCGCGACAAGCGCTCGATGATCTTCCCGGCGCGTGAACTCGTGGCCCACGGCTTCGAGCTGCTCGCCACGTCCGGCACGGCCGAGGTGCTCAAGCGCAACGGCATCAACGCCACCGTGGTCCGCAAGCAGTCCGAGGGCACCGGTCCGAACGGCGAGAAGACCATCGTCCAGCTCATCCACGACGGCGAGGTCGATCTCATCGTCAACACCCCGTACGGCACCGGCGGCCGCCTCGACGGCTACGACATCCGTACGGCCGCCGTCGCCCGGTCCGTGCCGTGCCTCACGACGGTCCAGGCGCTCGCCGCGGCCGTCCAGGGCATCGACGCGCTCAACCACGGCGACGTCGGCGTGCGCTCCCTCCAGGAACACGCCGAACACCTGACCGCGGCCCGCGACTAGCAGCCCCGAGGGGGACACCGGAAACGGTGTCCCCCTCTTCATGAGGACACCTGTCATGAGGACGTCCGCCCTCATGAGGACCCGAGGACTTCGAGATGTACAAGCTGTTCTTCCGTCTGGTTTTCACCCGGATGGACCCGGAGGAGGCCCACTACCTGGCCTTCCGCTGGATCCGCCTCGCCGCCCGCGTCCCCGTGCTGCGCACCTACCTCGCGGCCGCCCTGGCACCCCGCTACGAGGAACTGCGTACGGAGGCGTTCGGCCTGCGCATGCACGGCCCGTTCGGGCTGGCCGCCGGCTTCGACAAGAACGCCGTCGCCGTCGACGGGATGTCGATGCTGGGCTTCGACCACGTCGAGATCGGCACGGTCACCGGCGAGGCGCAGCCCGGCAACCCCAAGAAGCGGCTCTTCCGCCTGGTCGCCGACCGGGCGCTGATCAACCGCATGGGTTTCAACAACGAGGGCTCCCTGGCCGTCGCCGCCCGGTTGGCCTCCCGCAACCCCGTCTTCCGGACGGTCGTGGGCGTCAACATCGGCAAGACCAAGGTCGTCCCCGAGGAGGAGGCCGCCGCGGACTACGTGAAGTCCACCGAGCGCCTCGCCCCGTACGCCGACTACCTGGTCGTGAACGTCTCCTCGCCCAACACGCCCGGTCTGCGCAACCTCCAGGCCACCGAGGCGCTGCGCCCCCTGCTGACCGCCGTCCGCGAGGCCGCCGACCGCACGGTGCGCACCCGCCGGGTGCCGCTGCTGGTGAAGATCGCCCCCGACCTCGCCGACGAGGACATCGACGCCGTCGCCGACCTGGCCGTGGAGCTGGGCCTGGACGGGATCATCGCCACCAACACCACCATCGCGCGCGAGGGGCTCGGTCTGACCTCCGAACCCTCCCTGGTGAAGGAGACCGGCGGACTCTCCGGTGCTCCCCTGAAGGCCCGCTCCCTGGCGGTCCTGCGCCGCCTCTACGCGCGCGTGGGCGACCGGATCACCCTGGTGGGCGTCGGCGGCATCGAGAACGCCGAGGACGCCTGGCAGCGCATCCTCGCCGGCGCCACCCTCGTCCAGGGCTACAGCGCCTTCGTCTACGAGGGTCCCTTCTGGGCACGAGCCGTCCACAAGGGCCTCGCCGCCCGCCTGCGCACCAGCCCGTACGCCACCCTCGCCGACGCGGTCGGCGCCGACGTGAGGAGGAAGACCGCATGACCGAGCCCTTCGGCGCGCGACTGCGCCGCGCCATGGACGAGCGGGGCCCGCTCTGCGTCGGGATCGACCCGCACTCCGCCCTGCTCACCGCCTGGGGACTGAACGACGACGTCGCGGGCCTGGAGCGCTTCAGCCGTACGGTCGTCGAGGCGCTGGCGGGCCGGGTGGCCGTCCTCAAGCCGCAGAGCGCGTTCTTCGAGCGCTTCGGCTCGCGCGGCATCGCCGTTCTGGAGAAGTCGGTCGAGGAGGCCCGGGCGGCCGGCGCGCTGGTCGTCATGGACGCCAAGCGCGGCGACATCGGCTCCACCATGGCCGCGTACGCCGAGACCTTCCTGCACAAGGACGCGCCCCTGTTCTCGGACGCGCTGACGGTCTCGCCGTACCTCGGTTACGGCTCCCTGAAGCCCGCCGTGGACCTCGCGCGGGAGAACGGCGCCGGGCTGTTCGTGCTGGCGCTGACCTCCAACCCGGAGGGCGCCGAGGTGCAGCACGCCGTGCGCACTCAGGACGCCGCCGGACGTAACGTCGGGGCGACGATGCTGGCGCACCTGGCGGCCGAGAACGCGGGGGAGGAGCCCCTGGGGTCCTTCGGTGCCGTCGTCGGCGCCACGCTCGGCGATCTCTCGTCGTACGACCTGGAGATCAACGGACCTCTCCTCGCCCCCGGCATCGGGGCACAGGGGGCCACCCCGTCCGATCTCCCGGCGGTCTTCGGGGCGGCCGTGCGCCATGTGGTGCCCAATGTCAGCCGGGGTGTTCTTCGTCACGGTCCCGATGTCGTCGCGCTGCGTGACGCCTCGGATCGTTTCGCGGACGAGATCAGGGGCGCCGTGGAGGCCGCCTGAGACCTCCGATGAGTGCTCCGGCGGCGCTTACCGGACGGGTTGAGTCTGAATACATTCTCAAATCCGGGGCAATATGCCGCTTATGTCCGACTCCAGGGAGGCTGACCAGGACTTTTCCGCTGTTCTCGCTGACTCTGGCGGAGTTGGCCGCTAGTCTCCGACGAGTGAGGGCACCTCCCACGCCCTCCAGGCAGTAGGGGGAGAACGGGCAAGCGTGTTGCTCGTGCCTCCCCAGGTGTGGGGCGACTAGGTTCCTCACCGGTCCGTATCCGACAGTTCGACATCCGAGGTGACGTAGGCGTGGCTCTTCCGCCCCTTACCCCTGAACAGCGCGCAGCCGCGCTCGAAAAGGCCGCCGCGGCTCGCCGGGAGCGGGCCGAGGTCAAGAATCGACTCAAGCACTCCGGCGCCTCCCTGCACGAGGTCATCAAGCAGGGCCAGGAGAACGACGTCATCGGCAAGATGAAGGTCTCCGCCCTCCTTGAGTCGCTGCCCGGCGTGGGCAAGGTCCGCGCCAAGCAGATCATGGAGCGACTCGGCATCTCCGAGAGCCGTCGAGTGCGCGGCCTCGGCTCCAACCAGATCGCATCCCTGGAGCGTGAGTTCGGCAGCACCGGTTCCTGACCCGGCTGCTGCGGGCAGGGAGTCCCGGGCACTCCGGGATTGCTGGAATAATCGCTGCATGGCTGCAACATTCCGGGGGACGACCCCCGAGCCCCCGGACGTACGTCCGCGGCTGACCGTGCTCTCCGGCCCCTCAGGGGTCGGCAAGAGCACGGTCGTCGCCCATATGCGCAAGGCGCACCCCGACGTCTGGCTCTCGGTGTCGGCGACGACCCGCAAGCCCCGCCCGGGCGAGAGGGACGGCGTCCACTATTTCTTCGTCACCGACGACGAGATGGACAAGCTGATCGCCAACGGAGAGCTGCTGGAGTGGGCCGAGTTCGCCGGCAACCGCTACGGCACTCCGCGGGGCGCCGTGGTCGAACGCCTGGAGCGGGGCGAGCCGGTCCTGCTGGAGATCGACCTCCAGGGCGCCCGGCAGGTCCGCGAGACCATGTCGGACGCCCAGCTGGTGTTCCTGGCTCCGCCCTCCTGGGACGAGCTGGTGCGCCGGCTCACCGGTCGGGGCACCGAACCGCCCGAGGTGATCGAACGCCGCCTCGACGCGGCGAAGGTCGAACTCGCGGCCGAGCCGGAGTTCGACGTCACCCTGGTCAACACCTCCGTCGAGGACGTGGCGCGCGAGCTGCTAGCCTTGATGGACGTTGTGTGATCGTCACTGACCATGCACACTGAATCTTTCCCATCCATCGGAAGGTAGAGCGTGTCCTCTTCCATCTCCGCGCCCGAGGGCATCATCAACCCGCCGATCGACGAGCTCCTCGAGGCCACCGACTCGAAGTACAGCCTCGTGATCTACGCGGCCAAGCGTGCCCGCCAGATCAACGCGTACTACTCGCAGCTCGGCGAGGGCCTCCTCGAGTACGTCGGTCCCCTCGTCGACACCCACGTCCACGAGAAGCCGCTCTCGATCGCCCTGCGCGAGATCAACGCGGGTCTGCTGACGTCCGAGGCCGTCGACGGCCCCGCGTAAGCAGCGCACGACGGTTTCTACAGCCGATCAGTCATATCTGTAGACCGCAGTAGGTTTTTCCACAGGCCCGGCAGCGCGACTGTCGGGCCTGTGGTGTGTGATGGATGCGTACGCCGACGAGCCGCGGTGTGCGTCTGTCAGGTTCGGGTTCGAGTGCGGGGAGGCCCGGTGGGCAAGCCGAAGGTCGTTCTGGGGGTCAGCGGTGGCATCGCCGCCTACAAGGCGTGCGAGCTGCTGCGCCGGCTGACCGAGTCCGGGCATGACGTGCGGGTCGTGCCGACCGACTCCGCGCTGCACTTCGTCGGCGCCGCCACCTGGTCCGCGCTCTCCGGGAACCCGGTCTCCACCGAGGTCTGGGACGGTGTCCACGAGGTGCCGCACGTCCGTATCGGCCAGGAGGCCGACCTGGTGGTCGTGGCCCCGGCGACGGCCGACATGCTCGCCAGGGCCGCCCACGGCCTGGCCGGCGACCTGCTGACGAACACCCTGCTCACCGCCCGCTGTCCCGTGGTCTTCGCCCCGGCGATGCACACCGAGATGTGGGAACACCCCGCCACCCAGGAGAACGTGGCGACGCTGCGCCGCCGCGGCGCCCTCGTCATCGACCCGGCGGTGGGCCGGCTGACCGGCGTCGACACCGGCAAGGGCCGGCTGCCGGACCCCGCCGAGATCTTCGAGGTCTGCCGACGGGTACTCGCCCGCGGGGTCACCGGACCCGACCTCGCCGGACGGCATGTCGTGGTGAGCGCCGGGGGCACTCGGGAACCCCTCGACCCGGTCCGCTTCCTCGGCAACCGCTCCTCGGGCAAGCAGGGGTACGCCCTCGCCCGTACCGCCGCCGCCCGGGGCGCCCGGGTCACGCTCATCGAGGCGAACACGGGGCTGCCGGACCCGGCGGGCGTGGACATCGTCCGCGTCGGCACCGCGGTCCAGCTGCGCGAGGCGGTGCTCAAGGCCGCGTCAGACGCGGACGTGGTGGTGATGGCGGCCGCCGTGGCGGACTTCCGCCCGGAGACCTACGTCACCGGCAAGATCAAGAAGAAGGACGGCCAGGACCCGGAACCGATCGTCCTGGTCCGTAATCCGGACATCCTCGCGGAGATATCGGCCGAGCGCCCCCGTCCGGACCAACTGGTCGTCGGCTTCGCCGCCGAGACCGACGACGTCCTCGCCAACGGCCGCGCCAAGCTGGCGCGCAAGGGATGTGACCTGCTCGTGGTGAACGAGGTCGGGGAACGCAAGACCTTCGGCTCCGAAGAGAACGAGGCCGTCGTGCTGGGAGCCGACGGAAGTGAGACCGCGGTGCCGTACGGTCCGAAAGAAGCCCTGGCCGACACGGTCTGGGATCTGGTCGTGACGCGCCTGGGCTGACTGCTCCATTCGAGTCACGGGTCGTCCGGTGTAAGCAACTTGGGGGTGTGGCGACCCTGGCGGACACCGATGGCCATTGGGCAGAATGCACGTGCCGCAGGTCACAGAGCTCCCGAGAGGCGAGACAGGTGGGCCGGTGGTCGAGACCGACCGATAAACTGTTCTTGGACGACGCCGGGCGCAGCCCCCGTCCCGTCCGCCAATGATCAGACAGCAGCCGCTGCAACCACAGGGAGCGTTGTGTCCCGTCGCCTGTTCACCTCGGAGTCCGTGACCGAGGGTCACCCCGACAAGATCGCTGACCAGATCAGCGATGCCATTCTCGATGCATTGCTGCGCGAGGACCCCAAGTCCCGTGTCGCGGTGGAGACGCTCATCACGACCGGTCTGGTGCACGTGGCCGGCGAGGTCACGACCAAGGCCTACGCGCCGATCGCCCAGCTGGTGCGCGACACGATCCTGGCCATCGGCTACGACTCGTCGAAGAAGGGCTTCGACGGCGCGTCCTGTGGTGTGTCGGTGTCGATCGGTTCGCAGTCCCCGGACATCGCGCAGGGTGTCGACACGGCGTACGAGAACCGGGTCGAGGGTGACGAGGACGAGCTGGACCGCCAGGGCGCCGGTGACCAGGGCCTGATGTTCGGCTACGCGACGGACGAGACGCCGACGCTGATGCCGCTGCCGATCTTCCTGGCGCACCGCCTGTCCAAGCGCCTCTCCGAGGTCCGCAAGAACGGCACCATCCCCTACCTGCGTCCCGACGGCAAGACCCAGGTCACCATCGAGTACGACGGCGACAAGGCGGTCCGCCTCGACACTGTCGTCGTCTCCTCCCAGCACGCCAGCGACATCGACCTGGAGTCCCTGCTCGCTCCGGACATCCGTGAGTTCGTGGTCGAGCCGGAGTTGAAGGCGCTCCTGGACGACGGCATCAAGCTGGACACCGAGGGCTACCGCCTCCTGGTCAACCCGACCGGCCGCTTCGAGATCGGCGGCCCGATGGGCGACGCGGGCCTGACCGGCCGCAAGATCATCATCGACACCTACGGCGGCATGGCCCGCCACGGCGGCGGCGCCTTCTCCGGCAAGGACCCGTCCAAGGTCGACCGCTCCGCCGCGTACGCGATGCGCTGGGTCGCCAAGAACGTGGTCGCGGCGGGCCTGGCCTCCCGCTGCGAGGTCCAGGTCGCCTACGCCATCGGCAAGGCCGAGCCCGTCGGCCTCTTCGTCGAGACCTTCGGCACCGCCAAGATCGACACGGACAGGATCGAGAAGGCGATCGACGAGGTCTTCGACCTCCGCCCGGCCGCGATCATCCGCGACCTCGACCTGCTCCGCCCGATCTACGGCCAGACCGCCGCGTACGGCCACTTCGGCCGTGAGCTCCCCGACTTCACCTGGGAGCGCACGGACCGCGTGGAAGCCCTCCGCGAGGCGGCGGGTCTGTAACGCCCGGAACCCTCCGGTTCTTCACGAGGCCCGGTGTCCCTGAGGGGGCGCCGGGCCTCGGCGTTGTCGCCGTGCTCCACGGCGCGCCGGGCGCCGGTCCCGGACGAGCGGGCGCCGCCGGTTGTCAGTGGGGTTTGGAAGAATGCACGCGTGAGCAGCGAGGACGGGACGAGCGGTGCCGGCGCGGGGGGTGCGGTGCCGGAGCAGCTCGCGCTCATTCGGGACGCCGTGAAGAAGGCCAGGGCGCCGCGGGCCAAGCCGCGGACGTGGCGGGGGGCCGCCCTGGCGAAGGAGTTGCCGGTCGCCCGGGTGCTCGTCGACAAAGGGGTGCTGCATCTCGACCGGTACTTCGACTACGCGGTGCCCGAGGAACTGGACGCCGTGGCGCAGCCCGGGGTCCGGGTGCGGGTGCGGTTCGGCGCCGGAGGGCGGAATGTCAGGGAGGGGCGGCGGGAGGGCGGCTCGCTGATCGACGGCTTCCTCGTCGAGAGGGTCGCAGAATCGGACTACGCCGGGCCGTTGGCCGCGCTCGCGCAGGTCGTGTCTCCGGAGCCGGTGCTGAGCCCGGACCTGCTGGGGCTCGCCCGGGCGGTCGCGGACCGGTATGCGGGGAGCCTCGCGGACGTACTGCAGCTGGCCGTGCCGCCGCGCCACGGTCGGGCCGAGGCGGCCCGGACGGCCGGGCCGCCGCCCCCTCCGGCCGCGCCGGAGCCGGGGTCCTGGGGAAGGTACCCGCGAGGCCCGGAATTCCTGCGGGCACTGGCCGCCGGACGTTCGCCGCGAGCCGTGTGGACCGCTCTGCCGGGGCCCGAGTGGGCGGAGGAGATCGGGCGGGCCGTTCAGGCGACCTTGGCCTCCGGGCGGGGCGCGCTCGTCGTCGTACCGGCGGGGCGGCCTGCCGCGCGGGTCGACGACGCCCTCCGGGACCTCCTGGGGGAGGGGCAGCACGCGCTGCTGACCGCCGACGCGGGGCAGGAGCGGCGGTACCGGGAGTGGCTGGCCGTGCGGCGGGGGTCCGTACGGGCCGTCGTCGGGACGCGGGCCGCCATGTTCGCCCCCGTGCGGAATCTCGGGCTGGTCGTCGTCTGGGACGACGGCGACGCCGGTCACAGCGATGACAACGCTCCCTTCCCGCATGTGCGGGAGGTGCTGGAGCTCCGGGCGACTCGCGACAGGAGCGCATTTCTCCTGGGGAGTTGGAGTTGCACCGTCGAGGCGGCCCAGCTCGTCGAGAGCGGCTGGGCGGCGCCGATCGTCGCCACGAGAGAGCGGGTACGGGCCGTCGCGCCACTGGTGCGGACCGTCGGGGACGGGGAGTTGGCGCGTGACGAGGCGGCGCGGGCCGCGCGTCTGCCCAGTCTGGCCTGGCAGGTCGCCAGGGACGGGCTGCGGGACGGTCCCGTCCTCGTTCAGGTGCCCCGGCGGGGGTACGTGCCGAGGATGGCCTGTGCGCGGTGCCGGGAGCCCGCGCGCTGCCGGCACTGCGCGGGGCCCCTGGAGGCGCGGGAAGGCGCCGGCGCGCTGGTGTGCGGATGGTGCGGGCGTGCGGAGGCCGGCTGGCACTGCCCGGAGTGCGGGAGCCGGCGGCTCAGGGCCCAGGTCGTGGGCGCACGGCGGACCGCCGAGGAACTGGGGCGGGCCTTTCCCGCCGTGCCGGTCCGGACCTCCGGGCGAGAACATGTGCTCGATACGGTGCCGGGGGCTCCGGCGCTCGTCGTGAGCACACCGGGCGCCGAGCCGGTCGCCGAGGGAGGGTACGCGGCCGCTCTGCTGCTCGACGGCTGGGCCATGCTCGGGCGCCCCGATCTGCGGGCGGGGGAAGAGGCGCTGCGCCGGTGGATCGGTGCTGCCGCGCTCGTGCGGGACCAAGGGGCGGGCGGCACGGTCGTCGTGGTCGCCGAGCCGACGCTGCGGCCCGTGCAGGCGCTCGTGCGGTGGGATCCGGTGGGGCACGCGGTGCGGGAGCTCGCGGACCGTGCCGAACTCGGGTTTCCGCCGGTGTCGCGAATGGCGTCCGTGTCCGGTGCGGCCCAGGCCGTCGCCGACTTCCTTGGCGGGGTCGAACTGCCTCCGGACGCGGAGGTTCTGGGGCCCGTGCCGCTGCCCGTCGTGGAGGCGGGGCGGGCACGGCGGACGGGGGCGCCGCCGCAGGGAGAGGCGTGGGAGCGTGTGTTGATCCGGGTGCCGCCGGGGAGCGGGGCGGCGCTGGCCGCGGCGTTGAAGAGCGCGCAGGCCGCGCGGATGGCGCGTGGGGGGATCGAGGGGGTGCGGATTCGGGTGGATCCGCTGGACATCGGGTGAGGTGAGCGGTTGAGCCGGGCCGGCGCTGAAACAGGTGCCCCCATAAGGAGATATCACCGGGCGGGTGAGCGGCGCGGCAGGAGTGTGCTCGGTCCGGGTACGCGGCTGCCTCCCGGTGGACGCCGGGAGGCAGCCGGGGTGCGTCAGCCGTTGCGCGGGCCGGGGAAGGCGGTGGGCCGTACCTCGTCGCGGAGGGTCGGGCTGCCGGCTGTCGGCTGGGTGGGCATCTGGCCCGGCATCTGTCCGGGCATCTGTCCGGGCATCTGTCCGGGCATGGAGCGGGCCGCGGGGACCGTCGGCAGGCCGGAACCCACGTTGACGGCGCGGGTGCCCTGGGTCTCTCCCGTGCGCTCCGCCTCGGCGGCGGCCTGGGCGGCGGCGCGGCGGGCGCCGTAACGGCGGTGCACCGCTTGTTTGGTCACCCCGAGGGCCGAGCCGACCGCGTCCCACGAGAATCCGAGTGAGCGGTCGAAGTCCACGGCGGCCGTGACCAGGGTCTCGACGCTGTCCCGCAGTTCCTGTGCGAGGCGGACGGTCGGGGCGGGGGCGCGTCCGTAGACGACGAAGCCCGTGGAGGGACCGGAGCGGCGCGGGCGGTAGACGTTGCCCAGTTGGGCGGTGAGGGTGCGAAGTGCGTCCACCTGCCGGCGGACCCGCTCGATGTCCCGCACCAGCAAGTGCAGGCTGGCCCGAGCCTGGGCGTCGTGGGTTGCGTGGTCGGCCATGAACAAGCCTCTCGAACCGGCGTTGAAAAGGAAGTGCCGCGATGTGCGGCCGGTAGTGGTCAACTCTTTCTTGACCAACGCGGATCAGCTCCGCTGGTAACGGGGTGGGGGCGTGGGGCATTTCCGCGGGGCGCGTGGGGGCGGGTGCGCGACGCGGTTTCCGACCCGCGCACCGTGCCGGGGACATAGACTGGTGCGTTGTCCTGTGTCCTGTGTGCAGGGCTTGTTGAAGTTCCGTCCGAGAGGCCGACAGTCACCCATGAGGCTTGTCTTCGCTGGTACCCCCGAGGTCGCGGTTCCCGCCCTCGACGCGCTGATCGCGTCGGGGCGGCATGAGGTGGCCGCGGTGGTGACGCGGCCAGACGCGCCGGCGGGTCGGGGACGGCGGCTGGTCGCCAGCCCGGTGGCACAGCGGGCGGAGGAGGCCGGCATCGAGGTGCTGAAGCCCCACCGGCCGCGGGACGAGGACTTCCTCGCCCGGCTGCGGGAGATCGGGCCGGACTGCTGCCCGGTGGTGGCCTACGGGGCTCTGCTGCCGCGCGTCGCCCTCGACGTCCCCGCTCACGGCTGGGTCAACCTGCACTTCTCGTTGCTGCCCGCCTGGCGCGGCGCGGCACCGGTGCAGCACTCGATCATGGCGGGGGACGAGATCACCGGAGCGTCCACCTTCCTCATCGAGGAGGGCCTCGACTCCGGGCCGGTGTACGGCACGGTCACCGAGGAGGTCCGGCCCACCGACACCAGCGGCGATCTGCTGACCCGCCTCGCCTTCGCGGGGGCCGGGCTGCTCGCCGCCACGATGGACGGGATCGAGGACGGCACGCTGAAGGCGGTGCCGCAGCCCGCCGAGGGGATCACCCTCGCACCGAAGATCACCGTCGAGGACGCGCGGATCGACTGGGCCGCGCCCGCGCTTCGGGTGGACCGGGTGGTGCGCGGGTGCACCCCGGCGCCCGGCGCGTGGACGACGTTCCGGGGCGAGCGGCTGAAGCTCATCCAGGTCGCGCCGGTGCCCGAGCGGACCGAGCTGGTGCCGGGCGCGCTGGAGGTCGGCAAGAACAACGTGTACGCCGGGACCGGCTCGTACGCCGTGGAGCTGCTCTGGGTGCAGGCGCAGGGCAAGAAGCCGATGCGGGCCGCCGACTGGGCCCGCGGGGTGCGGATCTCCTCCGGTGAGTCCCTCGGCACCGAGACCCGGTCACCGCACTAGCGGCTCGATCCCGCGTCGTACGCTGGTCCTGGCATCTCTTCCTTTTTCCGGAGCACCTTTTTCGTGAGTGAGCAGTCCCGCCGTCCCCGTAAGCCGGGCAAGCCGTACCGACGGCCCCAGAAGGACCCCGTTCGTCTCCTCGCCTTCGAGGCGCTGCGGGCCGTGGACGAGAGGGACGCGTACGCGAACCTCGTCCTGCCGCCGCTGTTGCGGAAGGCACGGGAGAGGGAGGGGCCCGACGCGTTCGACGCGCGGGACGCGGCGCTGGCGACCGAGCTGGTGTACGGGACGCTGCGCCGGCAGGGGACCTACGACGCGGTGATCGCCGAGTGCGTGGACCGGCCGCTGCGCGAGGTCGACCCGCCCGTGCTCGACGTGCTGAGCCTGGGCGCGCACCAACTGCTCGGGACGCGCATCCCGACGCACGCGGCCGTCTCCGCCTCCGTGGACCTCGCGCGGGTCGTGCTCGGCGACGGGCGCGCCAAGTTCGTGAACGCCGTGCTGCGCAAGATCGCGCAGCATGACCTGGACGGCTGGCTGGAGCGGATCGCGCCGCCGTACGACGAGGACCCCGAGGACCATCTCGCCGTCGTCCACTCGCACCCCCGATGGGTCGTCTCCGCGCTCTGGGACTCACTCGGCGGCGGGCGGGCCGGGATCGAGGAACTGCTCGAAGCGGACAACGAGCGGCCCGAGGTCACGCTGGTCGCCCGCCCGGGGCGGGCCACCACCGACGAACTGCTCCGGGAGGAGTCCGCCATGCCGGGGCGCTGGTCGCCCTACGCCGTGCGGCTCACCGAGGGCGGGGAACCGGGTGCCGTCGACGCGGTGCGGGAGGGCCGTGCGGGTGTGCAGGACGAGGGCAGCCAGCTCGTGGCGCTGGCCCTCGCGAACGCGCCGCTCGACGGGCCCGACAAGGCCTGGCTGGACGGGTGTGCCGGGCCCGGCGGCAAGGCCGCGCTGCTGGCCGCGCTCGCCGCCGGGCGCGGTGCCGTTCTGCTCGCCTCCGAGAAGCAGCCGCATCGCGCGGGCCTGGTCGCCAGGGCGCTCGACGGCAACCCCGGCCCGTACCAGGTGATCGCGGCCGACGGTACGCGTCCGCCGTGGCGACCCGGTTCGTTCGACCGGGTACTGATGGACGTGCCCTGTACGGGGCTGGGCGCGTTGCGGCGCCGCCCCGAGGCTCGCTGGCGGCGGCGCCCCGAGGACCTCGAGAACTTCGCCCCGCTGCAACGGGCGCTGTTGCGTACCGCGCTGGACTCCGTGCGGGTCGGGGGTGTCGTCGGGTACGCCACCTGTTCGCCGCACCTCGCCGAGACCCGCGCGGTCGTCGCGGACGTCCTCAAGCAGTACGGCGACGGCGCCGATCTCATCGACGCCCGGCCGCTGCTGGACGGCGTACCGGCGCTCGGCGAAGGACCCGATGTGCAGCTGTGGCCGCATCTGCACGGCACGGACGCGATGTACCTGGCGCTGATCCGCCGCACCGCCTGAGAGCTCCGAACAAAAGTGGAGTCCGATCGGCTCGCGGCGTCTGGTGCGTGCGATCGCAAGGCGCCGGAAGGTCCTTGTAGCGGGGCTACCAGGGGCTTTCGGCAACGCGGCGAGCGTGCGTGCCAGACGCCGCGAGCCGGGCTCCACTCTTGTTCGGAGCTCTGAGCGCCTTCGCGGCCCGGGTTCCTCCTCGGCGGAGGGCTCACCGGCCCCGAACCGCCGTACGCAGCCCCGGGCCGCGGTTCAGACCGGTGCGCCGCTGCGGGGCTTGTCCTCGCGGGCCAGCCGGTGCGGCCACCACACCTTCCGGCCGATGTCCAGGAAGAGGGCCGTGACCAGGACGGACCGGACGATGAAGGTGTCCAGGAGGACACCGAGGGCGACCGCGAAGCCGATCTCGGCGAAGGCGACCATGGGCAGGGTGGCGAGCGCGGCGAAGGTGCCGGCCAGGACCAGGCCCGCCGAGGTGATCACCGCGCCCGTGGCCGCGAGGCCCGTCACGACGCCCTTGCGGGTGCCCTGGTGGGTGGCCTCCTCGCGGATGCGGGTGGTGAGGAAGATGTTGTAGTCGATGCCCAGGGCGACCAGGAACACGAAGACGAAGAGCGGGAAGTCCGTCGTCTCTCCCGCGTAGTCGAAGAGATGGCGGAAGGCGAGCGCGCTGATGCCGAGGGCCGCGGCGAACGACAGGATCACCGTGCCGATCAGCAGCAACGGGGCGATCAGGGCGCGCAGCAGAGCGCAGAGGATCAGCAGGACCACGAGCAGCACCAGCGGGATGATCAGCAGGTTGTCGTGGGTGGTGGCCCTGTCCATGTCCAGCAGGGCAGCCGAGCCCCCGCCGACCTGCGCGTCGGCCTCAGGGACGGCGTGGACGGCGTCCCTGACCCGCTCGACCGTGTCCTTCGCGGCCTCGCTGTCGGCCGGGTCGGACATGGTCGCCTCGAAGAGGACCTTGCCGTCATGGAAGGGCTTCGTGCCCGGTGGCAGCCCGAGGGAGTCCGGGACGACCCCGCGGGTGTCGGCGACCACGCGGCCCACCTCACGGGCCTGCGCCTGGTTGCTGATGATCACCAGGGGGTCGCCGCTGCCCGCCGGGAAGTAACGTGCGGAGACCTCCTGACCGACGATGGAGTCCGGTTTCCCGGTGAAGGCGTCCGCGTTGCTGATGCCCTCCGCGCGCAGCTGGATCAGTCCCAGCGAGCACAGGGCCAGAGCCGCCGCCGTGGCGACCCAGGTCGTGCGCGGACGGCCGGAGATCCGCCGGCCCATCCGGGCCCACACCCCTCGCTCGGTGGGGTCGGGGGTGCCGAAGTGCGGGATGGCCGGCCAGAAGATCCAGCGGCCGACGATCACCAGCAGGGCGGGGAAGAGCGTCATCATGGCGAGCAGCGCGACCGTGACCCCGATGGCGGCGACCGGGCCCAGACCGCTCGTCGAGTTCATCTCGGCGGCCAGCAGCACCAGCATGCTGAGCACCACCGTCGCGCCCGAGGCGATCACTGCCGGACCCGCCCGGTGCAGGGCGAGCGCCATGGCCTCGTGGCGGTCCTCGTGGCGGCGCAGTTCCTCGCGGTAGCGGGCGACCAGGAGCAGGGCGTAGTCGGTGCCCGCGCCGAAGACGAGCACGGTGAGGATGCCGGCGCTCTGCCCGTTGACGGTCAGCCCCCCGTGCTCGGCCAGCAGGTAGATCAGGGCCTGGGCCGTGAAGAGGGCGGCGACCACCGCGAGCAGGGGGACCAGCAGCAGTGTCGGACTGCGGTAGGTGAACAGCAGCATCACGATGACGACGGCCATCGCCGAGAACAACAGCGTGGAGTCGATGCCCTCGAAGGCCTCGGAGAAGTCGGCGCTCGTACCGCCCGGACCCGTGATGTGCACGGCGAGCCCGTCGCCGCCCTCACCCACGTCGTCCCGGATCGAGTCGACCGCGGGCGCGATCCGCTCCCAGCCCTTCTCGTCCATCGTGATCGGCACAAAGACCTGGGCGGCTCTCGGGTCGGTCTCCCGGTCGTACACGGGCCCCCGGGTCTGGGCACCGATGATCCCGTGATCGGTCAGCTGTCTGAGCTCCCGCACGTCCTCCTCGATCGCCGCCCGGTCCTCGGCGGTGAGCCCGCTCTCCCGGGCGTAGACGACCACCGCGGGGATCTGCTCGGGCCGGAAGTCCTCGGACATCTCCAGGACCTGTGTGGACTCGGCGGACCCGGGCAGCCACGACGCGGCGTCGTTGTCCTGCGCGTCGGTCAGCCTGGAGGCGAGCGGCGCCACCAGGAAGAGAAGGATCAGCCACAGCACCAGCACGACCCACTTCGCGCGCCGCCCGCACACCAGGTGGCCGACACCCCGCCCCCCCGTCATGACAACCCTCGCAACCTCGCCGCCCCAGGGGCGCGGGGAACTGCGCGAGCGAGCACGGACAGCCCGCGGCCGACGTGCCACGGTGCCGACCCCGGCCCCGCTACCCCCGGAGGGCATGGCAGGCTTGGTCCATGGCCGCGCAGATCAACCCAAGCATCCTGTCCGCCGACTTCGCCCGTCTCGCCGACGAGGCGAAGGCGGTCGAAGGGGCCGACTGGCTCCATGTAGACGTGATGGACAACCATTTCGTCCCGAACCTCACGCTCGGTGTGCCGGTCGTAGAGTCCCTGGCCCGTGCGACGCAGACGCCGCTGGACTGTCATCTGATGATCGAGGCCCCCGATCGGTGGGCGCCCCAGTACGTGGAAGCGGGTGCCGGTTCCGTCACCTTCCATGCCGAGGCGGCCGCCGCACCGGTGCGGCTCGCCCGTGAGATCCGGGCCAAGGGTGCCCGGGCCTCCATGGCGCTCAAGCCCGCGACGCCGATCGAACCGTTCGAGGACCTGCTGCCCGAGCTCGACATGGTGCTGATCATGACGGTCGAACCGGGTTTCGGAGGCCAGGCCTTTCTCGACATCATGCTCCCCAAGATCCGCCGGACCCGCGAGTTGATCAGCAAGCACGGCCTCGACCTGTGGCTCCAGGTCGACGGCGGCGTCTCGGCGTCCACCATCGAGCGCTGCGCCGAGGCGGGCGCCGACGTCTTCGTCGCCGGTTCCGCGGTGTACGGGGCCGACGACCCGGCCGAGGCGGTCCGCGCGCTGCGCGCCCAGGCCGACACCACCACGGCCGGCGCGGCGTGGGCCTGCGGGCACTGAGACACCCTGTCGTACGACCGTGCGACCGCCGGACGAGCGGGGCAGGTCGGACGGCCACCGGGCCAAGGAAACGTGAACGACGTTCCTTCGGGCTGATCGAAAACGTCGGATCTGCAAGGATGAACGGCGTATCCATGTGTGAAGAGCAGTGAGGAGATGGCCGTGTCGGGTATGTCGGCGGGCCGGTCAGCCATGCGGATGGGACCCGCTGAGCTGGTTCAGGCGGCGGCGATGGCCCGCCGCTTCTACCTCGAGGGCAAGTCCAAGATCCAGATCGCCGAGGAGTTCGGCGTGAGCCGCTTCAAGGTGGCCCGTGTCCTGGAGACCGCCCTCGAGCGGGATCTCGTACGTATCGAGATCCGAGTCCCCGCCGAGCTGGACGCGGAGCGTTCCGACGCCCTGCGCGCCCGCTACGGCCTCCGGCACGCCGTGGTCGTCGAGTCCCCGGCCGATGCCGAGGAGTCGCCCGACCCCGAGAACCTCGGCGAGGTGGCCGCGGACCTGCTCGGCGAGCTGCTCAACGAGGGCGATGTCCTCGGGCTGGCGTGGGGGCGCTCGACCATTCACATGGCGGCCGCCCTCGACCGGCTGCCGCCGTGCACGGTGGTGCAGCTGACGGGTGTCTACGACGCGGGGACCGCCGAGCGCGGCTCGGTGGAGGCGGTACGGCGGGCCGCGCAGGTGTCGGGCGGCGACGCCCATCCCATCTACGCGCCGATGCTGCTGCCGGACGCGGCCACCGCGGCCGCGCTGCGCCACCAGACGGGGATCGCCCGGGCCTTCGAGTACTTCGACAAGGTCACGGTCGCCTGTGTCTCCATCGGCTCCTGGGAGGCGGGCATCTCCACGGTGCACGACATGCTCAGCGACGAGGAGCGGGCCCACTACGCCTCCCTCGGCGTCGCCGCCGAGATGTCCGCGCACCTCTTCGACGCCGAGGGCCGTCGCGTCGGGCGGGACCTCGGTGAGCGCTGCATCACGGTCAAGGCCGACCAGCTCCGCCGCATCCCGGAGGTCGTCGCGATCGCCGGCGGTCAGCGCAAGGCGGCGGCGATCGACGCGGTCCTGCGGTCGGGCCTGGTCACCAGCCTCGTCACCGACACCTCCGCGGCGGACTATCTGCTGACGGCCGGACAGACCCCCCGCCCCGCGCTCAACCGCGCGGACCCGGACGGGCCCTGAGCGGCCACCGGGGGAGACCGGACGGTCCCGGCGGCGGACCGGGCAGGGGCGGGCGCCGTGGCACCGGTATGGTGCCGCGGCGGTCCGCCCCTCGTGCTCCCGGACGGGTTCGCAGCCCGGGGGCGCGGGGGACGCGGGAACCCGATGACCACCGGTCGTCGGCCACGGTGGTTCCGAGACGAAGGCGGTACGGACATGAGCGGCAGCACACTCGCCGAGGTGCTGGGCGCCGGCGGCTGGCTCCATGTGGAGCTGGACCTCGCCGGGGCCACCGACAAACCCGCGTTCATGGACCGCTGCGCCCGCGCCCTGGACCTGCCCGACCACTTCGGCCGCAACTGGGACGCCCTCGCCGACTGCCTCACCGACCTGTCGTGGGCACCGCCCGTACGGGGCCGGCTGGTCGTGGTCACCGGCTGGCAGGAGTACGCGCTGGCCGAGCCGAACGACTGGAGCATCGCCCAGGAGGTGTTCGCCGAGGCCGCGGACCGCTGGACGGGCACCGGCACCGAGCTGCGCATCGTGCTCGCTCTCGGAGGATCCTCCTAGGCGGCGCCCGGTCCTTGGGACGATCCGTCGGGGCCGCCCCAGCCCTCCCACATGGGACAATGAAGTACGTGCTCTTCCCCCTGGCGGTCCTGTCAGGGGGTCACCTCTGAACGACTGGGATGTGCGGCACGTGCGTTTCCTCAATGACATCCAGCCCGCGTACGACCTGACCTACGACGACGTCTTCATGGTCCCGAGCCGTAGCGCCGTCGGATCGCGGCAGGGCGTCGACCTGGCCTCACCGGACGGCACGGGCACCACCATCCCGCTCGTCGTGGCCAACATGACCGCCATCGCCGGCCGGCGCATGGCCGAGACGGTCGCCCGTCGCGGCGGACTCGTGGTCATCCCGCAGGACATCCCGATCGAGGTCGTCACCGACGTCATCTCCTGGGTGAAGAGCCGCCACCTCGTCCTCGACACCCCGATCGTGCTCAACCCGCACCAGACCGTCGCCGACGCGCTCGCCCTGCTGCCCAAGCGCGCCCACAACGCGGGTGTGGTCGTCGACGAGCAGCTCCGTCCCGTCGGCGTCGTCACCGACCGGGACCTGACCGGGGTCGACCGCTTCACCCAGCTCGAAGTCGTCATGTCCAGGGACCTGTTGCTCCTCGACGCGGACATCGACCCCCGCGAGGCCTTCAACCGCCTCGACCACGCCAACCGCCGCTACGCGCCCGCCGTCGACAAGGACGGCCGGCTCGCCGGCATCCTGACCCGCAAGGGCGCCCTGCGCGCCACGCTCTACACCCCGGCCGTCGACGCCAACGGCAGGCTGCGCGTCGCCGCCGCCGTCGGGATCAACGGCGACTTCGCCGACAAGGCGAAGCAGCTGCTCGACGCCGGCGTCGACACGCTGGTCATCGACACCGCCCACGGGCACCAGGAGTCGATGATCAACGCGATCAAGCTGGTGCGGGGCCTCGACCCCAGGGTGCCGATCGCCGCGGGCAACATCGTCGCGGCGGAGGGTGTCCGCGATCTGATCGAGGCGGGCGCGGACATCGTCAAGGTCGGTGTCGGGCCGGGCGCCATGTGCACGACCCGGATGATGACCGGTGTGGGACGGCCCCAGTTCTCGGCGGTGCTGGAGTGCGCGGCCGAGGCCGGGAAGTACGGCAAGCACGTATGGGCCGACGGTGGCGTCCGGCACCCGCGTGACGTCGCCATGGCGCTGGCCGCGGGCGCGTCGAACGTGATGATCGGTTCGTGGTTCGCGGGGACGTACGAGTCGCCGGGCGACCTTCAGCAGGACGCCGACGGACGACTGTACAAGGAGTCGTTCGGCATGGCCTCGGCTCGGGCGGTGCGCAACCGCACGAGCGAGGAGTCGGCCTACGACCGGGCGCGGAAGGCGCTGTTCGAGGAAGGCATCTCCACCTCGCGGATGTTCCTCGACCCGGCGCGGCCGGGGGTCGAGGACCTGATCGACTCGATCATCGCGGGCCTGCGGTCGTCGTGCACGTACGCCGGGGCCGGGTCCCTGGCGGAGTTCGCGGAGCGGGCGGTCGTGGGGATCCAGAGCGCGGCGGGGTACGCGGAGGGCAAGCCCCTGCACGCCAGCTGGAGCTGACGGGGCGCCCGGTAGATCGGGGGAACTGGGGCTCGGCGGCTGCCGGTGCGTCGTGGCCCCTGTCGCGCCCACGCGCCGGAGCCGCACACCGGTACCGCCCCTCGTCCCCCGACCCCGCCGCGGGAATCCGTCCCGACAGGTGCCGTCCGCAACGGTCTGAAGCGGGCGTGCAACGAACGTACGTCCCGCTCGGAGGAACGCAACGATCTTGCGTGGCTGCGCAAGGTTGCCGCATTACGCTCGTAAAGCCCTGGCTCATAGGGTCGTGCGCTGTACGTGGCGTGGCGGGGACCTCCTGCTCGGTGGCCCTCGGTTCCCCGGTGCTGTCGGTTCCTCTCTCGCCCTGAGTTCATTCGACGAAGGAGCCGGCGCGTGCTCGACCAAGGCGCACCCCCGCAGCAGCAGAGCCACCCCGTCCCGCCACCCGGCGGTGTCGCCGGACGGCTGATGCGCCGTAAGCCCGTGGAACGCCTGGTCGCGGAGGGCGGGCAGGGCGAGGGAGGCTCGCTGCGACGTTCCCTCGGGATGTGGCAGCTGACGATGATCAGCATCGGTGCCACCCTCGGCACCGGCATCTTCGTCGTCCTCGGCGAAGCCGTCCCCAAGGCCGGTCCCGCCGTCACCCTCTCTTTCGTGATCGCGGGCCTCACCGCGCTGTTCTCGGCCCTCTCCTATGCGGAGCTGGCCGGCAGCATCCCCGTCTCCGGGTCCTCCTACTCGTACGCGTACGCAACCATGGGCGAGCTGGTCGCCTGGGTCTGCGGCTGGTGTCTGGTCCTGGAGTACGGGGTCTCGGTGTCGGCCGTCGCCGTCGGCTGGGGCGAGTACCTGAACGAGTTGCTCGACGGGACCATCGGCGTGACCATCCCGGCCGCGCTGTCGGCGCCGCCCGGTGACGGCGGGATCTTCAACCTGCCCGCGCTCATCGTGGTCCTGCTCGCCATGGCGTTCCTGCTCGGCGGCGCCCGGGAGTCCGCCCGGGCCAACACGATCATGGTGGTCGTGAAGATCGCCGCGCTGCTGCTGTTCTGCCTGATCGGCCTCCAGGGCTTCCGCTCCGGCAACTACGAGGACTTCATGCCGCTCGGCATGGCCGGCGTCAGCGCCGCCGGGGCCACCCTCTTCTTCTCGTACATCGGCTTCGACGCCGCCTCCACCGCCGGTGAGGAGGCGAAGAACGCGCAGCGGGACCTGCCGCGGGCCATCATGCTGTCGCTGATCATCGTCACCGCGCTGTATGTGCTGGTCGCCGCCGTCGCCATCGGGGCGCGGCCCTGGAAGGGCTTCGACGGTTCCGAGGCCGCGCTCGCCGGGATCATGAAGGACGTCACCGGGGACGCGTTCTGGGGGACGCTGCTGGCCGCCGGCGCCGTCATCGCCATCGCCAGCGTCGTCCTGACCGTGCTCTACGGGCAGACGCGCATCCTCTTCGCCATGTCGCGCGACGGGCTCGTGCCCAAGGCGTTCTCGCGGGTCCACCGGAAGACGGGGACGCCTCGTGTGAACACCGTCATCGTGTCGCTGTTCTGTGGCGTGCTCGCCGCCGCCATTCCGCTCGGGCAGCTCGCCGACGCCACCAGCATCGGCACGCTGTTCGCGTTCGCGCTGGTCAACGTGGCGGTCGTGGTGCTGCGGCGGACGCGGCCCGACATGCCGCGCACCTTCCGGGTGCCGCTGTCGCCGGTGCTGCCGGCCCTCGGGCTCGCGTTCTGCGTGTGGATGATGGGCAGCCTCGACACCATCACATGGGTCGTCTTCGGGGTCTGGATGGCCGTCGGGCTCGTGTTCTACTTCAGTTACGGCTATCGCCGTTCCCGTCTCGCGACTCCAGAGAAGTGATCCACCCGCAGTGCTGAACGATCTCGACGAACGCATCGTGCACGCCCTCGCCGAGGACGCCCGCCGCTCCTTTGCCGACATCGGCCAACTCGTCGGCCTCTCCGCGCCCGCGGTCAAGCGGCGTGTGGACAGGCTGCGGGCGACCGGGGCCATCACCGGGTTCACGGTCCGGGTGGACCCCGCCGCGCTCGGCTGGGAGACCGAGGGGTTCGTCGAGATCTACTGCCGGCGCAACACGTCGCCGGAGACCATCCAGAAGGGGCTGGAGCGGTACCAGGAGGTCGTCGCCGCGTCGACGGTCACCGGCGAGGCCGACGCCGTGGTGCAGGTCTTCGCCTCGGACATGCGGCACTTCGAGCGGGTCCTGGAACGGATCGCCGGGGAGCCGTTCGTCGAGCGGACGAAATCGGTGCTCGTGCTGTCGCCCCTGCTGCGGAGGTTCTCCTCCGGGTCGCCCACCTGAGAGGGGGCCGCCGCGCCAGCCTGATCAGGGGCACCGGGGGTGCCGGGGCGCCTGGGCGCCAAGAGACGACGCGGTGCCCCGTGCGCAGCATGCCTTGGCCTCGACGGCTAGACCCCTCCGAGGCCCGCGGGTGGTGACGTCCCGCCGCACGCGCAGGAACGGGCTGGTGCGGCGTACGGCGGAGGAGTCCGGCGTCCCGGGCGCCGACGGTCATGGCGTCGATGACGTGCTCGCCGTAGGCGAAGACCAGCGTGTGTCGTCGAGCAGCCGCTGGGTGACGGACGTGCGGTCCGCCTCGTGCCCGGTCGCCGAACCGCCATCGAGCACCAGGACCGCAAGCGGCCGGCCGGAGCCGCAGGACCGCATCGACTCCGTCCTGCACCGGGGCCCGGCGGTGCTCTACTCCCGCATGTACGTCAGCGGCACCCCGCGCCCCCGGCAGCCCGCGCCCCCGGCAGCCCGCGCCCCGGCCGCACGTCGAGGACGACGACTGGCCGTCGGACCACGCGGCGGTCTCCACCACGTTCCGCTGGGCGCGGCCGCCGCGCGGTGACCGCCGATATCCACTGGGCCGGGCGGGACGGCCCGGCTAGCATCGGTGCCATGACCTGGCGACATTGATCCACCAGTCGTGCCTCCCGAGGGCCGCCTCGGACGCCGTACCCACGACGTCCGAATCGCCCCTGCGGGAAGGCCTCATGACACTCTCACCTGCGCGTGCGCCCGGTACCGCGGACATCCGGAGCACCGGTGTCCGGCGGCTGACGGCCACGCTGTACGGCTACTCGTTCCTCGACGACTTCGTGCTGCTCTACCCGGTGTACGCGTTGCTGTTCAGCGACACCGGCCTGTCGATCTGGCAGATCTCCTCGCTCTTCGCCCTGTGGTCGATCACCGGGATCCTGCTGGAGGTCCCCTCCGGCGCCTGGGCCGACGCCGTGTCCCGGCGGATGCTGCTGTGGCTCGGCCCGCTGCTCACCGCCGTCGGCTTCGCCCTGTGGGTGATGGCGCCGTCCTACTGGGCCTTCGCCCTCGGCTTCGTGCTCTGGGGGGTGCGCGGAGCGCTCGGCTCCGGTGCGCTGGAGGCCCTGGTCTACGACGAACTGGACCGGCTCGGCGCCGCCGACCGCTACGCGCGGGTGATCGGCCGGGCCCAGGCGGCCGGAATGATCGCCGTGATGGCGGCGATGGGGCTCGCGGGGCCGGTGCTCGACCTCGGCGGCTACCCCGCCGTCGGCGCGGCGAGCGTGCTGGTCTGCGTGCTGACCTCGGCGCTGGCGACCCGGTTCCCGGAGCACCGGAAGCCGGTGGCCGACGGCGGTGACCGGACCTCCACCCTCGCCACTCTGCGGGCCGGGCTCACCGAGGCCCGCCGAAACCGCTCCGTCCGCGGCGCCCTGCTCCTCGTCCCGGCGGTCGGCGCGGTCTGGGGCGCCCTTGACGAGTACACGCCGCTGCTGGCCCGCGACACCGGCGTTGCCGAGCAGACGGTGCCGTACCTGCTGCTGCTGATCTGGGCCGGGCCCACGATCGGCAGCCTGCTGACCGGCACGGGGGAGCGACTGGGCACGACCGGGCTCGCCGTGGTCCTCGCGGGCTCCGCGCTCGCCCTGGCCGTCGGCGCGCTGACGGCGACCTGGGCCGGTGTCGCCCTCGTGGGTGTCGCCTTCGGCGGCTTCCAACTGGTCAACGTGCTCGTCGACGCCCGGCTCCAGGACCGTATCGAGGGGGAGCGCCGGGCCACCCTCACCTCGGTCGCGAGCATGGGCACGGAGGTCGCCACGGTGGCCGTCTTCGCCGCGTACGCCCTGATCGGCGCACACCACCCCCACAGCACCGTCTTCGCGGTGTTCGCGGTGCCCTACCTGGTGACGGCACTGGTGCTGGCCGCGAGGACGGGGACACGGCACGCGCCTGAACCTGCCCCTTGAGCCCCGCCCCCGGAGCCTCGCAGGGCTGCCCCCGTCCGTCCGTGACGGGGGCAGCCCGGTGAGGGCCCGGACGCCGGGAAAGCACCGTCCGGGGCGCGCAACGAATCGCCGCGGACCCCGCCCAGGACGCAACGAACCGCTCACCGGCGCGCAACGGCTCCTCCTTGTACCGCCTGGTCAGCCGCCCGTACCGTCTACGTGACCCCAGACCCCCTCCTTCCGGTGAGGAACGCCCATGCGCATCGCCCTGCTCCAGAGCTCCGGCCGCCCCGGCTCGGTCGTCGAGAACCTCAAGGTGCTCGACGAGGCCGCGGGCCGCGCCGCCGCTGCCGGGGCGGGGCTGCTGGTCGCCCCCGAGATGTTCCTGACGGGGTATGCGATCGGCGACGACATCGCCCGGCTCGCCGAGCCCGCCGACGGCGACTCGGCCGACGCGGTCGCGGAGATCGCGGGACGCCACGGGCTCGCCGTCGCGTACGGATACCCCGAGCGGTCCGGCGACGCCGTCCTCAACTCCGCGCAACTCGTCTCCGCCGACGGCACCCGGCTCGCCAACTACCGCAAGACGCATCTCTTCGGCTGCTTCGAGCGGGACCACTTCACCCCGGGCGACCAGCCCGTCGTCCAGGCCGAACTGGACGGCGTCCGCGTCGGGATCATGATCTGCTACGACGTGGAGTTCCCGGAGAACGTCCGCGCCCACGCACTCGCCGGCACCGATCTGCTCGTGGTGCCCACGGCCCAGATGCATCCGTTCCAGTTCGTCGCCGAGTCGATGATCCCGGTGCGGGCCTTCGAGAACCAGATGTACGTCGCGTACGTCAACCGGGTCGGCCGGGAAGGGGAGTTCGAGTTCGTCGGGCTCTCCACCCTGGCCGGGCCCGACGGGGTCGCGCGCACCCGCGCCGGACGGGGCGAGGACCTCGTCCTCGCCGACGTCGACCCCGCGTTCGTCGCGGCCTCCCGCGAGGCCAACCCGTATCTGCGGGACCGCCGCCCCGGTCTCTACGGGTCCCTCGTCTGACACTCCCCCCAGTCCCGCCCCGCCGCTTTCCCGCAAGGAGTCCGTACCCCATGACGTCCACCGTGCCCAACGCCATCGAGCACGCAGACGAGCAGCAGCCGCCGATCACCATGTTCGGCCCGGACTTCCCGTACGCGTACGACGACTTCCTGGCCCACCCGGCGGGCCTCGGCCAGATACCGGCGACCGAGCACGGCACCGAGGTCGCGGTCATCGGCGGCGGGCTGTCCGGCATCGTGGCGGCGTACGAACTGATGAAGATGGGCCTCAAGCCCGTCGTCTACGAGGCCGACCGGATCGGCGGACGGCTGCGGACCGTCGGCTTCGAGGGCTGCGACCCCTCGCTCACCGCCGAGATGGGCGCCATGCGCTTCCCGCCGTCCTCCACCGCCCTCCAGCACTACATCGACCTGGTCGGCCTGGAGACGCGGCCCTTCCCCAACCCCCTCGCGGAGACGACCCCGTCGACCGTCATCGACCTCAAGGGCGAGTCCCACTACGCCGAGACGATCGCGGACCTCCCGCAGGTCTACCGCGATGTCGCCGACGCCTGGAACAAGTGCCTCGACGAGGGCGCCGACTTCTCCGACATGAACCGGGCCATGCGCGAGCGGGACGTCCCGCGCATCCGTGAGATCTGGGCACGCCTCGTGGAGAAGCTCGACAACCAGACCTTCTACGGCTTCCTCTGCGACTCCGAGGCCTTCAAGTCCTTCCGGCACCGCGAGATCTTCGGCCAGGTCGGCTTCGGCACCGGCGGCTGGGACACCGACTTCCCGAACTCCATCCTGGAGATCCTGCGCGTCGTCTACACCGAGGCCGACGACCACCACCGCGGCATCGTCGGCGGCAGCCAGCAGCTCCCGCTCCGGCTCTGGGAGCGCGAGCCCGAGAAGATCGTGCACTGGGCGTACGGCACCTCCCTCGCCACGCTGCACGAGAACGGCGAGCCCCGCCCCGCCGTGACCCGGCTGCACCGCACCGCCGGCAACAGGATCACCGTGACCGACGCGAACGGCGAGATCCGCACCTACAAGGCGGCCGTCTTCACCGCCCAGTCCTGGATGCTGCTGTCGAAGATCGACTGCGATGACTCGCTCTTCCCGATCGACCACTGGACGGCGATCGAGCGGACCCACTACATGGAGTCGAGCAAGCTCTTCGTCCCGGTGGACCGGCCGTTCTGGCTGGACAAGGACGAGGAAACGGGCCGGGACGTCATGTCGATGACGCTCACCGACCGGATGACCCGCGGGACCTACCTCCTCGACGACGGCCCGGACAAGCCCGCCGTCATCTGCCTCTCCTACACCTGGTGCGACGACAGCCTGAAGTGGCTGCCGCTGTCCGCGAACGAGCGGATGGAGGTCATGCTGAAGTCGCTCGGCGAGATCTACCCGAAGGTCGACATCCGCAAGCACATCATCGGCAGCCCGGTCACCGTCTCCTGGGAGAACGAGCCCTACTTCATGGGCGCGTTCAAGGCCAACCTGCCCGGCCACTACCGCTACCAGCGGCGCCTGTTCACCCACTTCATGCAGGACCGGCTGCCCGAGGACAAGCGGGGCATCTTCCTCGCCGGCGACGACATCTCCTGGACGGCCGGCTGGGCCGAGGGCGCGATCCAGACCGCGCTCAACGCCGTCTGGGGCGTCATGCACCACCTCGGCGGCACGACCGACGCCACCAACCCCGGCCCGGGCGACGTGTACGACGAGATCGCGCCCGTGGAACTCCCGGAGGACTGACCCTCCGCGGATCAGTCCGGCAGCGGTGTCAGGAGCATCCTTCCCGCGAAGCCCACCGCCGCGTCCAGGCGGTGGCCCAACTCCTCGGCGAGATCGGGGAGTCCGCGCAGCGCCCAGAGCGCCCGGGCCGCCGCCCAGGTGGCCTCGCGGGCCCGCTCCAGACTCCATGCCCCGAGCAGATGCGTGAGCGGATCGGCGACCTGGAGGAGATCGGGGCCCGGCATCAGCTCCTCGCGGATGCGCTCCTCCAGCGACACGAGGAGATCACCCACGTGCTCGAACTCGTCCTCCAGGTCGGCGGGTTCGCAGCCGAGCGTACGGCAGGCGTCCACGACGGCGAGCGCGAGATCGTGCCCGATGTGCGCGTTGATGCCCGAGAGGGCGAACTGCAGCGGACGTACGCCGGGATGGCGGCGCAGCTGCAGCAGCGGCCGCCAGCAGGCGGGGGCGCACCCGCCCTCCGCGACCCGCAGATACCGCTCCGCGAAGCGCACGTCGAGGGTGGTCGCGGCCTCGGGGTCCGGGAAGCAACCGGCGGCGATGCGGCGGCCTACGGCCTCCGTGACCGTGAGGTAGACACGGTTGAAGACCGCGATCCCGTCCCGCTCGGGCAGGGTGGCGTCGAGGGCTCGCATACGGGAGACGACGCTGTCCACTGAGTCCACGGAATTGGTGAAATGTTCCAACTGCGCCATAAGGGGCAGGGTCCCAGGCCTAGGCTGACCCCGTAGCCGCCGTGCCCGGCGCGTCCCCGGAACGGGGGAACGCGGGCCCGGCGGGGAGTGCCGGGAAGCCGGTGAACCTCGGTCCGGGAGCAGGGGGGAGCACCACGTGCCAGGCTTACGCGCCCAGCGACTGGCCGCACGCCGAGCGGCGCACAGGCGGAAGGTGCGGCGCGGCGCCATGATCGCCGCGGTGTCGATGGTGGCCGTCGTCGCAACCGTCACCGGGGCGATGGCCGGGCTGAACGGCCACGGAGGCGCCGCCGAGGCCAGGACCCTGTCCGACCGCTCACCGGGGCACCCCTCCCACCCGAGCCCGGTCACACCCTCCCCGTCACAGACGTCGCCCTTGTCCTTGTCCTCGTCCTCGGCGTCGCCCGAACCGTCCGGGACGGCCGGCGCGCCGCCCTCGGCGGAGGCGGGGGAACGGCACGGCGGTCCCCGGCCGGACGGCCCCACCGGGCTCTACCGGTACCCCGGTTCCCAGGTCCGCGACTGGGTGCGCGCCCACCCCGACGACCCGCGCAGCGCCGTCATCGGTTCCCGTATCGCCGACCGCCCGGCGGCCGTATGGTTCACCGACCCGAATCCGGCCACCGTCACCGCGGAGGTCGCCGCGGTCGCCTCCGGCGGTGCCGAGCACGACCGGGTGCCCGTCCTCGTGGCCTACGCGATCCCGGACCGCGACTGCGGCGGTGCCTCCCGGGGCGGGGCCCGGAACCTGGACGCGTACGACGCCTGGATCGACGCGTTCGCCGCCGGACTGGGCAGGGGCGAGGTCATCGTCATCCTGGAACCGGACGCGATCGCCCAGTCCGACTGCCTCTCCGCCGACGCGCGGGCCGACCGGTTCACCTCGCTCGTCCGGGCCGGCCGCGTCCTGAAGGACGCCAACCCCGAGGCCCGCGTCTACCACGACGCCGGGCACTCCGAGTGGAACGCGCCGCACGAGCAGGCCACCCTGCTCCGCCTGGCGGGCGCCGCCTCCCCGGACTCCTCCGACGGCGTCTTCAGCAACGTGTCGAACTTCAACCGCACCGACGCCGAGATCGACTACACCCGGGAGGTACTGGACGCCCTCGGCGGCCCGGCGGACCTCGGCGCCGTCATCGACACCAGCCGCAACGGCAACGGGGCCCCGGCCGACGGCACCTGGTGCGACCCCTCCGGCCGGGGTCTCGGCCATCCGCCGACGCTCACCACCGGGGAGTCCCGCATCGACGCGTATCTGTGGGTGAAGCTGCCGGGGGAGTCCGACGGATGCCGGGGGAAGGCCGGGGCGTTCTCACCGGAGTACGCGTACGAGCTGGCGCGGGGCTGAGCGACGGCTCCCGCGTGCACACCGGCGCGGGCCTGACCCGCCGTTCCCCCGCACGCACCGGTGTGTGGCTGACCGGCGGTTCCCGAACGCCGCCCGCGGGGCTCTCCCACCTGGCCCACCGACCGTACTGAGCGTTTGCTTAGGATGAGGGTGTCCCGTCCCGCGCCCACCGTCCCCCAGGAGCACCACCCGTGACCGCCGAAGCCCCGACCGCACCCGCCCTCGCCCACGGCAGGCTCGTCCCCGTCACCGTGCACTTCGACGACCTGGACGCGCTCGGCATGCTGCACAACGCCCGCTACCCGCTGATGGTCGAGCGCGCCTGGACCCAGCACTGGCGGGAACGGGGCTACGGCTTCGACGGCGACTGGGCCGCGGCCGGCGACTTCTGCAACGTGGTCAAGGAACTGCGGATCAGCTACGAGGCACCGGTCACCCAGCCCGGCACCTACGCCGTGCACCTGTGGCTGGAGCGGCTCGGCACCACCGGCCTGACCTACGGCTTCCGCTTCTGCTCGCCCGACGGCTCGCTGACCTACGCGCAGGGCACCCGTGTCCTCGTGAGGCTGGACGCGGGCACCCTGCGGCCCACGGCGTGGACCGACGGCTTCAGGGCTTCGGGTCGGGAACTGCTGCGTCCGGCCGACTGACCCGCAGCCGGTCACCCTCCGCGGCCCGCAGCACCCCCGCGAACACGGCGAGCCCGCACGCCAGCAGGGTCACCAGACCGAACGACACGACCAGACTGGTCAGCTGCGCCAGACCGCCGATCGCGCTCGGCGCGATCAGTCCCGAGGTGTAGGTGATCGTCGCGACACCGGCGATCGCCTGGCTCGGGTTCGGGCCGCTGCGGCCCGCGGCGGCGAAGCAGAGCGGTACGACGACGGCGATGCCCAGCCCCATCAGGGCGAATCCGGCCATGGCGACCGCCGGGTGGGTCGCGACGACGATCAGCAGACCGCCGAGCGTCGCGAGGACACCGCTCGTCCGCACGGTGCGCACCGCGCCGAAGCGGTTGACCACCGCGTCGCCCGCCAGCCGGGCCACCGCCATGGTGAGCATGAACCCCGTGGTGCACGCCGCCGCGAGGCCCGCCGAGGTCGCCAACTCGTCCCGCAGATAGACCGCCGACCAGTCCAGCGCCGCCCCTTCCGCGAACACCGCGCAGAACCCGACCGCGCCGATGAGCAGCGCCGACCGGGGTGGCAGCGCGAACCGGGGCGGCGCCGCCTCGTCCTCGGCGGCCCGGATGTCCAGCACCCACTGACAGGAGACCAGACCGAGCACGGTGAGGGTGGCCGCCGCCAGCGCGTGGTGCAGCCGGGCGTCCGAGCCGAGGTGCGCGGCGAGCGTCCCGGCGGCCGAGCCGACCAGGGCGCCCGCGCTCCACATCCCGTGCAGCCCCGACATGATCGACTTGCCGAGGCGGTTCTCGACCTCGACGCCGAGCGCGTTCATCGCCACGTCCGCCATGCCGGCCGTCGCGCCGTACACGAACAGGGCGCCGCACAGGGTCCACAGGTTCGGCGCGAGGGACGGCAGGACCAGCGCCAGCGTCCACAGCGCGATCAGGGCGCGCATCGCCGTGCGCGCGCCGAGCCGGTGACTGACCCAGCCCGCGAGCGGCATCGCCACGGACGCGCCCAGCGCCGGAAACGCGAGGGCCAGCCCCAGCTGACCCGCGCTGAGCTGGGCATGGTCCTGGATCCAGGGCACCCGGGTCGCGAACGAGCCGGTCACCGCTCCGTGCACGGCGAAGACGGCGGCCACGGCGTACCGGGCCCGCCGCACATCGCGCTGCTCCTGGACCACTGCGCTCATTCTCCGCCCTCCCTGGCTTGCCGGGTGCCCTCGTCCGGCCTCGGCCGTTCCCGACCGGAGCTCGCGTCCCCGTAAACTATCAGGAACCCTGCCTGATAGATAGAGAGCGCTGTCCGTACCGCCTCACGGAACCGACAGCCGGCCGCCGGGCACGGGGCCGACCACCGTACGCGTCGTCGATCTGGGAGGATCCCGGCATGCCCGCATCACCGAGCACCGCCCGGGCCATCAACGACCGGCTCGCCCTGCGGCTGCTGCAGGAGGAAGGGCCGCTGACGGCGGGACAGTTGAAGCAGCTCACCGGTCTGTCCCGGCCCACCGTCGCCGACCTCGTGGAGCGCCTCACCGAGGCCGGCCTCATCTCGGTCGTGGGGGAGTCGGGCGAGCAGCGGCGCGGGCCGAACGCCCGCCTCTACGGCATCGTCGCCGACCGCGCGCACCTCGCCGCGCTCGACGTGCGCACCGAGGGCGTCACGGTCGTCGTGGCCGATCTGCTCGGCACGGAGCTGGCGAGGGCGTCCGTCCCGATCGCCGACGACACCGGCACGGGGCCCGCCGTGGAGCAGGCCGTCGGCCTCGTGGAACGTGCCGCGAAGGAGGCGGGCGCCGACCGGCTGCACACCGTGGGGATCGGCGCTCCCGGCCTCATCGACCCGGCCACCGGCGAACTCCGCGACTCCACCGGGCTGCCCGAATGGCACCGTCGGCTGGCCGCGGCCCTCGGTGAACGCCTCCCGGCCCGGGTCCTCGTCGAGAACGAGACCAACCTCGCCGCGCTCGCCGAGCAGCGCGACGGTGCCGCCCGCGACCGCGACACCTTCGTCCTCCTCTGGCTCGGCCTCGGCACCGGCGCCGCCGTGGTCCTCGACGGCACCCTCCGCCGCGGCGCGTCCGGCGGTACCGGCGAGATCGGCTTCCTTCCGGTCCCGGGCACCGCGACCCTGCCGTCGGCGACCGACTGCGAGGGCGGTTTCCACTCCCTGGGCGGTGCCGCGGCGATCGCGTCCCTGGCCGCGGAGCACGGGGTGAGGGCCGCCCCCACGGGCGCCGAGCCACACGCGGCCACGCTGGTGCGGGCGGCCGCGGAGGCGCTGACGGGCGGGCCGGGAGGAGGCCCGACGGCGAGCGGAGCCGCTCGGGCGCCCGGCGTCACGAGCCGGGCGGCCGACGCCGGCGCCCGCTTCCTCGGCGCCCTGGCCGACCGCCTCGCCATCGGTGCCGCCTCCGTGGTCGCCGTCCTCGACCCCGGCTGCGTGGTGCTCGGCGGTGAGGTCGGGCGGGCCGGCGGGGACACCCTCGCCGCCCGGGTCGGGGCACGGCTCGCGGCGCTGTCGCCGCTGGCCACCGAGGTCCGGCCGAGCGCCCTCGGCGGCGGAGCCGTCCTGCGCGGCGCGCTGCTCATGGCGAGGGACGCGGCCCAGGACGAACTGTTCACACCGCCGGCACGCTGACACCGCGCCCGGCGCCGGCGTGCCCGGCCCGCCCGTGCCAGGCGTCTTTCCTCACCCCGCCTTCCGGCCTCCGCGGAACCGCTCGGCCATGTGCTCCCCGAACGTCCCCTTGCCCACCGCCCGCCCCGGTGCCAGATGCCCCCCTGACCGGAACCCCGTGTACGCCTTGCCGAACAGCGGCACGTTCAGGAGCGGGCGCCGGCGGCCGGTGGCGCTCAGGTAGACGCGGGCCAGTGCGGGGAGGGTGAGGATCTCGGGGCCGCCCAGGTCGGGGACACGGCCGGCGGGGGCGGACACGGCGAGTTCGGCCAGCCGGTCGGCGACCTCGGCGACGGCGACCGGCTGGTCGCTCACCCCGGCGGGCAAAAGCATGACCGGCGACTTCGACAGGCCCTCGAAGAGCGTCACCAGCAATTCGTGGAACTGGGTCGCCCGCAGGATCGTCCAGGCCGGCCCCGACTCCGCCACCATCCGCTCGACCGCCAGCTTGCTCCGGTAGTAGCCCAGCGGCACCCGGTCCACGCCGACGATCGAGATGTACACGAGGTGCCGCACCCCCGCCCGTCGCGCCGCGGCGGTCAGGTTCGCCGCCGCCTGCTCGTCGCCCCCGCGCGGCGAGGACGCGCAGTGCACGACGGTGTCGACCCCCGCGACCGCCGAGTCCAGCCCGCTCCCGCCCGCGACCAGGTCGACGGCGTACGGCTGCGCATGCCGGCTGAGCACCCGCACCTCGTGCCCGTCCGCCCGCAGCCGCTCGGTGACGAGCCGGCCGAGGACACCGGTCCCGCCGGTCACCAGGATCGTGGTCATGCTGTCCAACCCTTCGACGCCGGACGCTCCCCGCTGGAACGCCTTTCGGTGCCAATGACCGGACAGCGCCCGTGAAATGTGACATCGGGCGGTGAGGAGACATCGGCCGGCGAGGGCGGGAGGGACCCGGCGGCGGGGCAAGGGCCGTCGTCACCGCCGCCGGGCCGACTGAGGGCGGCCGGCGCGCCATCGGTACGAGTAACCGCGATCGCCGACCTTAAAAGGACTAGACCAAAATGGTCAATGGGTCCGGGGTGTCGTTCCGCGTGCTTCGACGAGCCGCGGCGGGGCGGAAACTGACTCGTGGTCAGTCCGGTGCGGGCCCCCGCGCCGGCCCTCGTGGAAGTCCAGTGACACGGCCTGTGAGCCACCCCACAGCAATCACCCGCATGGGTGCCGATCGGGCGTGGCACACTGGCCATGTACCAGAAGCAGCGCACTCCGGGGTCGGTGAAAGTCCGAACCGGCGGTTACAGTCCGCGACCCGGTCGCTTCCAGCGGCCGGTTGACCAGGTGAAATTCCTGGACCGACGGTTAAAGTCCGGATGGGAGGCAGTGCGCGGCGGGCGGGCATGCGTGCGCGCCGCCGACTGTTGTCGGTCTGCTCCAGCAGGAGTGGGCCGTCCACGCGGCGTCGCCCCAAGTGCCGTGGTCCGCTGATCTGTCGTCTTCGACAGCCCCGGAGTCCGTGCCCCATGAGGCAGGGAGGACCCGGGAAGTGTTCACCGGAATCGTCGAAGAGCTGGGTGAGGTCACCGCCGTCGAGAACCTCGGCGACTCCTCCCGCTTCCGACTGCGTGGCCCCGTCGTCACCCAGGGCGCGAAGCACGGCGACTCCATCGCCGTCAACGGCGTCTGTCTCACGGTCGTGGAGCACGAGGACGACTGGTTCACCGCCGACGTCATGGCGGAGACCCTCGACCGCTCCAGCCTCGGCGCCCTCACCGTGGGCTCCCGCGTCAACCTCGAACGGCCCATGGCCGTCGGTGAACGCCTCGGCGGGCACATCGTGCAGGGCCACGTCGACGGCACCGGCCAGGTCATCGAGCGCAAGCCGTCCGAGAACTGGGAGATCGTGAAGATCTCGCTCCCCGCCGACCTTTCCCGGTACGTCGTGGAGAAGGGCTCCATCACCGTCGACGGGATCAGCCTCACCGTCGTCGAGGCCGGCCCCGACTACTTCACCGTCAGCCTCATCCCCACCACCCTCGACCTGACCACCCTCGGCCGCAAGCAGCCCGGCGACCCGGTCAACCTCGAGGTCGACGTCATCGCCAAGTACGTCGAGCGGCTCCTCGGGTCGCAAGGGGCCCCGCGGTGAACTCGCTGAACTCCGTCGCCTTCACGGTGTTCGACCAGCAGATCCGCTGGGCGGACATGATCGGGAACATCTTCGGCCTGATCGCCCTCGCGCTCGGCGCCGTGCGCTCCCTGTGGAACTGGCCCGTCCAGTTCCTCTCCGGACTCATCCTCTTCGGCGCCTTCGCCGGCCACCTCACCGGCAGCGCCGGCAAGCAGGTCATCGTCATGGCCGTCGCCGCGTACGGCTGGTGGCAGTGGAACCGCACCAAGGGGCAGACCGCGGACGGCGCCATCGCCCCGCGCTTCGCCACCTGGCGCGAACGCGGCTGCCTCCTCGCCGGCGCCGCCCTCGGCACCCTCGCCGTCGGCGGCCTCTTCACCGCGTTCCCCACCCTGTCCTGGGACCCCTGGCCGGACGCGTACATCTTCACCGGCACCATCGTCGCCATGTACGCCCAGGCGCGCGGCATGGTCGAGTTCTGGTTCGCCTGGCTGCTGGTCGACCTCGTGGGCGTACCGCTCAACTTCGCCAACGGCTACGCGTTCTCCGGTTTCGTCTACATCATCTACGGCGCGCTCGTCCTGTGGGGCATGCGCGACTGGTGGCTGCGGTCCCGCAAGCCCGCCCTGGAAGGAGCCCCGGCATGACCATGGCGCCGATTCTGTACAGCACCGACGACATCGAGAACTTCGGGCTCGACCCCGTGGAGCAGGCCATCGCCGACATCGCGGCCGGCCGCCCCGTCGTGGTCGTCGACGACGAGGACCGGGAGAACGAGGGCGATCTCGTCATCGCCGCGGAGAAGGCCACCCCCGAGATCGTCGCCTTCATGATGAGCGAATGCCGGGGGATGATCTGCGCCCCCATGGAGGGCGACGAACTGGACCGGCTCGAACTGCCGCAGATGGTGCAGCAGAACACCGAGTCGATGCGCACCGCCTTCACCGTCACCGTCGACGCCTCTCCCCGGCACGGCGTGACCACCGGCATCTCCGCCTCCGACCGCGCCACCACGCTCCAGCTGCTGGCGAGCGGCACGGCCGAAGCGGGCGACTTCGTCCGCCCCGGCCACATCTTCCCGCTGCGCGCCCGCACCGGCGGCGTCCTCGTGCGCAACGGCCACACCGAGGCCGCCGTCGACCTGGCCCGCCTCGCGGGCCTCCGCCCGGCCGGCGCCATCGTCGAGATCGCCGGCGAGGACGGCCGCATGCTGCGCCTGCCCGAGCTGATCCCCTTCGCCCGCAAGCACGGCCTGACGATCATCTCCATCGAGGACCTGATCGCCTACCGCCGCTCCTCCGAGCCCACCGTCAAGCGCGAGGCGAAGACCCGGCTGCCCACCGCCTTCGGCGACTTCACCGCCTACGGCTACCGCTCCACCGTCGACGGCGTCGAACACGTCGCCCTCGTCCACGGCGAGATCGGCGACGGCGAGGACGTCGTCGTCCGCATCCACTCCGAATGCCTCACCGGCGACGTCTTCCACTCCCTGCGCTGCGACTGCGGCCCCCAGCTGGAGACCTCCCTCGAACGCATCGCCTCCGAGGGCCGGGGTGTCGTCGTCTACCTGCGCGGCCACGAGGGACGCGGTATCGGCCTGCTGTCCAAGCTGCGCGCCTACGAACTCCAGGAACGCGGCCGCGACACCCTCGACGCCAACCTCGAACTGGGCCTGCCCGCCGACGCCAGGGACTACGGCGCCGGCGCCCAGATCCTCCGCGACCTCGGCGTCCGCAGCCTCCGGCTGCTGACCAACAACCCCGAGAAGACAGACGCCCTGGTCCGCCACGGCCTCACGGTCACCGGCCGCGAGCCGATGCCCGTCCGGGCGGGCGAGCACAACCTCCGCTACCTGCGCACCAAGCGGGACCGGATGGGCCACGACCTGCCCTGGCTGGACGCGACCACCGTGTCCACCTGCGGCGAGCAGTGACCGGCCAGTCACACCAGAAACACCAGCACGAACGTCTCACACCGAGATACAGGAACCAAGGAGCAACGTGAGCGGCAAGGGCGCACCCGAACTGTCCGTCAGCAACGTCGGCGACCTGCGCGTCGCGGTCATCGCGGCACAGTGGCACGAAAAGGTGATGGACGGCCTCGTCAACGGCGCCCTGCGCGCCCTGCGCGACCTGGGCATCGACGAGCCGACCCTCCTGCGCGTCCCCGGCAGCTGGGAGCTCCCGGTCGTCGCCAAGGTCCTCGCGGGCCGCGGCTACGACGCCATCGTCGCCCTCGGCGTCGTCATCCGTGGCGGCACCCCTCACTTCGAATACGTGTGCCAGGGCGTCACCCAGGGCCTCACCCAGGTCTCCGTTGACACCGGAGTCCCCGTCGGCTTCGGTGTCCTGACCTGCGACACCGAGGAGCAGGCCCTGGACCGCGCCGGTATCGAGGGCTCCAACGAGGACAAGGGGCACGAGGCGGTGACCGCGGCCGTGGCGACGGCGGCCACGCTCCGCTCAGTATCCGAACCCTGGCGCTGAGGCCCGCCCGTGACGGCGTAGTGTGGGGCCCACCATGTCCAAGAAGACGTTCGAGGAGCTCTTCACCGAGCTCCAGCACAAGGCTGCCAGCGGCGACCCCGCCACCTCCCGCACCGCCGAACTGGTCGGGAAGGGCGTCCACGCCATCGGCAAGAAGGTCGTCGAGGAGGCCGCCGAGGTCTGGATGGCCGCCGAGTACGAGGGCAAGGAAGCGGCCGCCGAGGAGATCTCGCAGCTGCTGTACCACGTCCAGGTGATGATGGTCGCCCGCGGCATCTCCCTGGACGACGTGTACGCCCACCTCTGAGCCGTAGCCCGCACCCACCTCCGCACCCACGAGAACGAAGGAAGCCCGCCTCATGCTGCGCATCGCCGTCCCCAACAAGGGTTCCCTGTCCGGCCCTGCGGGGGAGATGCTGCATGAGGCCGGCTACCTCCAGCGCCGGGAGTCCAAGGAACTGCGGATCGTCGACCCGGAGAACGAGGTCGAGTTCTTCTACCTCCGCCCCCGCGACATCGCGATCTACGTCTCCTCCGGCCGCCTCGACATCGGCATCACCGGCCGCGACCTGCTGATCGACTCCGGCGCCAGCGCCGAGGAGATCCTCCCGCTCGGCTTCGCCCGCTCCACCTTCCGCTTCGCCGCCAAGCCCGGCACGGCGGCCGGCATCGCGGACCTCAAGGGCAAGACCGTCGCCACCTCCTACGAGGGGATCGTCGCGGGACACCTCGCCGACCACGGCATCGACGCCTCCGTCGTCCACCTCGACGGCGCCGTCGAGACCGCCATCGAACTGGGTGTCGCCGGGGTCATCGCCGACGTCGTCGAGACCGGGACCTCCCTGCGCAACGCGGGCCTGGAGGTCTTCGGCGAACCGATCATGAAGTCCGAGGCCGTCGTCATCCGGCGCGTCGGCGCCGACACCTCCTCCGAGAACGAGCCCAAGGTGCAGCAGTTCCTGCGCCGTCTCCAGGGCGTCCTCGTGGCCCGCACCTACGTGATGATGGACTACGACTGCCGTGTCGAGCAGTTGGAGAAGGCCGTCGCCCTCACGCCGGGTCTGGAGTCGCCGACCGTCTCGCCGCTGCACAACGAGGGCTGGGTCGCCGTGCGCGCCATGGTCCCGGCCAAGGAGGCCCAGCGGATCATGGACGACCTGTACGACATCGGGGCCCGGGCCATCCTGACCACGGCCATCCACGCCTGCCGCCTCTGAGTTCCGGGGAGTCGTAGCGATGTCGGATCTGCCCGCCCTGCCGGTCACCTTCCGGCCGGGGCGCACCCGGATCGTCCTGCTGACCGCCGCCGCCGCGATCTTCGTGGTCATCACGGTGGTCGCGCTGCTGCTGCCGACGCTCGGCCCGGGGGAGCGGCTCAGCTTCGTCTTCACGGCGGCCATGCTCGCCGGGGTGCTGTGTCTGCTCTCCCGGCCCAAGGTGGTCGCGGAGGAGTCGGGCGTGACCGTCGTCAACATCGCAGGGAAGCGGCAGCTCGGCTGGGCGGAGATCGTCCAGGTGAACCTGCGGGTCGGCGACCCCTGGGTCTTCCTCGACCTCACCGACGGCACCAGCCTGCCCGCCCTGGGCATCCAGCCGGGCATCGCCAAGCAGCACGCGATCGAGGACGCCCGCACCCTCCGGGCGCTGGTGGAGGCCCGCTCCGTCACCGAGCCCGAACAGCCCCGGGGCTGACGCCGAGTGACCCCGGACCGACAGCGAGCGCATCCGGGGCGACCCCGACCAGGATCAGGGCCGGCACCTAGCAAGATCAGTGCCGACTCAGTGCCGTCGCCCCTGCCGTACCGGCCCATGTCTTGATTAATCTGTTGGCGGAGGCGTTTTCGTTGCGCCTCCGCCACTGTTGTGCCACCGGGTACGCCAGTGGCCCCCTGCTACTTCGAGGAGTGACTCCCTCCAGCGATGGACGGATCGTCCTGTAGTACCTGCGCCGCCCCCTCCCGGCATATCGAGGCGGCGGCATGACCATCCCTCTGCTGCTGCTCGCAGCCGCTTTCCTCCTGATCCTCGCCAACGGCTTCTTCGTCGCCGCCGAGTTCGGCCTGGTGACGGTCGAGCGACCGGACGCCGAGAAGGCCGCGGCCGAGGGCGACCGCCGGGCCCACAGGGTGGTGGGCGCGCTCAAGGAGCTGTCCTTCCAGCTCTCCGGCACCCAGCTCGGCATCACCATCACCTCCCTCGTCGTCGGCATGCTCGCCGAACCGGCGCTCGCCGTACTGCTCCACGGCCCGTTCACCGCCATCGGCATACCCGAGGGCGCGGTCTCCGGTGTCTCCGTGGTCGTCGGCATGCTGCTGGCGTCCGCCGTGCAGATGGTGATCGGCGAACTCGTGCCCAAGAACTGGGCGGTGTCGAGGCCGATGCAGGTCGCCCGCTTCGTCGCGGGCCCCCAGTACGTCTTCTCCCGCCTGTTCCGCCCGGTCATCGCCGGTCTCAACGCGGTCGCGAACCGGCTGGTCCGGGCTCTCGGCGTCGAACCCGCCGAGGAACTGGCCTCCGCCCGCACCCCCGAGGAACTGGTCTCCCTGGCCCGCCACTCCGCTCAGGCCGGCGCCCTGGAACAGGACACCGCCGACCTCTTCGTACGGACGCTGTCCCTCGGCGAGCTGACCGCGGAGAACGTGATGACGCCCCGGGTGAAGGTCAGCGCCCTGCAGTCCTCGGCCACCGCCGAGGACGTGGTCAACCTGACCCGCGCCACCGGCCTGTCACGTTTCCCCGTCTACCGGGAGCGGATCGACGAGATCGTCGGCATGGTCCACCTCAAGGACGCCCTGGCGATCCCCGCCCAGGACCGGCTGCACACCCCCGTCGGCCATATCGCCAAGGCCCCGCTGCTCGTGCCGGAGACGCTGCCCGTGCAGCCGCTCCTGGCCCGGCTGCGCAGCGAACAGCCCATCGCCGTCGTCGTCGACGAGTACGGCGGCACGGCCGGTGTGGTGACCCTGGAGGACATCGTCGAGGAACTGGTCGGTGAGGTGCGCGACGAGCACGACGGGCAGGACCTGCCCGAACTCGCCGTCGCCCCGCCCGAGGACGGCCGCCCCGCCTGGGACGTCGACGGCAGTTGCCGGGTCGACGTCCTCCAGCGCATCGGCCTCGACGTCCCCGAGGGCCCCTACGAGACGGTCGCGGGCCTCGTCGCCGACCTCCTCGGCCGCATCCCGGCGCCGGGCGACAAGGTGGAGCTGCCCGGCTGGCGGCTGGCGGTACGCCAGGTGGGGCACTACCGCGCCGAGCGGGTACGCCTGGTGCGCGCCGCCCCCGTCACCGAATCCCTCACCGTGGTGGAGGCGGCCCGATGAGCGTGCTCCAACTCCTTTTCGCCCTGCTCCTCGTGCTCGCCAACGGCTTCTTCGTCGGCGCCGAGTTCGCCCTGGTCTCGGTCCGCCGCAGCCAGATCGAACCGCTGGGCACGGCACGGGCCCGACAGGTCCTCCACGGCCTGGAGAACCTGCCGCAGATGATGGCGGCGGCCCAGTTCGGCATCACGGTCTGCTCGCTGACGCTCGGCGCGGTGGCGGAGCCGACGGTGGCGAAGCTGCTTGAGCCGGTGTTCGAGGCCATTCACCTGCCGCATGGCATGATCCACCCCCTGGGGTATGTCATCGCGCTGGCCGTGGTGGTCTTCCTGCACCTCGTGATCGGCGAGATGCTGCCGAAGAACCTGGCGATGGCGGCGCCCGAGAAGACGGCGCTGTGGCTGAGCCCCGGCCTCGTCGCCTTCGCACGCGTCTGCGGACCGGTCACGGTGGGCCTCGGCGCCTGTGCCCGGGTCGTCCTCAGACTCTTCCGTGTCGAGCCCAAGGACGAGGTGGAGGCGGTCTTCACCAGCGTCCAGCTCGGCCGGCTGGTCGAGGACTCGGGCCAGGCGGGACTGCTGGACCCCGAGGAGCAGGAACGCCTGGAGGACGCGCTGGAACTGGGCTCCCGCCCGGTCACGGACGTCCTGCTCAAGCGGGACTCACTGGTGACGGTGGGCCCTTCGGTCACCCCCGCGCAGGTGGTGGCCCTGACCGCCCGCACCGGCTACTCCCGCTTCCCGGTGGTCGCGGACAACGGCGCGTTCATGGGCCGCTATCTGCACGTCAAGGACGTCCTCGACGTGGAGGACTCCGACCGGGCCGTCCCGCAGCAGGTCTGGCGCCCCATGACCACCCTGCGCTCGGAGCTCCCCCTCGACGACGCGCTCACCGTCATGCGCCGCGCGGCCACGCACCTCGCGCAGGTGGTGGACGCCTCCGGCAAGGTGCTGGGCCTGGTCGCACTGGAGGACGTCCTCGAACTCCTGGTCGGCGAGGTCCGGGACCCGGCCCATCGTCAGGCTCCGCCGGTTCGCCTGGCGGAACCGAGGTCGACGGAAACGCCCGAGAACGTCCTGGCGAGCTGAGGGGGGCGGGGCGCGGGCGGGTGCGGGTGAGCGGGGGAGGACGAAGGCCGGGCCGAAGGCCCATGCCTTCAGGGGCGCGGGAAACTGCGCGAGAAACCACAACGAACCCGCACCCGCCGATGAACGCGCACCCCCGAGCCACAACGCGCCCCCGGCTCACCGCGCCGACGGATCCTGCGGCCCCCGCCCCGACAGCACCTCCCCGTACGCCTGCATGAGATCCGGCAGCCGCAGCGTGGACAGATCGTCCCGCGTCGGCACACTCGGATACCCCGACAGCCGCAGATCCCGGTACGCGCAGCTCTTCTCGTACAGCGTCCGCAGGAACCGTCCGTTGCCCAGCTCGTCGATCCACCCCTGCTCGACGACATGCCCCGCGATGGACCGCAGTTCCTCCAGCGCCTCCTCGTCCCACACGTCCCCGTTCTCCGCGGCGAGCACCTCACCGATCGCGGTGAGCTCCAGCGGCCGGTACGAGGGGAAGTCGACCCGGGTCGTGAACCGCGACGAGAGCCCGGGGTTCGCGGCTAGCAGCCGGTCCATCCCTTCCGGGTACCCCGCGAGGATCACCACGAGATGGTCCCGGTTGTCCTCGGCCCGCTTCAGCAGCACCTGCAGCGCCTCGTCGCCGTACGCGTCCCCCTTGCCGTACCCGGAGTTGGACAGCGAGTACGCCTCGTCCACGAACAGCACCCCGCCGATCGCCGAGTCGATCAGCTCGTTGGCCTTCACGGCGGTCTGGCCGAGGTATTCGCCCACGAGGTCCGCCCGCTGGGCCTCCACCAGATGGTCGCCGCCCAGCAGCCCGAGCGCGTAGAACACCCGGCCCAGTATTCGGGCGACGGTCGTCTTCCCCGTCCCGGACGGCCCGGAGAAGACGAAGTGCCGCTTGGGAGGCTGCACGGGCAACCCCTGCCCGGCCCGCAGCCGCGCCATGTTCAGCTGCGCCGACAACGCCTTGACCTGCCGCTTCACGGGCTCCAGGCCGACCATCCGCTCCAGCTCGGCGAGCGCCTCCTCCAGCAGCTCCGGATCGGTCGGTCCGGCCGGTAGCGGGTCCACCCGCAGCACGGACTTCTGCCGTACGAAGATGTCGCCCGCCTCCGGCGGCAGCCCGCCCGGCGGCACGGGATCCGGGTCGGAGAGCTTCAGATCCCGGCCCTCGGCGTCGAAGAGCGGGTCGAGGCCGTCGCCCGCGTCGAGCGTGTCCTGCCCGATCCCGGCGAGCGTGATCGCCGCCAGGTCGGCCGCGTCGTCGTACCCGTCCCCCTCGGCGATGGCCGCGAGCCGCGCGGACGTGTCCATGAACGCCGGGTCGACCCGGTGCACCGCGCGGTAGAGCGGCAGTGCCGCGGCGCTGCGGCCGGTTCCCTCGTGCGCGCGGGCCAGCCAGTACCGCAGCTCCTTGCGCTGCGGCTGCTCGCTGCGACAGCGCATCAGCGCCGCGGACAGCAGCGGCTCGGCCTGGCCGTACGTCTCCAGACGGACCCGGGCCATCCCGCCGAAGAGTCCCGCCTCGATACCGAGCAGGGGATCGTCGAGGAGGGGATCGGTGTGCCGGACCAGCTGTTCCCAGTCCTTGACGAGGTAGGCGCGGCAGGCGTGAAGGAAGCGCACCTGGGGGTCGGCGTCCACCGGCGGCAGCCCCGCCAGCGCCCGGTCCAGCTCCGGGACGTGGCGTCCGTCCAGCCAGTGGGAGGCGTGGGCGAGGAGCAGGTCCCGCGGTGTCTCCAGGACCGGCTGCACCCACCAGCCCAGCCAATACCAGGAGTTGAGGGTGCGCCGATGGCGGGCGCGCTGCTCCCCGAAGCGCTCACGGTGCCGGAACATCCGCAGCAGGGCGGTCGTCGTGTCCACCCGCAGCGCGTGCAGCCCGAGCCAGCCGTCGGCCATGCCCGGATCCATCCGGACCGCGGTGCGGAACTCCTCCTCCGCCTGCGGATACGCGCCCATGGTGTAGGCGTCCACGCCTCGTAGCCAGGCGAGGTCGGCCGGGGCCTCGGGGCCCCGCGAGCCGAAGTCCATCACGTCCCCCACAAACCGTGCCCCCGTGTGGAAACCGAACGGGCCGGTGCCCGTCGGCAGCCTTCTCGAACCGCTGTGCCGCGGACGGGAGTTGCGTGGTCACGTTGCCGTCCGAAGGTCGCACCGAGGGCATCGTACCTGCGGCTCGGGCGCCCATCGAAGGGTGCGGCAGGGCTCGAATCGTGAGGTGGGAGCAGACGGGGCGCACAGCGCACGGTGACCGAGGGTGAAGGAATCGTGCCGGGGGAGTACCCGGGACACCGGCTGAGGGCAGAACGAAGCCCCCGATCACGGGGGAACAACCGGGGGCTTCGCGTAGAGGGGCGGATCTGATAGTCCGCACATTGAGAACGTAAGACCTGTACGGCCCCCCGGTCAAGCCGAGTTGGAGCGCTTGGGGAACTTCCCCGCCGAGGATTTTCACAGGTTCAGCACATTGCCGATGGGTCGTCACCCTGAGTGAGATCGGGTCTCGATGCCGGAGTCATGCCAGGTCCCGCCAGCACCTCGTACCCCTTCTTTCCCACGCGAACCAGTAGATCGGCGTAGGGCCGGGACGGGTCCTCGGCGAAGTGCCGGCGTTCCGCCCCGACCCATCCGGCCCAGAAGTCACTTTGTTCCGCCCCGTCCCGCGCCCGCCCCCGCGCCCAGGCCTCCTCGTCCGCCAGTTCCATCCACACCAGCCGTGCCAGGTACGGGCGCAGCGCCCGGCGGCCCGCACCGACCCCCTCGACGAGGATCACGGGCTCCGGGGGCAGGGCGCGAGGGGGGCCGAAGGTCCGCTCCCGCCAGTCGTAGGGGGCGTAGCGCGCCGTCCCGCCGAGCCGCAGTGGCTCGATCACCTGACCCAGCAGTCGCCCGGTCCAGGCGAACAGCTCCTCATGGGTGGCGATGTCGTCCAGATGGAGCACGGGGGCGTTCCCCAGCGCGTGGGCCAGCCGTCCGGCGAACGTGGACTTCCCGGAGCCGGCGTGACCGTCGACGCCGATCAACCGGACAGGCCCACAGGACGGCGGTAGCAGCCGCAGCCGGTCGGCCAGGTCACTGACGGCGGGGTCCTCGGAAGCGGGGAAGGTACGCATGGGGCGATTGAACACCGGGACGGGCGATGCCGGAACGCGCCAGTGGTATCGACCAATATTGGAGGGCGTGGCGCGGCCCGGGATGCTGGCAGAAGTCCGCGTTCGGCGTCCATAGTTGGCGAACAGTCGTGCGTCTGAACCGTCGTCTCCGAACCGTCGTCTCCGGACCACTGGGGGTCACCCGCCCATGTCGAGACTTTCCGAGCCCTCCCGCAGGACCGTCCTGACCGCAGCCGTCGCCACCGCCGCTGCGGCCGGCGGAGCCGCCCTCCCCGCCACCGCCGCCACGCCCGCGGTCCGCACCGACGCTCCCGCGCGCCCGGCGCATGCCCCCGGGCGCCTCGTCGACCACCACGGCTGGACGTCGTACACCGACTGGCGCCGCGGCAGCGCCGAGGGTACCCGCGCGAAGGCGGGGGAGCGGCCGGGGCTGGTGATCGGCTCCCCGGTCGGCACCACCGACTACACCGACCCGCACACCGGCCGTACGGCCACCTGGGAGTACGCGACCTGGACGTCCCCCGTGCACCGGCTCGCCGTGCCCGCGACCGAGGTCATCCCCTCCTGGAACGCGCGTACCCCGGACGGCACCTGGCTCCAGATCGAACTGAGGGGCGCGTACTCCGACGGGACGGCCACGCCCTGGTACGTCATGGGACGGTGGGCGGCAGGCGACCGGGACATCCGGCGGACTTCCCTCGACGGCCAGAAGGACGGCAGGAGCAGCGTCTGGACCGACACCTTCGCGATCGACGACCCGGCCACGGGCCTGCGCCTCGTCTCGTACCGGCTGCGGCTGACCCTGTACCGCACGCCCGGCACCCGCCTCACCCCCACGGTCTGGCGGGCCGGAGCCATGGGATCCGACATCCCCGACCGCTTCACCGTGCCGGCCTCCACCCCGGGGCTCGCGCGCGAGCTGGACGTCCCGCGCTACTCGCAGGAGACCCACAAGGGCCAGTACCCGGAGTACGACAACGGCGGCGAGGCCTGGTGCAGCCCCACCTCGTCCCAGATGATCATCGAGTACTGGGGGCGCAGGCCCAGCCCCGAAGACCTGGCCTGGGTCAACCCCGAATACGCGGACCCGCAGGTGTGCCACGCGGCCCGGTACACCTACGACTACGCGTACCAGGGCTGCGGCAACTGGCCCTTCAACGCCGCGTACGCCGCCACCTACCAGGACCTCCAGGGTGTGGTGACCCGGCTGGGCTCGCTCACCGACCTGGAGAAGCTGATCGCGGCGGGCATCCCGGTGATCACCTCCCAGTCCTTCCTCGCGGCCGAGCTGACGGGGGCGGGTTACGGCACGGCCGGCCACCTGATGACGGTGATCGGCTTCACCCCCGACGGAGACGTCATCGCCAACGACCCGAACTCGCCGACCAACGAGGCGGTGCGCCGGGTCTACCTGCGGCGCGAGTGGGAGAACATCTGGCTGCGGACCAAGCGGTACAACGCCTCCGGGAAGGTCGTCTCCGGTACCGGCGGCGTCTGCTACCTCTACTTCCCGGCGCGGCCCACCTCCCGCCAGCGCGCGGCACTCGCGGCGGTCGGGGTGCGCGTGTGACCAAGCTCTCGGCCGCGACCACGCCGACCGGTGGCAAGGTGGACGGACGGTAGGGGGGAAGTCCACCGCACATCGATCACACCAGCGAGCTGCCATGACCGCGACCTCCGCCACCGCCGTCGTCCGTACCCGCACGGGCGGCCCCGAGGACGACGGCCCGAAGATCGTCGAACACCTCATGGGCTGGACCCTGGTCGTGGTCGTCGCGATGCTGGTGGTTCAGCTGGGTCTGCTGTGACCCGCCCCCCTGCCGCTTCCGAGGTCTGACCCACCGTCCGATCCTGTCGAACCAGACTCGAACAGGCTGGTGGTACGGGTCTGCCATACTGCGGGTTGTCCCGCCGGCAGCTGGAGACCAGGACCGGAAATTGAATAGCAGTCAACAGCGTGGGATCGAACGTCCGCGGGCCCGGGGCACCGGCCGATCCCTCGCGCGCCGCGCCGAACTCATCTCCATCGGGCGCAAGTTGTTCGCCGACACCTCCTACGACGCGCTGTCGATGGACGACATAGCGCGACAGGCGCATGTGGCCAAGGGACTGATCTACTACTACTTCAAGTCCAAGCGCGGCTACTACCTGGCGATCGTCGAGGACTCGGTGGCCGATCTGATCACGCACGCCGCCGGCGGTCTCCAACTGCCCCCGGTGGAGCGGGTCCAGCGCACCATCGACTGCTATCTGCGCTACGCCCACGACAACCAGGCCGCCTACCGCACCATCGTCAGCGGCGGTGTCGGCTTCGACACCCAGGTGCAGGCCATCCGGGACGGTGTGCGCGAGGCCATCGTGGCCACCATCGCCGAGGGGGCCTACGGCAGGACCGACATAGCGCCGGTGGTCCGCATGGGCCTGTTCGGCTGGGTCTGCGGGGTCGAGGGCGCCACTCTCGACTGGATCGACCGCCCGGGGCTGGACCGCGACACGATGTGTGACCTGCTGGTCAGGATGCTGGGCGGGGCGTTGCGCGCCATCGAGGAGATCGACCCGTCGTACGTGGCCCCGGCGCCCGCCCGCCGCGACGGCTGACGGCCGGGTCCATCGGGGACGGGGGGCGGAGGCCCGCCGAGGCCCTCCGCCCCCTGTGCTGTGCGTCCGGGGTCAGTTGATCGCCCTGATCAGCTCGCCGTCCGGGGTGTCGCCGCTGAGCTCCCAGAAGAAGGTGCCGCCGAGGCCCTGCGCCTTCCTGTACTTCATCTTCCCCTTGACCGTCGCCGGGGTGTCGTAGCTCCACCACTCGTCCCCGCACCTGGCGTAGGCGGTGCCGCCCACCGTGCCGTTCGCCGGGCACCTGGCCTTGAGCACCTTGTAGTCCTCGTAGCCGGCCTCGTACGTGCCCGGGGCGGGTCCGGTGGCGGTGCCGCCGGGCTTCGACTGGGTGACCCCGGTCCAGCCCCGCCCGTAGAAGCCCAGGCCCAGCAGCAGCTTCGAGGACGGGATGCCGAGGCTCTTGAGCTTCGCGATGGTCGACGCCGTGTTGAAGACCGGGTTCGCGATGCCGGGGTACGGGAACAGCGGCGAGTGCGGGGCGGTGGTCGCGTCCCAGGCGCCGAAGTAGTCGTACGTCATCGGGTTGTACCAGTCGACGTACTTCGCAGCGCCCGCGTAGTCGGCCGCGTCGATCCTGCCGCCCTTCGAGGCGTCGGCCGTGATCGCGGCGGTGACCAGCTGCTTCTTGCCGAATCGCTTGCGCAGCGCCGCCATCAGGTCCTCGAAGGCATCCCTGCCGCTGGTGTCACATGTGAGACCGCAGGCGTTGGGGTACTCCCAGTCGATGTCGATGCCGTCGAAGACGTCCTTCCACCTGGAGTTCTCGACGAGGTCGTAGCAGGAGTTCGCGAAGGCCTCCGGGTTCTTCGCGGCCTCGCCGAAGCCGCCGGACCAGGTCCAGCCGCCGAACGACCAGATGATCTTGAGGTTCGGGTGCAGCTTCTTGAGCTTGCGGAGCTGGTTGAAGCTGCCGCTCAGGGGCTGGCCCGCGGAGTCGGCGACGCCGTCCACCGACTCCTGTGCGGTGAACGGCTTGTCGGTGTCCGCCCAGGCGTCGCCGAGCGCGCACTTGCCGTCGACGACGTTGCCGAAGGCGTAGTTGATGTGGGTCAGCCGGTCCGCCGAACCGGACGTCTCGATGTTCTTGACGTAGTACTGGCGGCCGTAGATGCCCCAGTCGATGAAGTAGCCGACGACCTTGGAGCCGGGGGCGGCCCGGTGCGCGGTCGCACCGGTCGTCGTCTCCTCGGCGGACGCGGGGTCCGCGCCGGCCAGGAGGCCCGCGCCGAGCACGGCGCAGCACGCGGTGGAGATCAGCGCCAGGGATCGGGGGCGGGGGTGGGACGGTCCGAGCATGGGGAAGTCTCCTCGTGAGGGAGCGCGGAGCGGGCGGGGGAGGGGATGCCGACCTGCTGATGCCGCGCCGGGCGCCGACCTGCGCGGCCCAGGAGGCGGCTGGTCGGCATGGCCGCGGTGCAGCGTTGCCGGAACAGTAGAAGGACTAGACCAATTGGTCAATGGTTTGGACCAATTGACTTCGGCGAGTCGCCTCCCGGCGTTTCTTCTAATTAGCGGTCGTTAACTGGTGACTCGGTGCCGCCGATCGGGCATACTCCAAGCGCCACAGCCGCTGACCAGCACACTTCCGAGATCCGGAGGGGCAGCATCGGCCATGGCCCGTAAGACCCGGCGGGGCCGCCCCATCCCTGGTGTGCGCCGCCGCAGTGCCCGACAGGGAGGAGAGCGTTGCCATGCCCGACCGCGCCCCGCAGCCGGTGGACCGTCAACTGCCCACGGAAGAGGCCCGGGATCTGATCTCGCTCGTCCGTGAGATCGCGCAGCGGGAGATCGCCCCGTACGCGGCCGAGGAGGAGGACGCCGGTCGCTTCCCGCGCGAACTCTTCGGCCTGCTCTCGGAGGCGGGACTGCTCGGCCTGCCGTACGACTCCGAGCACGGCGGCGGCGATCAGCCGTACGAGGTGTATCTGCAGGTGCTGGAGGAGCTGGCCGCGGCCCGTCTCACCGTCGGTCTCGGTGTGAGCGTCCACTCCCTCGCGTGCCACGCACTCGCCACCTACGGCACCAAGGAGCAGCAGGTCGAGCATCTGCCCGCGATGCTCGGCGGCGGCCTGCTCGGCGCCTACTGCCTCTCCGAGCCGTCATCCGGTTCGGATGCCGCCTCCCTGCGCACGAAGGCGGTCCGCGACGGTGACGAATGGGTGATCACCGGCACCAAGGCATGGATCACCCACGGCGGGATCGCCGACTTCTACACGGTCATGGCACGCACGGGTGGCGAGGGCGCGCGCGGCATCACGGCCTTCCTGGTGCCGGGTGACGCAGAGGGGCTCAGCGGGGCGGTGCCCGAGAAGAAGATGGGCATGAAGGGCTCGCCCACCGCACAGGTCCACTTCGACGGCGTGCGCGTCCCCGACAGCCGGCGCGTCGGCGAGGAGGGCCAGGGCTTCGCGATAGCCCTAGCGGCGCTCGACTCCGGGCGGCTCGGCATCGCGGCGTGCGCGATCGGCGTGGCCCAGGCGGCACTGGACGAGGCGGTCGCCTACGCCACCTCGCGGCGGCAGTTCGGGCGCCCGATCGCGGACTTCCAGGGGCTGCGCTTCATGCTCGCCGACATGGCGACCCGGATAGAGGCGGGCCGGGCGCTGTACCTGTCCGCCGCACGGCTGCGGGACGCGGGCCGGCCGTTCTCCAAGCAGGCGGCGATGGCGAAGCTGCTGTGCACCGACAACGCGATGAAGGTGACCACGGACGCCGTCCAGATCCTCGGCGGATACGGCTACACGGCGGACTTCCCGGCCGAGCGGTACATGCGTGAGGCCAAGGTGCTCCAGATCGTCGAGGGCACCAATCAGATCCAGCGCATGGTCATCGCCCGGCACCTCGCTGGTCCCGAGTCACGCTGAAGGAATTGACGAAGTCGGCGGGGGAGCCGTCGAAAGGGCCGTGGAAGCCGAGAGTCGAGCTGCCGGAGGAACTGCTCGTGGCGAACGGGTCCACGGCGGCGCCGAACTGGCCGAGGCCGCTCGGCGGCTTCGCCAGCCTCGCCCACTCCGGGTCGTGACGCCCCGGCAGAGTGCGGCCCCCGTCGGCCCATGTACGCATCAGGGCCCGGTAGATGGGCGGGTCCTGATGCGAGGACGCGCCCTTGGGAACCGATTCTGCCGGCGCCGGGACGAAGATGTGGTGGCGACGTCCGGCCGCCGGATACGAAGGCGTCATGCCGGGTCAACGCGACGACCGGCACGGCGGTCACCGCTCCGGTGAATCGTGCCTGCGTTCGCGACGGCCCGGCGGACTGCGTGCAGGGCCGCCGCCGGCGCACCGAACCCGCGCCATGGCGGCCTGGAAGACGTCATGGCGCGGGGCGACCACGTACAAGGGTCCCGGGGGCGACGGCCGCGTCAGCGGGAGGCCGCGGGACGCGCAGGGCCGAACGGCCCGTGGATCAGGCGGCCTGGCGCCGCGTCATCGGCACGCGCATCGGGCGCGAACCCGGGCCGCCGACGTGCGAGAACGGCTGCGTCCGCCAGTCGAGCCCCTGCGGAAGCGTCAGCAGAAGGGCGGTGTCCTGCTCCTGCGGTTCCACGGACTCGTCCGCGGACCGGGCGTCGGTGGCCGAACGACCCGTACCGGCACAGACCGTGAGCCCGAACGGGTTCCACGGCGACACGACCAGCGCGTGCTCCGGCAGGACGTCCTCGTCGGACAGCAGGGCGATGGGCTGAGCGCAGTCCGGGCAGATGACCCGGTACATCTCGAAGGTGTCGTACGCGTCGAACTCGTCGTCCGGTTCGACACCCTCCGGCTCGGGCTCGATGACCGGCTGGAGGCGCTTGGGTGCGGTGCGACCAGGGCGCTTAAGACTCTGCATGGGATTCTCCCCCTCGGGCTGGGCCGTTCGGGCACTGCGGCCTCGACCACAGCAAGCACTTCCCGCCCCGTGTCGGCGGTAATCACGAGATCATCACGCAGGTTGTTCGGGTGATGTGGTCTTCGTCACATGCCGCTCGCAGATGCCCCGCCCACCGGCGCGATCAGCCCGACGGCGCACGGCGGGCGCGCAGCGACATCACGAACCGGGCATGACCTGCGCCGCTGAGGTATCCGAGGAGATCAACCGCCCTGTAGGTTCTTGCGCCATGGAGGAGCTGGACCGACAGATCGTGCAGCTGCTCGTCGCGGACGGGCGGATGAGCTACACCGACCTGGGCAAGGCCACGGGCCTGTCCACGTCGGCCGTGCATCAGCGCGTGCGCCGACTCGAGCAGCGCGGTGTCATCCGGGGTTACGCCGCGGTCGTGGACCCGGAGGCTGTCGGGCTGCCGATGACCGCGTTCATCTCGGTGAAACCGTTCGACCCCAGCGCCCCCGACGACATCGCGGAACGCCTCGCCGGCGTGCCCGAGATCGAGGCCTGCCACAGCGTCGCCGGCGACGAGAACTACATTCTGAAGGTCCGCGTCGCCACCCCCCACGAGCTGGAGGAACTGCTGGCCCGGTTGCGCTCCCTCGCCGGCGTCTCGACCCGCACGACGGTGGTGCTCTCCACTCCGTACGAGGCCAGGCCGCCGAGGATCTGACCCGGGGCCGGGCGCCGCGGACCACGGCCCGGGTACGGCCGTGCCGGCGGCAGGCGCGAGACTGTCCCCATGAGTGAACGCACCGCCTCGACGGAAACCGTGTTGCTGCGCGGAGGAGAGGTCCACAGCCCCGCCGACCCGTTCGCCACCGCGATGGTCGTGGAACACGGCCAGATCGCCTGGGTCGGCTCCGAGGGTGCCGCCGACGCCTTCGCGGACGGCGTCGACGAGGTGATCGACCTCGAAGGCGCCCTGGTCACGCCGGCGTTCACCGATGCCCATGTGCACACCACGTCCACCGGTCTCGCCCTCACCGGCCTGGATCTCTCGGCCGCCCCCTCCCTGGATGCCGCACTCGTTCTCGTCCGGGAATTCGCGGCCGCCCGTCCGGCCGACCGGGTCCTGCTCGGCCACGGCTGGGACGCCGCCCGCTGGCCCGGCGGCCGCCCGCCGACCCGCGCCGAACTCGACGAGGCCACCGGCGGGCGACCCCTGTACCTCAGCCGCATCGACGTCCACTCGGCGGTCGTCACCACGGCACTGCTCGACCTCGTCCCGGGCGGGGAACGCTTCGACGACGGCCCGCTCACCCGTGACGCCCACCACGCCGTACGGGCCACCGCGCTCGGCGCCATCACCCCCGCCCAGCGCACCGAGGCCCAGCGCGCGGCCCTCGACCGCGCCGCCTCGCTCGGTATCGGCTCGGTCCACGAGTGCGCGGGCCCGGAGATCTCCTCCGAGGACGACTTCACAGGACTGCTGCGGCTCGCCGACGAGGAGCCGGGCCCCCGGGTCGTCGGCTACTGGGCCGAGCGGGACGTCGCCAAGGCCCGGGCCCTCGGGGCGGTCGGCGCGGCGGGCGACCTCTTCGTCGACGGCGCACTCGGCTCGCACACGGCGTGCCTCCACGAGCCGTACGCGGACGCCCCGCACACCGGTACCGCGTATCTGGACGCCGATGCCGTCGCCGCGCATGTCGTCGCGTGCACCGAGGAGGGCCTCCAGGCGGGCTTCCACGCCATCGGGGACGCCGCCGTGACCGCCGTGGTCGAGGGAATGCGAGCGGCCGCGGAGAAGGTCGGCCCGGCCCGGGTGAGGGCCGCCCGCCATCGAGTCGAACACGCGGAGATGCTCACCCCCGACACGGTGGCCGCCTTCGCCGAACTCGGCCTCACGGCCTCCGTACAGCCCGCCTTCGACGCGCTCTGGGGCGGCGCGGAGGGCATGTACGCCCAGCGCCTGGGAGCCGCGCGGGCCCGTGCCCTCAACCCGTTCGCGGCCCTGCTGCGGGCCGGTGTGCCACTCGCCTTCGGCTCCGACAGCCCGGTCACCCCTCTCGACCCGTGGGGCACGGTCCGCGCGGCGGCCTTCCACCGCACGCCGGAGCACAGGGTCTCCGTGCGCGCGGCGTTCACGGCGCACACGCGGGGCGGCTGGCGGGCGATCGGCCGGGACGACGCGGGCGTCCTCGTCCCGGGCGCTCCCGCCGACTACGCGGTGTGGCGCACCGGCGAACTCGTCGTCCAGGCCCCCGACGACCGGGTCGCCCGCTGGTCCACCGACCCCCGCTCCGGCACCCCCGGTCTGCCCGATCTCAGCCCCGGCGGGGACCTGCCCGTCTGCCTGCGGACCGTGGTGGCAGGACGCACGATTTTCGTACGGCCGGGCGAGTGATCTCCACGGTCGGCGCGGAGCCGGGCCTGGTCCGCCGCAGCGCCGTGCGACCTGCGTGTCATCGGCTCCCACCTGGAGACACAGAGAAAACCCGCAGGTCAAACGGCAGTTGACAGCGGGCGGCAGGGGGCCGGTAGGTTCGGCCGGGTCCACCACCGGACGTCCGACCGAGGAGCTTCCGCGCGGTCGTCGTAGCGCCGCTGGGTCAGGGGTGGCGCGCCGCACCGGCGCACCACCGCTGGCAGCCAGGCCCAGGGTTCGCGCTCGGCGACGGAGTGCTCCGCCCCGGTCGGGTAGGTGTGACCCGGGTGGGGCCCGGGAGCTCAGTAGACAACGGCTTTCGGTCGACCCGCAGCCAGCGGGTCCCAGGTCGGCCCGAAGGGCACCGGGCCCCCATCCGCCGGGGCGGACCACAGCCGGCCCCGCGAACGGCGGGCGGCCGGCTCCGGCCCGTTCCGCCCCGGCCGGCACGTCGTTCGGTGTCGGCGCACGGGCTGCGCGGGGCGCGCTCCTGCACACCCCCTGTCGATTCGACACCCCTCTGGACATGAGGCGACACTCCATCGCAGGCCGCGGCCACTATGGTGGACCCCTGCGTACGGACTTGAAGGGGCAGCAGTGAACGACGGCGACGGGACCCTCGCGGCAGCAGGCCAGGAGAGGCGCTTCGGCCCGCTCGGCACGGCCTTGGTGATCATTCCGACCTACAACGAGGCGGAGAACATCAAGACGATCGTCGGCCGGGTGCGGCAGGCCGTTCCCGAGGCGCACGTCCTGGTGGCCGACGACAACAGCCCCGACGGCACCGGCAAGCTCGCGGACGAGCTGGCCGCCGAGGACGAGCACGTCCAGGTGCTGCACCGCATGGGCAAGGAAGGACTCGGCGCGGCGTACCTCGCGGGCTTCCGCTGGGGCATGGAGCACGGGTACGGCGTTCTGATCGAGATGGACGCGGACGGCTCCCACCAGCCCGAGGAGCTGCCCCGGCTGCTGACCGCGCTCAAGGGCGCCGACCTCGTCCTCGGGTCCCGGTGGGTGCCGGGCGGGCGCGTGGTGAACTGGCCCAAGTCCCGTGAGTTCATCTCCCGCGGCGGCAGCCTCTACTCCCGGGTCCTGCTCGATGTCCCCGTCCGCGACGTGACCGGCGGCTACCGTGCGTTCCGGCGCGAGACCCTGGAGGGGCTCGGCCTCGACGACGTCGCCTCCCAGGGGTACTGCTTCCAGGTCGACCTCGCACGCCGGGCGGTCAAGGCCGGCTACCACGTCGTCGAGGTGCCCATCACCTTCGTCGAGCGCGAGCTGGGCGACTCCAAGATGAGCCGCGACATCCTCGTCGAGGCGCTGTGGCGGGTCACCGCCTGGGGTGTCGGTGAACGGGTCGGCAAGGTCCTCGGCCGCGACGGCAAGGGCGCGGCCCCGGACGCCAAGAACTGATCGTTCCCTTATCCCGTCCTGAGCCGGTGGCGGGCACACTGGGAGCATGACGACTGGCGCTCCGACCCCGACATACCCTGCCCGGCCTCGGCGCTCCCGGCTGCGCACGTTCCTGCCGTTGGCGGTCGCCGCGTGGGTCGTGCTGGAGATCTGGCTGCTCACGGTGGTCGCGGGCGCGGCCGGCGGGCTCGCGGTGTTCGTGCTGCTGGTCGCCGGGTTCCTCGTCGGCTCCGCGGTGGTCAAGAGGGCCGGGCGGCGGGCGTTCCGGGCACTGGCCGAGACGCTGCAACAGCAGCAGGGCGGTGGCGGCGACTCGGCGCCGGGTGCCGAGGCCGGCAAGAGCGAGGGCAACGGTTTCCTGATGCTGGGCGGGCTGCTGCTGATGCTGCCGGGCATCGTCTCGGACGCCGTGGGGCTGGTGCTGTTGGTGCCGCCGGTGCAGAAGGCGCTGGGGCGGTACGCGGAGCGGACGTTCGAGCGGAAGCTCCGGGAGGCGGGTGCCGGGGGGCTCGGGGACGCGTTCACGCAGGCGCGGATCCACCGGCCCGACGGCAAGGTCGTGCCGGGGGAGGTCATCAGGGACGGGGCGGACGGCGACGCCGGCGAGCCGCGGGATGCCCGGCCGCCGCTGGGCCACTGAGGGGGCAACCGAGGAGTCGAGGGGGGCACAGGCCCTCCCTTCCAGGGGCGCGGAGCACCGCGCGGCCGGCTACCTGCGCTGCCGCACCTGTACGGACCCGGCCCCACACCCCGCACGCGGAGACCGCGGGCGCCGTACGATACGGCGCCCGCGGTCTCCGGTTGCGCTGGGTCTGCCGCCCAGCCCCTTCAGGGGGCTAGGCGGACTTGCGGCTGTCTCGCGGATGGACCGCGATGTTCATCGCGCCGGAGCGGAGAACGGCCAGGCGCTCCTCGAGGACCTCTTCGAGTTCCTCACGGGTGCGCCGCTCCATCAGCATGTCCCAATGCGTACGCGCGGGCTTGGCCTTCTTCTCCTCAGGGCCGTCGCCGTCCACGAGGAGTGCCTGGGCCCCACAGACCTTGCACTCCCACTCCGGCGGGATCTCCGCCTCCACCGAGAAGGGCATCTCGAAGCGGTGCCCCTTCTCGCATGCGTACTCCACGGCCTGGCGCGGAGCCAAGTCGATGCCGCGGTCCGTCTCGTAGCTGGTCACCACGAGGCGCGTGCCGCGAAGAGCTCGCTCACTCATGAATCGTGCCTCCCGGGCTTGTCGCCCACAGGACAGGTGTCGCTGTCGTCGTCATCCGGTCAACGTCCGGTCGGCGGTAAAGATTCCCGTTCCGTGTCCCGTTCCGGGTCATGCGTCGCCGTCGTAGCCGCCCTTGTTGTACCCACCCGCGCCCGGTTTGTCACATCTGACAGCAGATGTCATCCAGTGCTTCGGCATCTTTGACGCGCAGTAACGGTACGCCTGGCAGGCCAAACGCGTACACTACAGCCCTTTCGCTTCCGGCGCTAAATCCTCTCGGGGACGGGATTGCCCGCGTCACTGATCGCCCGGCGCACCGGAACCCTCGCGAGCAGGGCGAACCCGAGGACGAAGAAGAGGACCAGGGAGATGATCGCGTCCCGATAACTTCCGGTCAGCTGGTAGGTGAGACCGAACAGCAGGGGGCCGAGCCAGCTCATCCCGCGGTCGCTCAGCTCGTACGCGGAGAAGTACTCGGCCTCCTTGCCGGGCGGGACGAGGTGGGAGAAGAGGGAGCGGGACAGGGCCTGGCTGCCGCCGAGGACCAGACCGATGCCGCCGGCCAGGACGAAGAACCAGAGGGGCGCCCCCGCGGGGAGGAAGTAGCCGGCGGAGAGGATCAGCGTCCAGGCGACCAGGGAGCCGAGGATCGTGCGCTTGGCGCCGTGGCGGCGGGCCAGCCGGCCCATGCCGAGCGCGCCGCACACCGCGAGCACCTGCACCAGCAGCACCGCCACGATCAGTGTGGACTGCCCGAGGCCCAGTTCCTCGGAGCCGTAGACCGACGCCTGGGAGATCACCGTCTGGATGCCGTCGTTGTAGAGCAGGTACGCCAGGAGGAAGGCGAGGGTCAGGGGGTGGCGGCGCATGTCCCGTACGGTCGCCGCCAGCTGGCGCAGACCGGGGGCGGTCGACTCCCCGGCGTCCGGCACCGGGCTCCGGCGGTCCCGCAGACGGCGCAGCGGGATCAGTGCGAAGGCGCCCCACCACAGGCCCGCCGAGGCCAGGCAGATGCGGACGGCCATGCCCTCCGAGAGGCCGAAGGCGTCGTGGGAGGTGAAGAGGACGAGGTTCGCGACGAGGACCAGGGAGCCGGACGCGTATCCGAAGGCCCAGCCCCGGGAGGAGACGGCGTCGCGTTCCTCGGGCCGGGCGATCTGGGGGAGGTAGGAGTTGTAGAGCATCATCGCGACGGACTGCGCGGCGTTCGCGACGACGAGGAGCACACCGCCGAGGAGATAGCGGTCGCCGTCCAGGAAGAACATCCCCGCGGTCGCGGCGGCCCCCACGTAGGCGGCTGCCCCCAGAAGGGGCTTCTTGCGGCCGGTGCGGTCGGCGGCCGCGCCGACCAGGGGCATGATCACGACGGCGACGATCACCGACAGGGAGACCGAGTACGCGAAGAACGAGCCGGCGCGGACCGGGAGGCCCAGCGGGTGGACGTAACCGTCCGCGTCGGCGGCGGACTTGGCGACCTCGGTCAGATAGGGGCCGAGGAACACGGTCAGGACGCTGGTCGAGTAGACGGAGCAGGCCCAGTCGTAGAAGTACCAGCCGCGCTGTTCGCGTCGTCGGTCCGCGGCCTCGTCGGCCTCGTCCGTCCGCACGGTGTCGGTGCCCACCCGTGCCCCCTCGCTTCCCCGGGAAAGGGCCGCGCGGCGGCCTCAGACCCAGGTCCCCCGGTCCTCCAGCACCTTGCGCAGCGTGTCGATGTGATCGGTCATGATGCCATCGACGCCGAGGTCCAGGAGACGGTGCATACGTTGCGGTTCGTTCACGGTCCAGACGTGGACCTGCAGTCCGCGCGCGTGGGCGGCCCGTACGAAGCGGTGGTCGACGACCGGCACCCCCGACTGTGACTCCGGCACCTGCGCGGCGATCACCGAGCGCCGCAGCGGGGCGGGCACCCCCCACGAGCGCAGCCGCAGGCCGAACACGCCCCCGGTGCCGAAGGAGGTGGCCAGGCGGGGACCCGCCAGACGCTGGGCCCGGGCCACGCGCGGCTCGGAGAAGGAGCCGACGCAGACGCGGTCCCAGGAGCCGGTGCGCGCGATCAGGTTGAGCAGGGGGTGCAGCGCCGACTCCGCCTTGACGTCCACGTTCCAGCGGACGTCGGGGAAGGTCTCCAGAAGCTCCTCGAAGAGGGGGACCGGTTCGACGCCCGCCACGCGCGCGTGCCGAATCTCCTTCCACGGCAGGTCCGCTATCCGGCCCGCCCCGTCGGTCACCCGGTCCAGCGTCGCGTCGTGGAAGGCGACGAGCCTGCCGTCGAGCGTGGCGTGCACATCGGTCTCGATGTACCGGTAGCCCGACTCCACCGCGCGCCGGAACTGGGCCGTGGTGTTCTCCAGACCGTCCGCCGCCCCGCCACGGTGGGCGAAGGCGATCGGGCCCGGATGGTCGAGGTACGGGTGGCGTATCAGGGCGGTCACCCGGGAAGTATGGCCCGCTCCGGTGGACCGGCGGCAACGACCGTGCTGCCGGATGCGGAGGGAACGGCGAACACCCGCAGGAAGACCTGGGCCAGCGGGCCGATGGAGACGGCGTAGAGGAGGGTGCCGACCCCGACCGTGCCGCCGAGGGCGAAGCCGGTCGCGACCACCGTCAGCTCGATGCCCGTGCGGACGAGGCGGATCGACAGGCCGGTCACCCGGTGCAGGCCGGTCATCAGCCCGTCGCGGGGGCCCGGGCCGAAGCGGGCGGCGATGTAGAGGCCGGTCGCGGCGCCGTTCAGGACGATCGCGACGGCCATCAGGGCGATGCGGGCCGCCCAGGTGCGGGCGTCGGGGGCCAGGGCGAGCGTCGCGTCCATGGCGGCGCCGATCACCAGGACGTTGGAGACCGTGCCGAGGCCGGGGCGCTGGCGCAGCGGGATCCACAGCAGCAGGATCGCGGCGCCCAGGATGGTGAGGACGATCCCCATCGACAGGCCGGTCCGTTCGGAGAGCCCTTGGTGGAGCACGTTCCAGGGCTCCAGCCCGAGCCCCGACCGGACGAGGAGCGCCGAGCTGACCCCGTACAGGGTGAGACCGACGTAGAGCTGAAGCAGGCGCCGCGTGAGATGCCCGTGTGCGGACACGAGAATGCCCCCTTGTTGGTGGTAGTGGCCTGTCGCATGTCACCCTGTGGCTTGAGGGGAGACGTCCTCCATGGCCAATTCGGGGAAGGTGGACTGCAAAACATGTCTCAGTGGACTTCCGCGGTCGGGGCCGCGCAGCTCGCTCGCATGCTCAACTCCCAGCAGGACCGCCCCAGTGGGCCGGGCAGCAAGCGTCCGCCCGCCTACCGCGCGCTCGCCGACGGCGTCCGGCTGCTGGTCCTCGAAGGCCGTGTGCCGGTGGCGGCCCGGCTGCCCGCCGAGCGGGAGCTTGCGCTCGCGCTGTCCGTGAGCCGTACGACCGTCGCGGCGGCGTACGAGGCGCTGCGCACGGAGGGGTTCCTGGAGTCCCGGCGCGGGGCGGGGAGCTGGACCGCGGTACCGGCCGGGAAGCCGCTGCCGGCCCGTGGTCTGGAGCCCCTGCCTCCGGAGGCGCTCGGTTCGATGATCGACCTCGGGTGCGCGGCGCTGCCGGCGCCCGAGCCCTGGCTGACCCGGGCCGTGCGGGGGGCCCTGGAGGAGCTGCCGCCCTACGCCCACACGCACGGCGACTATCCGGCCGGGCTCCCCGCGCTCCGCTCCATGCTCGCCGACCGGTACACGGCGCGCGGCATCCCGACGATGCCCGAGCAGATCATGGTGACCACCGGGGCCATGGGCGCCATGGACGCCATCTGCCACCTCTTCGCCGGGCGGGGCGAACGGATCGCCGTGGAGTCGCCCTCGTACGCCAACATCCTCCAGCTGATGCGGGAGGCGGAGGCGCGGCTGGTGCCGGTCGCCATGGCCGAGGGGCTCGCCGGGTGGGACATGGACCGCTGGCGGCAGGCACTGCGGGAGGCGGCGCCTCGGCTCGCGTACGTCGTGGCCGACTTCCACAATCCGACCGGGGCGCTCGCCGACGAGGACCGGCGGCGGGGGCTCGTCGACGCGGCGCGGGGCGCCGGGACGGTGCTGGTGGTGGACGAGACCATGGCCGAGCTGTACCTCGACGCGGACGTGGAGATGCCGCGGCCGGTCTGCGCGTTCGATCCGGCGGGGTCCACGGTGATCACGGTCGGGTCGGCCAGCAAGGCCTTCTGGGCCGGGATGCGGATCGGGTGGGTGCGGGCCGCGCCCGAGGTGATCCGGAGCCTGGTGGCGGCGCGGGCGTACGCGGATCTGGGGACGCCCGTGCTGGAGCAGCTGGCCGTGAACTGGCTGATGAGCACGGGGGGTTGGGAGCAAGCCGTCGGGATGCGGCGGGAGCAGGCGCGGGAGAACCGGGACGCGCTCGTCGCCGCCGTGCGCAGGGAGTTGCCGGACTGGGAGTTCACGGAGCCGCGGGGCGGCCTGACGCTGTGGGTGCGCACGGGGGGGCTGTCGGGGTCGCGGCTCGCCGAGGTGGGGGAGCGGGTCGGGGTCCGTGTGCCGTCCGGGCCGCGGTTCGGGGTCGACGGGGCGTTCGAGGGGTATGTGCGGCTGCCGTTCACCGTGGGCGGGGCGGTCGCGGAGGAGGCGGCGGTGCGGTTGGCCGCGGCTGCGCGGCTGGTACGGAACGGGGCGTCCGGGGGGAACGACGGACCGCGGACGTTCGTGGCCTGAGCGGTGCGGTGCGGTGCGGCGTGCTGCGGGGGTGCCGGGTGCCGGTGCGTTGTGGCTGGGCGGGGGGGTGCCTCTATGTCTTTCGTCAAGACACCCTGGTTTGGTTTGGGGTGGTTTGGCTAGCTGGGGTCATGCGGCGAGTTCGACGTCGTCCTGGGGCATGCGGGGTTCGTAGAAGGTGCCGTCGCGGAGCATGGCGAACAGGACGCTGATGCGTTGGCGGGCGAGGCGGAGGAGGGCTTGGGTGTGGGTCTTTCCGCGGGCTCGTTGTTTGTCGTAGTAGGTGCGGGAGGCCGGGTCGGCGTTCATGCAGGCGAAGGCGGAGAGGAACATGGCGCGCTTGAGCTGGCGGTTTCCGCCTCGTGGTGCGTGTTCGCCGTGGATCGAGGTCCCGGACGACCTCGTGGTGGGGGCGAGCCCGGCGTAGGAGGCGAGGTGGGCGGCGGTGGGAAAGCTGGTGCCGTCGCCGACGGTGACCAGCAGGACTGCGGCGGTCCTGACGCCGACGCCGGGCATCGACCTCAGGACCGGGGAAAGAGGGTGAGCCTCCAGCAGGGTGTTGATCTGGGCTTCCAGGGCCCGGCGCTGGGCGTGGACGGTGGCCAGGGAGCTGGCCAGGGTGGGGATGACGATGTCGAGGGTGCCGGTGCCCGGGACGACGACGGTCTGTTCGTCGAGTGCGTCGAAGACGTCGTCGATGAGCCGGGTGGCCATGCGCGGGGCCTTGGGCCGGATCAGTTCGACGAGTCTGCGGCGGCCGGCTTTCCGCAGTGCGGCCGGGGAGCCGTGGCGTTCGAGCAGCCAGGTGACGGCGGGGTGGTCGAGACGTGGGCCCAGGACGCGTTCCAGCGAGGGGTGGAACTGGGTGAGCAGGCCGCGTATCCGGTTGCTGGTGCGGGTGGCCTCGGCCGCGAGGTCCTGGTCGAAGCCGACCAGGACCGTGAGCTCGGCGGTGATCTCGTCGGTCAGCTCCAGGGAGCGCAGAGTGTGCGGCATGGTGCGGGCCGCGTCCGCGATCACGGCCGCGTCCTTCGCGTCGGTCTTCGCCTCGCCCGGGTAGAGGTCGGCGATCCGGCGCATCGCCAGACCGGGCAGGTAGGCGACCTTGCAGCCCGCGTCCCGGGCGACGGTGAGCGGCAGTGCGCCGATCGAGGCGGGCTGGTCCACGATCACCAGGACGGTGCCGAACTTCGCAGCCAGCTTGTCGAAGACGGCTCGCAGCTTCGGCTCGCTGTTGGGCAGCTGCTTGTCGAAGACCTTCTTCCCGGCCGGGGTCAGCCCGTGCCCGTGATGGGCGCTCTTGCCGACGTCCAGGCCGAGGAACACGCCCACGTCTTCGGTGTCGAACATCGCGCCCTTTCCAAGGTGTTGAACGTGCCGGCCTCGGCGTCGGTGTCGTACGCGCGCATCCACGTTATGCAGACCTGCCACCCGCGAGCTGTCCGGCATTGCGCCGGACCGAGTGGCGGCCGGACCTCTGATCAGCGTCTCCGACGGCACCTCCCGGGCCCGGTGACACCACCCCCCAGGTCATCCCTTCGACAGGGGGACACAGTCATGCCGGGCCCGGAGGCCAGTGGCCCTCTTGCAGGACCGCGAAAAACATAACGGGGGCGGGTTCCGCGGCTCGGCGGTACGAGGTGCCGCTGCGCCCACCCGTGCCGCTCCGGTGGCACGACTGCCCGCAGCTCAGTAGGCCCCGGGGCGGGGGTCGTCCACCGGTAGCCGGTGGCGTCAGTTGTCGGCCACCGCGAGCTGTTCCATCGCGTCCGGCGGGGTCGTGCGGGGCGGCAGGAGTGAGAGGACGGACTCCCGGTGGGGTTCGGGGGTGTCCGGGTCGTGGGGGTCGGGGGTGGCGGGGACCTGGAGACGGAGGACGGGCGCCGTGCCCAGGCGGGCGTAGCCGCGGCCCGGGGGGACGTCGGGGGTGGGCGTCGTGGGGGGTGGGGCGCCCAGGACGGACTCCAGTCGCTCCGCGGTGGTGGGGCCGAGCACAACGCGCGCGCGGGTGTGCCGGAGCACGGCCTCGCCGAGGGCGTCCAGGTGGTCGAACTGCTCGGCCACGACCACCGTGACGTTGGCGGCCCGGCCGTGGCGCAGGGGGACCTGGAGGAGGGACTGCGGGTCGCGTCCGCCGTCGGCCGCCGCCGGATGCGCCAGCACGGTCGGGCGGTCGAGGAGCAGCCAGAGGGGCCGCTTGGTGTCGTCCGGGGGTGGATGCTCAGCCTGCCGGGCGCGGTTCGTGGCGATCAGCCGGCGTTCCGTCTCCTGGGACGCCCACTCCAGGCTCGCCATCGCCCCGGACAGTCCGCTCTCCACGGCGAGGACGCCGTCCCGGCCGGTGAGGCACGCGTAGTCGCCGCTGCCGGCGCCGTCGACGATGACGACATCGCCGTACTGCAGTGCCTGAAGGGCGATGGAGCGCAGCAGCGTCGTCGTACCGCTGCCCGGTTCGCCCACGGCCAGCAGATGGGGCTCGGTGGAGCGGACGCCGGTGCGCCAGACGACCGGCGGTACGTCGCGCTGCTCATCTCCGAAGGAGATGGGGAGCGTGCGCTGCACCTGGGCCGGGTCGGTGAAGCCGAGGACCGTCTCGCCCGGGGCGGTCACGAAGCGCTGCGCGGCGATGTCGGTGGCGAGCGGGGGCAGGACACTGACCGACAGCGTGTTGCCCTCCTCGTCCCAGTCGAAGCGGTACTCGCGTCCGCGGCCCGCCTTGGCGTGCAGCAGGTGCTCGATGCGCGCACGGGCCTCCGCCTCACCGTCGGCGAAGTAGGCCGGGTAGTGGACCAGCAGATGACAGATCCGGCCGGTGGCGTCGAACGCGTAGGTGGGGAAGGCCTTGTCCCAGGCCCCGCCGTGCGCGTAGAGGGGCTCGGGGTCCTCGGCGGCCGAGAAGCAGGGGACCAGGGCCTCGTAGAGGGAGCGGAGGCGCTGGGCCTGGGACTCGTCGGGGCCGGCGGGCGCGGGGGCCGCGCTGTCGCGGCCCGCCCAGGCTGCCGCCGCCATCACGGTGATGACGGCGAGCAGCGCTCCGTACGGCACGAGGGTCACCACCAGGACCACCGAGGCGGCGAGGAAGAGCAGTGACCCGCGGCGGTCCTTCGGTGTCTCCACCCATCTGCGCCGGCCGGCCGCGGCCAGTCGGCGCAGCCCACGGGTGATCGTGATCAGCGGGTGGAGGACGTCGGTCGCGCCGTCGGCCGCCGTCCGGGCCAGCTCCCGGCTCCTGGCGAGATGCGCGCCGCCGCTGCTCAGAATGCGGGGGAGGGTGACCCGGGCCACGGCTGTCTCCTGGAGGTGCGTACGGATGGGGACGGGATCAGAACTTGATCCCGCCGAGGAGGCTCGCGAGGCTCTCGCCGCCCGCCGTGATGCTCGGGGCGATGCCCGTACTGGCCAGGTAGAAGCCGAAGAGCGTGACGATGATGGCGTGCGAGGCCTTGAGGCCGTCCTTGCGGAAGAAGAGGAAGACGATGACGCCGAGCAGGACGACGCCGGAGATGTTCAGGATCATGTGGGTTCTCCTGGTTGATGGGGACGGTCACCATGAGTTCTTCCAAGGTCACAGCATGTATCCATATGATTAAAGGTGCAAATGGGGGAAAGTCCGGTGAATCCACCTGGGTGGCCGAGCGGTCCCTCGGTCGTCCGGGCCGGCGGGCCGCGCCGGGCGCCACTCGATGTGATCTTTTGCCTCGGCCGTTTCCGCTCATGTGCCCGAGAAGCCAGTACTCTGGCGATTCACCCGTACGGCGGCGTTGTCGTCGTAGGCTCCAGAAGCACATGTGCTCGTGGCGGTAACGCGAAGTGAGAGGTGGACCCGGCGATGAGCGAAGCCCCCGACCCCGAGGTCGTGGAGCTGGCGACCAAGATCTTCGATCTGGCCCGGCGGGGCGAGACCGAGGCGCTCGTGGCGTACGTCGACGCGGGGGTTCCGGCCGATCTCACCAATGACCGCGGTGACTCGCTCGTGATGCTGGCCGCCTACCACGGTCACGCCGACGCGGTACGGGAGTTGCTGGCCCGTGGCGCCGAGGGGGGCCGCGTCAACGACCGGGGCCAGACCCCCCTCGCGGGGGCGGTCTTCAAGGGGGAGGAGGGTGTCATCCGGGTTCTTCTGGAGGGCGGGGCGGACCCGCTGGAGGGCACGCCGAACGCCGTCGACACGGCGCGGATGTTCGGCAGGACCGGGCTGCTCGAGCTGTTCGGCGCACACTGATCCGCATGTTCTGACCAGGTAAAACACAAAAGACGGGGGAGGCGGTACAGGGCCGCCGGAAATATCGGTCGCGGCAGGAAGAACCGCCGGGTCATCATGACGTCGTGATTCACGGACGCGATGGCTGGGCAGGTGTTGCCGCACCACGTGGACCGTGATGCGGTCCGCATGGGCCACTGACGAGAGGCAGAGGAAGATGGTCTACAGCAAGCAGGAAACGGCGGGCGCCCCGACGTGTTGTCACGCGGCCAGGTAGAGCAAGATCCCGGTTGCGTCGACGCTTGATGTGAGGCTGTTTCCCATGTTCGAACCGTTCATAGCGCCCAGCGGTACGCTGCTCGGCCTGCTGCAGCGGGGCCGTGGCGACGGCACCCTGCACGCGCTCACCGCCCCGCGGGCCGAGGCGCTCGCGGCACTGAACACCTGTGTGCTGAGCGACCCCCGCCACGACTGGCAGGTCGAGAACCGCTCCCTCTACTACGCCCGGCTCTACCTCGATCTGCACGGCGGACTCGACGAGATCGAGCGGCACCTCTTCGACGCCGAGGACGTGCTGGACACCGACGAGTCACGCACCGGTCTCGCCCTCGCGGTCCTCGGGCACCTCGCCTCGTACGGCAGGCGGGACGCCCTCGAACTGCTGCGCAGGTACGCCGCCACGGGCACCAACTGGGCGTGGGCCCTGGACGAACTGGCCCTCAGGGACGACGACGAAGGGCTGCGCGCCCTCGCCGAGCCCGTACTCGCCCGCTTCACCACCGACCCGGAGGGCGAGGCGGAACTCGCCGCCACCGTCCGGGACGCCTTCGAACCCCGGCCCTGGCGGCTGTGGGCCGACGACCCCCGCGAAGCGATCGCCGCACGTGTGCGTGCCGCCCAGGAGACCGGCTGCTTCGACCGCTGGCAGCGGCAGATGCGGCCCAGCGGGCCCCGGCCCGGCTGGAGCGTCGGCGCCGTCTTCGAGTGGGCCCGGCAAGGCATCGAACGCGGAGCCGTCCGCCATGTGCCGGCGGCACGCTGCCTCACGGCCGTCGCGGGCCCGGAGGACCGGCCCGAGATCGTCGAGGCGGCCCGGTACGGCGACGACGGCGCCCGCTGTACCGCCCTGCGCTATCTCGCCGACGCCAACGATACCGACGCCCTCGATCTGATCGAGGGCGCGGTGTCCGACGGCACCACGATGGTCGTGGAGGCTGCCGTCGACGCCTTCGAACGGATGCGCAGTGTGGCCGCCGTCGACCGGGCCCGCGGCTGGGTGCACCGGCCCGACGCGCTGGGCGCGGCCGCCGGGCGCGTCCTCGCCTGCCGGGGCGGCGCACAGGACAGCGACCTGGTGCTCGGCGCCCTGCGCGAGGCCGTACGCGGCGAGGGCCCCGACGCACCCACCCTGTGGACCCTCGTCGACGGCGCCGGACGGCTCGGCATCGCCTGCGCCGCACCCGTCCTGCGCCACATCTACCGGGAGACCGCCTCCTCCCATCTGCGCGGCCGCGCCGCCCGCGCGCTCGCCGCCACCGACCCCTCCTTCCCGGCCGGCTTCGCCGTCGAGTGCCTCTGGGACTGCGAGGAGACCACCCGCGAGATCGCCGCCCGGCACGCCGAGACGGGCGACACGCGCGTCGTCGACCAGCTCCGCCGACTGGCCGCCGACCCGGCCGAGGAGGCCGAGGTCCAGACGGCCGTACGCAGTCGCATAGGTCCTGACATGCCCGCAATGTGAACACCCCGTGACCCGGAGGTCAGGGGGGCATGGACACGGTCCGGCCCGGACATGTGTGCAGCGCAACGCTCATGGGACGTTCCTCGTCCGGAAACACGCGGTCACACGCCGGGCCCGGCGGCAGCGGGTCGTCAACACCGTCGTGCACGCCCTGTCCGAGCGCCACGGAGCGGTCCCTCGCCACGCCTGCGCGGGCGCCAGCACCCGGCTCGACCTGTCCGCCTCTCACGCGGTGGCGTCGGCCCTCGCCGCGCTGACGGTGTCCGAACAGCGGCCGGAGGTGGCGTGAGCCGACCTCCGGCGGATGCGGGGGAGAAGGAGCAGGACGGCCGGTGTACGGCCGGTCAGCGGCGGTGCCGTACGGCGACGAACCGCACGGGTGTGCCCGGCGTGGCCTGGGCCGCGCGGGGGAGATCCGCCGGGTCGACGACCGCGATCACCGGATAGCCACCGGTGGTCGGGTGGTCGGCGAGGAAGACCACCGGGCGGCCGTCCGGCGGCACCTGGACGGCCCCCAGCACCATGCCCTCGCTGGGCAGCTCACCGGGCCGCGCGCGCTCCAGGGAGGGCCCCTCCGTGCGCAGGCCGATGCGGTTGCTCGCGGAGGACACGGCGAAGGGACGGGTGGTGAGGACGCGTAGGGCCGTGTCGGTGAACCAGTCGTGCCGGGGGCCCAGGGTGACCCGCAGGACCAGTTCCGACGGCGGCGCGGTGTGCGGGACGACGTCCACGCGTGCATGAGCCCCGCCGGGCCGTCCGAGGGGCAGCACGCTGCCGTCCGTCAGCGGAGGCGGGCCGAGGCCCGACAGCAGGTCGGTGGAGCGGCTGCCCAGCACCGGCTCGACGGCCACACCGCCGGAGACGGCGAGATAACTCCGTACTCCCGCGTGGGCGGCCCCGATGTCCAGCAACGCTCCGCCGGGGACCCGGACGGGTGCTCCCCAGGCCACCGGCAGGCCGTCCACGGTGACGGGGCAGGGCGCGCCCCCGACGGCCACGGTGACTGTCGCGCGGGGCCGCACCGCGCAGCCGTTGAGGGTGGTCTCCAGGACGGCCGCCTCCGGGACGTTGCCCACCAGTCGGTTGAGCAGGACGGCGGTCGGCGCGTCGAGCGCGCCCGACCGGGGCACGCCGAGGTGGGCGTGGCCGGGGCGGCCCAGGTCCTGGACGGTGGTGAGAGCACCGGCCCGGACGACGGCCAGAGCGCGGTCGGTCACGGCGCCGCCGCCGGTGTGAAGCGGACCCGGGTACCCGGTGTCAGCAGAGCGGCCGGCACCCGCGCGGGGTCCCACAGGACGGTGTCGGTCGTGCCGATCAGCTGCCAGCCGCCGGGGGACGAGCGCGGATAGACGCCCGTGTAGGGGCCGGCCAGCGCGACGGACCCCGCCGGGACAGCCGTCCGCGGGGTCGCCCGGCGCGGCACCTCACGGGGCAGGCCCGTCAGATAGCCGAAGCCGGGTGCGAAACCGCAGAAGGCGACGCGGAAGTCGGCCGCCGCGTGGATACGGACCACCTCGGCCTCGTCCACCCCCCAGTGGGCGGCGACGTCCGGCAGATCGGGCCCGTCGTACCGGACGGGGATCTCCACGACCTCCTCGGCGCGCGCCGGGGCGGGCGGCACCTCCCACGCGGCGAGGCGCTCGGCGAGGCGGGACGGGGCCTCCAGGCCGTCGAGGAGGACCGTTCGGGCCGCGGGGACGATCTCGGCGACCGAGAGGTCGCCCGTGGCGCGGCGGCGCAACAGCTCGGCGTGCAGCGCCTCGGCCTCCTCGCCCGAGTCCAGCTCGATGAGCAGCGCGCGATCGCCGACCGGCATGGCCCTCATGCGAACGCCTCCACACGGACGCCCGACGCGGTCAGCTCGGCCCGCACCCGCCGCGCCAGCTCCACCGCGCCGGGCGTGTCGCCGTGCAGGCACAGGGAGCGGGCGCGCACGGTGACGCGCTCGCCGGAGTGGGAGACGACCGTGCCCGAACAGGCCAGGGTCACCGACCGCTCGATCACCGAGGTGGCGTCCGTGATCACCGCCCCGTCCTGGCCGCGGGGCACCAGCGTGCCCCGGGCGGTGTACGCGCGGTCGGCGAACGCCTCGCTGACGACGGGCAGTCCGGCCTGCTCCGCCACCTTGAGAAGGTGTGAGCCGGGCAGGCCGAGCACGGGCAGTGAGGCGTCGGCGAGAACCACCCCGTCGACGACCGCCGCCGCCTGCTCGGCGTCGTGCACGACACGGTTGTAGAGCGCGCCGTGCGGCTTCACGTACGACACGCGCGTGCCCGCCGCCCGCGCGAAGACCTCAAGGGCTCCGACCTGGTAGGCCACCTCGGCCGCCAGCTCCGCGGGCGGCACGTCCATCGCGCGCCGACCGAAGCCCGCGAGGTCGCGGTAGGAGACCTGGGCGCCGATCCGTACCCCGCGCTCGGCCGCCAGCTCGCAGACCCGGCGCATGGTGACCGCGTCCCCGGCGTGGAAGCCGCAGGCGACGTTGGCGCTGGTGACGACGGACAGCAACTCCTCGTCGTCGGTCAGCTGCCAACGGCCGAAGCCCTCGCCGAGGTCGGCGTTGAGGTCGATCGACGTCATGGTTCCCATTCTCCTCTTTCCGCGACAACCCTCAGGCCACGCGGTACTGCTCGTCGCGGGCGTCGGTCAGGAACATCTGCCCCGGTGCGTGGGTGATGGCGAACGGCGGACGCGAGGCGGTCACGGCGGCCTGCGGGGTGACTCCGCAGGCCCAGAAGACCGGGATGTCGTCCGGCTCCGCGGCCACGGGCTCGCCGAAGTCCGGGCGGGACAGGTCGGCGATGCCCAGACCGCCCGCCTCCCCGCAGTGCACCGGGCCGCCGTGCACGGCGGGGAGCAGACTGCTCTCCCGGATCGCGGCGGCGAGGTGCTCGGGCGGCACCGGGCGCATCGACACCACCATCGGGCCGCGCAGCCGCCCCGCAGGCCGGCACTGGCGGCCGGTGACGTACATGGGGACGTTGCGGCCCTGCTCGATGTGGCGCAGGGGGACGCCCGCCTCGGTGAGCGCCCATTCGAAGGTGAAACTGCACCCGATCAGGAACGACACCAGGTCCTCCCGCCACATGTCGACCACGTCCGTCGGTTCGGCCACCAGTTCGCCGTGCTCCCACACCCGGTAGCGGGGGAGGTCGGTGCGCAGGTCGGCGCCCTTCGCGAGCGGTGTGGCCCAGGCTCCGGCGTCCGTCACGTCGAGCACCGGACAGGGCTTCGGGTTGCGCTGGCAGAACAGCAGCATGTCGTACGCCCAGTCGGCGGGCACCGAGATCAGGTTTGCCTGGGTGTGGCCGGCGGCGACCCCGGCGGTGGGCCCCGACAGGCCGGCGCGGAACCGGTCGCGAGCGCTTGCGGGGGTCCACTCGCGCGCGTGCGGGTCGACGAGGGTCACGGGACGGTCGTCCGGCGAGAGGGCGGCGGCGTCGTCCCGCGGCGGGACCGCGTCGGACGGCCTCAGGTGCCGGGCGGCGTCGGGCGCAGGGCGGCGGCCCCGGCCGGCAACGGACAGCGGGCGGGCCATGTGGTCCTGAGCGCTCACGGGGTTCATACGAGCTCCTTCCCGCGCGTCTCCGGCAGGCCGAGGAGGGCGGCGGCGGCCAGGGCGTAGCCGATCGCCCCGAAGACCAGCGCGCCGCCCACGCCCCAGCTGTCCGCCAGGAAGCCGACCGTGGTCGGGAAGACGGCGCCGACCGCGCGCCCGGTGTTGTAGGTGAAGCCCTGCCCGGTGCCGCGCACGGCCGCCGGGTACAGCTCGCTCAGGAACGACCCGAAGCCGCTGAAGATCGCCGACATGCAGAACCCGAGCGGGAAACCGAGCACCAGGAGAAGGCCGTTGGCGCCGCTCGGTATGTTCGCGTACGCCAGGATGCAGAGCGCCGAGAGCACCGCGAAGAGCCAGATGTTGCGCCTGCGGCCCAGCCGGTCGGTGAGATAGCCGCCGGTCAGGTAGCCGATGAAGGCTCCGGAGATCAGGAACGTGAGGTAGCCCCCGGTGCCGACGACGGACAGGTCGCGCTCGGTCTTCAGATACGTCGGGACCCAGGTCGCCAGCGTGTAGTAGCCGCCCTGGACCCCCGTGGAGAGCAGCACGGCGAAGAGCGTCGTGCGCAGCAGACCGGGAGCGGCCGCGGTGCCGGGCCGGAAGATCGCGGCGAACGAGCCCTTCTCGGCGCTCCGCTCGCGCGCGGCGGCCGCCTCGGGGGCGTCCTCGACCGAGCGGCGCACCCAGACGACGAGCAGAGCGGGCAGGGCGCCCGTCCAGAACATCACCCGCCAGGCGATGTCGTCGCCGAAGACGGAGAAGACCACCGTGTAGACGATCACGGCCAGTCCCCAGCCGACGGCCCAGGAGCTCTGGATCGCGCCGAGCGTGCGCCCCCGGTGCCTGGCGCTCGCGTACTCGGCGACCAGGATCGCGCCGACCGCCCACTCACCGCCGAAACCGAGGCCCTGGAGGGCACGGAAGACCAGCAGCGTCTCGTAGTTGGGTGCGAAGCCGCAGGCGACGGTGAACACCGCGTAGGTGATCACGGTGATCATCAGGGCCTTCACCCGGCCGATCCGGTCCGCGAGGACACCCGCGGCGGCGCCGCCGATCGCCGAGACGACGAGCGTGACCGTCGTGAACAGGCCGGTCTGGCCGCTGTCCAGACCGAAGTAGGCCGCGAGCGCGACCATGCTCAGCGGCAGCGTGAAGTAGTCGTACGAGTCGAGGGCGTATCCGCCGAACGCGCCGCCGAAGGCCCGGCGGCCGCGCGGGCCGAGGGCGCGCAGCCAGCCGAACGCGCCGTCGTCCGCGGTCTGTGCGCCCGGCTGGGGCCGGGATGTGGTCGTGGGGGTCGGGGAGGGAGGGGTCGAGCTCATGGGCACCTCGCAGTGAGGGACGGAGGGTGCTGAGGGGTGAGCCGTGCCGTTCCATGCCGCCCGAGAGCGACTTGCGCCGTGGAAGCCGAACCGGGGTGCGGCTCGACGGCGCCTGTCCAGCAAGGTAGAGGATCGTTGAACGATCCTTCAATACCCATGTTGTTTCGTTCTGATGTCTGCGGTTGAATTCCGGGCATGGCCGCCGAACTGACGGGACTCGCCGACGACCGTGCCCTGCTGGGCCGCACCAGCACCGCCGAGCGGGTCTCGGACATCCTCAGGAGCCGGATCGCCGAGGGGTTCTTCCCGCCGGGCACCCGGCTGTCCGAGGACAGCATCGGCGGCGCCCTCGGTGTCTCGCGCAACACCCTCCGCGAGGCGTTCCGCCTGCTCACCCATGAACGGCTCCTCGTCCACGAGCTCAACCGCGGGGTCTTCGTCCGGGTGCTCACCGTCGAGGACGTCGAGGACATCTACCGCACCCGCCGGCTCGTCGAGTGCGCCGTCGTCCGCGGGCTGGGCGAGCCGCCGTACGGCCTCGGCCGACTCGCCGAGGCGGTCGACGACGGACGGCGCCGGGCGCGGGAGGGCGACTGGAAGGGCGTCTCCACCGCCAACATCCACTTCCACCGCGAACTGGTCGCCCTCGCGGGCAGCGCCCGCACCGACGAGCTCATGCGCAGCGTCTTCGCCGAACTCCGGCTGGCGTTCCACGTGGTGGACAACCCGCGCAAGCTGTACGAGCCGTACCTGGCACGGAACCTGCTGATCCTCCAGACGCTCCAGCGGGGCGAGCGCGACCGGGCCGAGGAGTTGCTGGCCGAGTACCTCGACGACTCGCTCAAGGGCCTGGTCGAGGTCTACGGGCGCCGGGTGGCCGACGTCTCCTGACCGGACTCCGGCCGAGCGGGGCCACGCCGGGCGCGGCCTCCGCCGTGCCGTTCCGGCGTCCACCGTGGTGTTCCGGCCTCGCCCGGCGGAGCGATTTGGGCCGCTGTCAGACCCAGGACCTAATCTGTGCACCGTGACTTCACCCGCATCGACGGACAGTGTTCCGCCCCAGCCCGGCACAGGGCCGCGCCCGGCGCCGGGCCCGGCCGCCGACGAGGGGCTGGCGCGGCGGCTGCGCGCGCTCGCCTGCACCGCGCCGCTGCACGACCTGGACGCGCGCAAGGCCAACCTGGCGGGTGAGTACTCGGTGTACGGCATGGCGGAGGTCGCCCTCGCAGCCATCGACCTGGTCACGCTCAACATGGACTTCGACACCGGCGCGGACCACGACCAGATCGTCGCCCGGCTCATTCCCCGCATCGCCGCCCAGGCACCGCAGCGCCCCGCCGAGGAGCACGAGCGCGTGGCGCGCTGGGTCCTGGAGAACCTGATCAACGTCGGCAGCGTCGACCGCGGCTTCCGGGCCGTCTACGGCACCTTCGCGTCCGACGGCACCTATGTGCGCCGCGACTACGACTTCAAGCTGATCGAGGAGGTCCCCGGCTACGGAGGCGGTGTCTACCTCCGTACGACCGACGAGGCCGTCAACGTCCTCGTGGGCGCCCTCGACACCGACGTCACCAGCGCCCAGATCGCCGCCGAGGTCAAGCTGGAGGTCCTGATCAGCCGGGGCCGGCTCGCCGACGCCCAGCTCGCCGCCGAACAGGCGCGGTACCGGACCGTCCAGTACTCCGAGACGCTCCGCAAGGCACTGGACGCCACCCGGCGCAACGTCCGCGCGGTCGACTGGCTCCAGGCCGTCCCCGACATGATCGCCGAGGCGCTCGACCACGTCGCCGACCGCTACCGCCACGAGAACGCGATCCTCACGAACATCCGCAAGGCCCGTGACGAGTCCGAGGACCCCGAGCAGAAGCGGCGCGCGGCCGAACTCGTCGACATCGTCAAGGACTGCATCCGCCGCCACACCCAGTTGCAGTCCCGGCTGCTGGAGGCCGGCCCGCTGTTCCGCGCCGAGCAGGACCGGCAGGCCTTCGCCACACCCATGACGACCTCGGGCACGGACCTCTACGGTCATCTGCTCGCTCCACTGCTGCCGCTGCCCGTGGAACAGGCGCGGCGGGTGACCGACGCCTTCTTCGCCCGGGGCACGGGGCTGCGTACACCGGGGTCCGTGCGGATCGGGGACCTCGTCGACCTGCTGTTCACGCCCCCCGTGGAGCGGGAGCACCTGGGAGCGGAGATGCCCGAGCCGGACCTGATCGCCACACCGGACGACAGCCGCTTCAGCGAGGAGCAGCTGGCCGCGGCCAGGGAACTGCTGGACCTGCCCGCGGACGCGCCCCGACGGCTGTCGGGCCTGCTGGCCCAGGCACGCCGGTCGGACCCCGAACTGCCGTATCTCGTCGCGCTGCTGGCCGTGCACGCGGCCAGCCCCCCGGTCGGTACGGCCTACCGGCAGGGTGAGGAGAAACTGCTCTTCGCCGTGGACGACGGGACGGAGCTGGACGATCCGGAGTTCGGCGGGGCCGATCTGATAGTGGGGACGGCACTGCTGGACGCGGCCGGGATGGCCGCCGACCGTTCGGAGGCGGCATGAGAGCACCGTCGGGCCCCCGGCCACGCGCCGGCCGCGGACGGCCCGCGGCCGATCACACGATTCACCACGCCCCTGACCTTGCTGTCGCCGTCCCCTGTTCCGAGACCGAGGAGTCCTTGCCGTGAGCGAGCACGTCGAGTGGAGTGAGCCGGAAGCCGCCGCTCCGGTGGCCGCCGCCGTCACCCCCGCCGACGCCGCCGACGCGGCGCGGCTCGTCGCCTTCGGGCTCCAGCCCAAGCTCCAGCCCGCCCGCGACCAGGAGTACGGCGATCTGCTGCGCCGCTACCGCGAGGACCCGGCGTTCGCCCGGCTCGCCGACGCCGTCGCCACCGGACTCGGGCTGGTGGTGCTGGAGGTGTCGCCGAGAGCCGGGATGGCGGTGACGGCCGCCGAGGACTCCGTGTTCGCGGTGCGCATGGGGGACTACGCCCGGCGCACCTCGGCCGACTCCGTGGACCGGTTCCTGCACGGGCTCGCCCATCTCGCGGTCGCGGCGATGGCGTTCCCCCGGCCGGAGGACCTCGCGGACGACGGATACATCGGGCGTGTGTCGGTCAACGGGGTCGACTCGTTCGTACGGCAGGCCTGCCGGCGGCTGGAGGAGCGCGCCGAGGAGCAGGGGGAGAACACCGACCCGGCGACGGACGCGCCCGGACTGGAGGCCGCCTGGCGGATCTGGGCCAGACGCAGTGCCACCGGAGCCACCAAGGACGCCCGCCGGCTGGCCGGCTCCACCACCGGCATCGTCGGCAAGGCGGTCGGCTTCCTCACCGACTCCGGATTCCTCCAGCGCACGAGCGACGACAACGGCGGCACGTACCGCACGACCGCCCGCTACCAGCTCCAGGTACGGGACATGGCCGGCAGCGCCGCGATGGCGGAACTCCTCGACCTGGGCATCGTCCCGGTCACCGACGGCACGGCCACCCTGCTGCCCGCCGAGGACACCGACGACCTGGAGCTGCTGGCCGACGCCGGGCTGCCGTTCCACTCCTGACCCCGCGCCGACCACCCCTCACCGCCCCCGACCCGCACGCACCGCCCTCACCAACGCTCCGCACGAACCACCCTCACGACCGCGAAAGTCCCCCACCATGTACGAGCTGTCCCGGGTCCGCCTCTACTCCATCGGGCCGGCCGGTGCGCGTTACGCCGACACCGTGCTGGACCTGAGGGGTGTCGGCGAGCCCGTGCCCGACCCCGCGCCGCAGCAGGCGGAGTTCTTCGAGGAGGAGCCCACCGGGCCGCCGCGCCGTCCCGCGCCCGCGGGCGTGCTCTTCCTGGAGAACGGCGGCGGCAAGTCGGTCCTGCTCAAGCTGATCTTCTCGGTGATGCTGCCGGGACACCGCAACACCCTGGGCGGGGCAAGCTCGGGTGTGCTGCGCAAGTTCCTGCTCGCCGACGACTGCGGACACGTCGCGCTGGAGTGGCAGCACACGCTCACCGGTGAGTGCGTGGTCGTGGGCAAGGTGAGCGAGTGGCGCGGACGCCAGGTCTCCAACGACCCGCGGAAGTTCGCCGAGGCCTGGTACTCCTTCCGGCCCGGTCCCGGCCTGAGCCTCGACAACCTCCCCGTCGCCGAGTCCACCGCCGTACGGCCCCCCGTGGAGGGCGCCTCCGGCGCGCAGGGGAGGCGGCGGACCATGAAGGGCTTCCGTGACGCCCTCACCGAGGCGGGCAAGGCGTATCCGCACCTCGAAGTGCACTGGGAGGAGATCCACGACCGCTGGAACGAACATCTGACGGACCTCGGCCTCGACCCCGAACTCTTCCGCTACCAGCGGGAGATGAACGCCGACGAGGGTGAGGCCGCCGGCCTCTTCGCGGTCAAGAAGGACTCCGACTTCACCGACCTGCTGCTGCGCGCGGTCACCGACACCCGGGACACCGACGGGCTCGCCGACCTGGTCGGCGGATTCGGCAACAAGCTCGGACGCCGGGCCGAACTGATCGCCGAACGTGACTTCACCGCCGGGTCCGTGGACCTGCTCGGCCGGATCGTCGAGGCCGCCGAGGCACGGTCACGCGCACGTGACATCCACACGGCCGCCGAGCGGCGGACCCGCACCCTGGCCCGGCGGCTCTCCGCGCGGGCCACCCGGGAACGGGTCAGGGGCACCGACCTGGCCCAGCGGGTCACGGCCGCCGCGTACGCGGTCACACACGCCGAGGGCGCCCGCGAGCGCAGCGCGCTGATCGCGGCGGAACTCGCCTACCGGCACGCCTCCCTCGCGCTGGCCGCCGCCGAGAAGTCGGCCGCCGCCCAGAAGCGGGAACTGGCCGACGCCCGCACCCTGCACTCCGCCTGGCAGGCCGCCGAAGCCGTACTCAGACACCGCGCCGCCGCCGACCGCGTCGCCCGTGTGGCCGCCGCGATCCAGGAGGCCGAGCGGGACGCGGCCCCCGCCCTCGCCGCCCGTACCAAGGCCGCCGTCGACCTCGTCCGCGCCCTGCACGCGGCCGCCGAGAGCGCCGAGACCCTCGCCAACGAGGGGGAGGAGCGGTCGGCCGCCCTCCAGGAGGCCGGCGAGGCCGCCCACCGGGACTCCACCGCCGCCGCCACCGAGGCGCAGCGCGCCCGTAGCGAGATCGGGCATCTGAAGCAGCGGCTCAGCGAGGTCGAGCAGGAGACGGCCGAGGCGGTCCGGGCCGGCTGGCTCGACGACAGCGCGCCCGACGCCGACCCCGCCAGGGCCGCCCTCGCCGCCAGCGACGCGGAGAAGACCGCCGTCGCCGCCTGGGACAGCGCCCGGGAGACAGCCCGCCGCGCCTCCGAGCACGCCAGGGAGGCGGCCTCCGCGGAGTCCCGCGCCGAGCTGACGGCCGCCCGCGCGGCGGACGCCGCCGTCGCCGCCGAGCGCGCCTACGACGGGGAGCGGCGCACCGCCGAGGCGCTCGCGGCGGAGGAGCGCCTCGCCGAGCTGCTGAGCCTGCCCAGCGCCTCACACAGGGGCCGGGTTGGAGTGCCGGTGCCCCGCACCGCCGGCGACGACCCGGGCGGTGCGGGGCCCGCCGAGCCGGAGCGGCCGGCAGCCACGGCAGAGGGCACCGGTGCCGGCACCGCCGGTCGCGTGGCCGACGGCCCTCTCACCCCCGAGGACCTGGACCGCTTCGCGGACGAGCTGCGGGCACTGCTCGACGAGAACGTGTCCGCCGCCGAGCGCCACCTCTTCGAGCTGCGCACCGCCGCGGCCGACGACTCCCGCATCCTCGGCGCCCTCGGCGACGGCGGGCTGCTGCCGCCGGGCCCCGACGTGCTGGCCACCGTCGAGTTCCTCGGCGAGCACGGCATCCCCGCCCTGCCCGGCTGGCGGTACCTCGCCCAGGCGGTGGACCCCGCCGACCACGCGCGCGTACTGGCAGCGCGACCGGAACTGGTCGACGGCGTCATCATCACCGACCCCGACTCGCACGTCCGCGCCCGCGAGGCGCTCAGCGACGCGGCCCTCCTGCCGCGGTCCGCCGTCGCGGTGGGTACGGCCGCCGCCCTGCTGGCTCGGACGCCGCCCCTGGACGCGGGCGACGGCACCTCTTCCGAGGTGTTCCTCGTCCCACCGAACCCGGCCATGCACGACGAGCGCGCCGCCGACGCGGAACGACAGGCGCTGCGCGCCCGGGCCACCGAGCGCGACGAGGAGATCCGCGCCCTCGCGGTACGGCTCGGCAAGGACCGGGAGCTCGCGGCGCGGCTCGCCTCCTGGCGCACGGGCTGCCCGGCGGGCCGGCTCGCCGAGCTGGCCACGGCAGCGCGGGAGACCCGCGCGTTCGCCGAGGAGGCGGAGGCAGAGCTGGCCGAGGCCCGGACCGTGCGGGCGGAGGCCGAGGAGGCGGCGGCCGAGGCAGCACAGGCACGGGACGAGCGGCAGGAGGCCGCGCAGAAGGCCCGCCGCGCCGCCGACGCCCTCGCCGGACTCGCCTTCCGGCTGCGCGAACGCGCCGCCTGGCAGGCCAGACTCCGCGAACTCGCCGACGAGGCCGCCGAGTCCGAGGCCCGTGCCCAGACCTGCCTGGAGCGGGCCCGCGCCGCCGACGAGGACCGCCGCGCCACCCAGCGCGCCGCCGACGACGCCCGCCGCACGGCGCGCGCGCTGCGCGCCGAGCGCGCGGAGATCGCGGGTGCCCCCGACGACGTACCGGACGCGGACCCCGACACGCCCAGGCAGCCCCTCGCCGCCCTCCGTGAGGCATACCGCGCCGCCTCCCAGGTGTACGAGAAGGTCGGCGTGGGCGCCGACCTGCGCGCCGAACAGGCCCGGGCCGAGAGCGACGAGAGCGCCGCCCGCACGGAACTGGACCGGCTCAGCAACAAGGTCCGCAACCGCGCCGAGCAGCTCCTGCAGTCGCCCGACGGCTCCGACGGGCCCTCCCGGCAGGCCGCGGCGGCCCGCGCGGAGGAGCTGGTGCAGGTCCTCGAGACCCGGATGTCGACCGCGAGCGAACAGCTCGGGCGGCTGCGCGGCGAGGCCGAGCGACACGCGCCCCAGGACGGCGGGACACACACGGAGCTGCCCGAGGAACTGGTCCCGCGCGACGCCGACCACGCCCAGGCCCTGCTGCGCACCGCCACCGCCGAACTCGCCTCCCGCACGGAGGCGTTGGCCCAGGCCCGCGAGGCCCACGCCGAACTCCTGGAAGCCCACCGCGCCGCCGAGGACGCGGCAGGCGGCTTCGACGAGACGGCCGCCCTGCTCAGGGACCTCCTGCGCGACCACACCACGGACGACGACCAGGAGGAGCCCGAGCCCTACCCCGGCGGCCTGGAAGAGGCCCGCAGGGCCGCCGCCGAGAACCGCCGCTCCCTGCGCGGCTGCGCCGCCGACCTCTCCGCCGCCGAGAGCGCCGTACGCGAGACCGGCGACGTCCTCGTACGGCACGCCAACTCCACCCGGTACGAGCAGGTGCGCACCCCGGCCCGCCAGCAGATCCGTGAGCTGCCCGCCTCGGCGCTGCCCGAGCACGCCCGGAAGTGGGCGGACGCCTTCGCACCCCGGCTAAGGGTCCTCACGGACGAGCTGGCACAGCTGGAGCGCAACCGCGACTCGATCGTGGACCGGCTGCGCGGCCTCGTGGAGTCCTCGCTCGCCACACTGCGCTCGGCCCAGCGGCTGTCCAGGCTCCCCGAGGGCCTCGGCGAGTGGTCCGGCCAGGAGTTCCTGCGCATCCGCTTCGACGAACCCGACCAGGCCACGCTCACCGAGCGGCTGGGCGAGGTCATCGACGAGGCGACCCGCGCGGCCGTCAGGAAGAACTCCGACATGCGGCGGGACGGCATGTCCCTGCTGCTGCGCGGGGTCAGCGCGGCGCTCCAGCCCAAGGGCGTGGCCGTCGAGATCCTCAAGCCCGACGCCGTGCTCCGTGCCGAGCGCGTCCCCGTCGGGCAGATGGGCGACGTCTTCTCCGGTGGCCAGCTCCTCACCGCGGCCATCGCCCTGTACTGCACGATGGCGGCGCTCCGCAGCAACGACCGGGGCCGCGACAAGCACCGCCACGCCGGCACCCTGTTCCTCGACAATCCGATCGGCCGCGCCAACGCGACATACCTGCTGGAGCTGCAGCGGGCCGTGTCGGACGCCCTGGGCGTCCAGCTCCTCTACACGACCGGCCTCTTCGACACGACCGCCCTGGCCGAGTTCCCCCTGGTCATCCGCCTGCGCAACGACGCGGACCTCCGTGCCGGCCTGAAGTACATCAGCGTCGAGGAACACCTCCGCCCGGGACTGCCCCAGCAGCCCCGGGCGGGAGAGGCCGTACACAGCGAGATCACGGCGACGCGGATGTACAAGAGGCCCGCCGCGACCCCGTGAGGGGCGTGGGGAACCGCGCGGCCGGCCGAGACGGGCCCGCGGTTCCCCACCGCCCTGGCAACGCCGCGCCTACGCGTCGGCCTTCACCAGGTCCGCACACTTCTCGCCGATCATCATCGTCGTGATGCACGGATTCACGGTCACCAGATCCGGCATCACCGACCCGTCGGCCACTCGAACCCCCTCGACCCCCTTGACCCGCAGCCGCGCGTCGAGCGGCGCCGAGGGGTCGTCGTCCGCACCCATCTTCACCGTGCAGGCCGGGTGGTAGACGGTGTTGTGCGTCTTGCGGATGTAGTCGAAGAGTTCGTCGTCGGTCCGGACGTCGGGGCCGGGTGCCAGCTCGGCCCCCGCCCATCCGCTCAGCGCCGGCTGCGCGGCGATCCGCCGGGCCAGCCGCAGCCCGTACGTCATCACCCGCACGTCGTGCTCGTGGGTGAAGTACCGCGGGTCGACCTTCGGCTTGTCCCGGTAGTCGCGGGTGCGCAACCGCACCGTGCCGCGCGACTTCGCCCGCGTCACGTTCGGCGTCAGACAGAACGCGTTCTCGGTCGTGGGGTAGCCGTGCCGGGCCGTGTTCATGTCGAACGGCACGGACCCGTAGTGGAACATCAGGTCGGGGCGGTCCAGACCGGGCTCGGTGTCGTAGAAGATGCCCGCCTCCCACCACTGGCTGGACGTGGTGGTCATCGGCTGCGCGGCCTCCCACATGATGACGCCCTCGGGATGGTCCTGGAGGTTCTCGCCGACGCCCGCCGAGTCCACGACCACGTCCACGCCCACCTCGCGCAGGTGCTCGGCGGGGCCGATCCCGGAGAGCATCAGGAGCTTCGGTGTGTCGATGGAGCCGCAGGAGACGATGACCTCGCGCCGGGCCCGGACCGTGCGGGTGTGGATCAGATCCGGGTCGAGGTACTCGGCGCCGACGCAGCGCCGCCCTTCCAGCAGCAGCTTCTTGGCGCGGACACCCGTGCGCACCTCCAGGTTCGGCCGCTTGCCCATGATCGGGTGCAGATACGCGACCGAGGAGGACTGCCGGATGTTGTTCTCGTCGGAGTTGATCTGGAACCAGTTGGCGCCGCGGATCACCGTCGTGCCGGTGTTGAAGGGCGTCGTCGGTATTCCGGCCTGGGCGCACGCCTCCAGCAGGGCGGTCCCGCACGGGTCCTCGCCCTTCAGCGTGCGGAGTTTGACCGGGCCGCTGCGGCCGTGGTGGTCGCCGGGGGCGTCGTTGTTCTCCAGCCGCTGGTAGAGCGGGAAGAGGTCGGCCGCGGACCAGCCCGTACAGCCGGCCGCCGCCCAGTCGTCCAGGTCCTCCGCGGGGGCCCAGAAGGCGATGCAGGAGTTGTGGGAGGAGCAGCCGCCGAGCACCTTCGCGCGGGCGTGCCGCATGAAGCTGTTGCCGCTGGGCTGCGGCTCGACGGGATAGTCCCAGTCGTAGCCGGACTCCAGCAGGCCCATCCAGCGGTCCAGTCTCAGGACGGCGTCGTCGCCGACGTCACTGGGGCCCGCCTCCAGGACGCAGACCGTGACCGAGGGGTCCTCGGAGAGCCGGGCCGCGACCACGTTTCCCGCGGTGCCGCCGCCTACCACGACGTAATCGAACTCTTCTGGAGTCATGGGGAGTTGACCTCCTGGTTGTGCGCGAGTCCAGGGCGGATCGGCGCCGGGGAACGCGCGTTCGTACTGCGTCCTGTCTTCGGGAGCCGGCCCCGGTCCGTGGCCGGTCCGGTCGGTGGCCGGTCCTGCCGGCAGCCGGGTTCTTTCTCAGTGGCCGGATGCGGTCAGTCGGCCGCCGGGGAGGCGACGGGCGGGGCGGGGGACGTCGTCGGGCCGGACGGCGCGGGGCCGGTCCCGGCGGCCGTCATCGCGTGCTCGGCGAGCACACCGGTCTTGTGCCGCTGGACGAACCAGTAGTAGGCGAAGCCGCCACCGGCGATGATCGCGACGAACAGGACCGCGCCCCAGCGCAGGTACCAGTGGAACGGCTCGGTCGCGTTGTAGACCGAGGCCCGGGGCCAGATCAGGTTGAGGGTCATGCCAGCGCCCCACAGGACGGCCAGGGCGTTGACGAGGATGCCCCAGCGGCCCAGCGAGAACCTGCCGTCGCCCGCCGGCCGCCACTTGCCGCGCAGCCGCGCCACCAGCATCGGCACGGTGACGCCGAGGTAGGCGAGGTAGATCATGATGATGCCGATGCTGGTCACCACGGTGAAGATCTGCGGCTGGCGGATGTTCACGACCAGGATCGCGAGGGCCAGCAGCCCGATGATCACGGCCGGGAGGACCGGGGTCTGGAAGCGCGGGCTGACCTTGGCCAGCAGCGAGGACGCGGGCAGGTTGTTGTCGCGGGCCATCGCGAAGGCCAGACGGATCGCCGCCGTGTGCACGGCGAGCGCGCACACCGTGACCGCGATCAGGACACACCAGAGCATCGCCTTGCCGGCCGTCGGGCCGAGGACGTCGAGCACGACGTACTGCAGACCGTCCGTGGACAGCTTCTCGCCCTTCAGGCTGGAGACGCTCATCAACGCCAGCAGCAGGATCAGACCGCCGAGCACGAAGGAGGCGACGATCGCGCGGATGATGGCGCGCGGCGCGTTCCGGGACGGGTCCAGCGACTCCTCGCCGAGCGAGGCGGCCGTGTCGAAGCCGTACATGACGTAGGCCGACGCCAGCGAGGCCACGAGGAACGCGCCCAGGTACCCGGCGCCGCCGTACCCCTGACCGGTCCCGTTGGTCTCCAGGACGACCTGGGGGCCGCGCGTGATGTGCACCGCGAACAGGACGATGAGCACGACGGTGGCGATCAGCTCGATGAACACGCCCGCCGTGTTGATCGTGGCCATCAGCTTCACGCCGAAGGCGTTCACCAGCGTGGTGAACAGGATCAGCACCGCGGCCAGGATGACCGCGTTGGTCGCCACGTCATAGGTGCCGGTGCCGTCCCCGATGAACTGGAACACGTCGGAGATCTGCGGCAGCGTCAGCTGGTAGGCGAGCGCCACCGCCGCGATCGACACGATCGACGCGGTCAGCATCATCCAGCCGGCGAGCCAGCCCAGATGCGGATTGCCTATCTTCTTCGACCAGTTGTAGACGGAGCCAGCCACCGGGTAGCGCGCCGCCAGTTCGGCGAAACAGAGCGCGACCATGAACTGGCCGGCGAACACCATGGGCCACGACCACCAGTAGGCGGGGCCGCCGCTGCTGTAGCCGAAGTAGAACAGCTGGAAGGTGCCGGTCAGGATCGAGATGTAGCTGATCCCGGCGGCGAAGGTGTGGAAGTTGCCGAGGGTGCGCTTGAGTTCGGGTTTGTAGCCGAACTCCGCGAGTTCGGCGTCGTCGTTCGATTTCTGCGGTCCGGTCGGTTGCTCGATGGTCGTCATGAGCGGACTCCTGGGGGGCCTCGGGGAAGGGGGAGCGGCTCTTGCGGGTGCCGGGATGGGGTGCCCGTGGGGCACGCGCGGGGAACGGGGGCGACGCATCCGCGGACGCGGAAAGGGAGCCATACGTACGCCTCAAGTCCCGCTCATCACAAGGGAGTTACGCGAACCAGCCCTGCGGTGCGGGATCCGTGTTGCGCCAGATGTGCTTCGTCTCGCGGTACTCGGCGAGCCCCGCGGGTCCGAGTTCGCGGCCGAAGCCGGACTGCTTGTAACCGCCCCACTCCGCCTGCGGGACGTACGGGTGGTAGTCGTTGATCCACACCGTGCCGAGCCGCAGCCGGGCGGCCACCCGCCGGGCCCTCGCCTCGTCCGTCGTCCAGACGGCGCCGGCCAGACCGTACACCGTGTCGTTGGCCAGCCGTACGGCCTCGTCCTCGGTGCGGAACCGCTCCACGGTCAGCACGGGCCCGAACGACTCGTCCTGGACCACGGACATCGTGCTCGTGCACTCGTCCAGGACGGTCGGCGGATAGTAGAAGCCCTGGTCGTACGCTTCACCGGACGGCCGCTCGCCCCCGCAGCGCAGTACCGCGCCCTCCGCGACGCCCTTGGCGACGTACTCCTCGACCTTCGCTCGATGCGCCGCCGAGATCAGTGGCCCGGTCTGTGCCCGCTCGTCGAACGGGCCGCCCAGCCGGATCCGCCCGGCCCGGCGCACGATCTCGTCGACGAAGCGGTCGTGCAGCGAGTCCTCGACCAGCAGCCGGGCGCCCGCGGAACACACCTGGCCCGAGTGCAGGAAGACGGCGGTGAGAGCCATGTCGACGGCGGTGTCGAAGTCGGCGTCGGCGAAGACGATGTTCGGGTTCTTGCCGCCGAGCTCCAGCGCGACCTTCTTCACGCTCGCGGCGGCGTTGGCCATCAGCCGCCGGCCGGTCTGGAGGCCGCCGGTGAACGACACGAGGTCCACGTCCGGGTGCTCGGAGAGCGGGGCGCCCGCCTCGGGGCCCGCGCCCAGGACCAGGTTGGCCGTGCCCGGCGGCAGCCCGGCCTCCTCCAGGAGCCGCATCAGATGGATCGCCGTGTGGGGCGTCAGCTCGCTGGGCTTCAGCACGAACGTGTTGCCGGCCGCGAGAGCCGGGGCGACCTTCCAGGCCGTCTGGAGAAGGGGGTAGTTCCACGGGGTGATGAGCGCGCACACCCCGACCGGCTCGTACACGACCCGGCTGTCGACCCCCTCCTGTCCGGTGTCCACGACCCGGCCCGTCTCGGCGGTTGCCGCGTGGCCGAAGTAGCGGAAGCAGTTCGCGATGTCGTCCATGTCGTACTCGCTCTCCACCAGCCGCTTGCCGGTGTCGAGCGACTCGGCGCGGGCGAGCGCGTCCTTGTCGCGTACGAGCAGGTCGGCGACCCGCAGCAGCAGGGCGCCCCGCTCGGCTGCCGGGGTCGTGGGCCACGGGCCCTCGTCGAAGGCGCGACGTGCGGCGGCGATCGCCGCCACGGTGTCCTCACGGCCGGCCTCGTCGACGACGGCGACCAGGCTGCCGTCGGCGGGACAGCGGATCTCACGTGTCCGCCCGCCGAGCGCGGGGCGCCAGGCTCCGCCGATGAAAAGTTCGGGCATGTCTCTCGTTCCTCCTGGTCAGCGCCGTGCTGAGGCGCCGTTGCGGCTGAGCGCCTAACCGGAAGGCCGCGGTCTATGCCAAGGATCCGGCCAAGTGTGACGGTTGACACGCCCGGTCGGAAGGAACGCAGGAGAAACGAGGAGACGAGCCGGAACCCAGCAGATGCTCAGACGCGGCCGCTGAGATCCATCAGGAAGGCCCTACGGGTGCGACAGCTGCCCGGCGCCGCCCCGGCGGCGTATCCGCGCCTGCGCGCGCTCCGCCGCGCGGGCCTCGCGCTGTGCCCGCCGCCGCTCGCGCCGCAGCGCGCGCGCCGTGCTGCTCGGAGCCGACACCACGCCGTTGCGCTGGCTCCACACCTGCCGGGTCACCCATACGTCCAGCACGCCCCAGGTCGCGGCGATCGTGCTCGCCACGCTGCTCAGGACCATCGGGAAAGCCAGCCAGGAGCCGGCCAGGGTGCACAGTACGGCCACCATCGCCTGAATCAGCGTCACCGCGACGATCAGGACCGCCCGCACCGCCGCCGTCCGCACGGGGTCGGGCAGTCGACGCCTGCGCGCCGGCTCCTCGATCCACAACGGCCGGTAACGCATCCGCTCTTCTTCCCTGGCGGAGAACTCCTTCTCGTCCACCGCGACACCCTCGCGCACCCGGAGACCGCGCTCCGCTGCTCGAACGGCTCCCGCTGCCGCCTCCGTCGCCACTGCGTCGTTATCGGGCGCCACTTGCCGCTCCGCCGTGCCCATCAACTTGTCACTCCCCACCGCCGGTGGACCAAGAGCTCCCGGATCACGAGACCCGGCCCCCCTCTGGTGCCCGACTTCCTCCGAATTACGCCACCCGGGGGACGGTTCGCGGGGCCTGTCGCCCCTTCCGTCCCCCGTTCCCGTACAGAAAGACGATCGAGGTACGTCGAAAGATTCCCAAGGAACGCAAAAATCCGGCCAACCGGCCAACTTTCCCGACGGGATGTCAGAGGTTCAACTGCCCGACAGAGGGAGGCAATCTCCCCCAATGAACGGACAACTCCCCATGTCTGGTTCGCCATGGGCGCGAGGTGCGTCCGGACGGCTCTTCGAGATACCCACGTGTCGGTAGTAGGCTCACGCCGTTTGTTGACGCACATGTGTGCCCCCGGGCCGGCGGGGGATGAGCTGGGGGAGGCCATGCGCTTTCGCGGGAAGTCGATCCGCCGGAAGATCGTGGCACTGCTGCTCGTGCCCCTGATCGCCCTGACCAGCGTCTGGGCGTTCGCCACGGTGCTGACGGGGCGTGCGGCCGGCGACCTGTTCCGGGTGGCCGACATCGTCGAGGAGATCGGATTCCCCACCGAGGACACCATCCGTGTCCTCCAGCAGGAACGCCGCCAGACCCTGGTCCATCTCGCCGATCCGCGAGGCTCCGACGCCACCGAGGCCCTCGAGCGCAGCCGCACCGCCACCGACAAGGCCGTCGCGGAGTTCCGAGACCACGCCACGGACGCGGAACTGCGCGACGAGATGGGCGAGTCCACCGCGCTGCGGCTCACCACCATCCTCAACGCACTCGACGGCCTCCCGGCCCTGCGTACGGGCGTCGACGACGGCACCGTCACCGTCACCCAAGGCCTCGACTTCTACAACGAGTTGGTGGACCCCTGCTTCGCCCTGCTGTCCAACCTCCCCGCGCTGGACAACGTGGAGATGGACAAGCAGGGCCGCGCCCTGGTCAACCTCGGCCGCGCGCGCGAACTGCTCTCCCGCGAGGACGCCCTGTTCAGCTCCGTCCTCGTGGCCGGCCGGATCAGCCGCGACGAGATCCGCGACTTCTCCGACCTGGTGGCCCAGCGGACCCTGCTGTACGACATCACCCTGCCGCTGCTGCCCTCCTCCGAGCGCGACCGTTTCTCCAGCTACTGGCGGAACGCGAACACCGCGCCCCTGCGCTCGGTCGAGCAGGACGTCATCGGCTCCGCCGCCGGACAGCGCGCGGGCGTCAGCGCCAAGAGCTGGGACAGCGCGGTGGAACCGGTGCTCTCCGACCTCCGCGACCTCAGCATCGAGGCGGGCGACCGCTACCAGGACCGGGTGCGCCCCCTGGCCACCAACGTCATCCTCCAGGCCGTCGTCGCCGGGGTCCTCGGTCTCGTCGCCCTCCTGGTCTCCCTGTTCATGTCGGTGCGCATCGGCCGCGTCCTCATCCGCGACCTGCGCCGACTGCGCCAGGAGGCCCACGAGACGGCCGATGTGCGCCTGCCGAGCGTGATGCGCCGGCTCGCCGCGGGCGAACAGGTCGACGTCGAGACCGAAGTGCCCCGCCTGGAGTACGACAAGAACGAGATCGGCGAGGTCAGCCAGGCGCTCAACACCCTCCAGCGGGCCGCCGTCGAAGCCGCCGTCAAGCAGTCCGAACTCCGCAGCGGCATCTCCGAGGTCTTCGTCAACCTCGCCCGCCGCAGCCAGGTCCTGCTCCACAAGCAGCTCACCCTCCTCGACACCATGGAGCGGCGGACCGACGACACCGAGGAACTCGCGGACCTGTTCCGCCTCGACCACCTGACCACCCGTATGCGCCGGCACGCCGAGGGTCTGGTCATCCTCTCCGGCGCCGCCCCCTCACGGCAGTGGCGCAAGCCCATCCAGCTCATGGACGTCGTCCGCGCCGCCGTCGCCGAGGTCGAGGACTACGAGCGCATCGAGGTCCGACGGCTGCCCCGGGTCGCCGTCACCGGCCCCGCCGTCGCCGACCTCACCCATCTCGTGGCCGAACTCCTCGAGAACGCCACGGTGTTCTCGCCGCCGCACACCGCGGTTCAGGTCCTCGGGGAGCGCGTGGCCAACGGCTTCACCCTGGAGATCCACGACCGGGGCCTCGGGATGGCGGCCGAGGCGCTCCTCGACGCCAACCTGAAGCTCGCGGAGACCCCCGACTTCGAGCTCTCCGACACCGACCGGCTCGGTCTGTTCGTGGTCAGCCGGCTCGCCCAGCGGCAGAAGGTCCGCGTCTCCCTCCAGCCCTCGCCGTACGGCGGCACCACGGCCGTGGTGTTCATCCCCGACGCGCTCCTCACCGACGACGTCCCCGACACCAACGGCATCGGCTTCCGCCTCGACCGTGCCCACCCCACCCGGGAGGCCCAGCTGGAGGAGGAGCGCAACGCCGCCCTCTCCCAGGTGCCGGTCCGGCTGCCCGGTCTCTCCGCCGCCATCCTCGACGGTCCGGTGGAACTGGAGGCACCGGTCGACCTGGACCCCCTCGCCGGCTTCCCGAACCCCCTGGGCGACGACGCGGAGGGCGGCGAGCTCTTCAGGTCGCGCCGCCCCCTCGCCGGGGTCGACGGCGACCCCCGGCAGGCCCACGACGGCGAGGCGCAGCGGACGCCCCTCACCGACCCCGACCCCACGGTCGGCCCCGTACCGCTGCCCCAGCGCCGCACGCCGCACCTGGTCAGCTCGCACGGCCGCCCGGTGACGGGCCAGAAGCCGCGCCGCCCGGAGGACGATCCCCCGCGGGGCCGCGAAGCGGGGATCACCGACCCGCGGCCGTTCACCGCCCTGCGCGGGGACCGCGCCGGCGTCGACCGCACCGCACCCGCCGCGCCGCCCGACGCGTACCGCCCGGGGGCCCTGCCCGGCGGGGACGAGCCCCCGGCACTGCCCCAACGGCGGCGCACGACCGCGGCCGACGGCGCGGCCCCGGTCACACCGAGGCCGGTTCCCGGTGCGCCCACCCCCCGTACGGACCCGACGGTCGACCAGGCAGAATCAGCTCCGAGCCCGCTGCCCCGTCGAGTCCGACAGGCCAATCTGGCCCCGCAGTTGAAGGACGGCCTCGCCCGGCGGGTCGAGCGCGAGAGGGCTCGCGCGACCGGCCGGCCGGACACCGCCGAACGCGACGCCGACGAAGTACGCAGCCGCATGGCCTCGCTCCAGCGAGGCTGGCAGCGAGGCCGCGAGGAGAACGCCGAGGGCGACGACGCCCGAGACGTCTCAGCACCACGAGGAACGACAGAGGGGGACGGTCGATGACCGCACCGAAGGCCGAAGGGCCCACCGCGACCGGCACGTCCGGCGAGCTGAACTGGCTCCTGGACGACCTGGTGGAGCGCGTCGCCAGCATCCGCAAGGCGCTCGTGCTCTCCGGCGACGGACTGCCCACGGGCGTCTCCAAGGAGCTCACCAGGGAGGACAGCGAGCACCTGGCCGCCGTCTCCTCCGGTTTCCACAGCCTCGCCAAGGGCGTCGGCCGCCACTTCGAGGCGGGCAACGTCCGCCAGACCGTCGTCGAACTCGACGAGGCCTTCCTCTTCGTCACGGCGGCCGGGGACGGCAGTGCACTCGCCGTCCTCGCCGACGCGGAGGCCGACATCGGTCAGGTCGCCTACGAGATGACGCTGCTGGTCAAGCGGGTCGGCGTACATCTGGGCTCCGCCCCACGCACCGATCTGCCCCAGGGCGGGTAGTGGGATGGCATGAGCCGAGACGGTCAGGGAAGAAGCCACTGGTTCGACGACGAGGCCGGACCGGTGGTCCGTCCGTACGCCATGACGCGCGGCCGGACCAGCCACGCGGTGCAGCACCGCCTCGATCTGATCGCCGTGGTCGTCACCGAGCCGCATGTCGACGACCCGGATGAGGACCACTCGCTCTCCCCGGAGCACGTCCGCATCGTCGAGATGTGCCGTGACACCCCGCAGTCGGTGGCCGAACTGGGCGCCGAACTGGACCTGCCCGTCGGAGTGGTCCGGGTCCTCGTCGGCGACCTCGTCGACGAGGAACTGGTCCATGTGAATCGTCCGGTTCCGCCTGCCGAACTGGTGGACGAGAGTATTCTGCGCGACGTGATCAACGGCCTCCGGGCCCTGTGAGCGGGCCGCGGTCCGCCGTCGCGCGACAACCATCCAGCAGGAGAAGAGACCGATGATCCTCGGGCGCACTGAGCGCGGCACACCCCCGGTCGAGCCCGTCACGCTCAAGATCCTCGTGGCCGGCGGCTTCGGCGTGGGCAAGACGACCCTCGTCGGCGCGGTCAGCGAGATCAAGCCGCTGCGCACCGAGGAGGTGCTGACCGAGGCGGGCCGCCCGGTCGACGACACCACCGGTGTGGAGGGCAAGCACACCACCACCGTGGCCATGGACTTCGGGCGCATCACCCTGCGCGAGGACCTCGTCCTGTACCTCTTCGGCACGCCCGGCCAGGACCGCTTCTGGTTCCTCTGGGACGAGCTGGCCTCCGGCGCCCTGGGCGCCGTGGTGCTCGCCGACACCCGCCGCCTGGAGGACTGCTTCGCCGCCGTCGACTACTTCGAGCGCCGCTCCATCCCCTTCGTGATCGGCGTCAACTGCTTCGACACGGCGGCGCATTACCCGCCGGAGACCGTCCGCCAGGCCCTGGACCTCGACCCCGACGTGCCCGTCGTGCTGTGCGACGCGCGCCGGCGGGAGTCCGTCAAGGACGTGCTGGTCGCCGTCGTCCGGCACGCGATGGCGTACACCGCGGAGCACCGCCAGACCGTCACGACCTGAGCACGGCCCGCACCCCCGCCGACCGGGGTACGGGCCGTGGCCTCGGGCGCGCTCTCAACCGGCGTCGTCCTCGTGCCAGCCGAAGCTCTTCTCCACCGCCTTGCGCCAGTTGTGGTACTCGCGGTCGCGGACGGAAGCCTCCATGGACGGTGTCCACTCGGCGTCCTTGCTCCAGTGCGACTTCAGCTCGTCCAGGTCGTTCCACACCCCGGTCGCCAGCCCGGCCGCGTACGCGGCACCCAGACAGGTCGTCTCGGAGACCCGCGGGCGGATCACCGGCACGTCCAGGACGTCCGACTGATGCTGCATCAGCAGATTGTTCCTGGTCATGCCGCCGTCGACCTTGAGGGTCGTGATGCGCACCCCCGAGTCCTGGAACATGGCGTCCACGACCTCCCGCGTCTGCCAGCTCGTCGCCTCCAGCACCGCGCGGGCGAGATGCGCCCTGGTGACGTACCGCGTCAACCCGGTGATGACGCCGCGGGCGTCGGAGCGCCAGTACGGTGCGAACAGCCCGGAGAACGCCGGCACGATGTACGCCCCGCCGTTGTCCTCGACGCTCGCCGCCAGCGGTTCGATCTCGTCGGCGGTACGGATGATGCCGAGCTGGTCGCGGAACCACTGCACCAGGGCGCCCGTGATCGCGATCGACCCCTCCAGGCAGTACACCGGCGCCTCGTCGCCGATCTTGTACCCCATGGTCGTGAGCAGCCCGCTCTTCGAGGCCACGGGCCGGTTGCCGGTGTTGAGGAGCAGGAAGCTGCCGGTGCCGTAGGTGTTCTTCGCGGTGCCGACGTCGTAGCAGGCCTGTCCGAACACCGCCGCCTGCTGGTCGCCGAGCGCCGACGCCACGGGGACGCCCGCGAGTTGACCCACCGCGGTGCCGTACACCTCGGCGGAGGACCTGATCTCCGGGAGGACCGCCTCCGGGACGTCCATCGCGGACAGGATCGAGGAGTCCCACTGGAGGGTCCCCAGGTTCATCAGCATGGTGCGCCCGGCGTTGGTGACGTCGGTGACGTGCCGGCCGCCGTCCGTGCCGCCGGTGAGGTTCCAGATCAGCCAGGAGTCGATCGTGCCGAAGGCGATCTCGCCGCGTTCGGCGCGGGTCCTCAGGCCCGGCACGTGGTCGAGCAGCCAGGCGGCCTTCGGACCGGAGAAGTAGCTGGCCAGCGGCAGACCGGTCTGCTCCCGGAACCGGTCCTGGCCGTCCGTGCCGCCGAGTTCGTTGCAGAGCGCGGAGGTACGCGTGTCCTGCCAGACGATCGCGTTGTGCACGGGCTTGCCCGTGGCCCGGTCCCACAGGACGGTCGTCTCGCGCTGGTTGGTGATGCCGAGTGCGCTGATCTGGTCCGGGCGCAGGCCCGCCTTGGCGATGGCCCCGGCGACGACGGCCTGCACCTTCGACCAGATCTCGGTGGCGTCGTGCTCCACCCAGCCCGGCTTGGGGAAGATCTGGCGGTGTTCGCGCTGGTCCACGGCGACGATGGCACCGTCCTGGTCGAAGATGATGCAACGGCTCGAGGTGGTGCCCTGGTCGATGGCTGCGACGTACTTCTGGGCGTTGTCCGGCATGACATCCCCTCACGTCTTGCGTCGGTACGCGTCTTACGTCGGTACACGTCTTGCGTCGGTGGGTCAGAAGGCCGCGTTGTGGACGAGGCCCGCGAGGACCCCGCCGGCCAGCGGGCCGGCGACCGGGATCCAGGCGTAACCCCAGTCGGAGGTGCCCTTGTTCGGGATCGGCAGGAAGGTGTGCACGATGCGCGGGCCGAGGTCGCGCGCCGGGTTGATCGCGTAGCCGGTGGGCCCGCCCAGCGAGAGGCCGATGCCGACGACCAGGAACGACACCAGCAGCACCGAGATGCCGGAGCCGTAGACCCCGGCCTCCTCCCCGGGGATCTGACCGATGCCTATCCCGGTGTTCCGGCCGAAGGCGAGGATCGGCAGCACCAGCGCGATCGTCGCGATGATCTCGGTGATCAGATTGGCGACGGGATTCCGGATCTCCGGGATGGTGGAGAAGATCCCGAGGGTCGGCGTCGGCTCGCCCGCCGTGCCCTGCGTGGTGCCCTCCTCGCGGACGTTCGCCTGGAACTGCGCGAGGTAGACGAGGTAGGCGAGGACCGCGCCGAGCATCGCGCCCACCATCTGGCCCAGCAGATACACCCAGACCTTGTCCCACGTCCCCGTGTCGACCGCGACCCCCAGGGTCACCGCCGGGTTCAGATGCCCGCCCGACAGGGGTGCGGCGGTGTAGGCACCGGCCAGGACGGCGAAGCCCCAGCCGAACGCGATGACGATCCAGCCCGATGCCCTCGCCTTCGAGAACCCGAGGGTGACGGCGGCGCACACGCCGGCGCCGAAGAGAATCAGGATCGCCGTACCGATGACCTCGCCGAGGAAGATGTCTCCGTTGCTCATGGCGGCTCCTAGGCCCGGCCCGGAGTGATCGACCCCGGACCATCCGTGCAGGGTGCGTTCCCATGGCTACTTCAGCCGAAGGCAGGGAGAGTCCCGCGCCCCGCCCGGCGTCCGTGACGAGCGTGCCGTAACAGCCGAATCGCCCGTGGGGGACGGCCCGAGAGGCAGGCGGGAGACCCGAGCGGCGCGGTGCACAAAGACGCCCGAATGCGGCGATGCCGACTGACACCGGAAGTGTTCACCGGCACCCAGGGGGCGTCAAGAACAAGGACCAACAATGGTGAGGAGCGGACCGACCGGCACACCGACCGACATGAAGGCGGTGAAGCGAGCCGCCACGGGAACCTCACCGACACTGACCGCATCACCGACACCGAGAGCCTCTGGGACACCGACCGCCTCTGACGCGCCATCGCATGGCACCACCCACTGTGGGGAACCGCCGACGCACAGCCGCGGGCCACTGCTCCGCCGCGTCGGGGGCGACTGGTCGCTCGGGACGCCGGCGCCGACGCCCACACACGTACCGCCGCCCGCCACCCGCCGTGCGCCGCCCGCCGCCGGCCTGCCCGGCGCCCGTGTCCGTCACTCGGCTCGGCCCCGACCCGGCTGCCCGGCCCCCGCCCCCACCGCCTCACCGCCGCGCCGCACCTCGTGCCCCGGTCGTCCGGCCCGCCCCAGCACCCAACTGGCGCCGCCCAGCGCCTTGGCCGCCTGCTTGAGCGGTGCCAGGCACGCGGCGGCCTCCCGGTGGTCCGTGACACTGCCGGGGGCGCACACGACCGTGGCGAGTGACAGCGTGACCGCGCGCCCGCCCGCCGACCAGGGTGTGTCGAGCATCGTCCCGGCCAGCGGATCGAGTCCGTCCGGTTCGGCGAGGACCAGGAAGTCGTCACCGCCGATGTGACCCACCCTGGCGACCCGGGACGCGGTGTGCTGCAACGCCCGCCCCACGGACCGGATCAACTCGTCCCCGGCCGCGAACCCCGCCCCGTCGTTGACCTGCTTGAAGTGGTCGATGTCCAGCCAGCTCAACGCGAACGCGCGCCCCTCCGAGATCCACCGGTCCACCTCGCCGGTGATCGCGTCCGAACCGGGCAGCCGGGTGAGGGGATTGAGCCCCGCGGCCTCCTCGACCCGGCTCTCGGCGAGCGCCCGCAGCAGATCCGCCGGCCGTACGACGCCCACACACCGCCCGGACCGGTCGACCACCGCGACGTCGTCCGAGGTGCGGTCCCGGTCGCCGGCCCTCACGATGTCGAGGACCTCCCAGGCCGTGGCGTCGACCCCGACCGTACGCGGTGGATCGGCGAGCCTCGCGGCCGGACGGTCGGCGTACAGGGCGTGCCCGTAGCGCCCCGACAACGACAGCAGGAACCGCGACCGGTGCACCGACCGCACCGGGCTCCCGCTGCCGTCCACGAGCAGCACCCCCGACACCTCGGGAGCCCCGGTGAGCAGCGCCCGCACCTCGCCCGCCGACGCCGACGCGGGCAACAGTGCGGCCGGACGCAGGAACTGCCGCACCGGGGGTCCGGCGACCGGCGCCGAGACCACGGGGGAGAGCCGCGGAACGTACACGTCCGCCGCGGGCAGGCGGGCGGGCGGCGCGAACAGCACGCCCTGAGCCAGTTGCGCGCCCGCAGCCATCGCCGCCGCGCACTGCGCCTCCGTCTCGACCCCCTCGACCGACAACAGCGCGCCCGCCTCGTCGCACAGCGTCCGCATCGCCCGCACCGCCGCGGGCCGTGCCAGCAGCGACGCGTCCAGCTTCACCATGTCGGGCGCGAGGTCCACCAGCAAGCGCAGCGGCACGTCGCCGTCCCCGACCCCGTCCACACAGATCCGGAATCCCTCGCTCCGCAGTCCGGCCACCGCCTCCACCAGGGCCGACCGCGGCACGTGCGCATACGGCGGCACGATGTCGACGGTCACCTCCCACGGCAGCCGCCGCGCCTCCCGTACGGCGTCCCGCAGCGCGGCCAGGCCGCCCAGGTCGGCCGGTGTCGCGGCGAAGACGTTCACATGCAGCGGCAGCAGCGTCTCCATCCGGGTGGCCGCCCGGATCGCGGACGCGGCCAGCCGGCCGTCGAGCTCGGGGTCCCGGCGGGCCTCGGCCAGCACGTCACCTCTCTCGGGACGCACGAGTATCTCCAGCGCCGAGACCCCTCCGGTCGTCAGATTGACGATCGGCTGAAAGGCGAAGCGGAGCGTGTCCGACCAGGAAGGCACGCCAGCATGATGACGCCGCCCGGACCGACCGGAACCCGGTTCATGAGCTGTTCACGCGTGGTTCCCGCACCGCACGCGGATGTGCGCACACCTGCCCGACTGCCTCGGACACCATGGCGACCCGGCGGCTCCGCTCCGGCTCCCGACCGGGGTGCCTCACCGGACCGCGACCACCGCCGAGCCGTGCCCGAACAACCCCTGGTTCGCACTGATCCCCACCCGCGCTCCCGCGACCTGCCGGTCACCTGCCTCGCCCCGCAACTGCCGGACCAGCTCGCACACCTGGGCGATCGCCTGCGCCGGAACCGCCTCACCGAAGGACGCGAGACCGCCGCTCGTGTTCACCGGTATCCGTCCGCCGAGCGCCGTCACCCCGTCCCGCAGCAGCTTCGCCCCCTCGCCCTCGCCGCACAGCCCCAGGTCCTCGTACCACTGCAACTCCAGCGCGGTGGACAGGTCGTAGACCTCGGCGAGAGACAGGTCGTCCGGCCCGAGGCCCGCCTCCTCGTACGCCGCCCGCGCTATCGACGCCCGGAACGTCTCGGCACCCGGCTCCACCGCCACCGCGGAGTCCGTCGCGATGTCCGGCAGATCCAGCACCGTGTTGGGGTAGCGCGGCGTCACCGTGGACACCGCCCGGATCCGCACCGGCCGGGCCGCGCCGTGGCGCCGCGCGAACTCCATGCTGGACAGCACGAGCGCCGCGCCCCCGTCCGAGGTGGCGCAGATGTCCAGCAGCCGCAACGGGTCCGCGACGACGGCGGAACCCGCGACCTCCTCCGCGGTCACCCGTTTGCGGTACCGCGCGTACGGATTGAGCGCCCCCAGCGCCGAGTTCTTCACCTTGACCCGGGCGAAGTCCTCCACGGTGTCACCGTGCACCGCCATCCGGCGCCGGGCGTACAGCCCGAAGTACGTCGGGTTGGTCGCGCCGAGAACCCTGAACCGCAGCCAGTCCGGATCGTCCGGGCGATCCCCGCCCGCGGGCCGGAAGAACCCCTTCGGCGCCGAGTCCGCACCCACCACGAGCACGACGTCCGCGAGACCGCCGAGGATCTGTGCCCTGGCGGCGCCCACCGCCTGCGCCCCCGACGCGCAGGCCGCGTACACACTCGCGACCCGCGCCCCCTGCCAGCCCAGCGCCCTGGCGAAGGTCGCCCCCGCCACGTACCCCGGATATCCGCCACGCACCGTGTCCGCCCCGACGATCGAGCCGACGTCCCGCCAGTCGACCCCGGCGTCGTCCAGCGCCGCCCGCGCCGCCGCCGTGCCGTACTCGACGAAGCTCCTGCCCCACTTGCCCCACGGGTGCATGCCCGCACCGAGCACCGCCACCTCGTCCGTCACACCGTCACCCCCGTCGGCCGCCAGTGCCACGTCGTCCAGGTCGTCTCCGCGTCCTCGTTCAGCACACCGGGGACGACCTCCACCTCCATGCCCACCGCCAGATCGGCGACGGTGACCCCGGGAACCGCCTGTCCCAGCACCACGAGTCGCTCCGCGGCCAGCTCCACGGCGACCAACGCGTACGGCTCCCACGGACGGCCCGGATCGGACACAAAGGGTGGCGGGGGCCGGTACCGGCCATCGGTGTACGACCACACACGCCCCCGCCGGGACAGCGCCACCTCCCGCAGGTCGCCCCCGCCGCACCCCGGGTTGCGGCAGAAGACGTCCTCCCGGGGGAAGAACACCGAGGCACACGACGAGCAGCGCGTGCCGAGCAGACGGAACTCGTCCCCCTCCCCGGAGAACCAGCCGGCGACCACAGGTGTGCGACTACGCGACAAAGCCCCTCCCCGGCAACAGATCTGATGAACCGTCAGAAGTTTGTCACGGGCCACGGGAAATGAGCAGGCCCCGGAGCGAACCATCCGGCCCCCGTCGGCGTCGCAGTATCCGGAGGGGTGGCCGGGACCCACGGGGGTGGTTCCGGCCCCCCTTCACCCGCGCCGGCCCACCGCCGAGATGGCGCATTGCGTCGCCCGAGCAGGACGACCAGCAGATGATCGGATACAGTCCGCCGCGTGTCCGCAAATCAACACCCAACCGCCAACTCCGCACCGGACTCGCATTGTTCCGGTTGCGGAGCGCCCTACGGTGAGGGCGTTTCCGGCTGGCCCCGCACCTGCGAGGCCTGCCACACCGTGGCCTACCGCAACCCGCTCCCCGTCGCGGTGGCCCTCCAGCCCGTGTACGACACCAAGGGCACAGCCCTCGTCGTGATCACACGGACCATCGCCCCCGCCCGCGGGGGCACCGCCCTGCCCGGCGGCTTCGTCGACCACCGGGAGGACTGGCGGCACGCCGTCGTCCGCGAGCTCAAGGAGGAGACGGGCATCAGCGCGGCCGACCGCGACGTCCGCCTCGCCGACGCCATGAGCTCACCCGACGGCCATCTGCTCCTGTTCGGGCTGCTCCCCGAGCGCCCGGCGGCCAACCTCCCGCCACCCGCGGCCACGGACGAGACGGAGGGCTGGCACCTGCTGCGCAGACCGGCCGAACTCGCCTTCCCGCTGCACACCCTGGCGGTACAGGCGTTCTTCGACGGCCGCTACATCTGAGCCGAACCCCCGCTCACTCCCGGTCGAGCCCCCGGACCCGCACCGGGTACAGGGGCTCGACCGGCCCCTCCTCCCCGTCCCGCTCCACCACCACACGCCGCCCCTCCCAGCGCGTCGTGTACCGCTCGACCTCCGGCTCGTCCCAGCCGTCGCCCGCGTCCGCCACCACGAGCCCGCCCCCCGTCCGCCCGCGCGCGGGTGCCCACACCTCCAGCTCCAGGCCGCCGTCGGCGCCCCGGACCGGCACCACGGCACCCGCGCGCGCGAGAACGGGAATCCGCGAAAGGGGCGCGTCGACCATCACCCGACCAGGCCCCTGATACGCCCTCCCGGTCACCGTGTCGTACCAGCGCCCCCGCGGCAGCTGCACCGCACGCCTGTCCGCACCCGGCTCCAGCACCGGCGCCACCAGCAGACAGCCACCCAGCAGGAACGCGTCCTCGCAGTCCCGCAACGCCCTGTCCTCCGGCGCACCCCACCACACCGGGCGCACATACGGCGCCCCCGTACGCCGCGCCAGATGCGCCAGCGTCATGAAGTACGGCAGCAGCCGACGCCGCTCGACGAGCGCCGCCCGCGCATGCCCGACGACCTCGTCCCCGAACTCCCACGGCTCCCTGCGCCCCGCCCGCATGCTCGCGTGCGTGCGGAACAACGGCAGATACGCCCCCAGCTGGAACCACCGCAGGAACAGCTCGGGCGACGGGCTCCCGTCGAAGCCGCCCACATCCGGACCCGAGTACGGCACCCCGCACAACCCGAGCCCCAGCACCAGCGACAGCGACGCCCGCAGCCCCGGCCAGCCCGTCGCCACGTCCCCGGACCACGCGCCCCCATAACGCTGCATCCCGGCCCACCCGGACCGCGAGAACACGAACGGCCGCCCTCCGGGCACCAGCTCACGCAGCCCCTCGAAGCCGGCCCGCGCCATGCACAACGCGTACACGTTGTGCGCCTCCCGATGGTCGCCGCCCCGGCCCTCCAGATCGTGCCGGGCCGACCGGGGCAGGGTGTTCTCCCCGAACGCCACGAACGACGTCGGCTCGTTCATGTCGTGCCAGAACCCCGCGAAGCCCTGCGCGAGCCTCTCCTCGTACAGACCGCCCCACCACGCGCGCGTACGCGCCCGCGTGAAGTCCGGGAAGACCGACTCCCCGGGCCACACCAGCCCCTTCACGACCCGCCCGGCGGCATCCCGCACGAACACGTCCTCCGCCGTCCCGCTGTCGAACACGGCATCGCCGGGCTGAGCCTTCACCGCAGCGTCCACGATCGACACCAGCCGGATCCCCTGCCCCCGCAACTCCGCGGCAAGATCCGGCAACTTCGGGAAGTTCTCGGCGTCCACCGTGAACACCCGGTGGCCGTCGTAGTGGTCGATGTCCAGATGGACCGCGTCGAGCGGCAGCCCGTGCTCCCGGTACCCCGCGACGATCCGCCGCACCTCCTGCTCGCCGCCGAACCCCCACCGCGCGTGATGGTGCCCCAGCGCCCACGCCGGCGGCAGCGCCGGAGCCCCCGTCAGCGCCGCCCAGGCGTGCAGCACGCGCGCGGGAGTACCCACTATCACCCAGCAGCGCAGCGGCCCCCCAGACATCCGCAGCTCCGACGTGCCGACCCGGTCGTGCCCCGACCCCGCGCCCTCCTCACCCTCGCGCAACGTCACCGCGCCGTCCCACGTGGTGTCGTGGAACACCAGATGCGTCCCCGCGTCGGCCACCACCATCTGCACCGGCATCGTGATGTACAGCGGATCATCACCGGGCGCGAACGCGTGCCCGGGGTCCGTGTTCCACAGCCGATACGTTCCGGCACGCAGTCGCGGCCCGGCCGCGCGCCCGCCCAGACCGAAGAACCGGGCATCGGCCGCGACCTCCGACCGCTGTGTCCACCGCGCCTCGCCCCCGCCGACCGGCCCCCACCACCGCGGCGGCAGATCACGCCGCAGCATCACCCCACCGGGCGTACACACCTCGACGGCCCCGTACCGCGACACCACGACCGTCACCCGTTCGGCCACGACCCGCCAGCCGCCGTCCTTGTCCGGTTCCAGCACGGCCCGCGGATCCGGCTCAGGGCACCGGCCCGCGAGGGCGTACGACGGCTCCTGCCGCGCCCCGTCCCAGCCCCAGAACACCGCCCCGTTCACATCGACGGTGATCCGCAGCTCCGACCGGTCGAACCGGACGACCCCACCGCCCGGCCCCGGCTCCACATCCCGCACCAGTCCCGGCACCCGCGCCCGCTCCGCCCCCCGCGCCGCCAGCCCGGTGGCGTCGGAACGCCTCCTGCGCCACGCGGCCCGGACGGTACGCAGCCCCTGCGCCACCCCCGCCGAACCGATCGCCTTCACCGAACGCACCAGGTCACGACCCTCCATGCCGCTCACCCTGCCACTGACCGGCCCGTTTGTGTGAGTCGTTCAACTTCCGTTCACCCATGGTGACGGCACCCTTCATGTCGCCGGCCATCCGCGGCGAACCCTGGTGCCGAAGTCGATCACATGGCATCGTCCGTGGTGGCCGCGTCACGCGCACACCCCGCTCGTGCGCGCCAGACGCACACGACGCGCACAGTCCGGGAGCCGACCCATGACCTCAGCGAACCCCTCGCCGCTCTGGCAGCCCGACGCGGACCGCATCGCCCGGGCCCGGATCACCCAGTTCCACACCTGGGCGGCCGAGCACCACGGCGCCCCCGCCGAAGGCGGATACGCCGCCCTGCACCGCTGGTCCGTCGACGAACTCGAGACCTTCTGGAAGGCCGTCACCGAGTGGTTCGACGTACGGTTCTCCACCCCCTACACGCGCGTCCTGGGCGAACGCGCCATGCCCGGCGCCCAGTGGTTCCCCGGAGCCACCCTCAACTACGCCGAACACGCCCTCCGCGCAGCGGCCACCCGGGCCGACGAACCGGCCCTGCTGCACGTCGACGAGACCCACGAACCACGCCCTGTGACCTGGGCCGAACTGCGCCGCCAGGTCGGCTCCCTCGCCGCAGAACTGCGCGCCCTCGGCGTGCGCCCGGGAGACCGCGTCAGCGGCTACCTCCCGAACATCCCCCAGGCCGTCGTCGCTCTCCTGGCCACCGCCGCCGTCGGCGGCGTCTGGACGTCCTGCGCCCCCGACTTCGGCGCCCGCAGCGTCCTCGACCGCTTCCAGCAGGTCGAACCGGCCGTCCTCTTCACCGTCGACGGCTACCGCTACGGCGGAAAGGACCACGACCGCCGCGACACCGTCGCCGAACTCCGCCGCGAACTGCCCACCCTGCGCGCCGTCGTCCACATCCCCCTCCTCGGCACCGACGCCCCCGACGGCGCCCTGGAATGGTCCGCCCTGACCTCGGCGGACGTCGAGCCGGCCTTCGAACAGGTCCCCTTCGACCACCCCCTGTGGGTGCTCTACTCCTCCGGCACCACGGGCCTGCCCAAGGCCCTCGTCCAGTCCCAGGGCGGCATCCTCGTCGAGCACCTCAAGCAGCTCGGCCTGCACTGCGACCTCGGCCCCGAGGACCGCTTCTTCTGGTACACCTCCACCGGCTGGATGATGTGGAACTTCCTCGTCTCCGGCCTCCTCACCGGCACCACGGTCGTCCTCTACGACGGCAGCCCCGGATACCCCGACACCGGCGCCCAGTGGAGCGTCGCCGAACGCACCGGCGCCACCCTCTACGGCACCTCCGCCGCCTACGTCATGGCCTGCCGCAAGGCCGGTGTCCACCCCGGCCGCGACCACGACCTCTCCCGCATCCAGTGCGTCGGCACCACCGGCTCCCCGCTCCCGCCCGACGGCTTCCGCTGGCTCCACGACGAGTTCGCAGAAGCAGGAGCAGACCTGTGGATCGCCTCCGTCAGCGGCGGCACCGACGTCTGCTCCTGCTTCGCCGGAGCCGTCCCCACCCTCCCCGTCCACATCGGCGAACTCCAGGCCCCCTGCCTCGGCACCGACCTCCAGTCCTGGGACCCCAGCGGCAAACCCCTCACCGACGAGGTCGGCGAACTCGTCGTCACCAACCCCATGCCGTCCATGCCGATCCACTTCTGGAACGATCCCGACGGCACCCGCTACCACGACAGCTACTTCGACACCTACCCCGGCGTCTGGCGCCACGGCGACTGGATCACCGTCACCTCACGAGGCTCCGTCGTCATCCACGGCCGCTCCGACAGCACGCTCAACCGCCAGGGCGTCCGCATGGGCTCGGCCGACATCTACGAAGCGGTCGAGCGGCTCCCGGAGATCAAGGAATCCCTCGTCATCGGCATCGAACAGCCCGACGGCGGCTACTGGATGCCCCTCTTCGTGCACCTCGCCCCGGGCGCGACCCTCGACGAAGCCCTGCTGAACCGCATCAAACGGACCATCCGTGAACAGCTCTCCCCCCGCCACGTTCCCGACGAGATCATCGAGGTCCCGGGAATCCCCCACACCCTGACCGGCAAACGCATCGAGGTCCCCGTCAAGCGTCTCCTCCAGGGCACCCCCATGGAGAAGGCGGTCAACCCCGGCTCCATCGACAACCTCGACCTGCTGAACTTCTACCAGGACCTGGCCCGCGAACGAGCCTGACGGGCACCGGGAGCCATGCGCCGATGGCCGGGCCGGCACCCGTTGTCAGTGCCCCCGATTACTGTGAGTGAGCATTGATCGACTGCTCGCACAGGGGGAGAACCATGGCACACACCGGCCACCGGAGCATGCGAATGATCCTGCGCCGCGAGATCGCGGGCACCATCGGCCTGCTCGCGGACGAGCACGACTTCACGGCGATGCGGCGCTACCGCAGCTTCGCCTTCGACGACCACACGACCTACCTCGACGCCGTGGAAGCCCTGCTGCGCACTCGTGCCGAGCAGGGCGACCACACCACCGTCGCCCTCTTCGACCCCGAGGAGTACGCGGAGTTCTGCGCCGACACGGGCCTCGAACCGGACACGCCCTCCAGCCGCACCCGCTTCACCGCCGAACTGGCCGCGACGGGCGCCGCCGTCCCCTACGAAGGGCAGCCCCTCACCGAACTCGTTCCCGACCTGATCGACGAAGCGGTCCGCCAGGCCACCTGGGAATACGCCACCACACTCCTCGCCCAGATCGGCTCCTGCGCCTGCTGCGGCGAGGACATCGGGCGCGCGGCCTTCGCCCGGGCCATGGAACTGCTCACCCGCATCCTCGACACGGCGGACCCCGGCGAGCGCCACCTCGTGTGCAGCGTCTCCGCCAAGCCCCAGGCACTCGTCGCCGCCCTCCGCGCGGACCAGGACACCGACGGAGCCAGCCGCCTGGACGAGGCAGAAGCCCTGGAGTTCGCCACCGTACTCGCCCTCGGTATCGCCACCCGAAGCCCCGGCGGACTCGTCATGCGCACCAGCGCCCCCGACACCACCGACCGCGTCTACGGCTGGCGTCTGCGCGGCGAAGGCCTCGAACCCCTCACCGCGGGTGAGGTCTTCGACGCCTACTGCACCGACGTGGACTCCGGAGACCTCGTCTCCCCGGAGTCCGGCGTCGACTACTGCACCCCGCCCGACCTCGGGGACGACCTCGGCCGGGGAGGCGCCCCCACGGACGGACACCTCGGCTGAACGGGCGAGGGGCGCCCCACCCGCAGGTGGAGCGCCCCTCGCCCGACCGATCACCGCGATGTCACTCGCCCGACAGCACCGCCTGGGCGGCGCCGCGCGCCTCCTCGGCCGTGTCTGCCGCCCGAGCGGCTGCCGCAGCGCGCTCGCACTGCGCCAGCGTGTACTTCGCGAGCGTCGCCCGCACATACGGAATCGACGCCGCACCCATGGACAGGGAGGTGACGCCCAGACCCGTCAACACACACGCGAGCAGCGGATCCGAAGCAGCCTCACCGCACACACCGCAGCTCTTGCCCTCGGCCCTCGCCGCCTCCGCGGACAGCGCCACCAGGTCGAGCAGTGCGGGCTGCCACGGATCCTGCAGCCGTGACACCGCACCCACCTGCCGGTCGGCCGCGAACGTGTACTGCGCGAGGTCATTGGTCCCCAGCGAAAGGAACTCGACCTCCTGCAGAATCGACCGCGCCCGCAGCGCCGCCGACGGGATCTCGACCATGGCGCCGAACTTGGCCCGCAATCCGGCCTCACGGCACGCGTCGGCGAACGCCTTCGCGTCCGTGCGGTCAGCGACCATGGGCGCCATGACCTCGAGGTAGACCGGCAGCCCCTCCGCGGCCTTGGCGAGCGCCGTCAACTGCGTGCGCAGCACCTCCGGGTGGTCCAGCAGCGTCCTCAGCCCCCGCACACCCAGCGCGGGGTTCGGCTCGTCGGCCGGAGTCAGGAAGTCCAGCGGCTTGTCGGCGCCCGCGTCGAGCACGCGTACGACCACGCGCCCCTCGGGGAACGCCTCCAGTACCTTCCGGTACGCCTCGACCTGCTTCTCCTCCGAGGGCGCCTGCTTGCTGTCGTCCAGGAAGAGGAACTCGGTCCGGAAGAGGCCCACACCCTCGGCCCCGGCCTCCACGGCCGCCGGCACGTCGGCGGGACCGCCCACATTGGCCAGCAGCGGCACCTTGTGCCCGTCCGAGGTGGCCCCCGGCCCGCTGGACGCGGCCAGCGCCGCCCTGCGCTCCGCGGCGGCGGCCTCCAGCTCGGCCTTCTTCTCCGCACTCGGGTTCACGAAGATCTCACCGGTGCTGCCGTCCACGGCGATCACCGTGCCCTCGGCGAGTTCCCCGGCCCCCGGCAGCGCCACCACGGCCGGTACACCGAGTGCCCGCGCCAGGATCGCGCTGTGACTGGTCGGCCCGCCTTCCTCGGTGACGAAACCGAGGACGAGGGTCGGGTCGAGCAGCGCGGTGTCCGCAGGCGCGAGATCGCGGGCGATGAGGACATACGGCTCGTCGCTGTCCGGCACCCCCGGCATGGGGACCCCGAGCAACCGCGCGACGATACGGTTCCGCACGTCGTCGAGGTCGGCCACCCGGCCCGCGAGGTACTCCCCGGCACCCGCCAGCAGAGCCCGGTACGCGGCGAAGGCGTCGTAGACCGCCCGCTCCGCCGTGCTCCCCACGGCGATTCGGCGCTCCACATCCGCCATCAGTTCCGGGTCCTGGGCCATCAGGGCCTGGGCCTCGAGCACCGCCTGCGCCTCGCCGCCCGCCAGATTGCCGCGCGCCGTCAAGTCGGCCGCGACGGCGTCCACGGCCTTACGGGCCCGCCCCTGCTCGCGCTCCGCGTCCTCCGCCGGTATCTGCTTGGCCGGCGGCTCCAGTACCGCCGTGCCCATGTGCCGAACCTCGCCGATCGCCACACCGTGGCTGACACCGACGCCTCGCAGCGTTGTCTCCATCTCACCCGTCTCCGGTAGTGCGGCGGGCCCCGCCGCCGCGGTGGTTGTCGAACTTTCCGTGCGGTACGGACCTGGCGTCACTGCCAGCCGAAGAGCGCGTCCCCGGTCTTCACATCGCCGTCGAGCCGGAGATCGGAGAGGGCGTCGGCCGTGGCCTCCAGGGCCACGACGGGACAGATCGGCGACTTGCCGGTGGCCTCGACGGCAGCCGGGTCCCAGCGGACCACGGCCTGACCACGCTGCACGGTGTCGCCCTTGTTGACGAGCAGCTCGAACCCTTCGCCGTTCAGCTGCACGGTGTCGATCCCGAGATGCGTCAGCACACCGTGCCCCTCGCTGTCGACCACGACGAACGCGTGCGGGTGCAGCGAGACGATGACTCCGTCGACGGGGGAGACGGCCTCGGACGCGTCACGCGCTGGGTCGATCGCGGTGCCGGGGCCCACCATCGCTCCCGAGAACACGGGGTCCGGCACGGCGGCCAGTCCGATGGCACGTCCGGCAAGTGGGGACGTCACGGTGGTCATGGGAAGCCTCCCAGGGTGGAGCTGCGTGTACGGCCGTCACCGCTTGTATCGGGCGGCTCTGCCCAGCAGCGTATGTCAGATGCAGGGTTCCGCACGGAAGATACAGCCTAGTGGTCTAGACCACCAGTCCAGCCGATTTGCACGCGCTCCGGAGCCCGCTGTACAGTCGTAGACCTGCTCGGGGTCGAGCGGCGCAACTGCGCGTACCGCCCCAAGCGGCATCCAACTTGTCAGATCCTATCTCGGGGTCCCTTCTGCATGTCTGCGGGAGAGTGGTCAGGGAGACGGAAAAACACTGATAGAGTCGGAAACGCAAGACCGAAGGGAAGCGCCCGGAGGAAAGCCCGAGAAACACTCGGGTGAGTACAAAGGAAGCGTCCGTTCCTTGAG
>NZ_JBWKAJ010000014.1:0-208745 GCF_056437585.1 Streptomyces sp. NPDC042364 | reverse complement strand
ATCCGGCCGGGTTCGACGCCGGCGTCCTGGTAGAGGCGGGCCTCGCGGCCGATCAGTGCGCCGGCCATGAGCCAGTAGACCTCGTCCCAGGCTGCTGCCACCTGGGGGGTGACGGCGTCGCCGAGTACGTCGGCTATCGCGCCGAAGAGGTACTTGTGGACGATGGTGTACTGGTCGTCGGTGACGCCGACGGCGGCGTGCTTGTGGGCGATGCGGTCCAGGAGTGTGTCCGGGCGGGTGTCCGGGTGGTCGAGCAGCGCGGTCGCGAAGCCGGCGATCGATCCGGCCAGGGCGCGGCGCTGGGCGCCGCTGGCCTGGTTGCCGCGGTTGAACATCCCGTCGAGCAGTTCCGGGCGGTCCCGGAACATGGCGCCGTAGAAGCGGGTCGTGATCTCGTCCAGGGCTCCGGCCACCGCGGGCAGGGTGGCTCGGACGACGGCGGCGGACTCTTCGGACAGCATGGAGACTCCCGGAAAGGTGGAGTGAAGGGTGGGGTGAGTGGGGGGCGCCGCGACCCAGGGGGCGACCGTCTTCTGTGTAGCAGGCACCGGACGGTGTTTCGGCGGTGCCGGGCCAAGAGGGGCCGAACGGCCCCATGGATTGCGGCACAGCGGCCCCACGGGTCCCGCCGGCCAGGGCCGGATGGTGCGGTTCCGGCCTCCCGACGGCCCCTGGCCGCCGCCGCTGTCGAGGCGTCCGACGACGACGGCGTCCGTGGGGCGGTGAGCGAGGCCGCTGCGCGGGCTACGCGTCGGCCGGCCGGTCCGGGCCGTAGTAGGCCGCCCGCATGAGCTCCCGCATGTCGTCGAGCATGGGCATCCGCGGGTTGGCGGGCGCGCACTGGTCCTCGTAGGCGTTGAGGGCCTGTTGGGGCAGGGCGTCGAGGAAGGCGCGCTCGTCGACGCCGAGGGAGGCGAACGACGGCTCGATGCCCACGGCGTCGCGCAGCCGCTCGACCGCCCAGGCGAGCGACTCCACGCCTTCCTGCGGGGTGGCGGCGGGCAGACCCAGGGTCCGGGCGATGTCCTGGAAGCGTTCCGGGGCCCGGTAGTGCTCGTACTTGGGCCAGCCCGTGAGCTTGCCGGGGACGGTGCCGTTGTAGCGGATGACGTGGGGGAGCAGTACGGCGTTGGTGCGGCCGTGAGCGATGTGGAAGGTGGCGCCGAGGGTGTGGGACATGGCGTGGACGATGCCGAGGAAGGCGTTGCCGAAGGCCATGCCCGCGATGGTGCCGGCGTTGTGCATCTTCTCCCGGGCCCGCGCCGAGCCCTCGCGGTCGTTCACCGCCGCCTCGAGGTGGTCGAAGATCAGCCGGATCGCGTGCAGCGCGAGGCCGTCGGTGAAGTCGTTGGCGTAGACGGAGACATACGCCTCTATGGCGTGGGTGAGGGCGTCGAAGCCGCTGTCGGCGGCCAGGGCCGGGGGCAGGGCGGTGGTCAGGAGGGGGTCGACGATGGCCACGCTGGGGGTGAGCGCGTAGTCGGCGAGCGGGTACTTCTTGCCCGTCGCGGGATCGGAGATGACCGCGAAGGGGGTGACCTCGGCGCCGGTGCCGGAGGTGGTGGGCACGCACACCAGGCGGGCCCTGCTGCCCAGCGTCGGGAAGCGGAACGCGCGCTTGCGGATGTCGGAGAACTTGTGCCGCATGTCGGCGAAGTCGATGTCGGGGTGCTCGTAGAGCAGCCACATCACCTTCGCCGCGTCCATGGGCGAGCCGCCGCCGAGCGCGATGATCGTGTCCGGGCGGAAGTCCCGCATGAGACGGGCGCCGCGCTGCACGGAATCGATGCTGGGTTCCGGTTCGACGTTGTCGATGATCTGCAGCGTGACCGGCTCCGGACGGCGCTTCAGGACCCGGTCGAGGCGGTCGACGAAGCCGAGGCGGGTCATGGTCGCGTCGGTGACGATCGTGACGCGGTGGACGTCCGGCATGGAGGCGAGGTAGCGGATCGCCTGCGGCTCGAAGTAGATCTTCGGCGGGACCTTGAACCACTGGAGGTTGTTGCGGCGGGTGCCGACCCGCTTGACGTTGAGGAGCTGGGCGGCGGACACGTTGTTCGACACCGACGTGCTGCCCCAGGAGCCGCAGCCCAGGGTGAGGGACGGCAGGAGGCTGTTGTAGATGCCGCCGATGGCACCCTGCGAGGAGGGCGCGTTGACGATGATCCGTACCGTCTTCATCCGCTTGCCGTACTCCTCCGCCAGCGCCCTGTCCTCGGTGTGGATGACCGCGCTGTGGCCCTGGCCGTGGAAGGCGACCATGTCGGCGGCCAGGGCGAAGCCCTGCTGCTCGGATTCGGCCCGCAGGACGGCGAGGACCGGGCAGAGCTTCTCCCGGGTCAGCGGCTCGTCCGGGCCGACGCGGCCCGCCTCGACCAGGATGAGCGAGGTGTCGGCGGGCACGGTGAAGCCGGCCTGCTCGGCGATCCACACCGGGCTCTGGCCCACGGCGGCGGCGTTGACCTTGGGCTCGCAGCCGCCGCCCGCCCGGCCGGTGGGGAACAGGAACGTCTCCAGCTTGGCCTTCTCCTCCGCGGTCGCCAGGTGGGCGTGCAGGGTGCGGAACTCGGCCAGGGCGGCGTCGTAGATCTCGTCGTCGAGGATGACGGCCTGTTCGGAGGCGCAGATCATGCCGTTGTCGAACGACTTGGACAGCACCAGGTCGTTGACGGCGCGGCGCAGTTCGGCGCTCTTGTGGACGTAGGCGGGGACGTTCCCGGCGCCCACGCCCAGGGCGGGCTTGCCGGCCGAGTAGGCGGCCTTGACCATCGCGTTGCCGCCGGTGGCGAGGATCAGCGCGACGCCCGGGTGGCGCATCAGCGTGCCGGTCGCCTCGACGGACGGAGTCTCGATCCACTGCACGCAGTGCTCCGGTGCGCCGGCGGCGACAGCCGCGTCCCGCACCACGCGGGCCGCCTGCGCGCTGCAGCGCTGGGCCGAGGGGTGGAAGGCGAACACGACCGGGTTGCGGGTCTTCAGCGCCATGAGCGCCTTGAAGATCGTGGTGGAGGTCGGGTTGGTGACCGGAGTGATCGCGCACACGACCCCGACGGGTTCGGCGATCTCGACCATGTCCTCGATGTCGTCGCGGGCGATGACCCCGACGGTCTTCATGCGGCCCATGCTGTGCGTGACGTGCTCGCACGCGAACATGTTCTTGGCCGCCTTGTCCTCGAAGACACCGCGCCCGGTCTCCTCGACCGCGAGCAGCGCGAGTCCCGTGTGCTGGTCCAGAGCGGCGACCGACGCCTTCTTGACGATGTGGTCGATCTGTTCCTGTGTCAGGTCCTCGTAGTCGGCGAGCGCCTTGAGCCCGTTCGTGACCAACCGGTCGATGGCGATGGCGGTCTCGGACGGCTCTCCGCCCGGGGTGGCGGGGCGGGTCAGGGCGTCCTGTCGGGTCATGGGGTTGCGCCTCCGTCGTCGAGGTCGTGGGCCGGAAGTCCGGCAGCGTGTCCGTGCGGGGAGCGGTGCCGGGGGCCGGTACCGCTTCCACCTCCACCCTCCCGTGGACGGCAGCCGCCCCCCAGGCGGCAAAGGTCCCGTCCCGGGACCGACGGTCCCGGGACGGTGGGGCCGGTCGGACACCCGGCCGCCCGGCGCGCCGCGTCACGCACCGCTGCGGCATTCGGCCGAGTTCGCGGGCGCTGCCGACGTCCCGGGGTGATGGTGGAGGTGACGATGTCCGCCTCGTCCCGGCGTCACGGGGGTCACGGCGAGGCGTCCGTACCGCCGGAAAGGACCCGCACCCATGCGTTACGCAGTTCTCGGCACCGGCGTCGTCGGCCGGACGATCGCCGGCAAGCTCTCCTCGCTGGGCCACGAGGTCGTCGTCGGCACCCGCGACCCGCAGGCGACGCTCGCCCGCACCGAGCCCGACGGCTACGGCAACCCGCCGTATGCCCGGTGGCAGGCCGGGCATCCTCAGGTCCGGCTGGCCGCCTTCGCCGACGCCGCCGCACAGGGCGAGGCGGTGGTCAACACCACCGCGGGCCTGAGCAGTCTGCGGGCACTGGAGTCCGCCGGTGCCGCCAACCTGGCCGGCAAGACCGTCATCGACGTCGCCAACCCCCTGGACTTCTCCCGGGGCATGCCCCCGACGCTGGACCCGATCGGCACCGACAGCCTCGGAGAGCAGATCCAGCGCGCCTTCCCCGAGGCGAAGGTCGTCAAGACCCTCAACACCATGAACGCCCGGATCATGGTCGACCCGGCCCGGGTCGCGGGTGCGCACACCGTGTTCGTCTCCGGAGACGACGCCGGGGCCAAGAGGGCCGTCACGGACCTGCTCATGTCGTTCGGGTGGCCCGCCGGCGACATCATCGACCTGGGTGACATCACCACCGCCCGTGGCGCCGAGATGCTGCTGCCGATCTGGCTGCGCCTGTACGGCGCGCTCGGCCACACGGACTTCAACTTCCACATCCAGGGCGCCCACCACAGCCTCTGATCGCGGCCGGACGGCGGAGCGGCCGGGGCGAGCGCCGGTCCGGGGCTCAGGCGGCTCGCCGCGAGCCCGGTGCCGACCGGGGCCGGCCGCCCGCCGGCCGCCCCGCCGGCGGCGCGGTCCGCCGCCGGTAGACCAGGTACGGACGGGCCAGGTACCCGATCGGGGCGCTCCACACGTGGACCAGCCGGGTGAACGGCCAGGCGGCGAAGAGCAGGAACGCGGTCAGGGCGTGCAGCTGGAACAGCAGCGGGGCTCCGGCTATCGCCTCGGGCTCCGGCTGGAGGACGAACAGGCCGCGGAACCAGACGGAGACGGTGGAACGGTAGTCGTAGCCGGCGCCGAAGACGTTGTGGGCGGCGGTGGCGGTGATGCCGAGCAGAACGGTCGCGGAGAGCAACGGGAAGAGGAGCTTGTCGCTGCGGTCGGTGCCGAGCCGGATCCGGCGGGTCAGGAGACGACGGGCGCACAGCATGCCCAGCCCGGCGACCATGGCGACGCCCGCGACCGAGCCCGCCCAGACGGCCGTGGTGTGGTACGCGTGCTCGGAGATCCCGGCGGCCTCGGTCCACGTGTCGGGGACGGCGAGCCCCACGACATGTCCGGCGATCACCATGAAGGCACCCAGGTGGAACAGCGGGCTCCCCCAGCGCAGCCACCGGTGTTCGAGGAGCTGGGTGGTGCGGGAGGTCCAGCCGAACTGGTCCTGCCGGTAGCGCCAGACGTGCCCGACGACGAACACGGCCAGGCAGATGTAGGGCACGGCGACCCACAGGAGCAGATCGGAGCCGCTCGCTGCGGCAAGGTGAGGAGACGCGGTGCTCATCGGGGGCCTTCCGGGGTGGAGAGGGGCGGCATGAGGGTGGGCGGGGCCTGCTCGGGCGGGACGAAGGTGCTTGGCGGGGCGAACTCCCCGGCCCCGTAGGTCCCGTACGGGTCGAGGCCGACGTCCTCGTCCGGCGGGCCCTGGGCGGCCAGTTCGGCGACGGCCAGCAGGTCGGCCTCGGTGGGCGGCGGCAGCAGGGTGAGCAGGGCGGCCAGGACGTGGCGGTAGGGGGAGTCGGCGTCGGTCAGCGCCCGGTGGATCAGTTCCAGGCCGCGGCGGTGCTGACGCAGTGCCGCCTCGCCCGCCCGCGGCCCCGCGAGCGCGGCGAACTCCAGGACGACCGGGAGGTGGTCGGGGAGTTCGGCGCCGTCGCTGTCCCAGCCGGCGGCGCGGTAGCGCTGCGCCAGCGTCAGCAGGGCCATGCCGCGGCGACGGGTGTCGCCGTGCAGGTAGTAGGTGAGGTACAGGCTGCTTCTGCGGCGCAGGTCGAAGGTCTCGACGTAGTGGCGTTCCAGCGCCTCCGGCTCCTGCCCCCGGAACCAGCCGCTGAAGGCGGCCAGATGCTCGGCGGCGGGCGAGGGCGGGAGCGCCTCGACGGTGGCGGCCAGCACGGGGCGGGCGGTGGCCAGCTCCGCGTCCGGGTACTGCAGCAGCAGTGACAGCAGCCGCAGCAGCAGTGCCCTGTCGCGGGTCTCCTGCGGGGTGAGCTGCGTCGGGCGCGCCGTGCGGGTCGCGCGACCCGGGCGGCGCACCGCGGCCCGGACCCGGGAGCGGAGGACGGCGGGAAGGGACGCGGGTCCCCCCAGGCGTTCGGCACCGGGGGAGGGCTGCGGGCTCATGAATGGCCTCCGGCGGGTGCTTCGGACGAACGGCGGCGCAGGGTGGGGATGCCGAGCATGGTCTTGCGGGACCCGGCGGGGTCGGAGGTCTCGACCGGGCAGCGGTTCTCCATCGCCGTCAGCGCGGCGGCGTCCTCCTTGTGCGCGGCGGGGACGACGTACCGGTCGGCGTACTTGGCGACGGCGAGGAGGCGGTGCAGGTCCTCCGCCTCGCGTGCCGTGAGGCCCACGGCCTTGAGCACGGCCTCGTCGCCTGCCTCGCCGAGGGTGCGCTCGCGCATGTACGAGCGCAGCGCGGTGAGCTTCATCAGCACCCCGCCGACCACGTCGGTGTCCCCGGCGGTGAACAGCTCCGCGAGGTACTCCAGCGGGATGCGCAGGCGGGTGACGGCCGCGAAGACGTGGTCGGGGTCGTCCTGGTCGCCGCCCGCCGCGTCGACGGCGTCGAGAACGGGGGAGAGCGGCGGCACGTACCAGACCATGGGCAGGGTGCGGTACTCCGGGTGCAGGGGCAGCGCCACCTTGTACCGCATGACCAGGTCGTACACCGGGGAGCGGCGGGCGGCGTCCAGCCAGTCCTCGGGGATGCCGGACTCCCTTGCCGCGGCGATGACTTCCGGGTCACGCGGGTCGAGGAACACGCCGCGCTGGGCGTCCAGCAGATCCTTCTCGTCCGGGGTGGCGGCGGCCTCGCCCACGCGGTCGGCGTCGTACAGCAGCAGCCCGAGGTAGCGCAGACGGCCGACGCAGGTCTCGGAGCAGACGGTGGGCTGGCCGGCCTCGATGCGCGGGAAGCAGAAGGTGCACTTCTCGGCCTTGCCGGTGGCGTGGTTGACGTACACCTTCTTGTACGGGCACGCCGTCACACACATGCGCCAGCCGCGGCAGCGGTCCTGGTCGACGAGGACGATGCCGTCCTCGACCCGCTTGTACATCGCGCCCGACGGACAGGCCGAGACGCAGGCCGGGTTGAGGCAGTGCTCGCACAGGCGGGGCAGGTGGAAGAGGAAGGTCTGCTCGAACTCGAACCTCACCTTCTCGGCCCACTCACCGGTGAGGTTGGGGTCGCCGCCGGCGTGCTCGGGTGCGCCGCCGAGGCCGTCCTCCCAGTTGGCGCCCCAGGTGATCGAGGTGGGCTTGCCGGTGAGGACCGAGCGGGGGCGGGCGACCGGGATGTCCTTCTGGGCGGGGGCGTTGACGAGGTTGTCGTAGTCGTAGGTGACCGGCTCGTAGTAGTCCTCGAGGGACGGCAGGTCGGGGTTGGAGAAGAGGGACAGCAGGCGCCTGACCCGGCCGCCGGAGCGCAGGACGAGACGCCCGCGCTTGTCGAGCATCCAGCCGCCCTTCCACTGCTCCTGGTCCTCGTAGCGGCGGGGGTAGCCGACGCCGGGCTTGGTCTCGACGTTGTTGAACCAGGCGTACTCGACGCCGGGCCGGTTGGACCACGTCTGCTTGCAGGTGACCGAGCAGGTGTGGCAGCCGATGCACTTGTCGAGGTTCATCACCATCGCCACTTGAGCCATCACTCGCATGTCAGTACTCCACTTGCTGGCTGCGGCGGCGAACGACGGTGACCTCGTCGCGCTGGTTGCCGGTAGGGCCGTAGTAGTTGAAGGCGTAGGTGAACTGCGCGTAACCGCCCGCGAGATGGGTGGGCTTGAGCAGCAGCCGGGTCAGGGAGTTGTGGATGCCGCCGCGCCTGCCGCTGACCTCGGTCTTCGGCACGTTCACGTTGCGGTCCTGGGCGTGGTACATGTACACCGTGCCCTCGGGCATCCGGTGGGTGACCACGGCGCGGGCGGCGACGACGCCGTTGCGGTTGTACGCCTCGATCCACTCGTTGTCCTTCACGCCGATCCTCTCGGCGTCCTCCACCGACATCCAGATGGTGGGACCACCCCGGGACAGGTCGAGCATGTACTTGTTGTCCTGGTAGTTCGAGTGGATGGACCACTTGGAGTGCGGGGTCAGATAGCGGACGGTGACCTCGGCCCGGCCGTCCTCGTGCAGGTGCTCGTCGCCGTAGTGCCGGGGCGAGTTCAACGGCGGCCGGTAGACGGGCAGTTGTTCGCCGAGTTCGGTGATCCAGTCGTGCTGGACGAAGAAGTGCTGGCGGCCGGTGAGGGTGTGCCAGGGCTTCTTGTGCTCCGTGTTGATGACGAACGGGGAGTAGCGGCGGCCTCCGGTCTCCGAGCCCGACCACTCGTAGGAGGTCATCACGGAGCGCGGCTGGGTCCGGGTGTCCGCGAAGGTGATCCGCTCCGCCTCCCGCTCGGCGGCCAGTTCCACCAGGCCCTTGCTGCCGGTCTGCCGCTCCAGGGCGCGGAACCCCTCGGTGGCGAGGCGGCCGTTGGTGGTGCCGGACAGGGCGAGGATCGCCTCGCACATGTCGCTCGCGGTGGCGAGGGAGGGCCGTCCGGCCGCGACTCCGTCCCGGACGGTGCCGTTACGGTGCCTGAGGTCTTCGATCTCCTGGTCCGGGTGGACGGTGACGCCCTTGGTGGTGGTGCCCAGGGTGTCCAGGAGCGGACCGACGGCCCGCATCTTCTGCGATATCGCCGCGTAGTCGCGCTCGATGACGACGAGCTTCGGCATGGTGCGGCCCGGTACGGGCTCGCACTCGCCGTTCTTCCAGTCCCGTACGACTCCGCCGGGCTGGGCGAGTTCGTCGGGGGTGTCGTGCAGCAGCGGCACGGCCAGGACGTCGGTACGGGTGCCCAGGTGCTCGGCGGCCAGGTCGCTGAACCGGTCGGCGATCGTGAGGAACGTGTCGTAGTCGGTGCGGGCCTGCCAGGGCGGGGCGATGGCCGGGGTGAAGGCGTGCACGAAGGGGTGCATGTCCGTACTGGACAGGTCGTCCTTCTCGTACCAGGTCGCGGCCGGGAGGACCACGTCGGCGAGCAGACCGGTGGAGGTCATCCGGAAGTCCACGGTGACCAGCAGGTCGAGCTTGCCCTCCGGGGCCTCCTCCCGCCACACCACGTCCTTCGGGCGCCCCTCGGGCGGCGTCTCCTCGGAGCGGACCGCGGCGTCCGTGCCCAGCAGGTGGCGCAGGAAGTACTCGTTGCCCTTGCCGGAGGAGCCCAGCAGGTTGGCCCGCCACACGGTCAGCACACGGGGGAAGTTGGCCGGGTCGTCGGGGTCCTCGGCGGCGAACCGCAGCCGGCCCGCCTTCAGCTCGTCCACGACGTGGTCGGCGACCTCGCGCCCCTGGGCCCGTGCCTCGTCGGTCAGGTCGAGGGGATTGCGGTTGAAGCCCGGGTGACCGGGCGTCCAGCCCAGCCGCACCGCCTGCGCCAGACAGTCGGCGAACCCCTTGCCCTGGAACCGCCCCTTGCCGAGCGGGGAGGCCAGCTCCTCGGGCCCGAACGCCTCGTACCGCCACTGATCGGAGTTCAGGTACCAGTACGAGGTGCCCGCCATGTGCCGGGTCGGCCGCTGCCAGTCGAAGGCGAACGACAGGTGCTGCTGCCCGGTGACCGGGCGGACCTTCTCCTGGCCGACGTAGTGCGCCCACCCGCCGCCGTTGACGCCCTGGCAGCCGGTCATGGTGGTCAGCGCCAGGAACGCGCGGTAGATGGTGTCCGAGTGGAACCAGTGGTTGGTGCCGGCACCCAACGCGATCATCGAACGCCCCTGAGTGCGCTCGGCGTTGCGGGCGAACTCCCGGGCGATACGGGCCGCCTGCTCGGCCGGCACGGAGGTGATCGTCTCCTGCCAGGCCGGCGTGTACGGCTCGGACGCGTCCTCGTACGACGACGGCCAGCCGCCCGGCAGACCGGGACGCCGCACCCCGTACTGAGCGAGCATCAGGTCGAAGACCGTGGTGACGAGACGGCCGCCGATCCGGCGCACGGGCACACCGCGCACCAGGACCGAGCCGCCCTCCGTGGCGCCCTCGTCGAAGCGGGGCAGCGCGACCTCGGCCGTTTCCCCGTCCTCCGCCAGCAGGCTCAGCGCGGGGACGACATCGCCGAGTTCGAGATTCCAGCGGCCCTGCTCCTCCTTCGCCCAGCGGAAGCCGAGCGAGCCGTTCGGCACGACCGGCTCACCGGTGACCGAGTCGAGGAGGACGGTCTTGGACTCGGCGTGCTCCGTGCCGTCTCCGAGGTCGGCGGCGGTCAGGAAGCCGCCGGGGACGAGGCCGCGGTCGTGCTCGCGCAGGGTCACCAGGAACGGCGCGTCGGTGAACTTCCGCATGTAGTCCTGGAAGTACGGCACTTCCCGGTCGACGAGGAACTCGCGCAGGATCACGTGGCCCATCGCCATGGCCAGGGCTCCGTCGGTGCCCGGGTGCGGGGCCAGCCACTCGTCGGCGTGCTTGACGTTGTCGGCGTAGTCCGGGCTGACGGCGACCACCTTGGTGCCGTTGTAGCGCGTCTCGGTGAGGAAGTGCGCGTCGGGTGTGCGGGTGACGGGGATGTTGGAACCCCACATGATCAGATAGCCCGCGTTCCACCAGTCGGCCGCCTCGGGCACGTCGGTCTGGTCGCCGAAGACCTGCGGCGAGGCGATCGGCAGATCGGCGTACCAGTCGTAGAACGACAGCAGCGTCCCGCCGATGAGCGACATGAACCGGGCGCCCGCCGCGAACGACGCCATCGACATCGCCGGGATCGGGGAGAAGCCCGCCACACGATCCGGACCGTACGCCTTGACGGTGTGCACATGGGCGGCGGCGATCAGCTCGCTCACCTCGTCCCAGTCGGCGCGCACCAGGCCGCCCTTGCCGCGGGCCCGCTTGTAGGCCCGGGCCTTCGCCGGGTCGGAGGTGATCTCCGCCCAGGCCGCCACCGGGTCACCGAGCCGCTTGCGGGCCTCACGCCACAGCTTGAGCAGCGCCCCCCGGACGTACGGGTAGCGGACACGGCTGGGGGAGTAGGTGTACCAGGAGAACGACGCCCCGCGCGGGCAGCCGCGCGGCTCGTACTCGGGGCAGTCGGTGCCGATGGACGGGTAGTCGGTGGCCTGGTGCTCCCAGGTGATGATGCCGTCCTTGACGTACACCATCCACGAGCACGAACCCGTGCAGTTCACGCCGTGCGTGGAACGCACCACCTTGTCGTGGGCCCACCGGTCCCGGTAGAAGCCCTCCCACTGCGGGTCGCCCGTGCCGAACACGGCACGTCCGTCAGCCGACACCTCACGGCGCGTCAGCAGCCGACGGGCGGCCAGCGGCCAGCCTTCACCGGCGCGTGACTCCCGCTGCCGTGCGTTCTGATCGTTCTCCATGGCCGGGAACGCTAGGCCGTGAACAGGGTCACCACCCGGGGCCGGCGGTCCCCGGCGGCCGACCTTCCGGCCCCATCCCGCCGGTCTCCACGGGGCCAATGGTCCCGGTACCGGCTCACGGGCAGCCCGGGGAACCGGGTGCGGAACCGCCGCTCGCACCGCCGACGGCCCGTTCGGCCCTGTACGCCCGCCCCGTAGAGGGACCGTCGGCCCTGTTCCGCATGACCATCGGCCGCCGCGCCGGCCACCGCCGCCGGTGGATGCTGACGGCGACCGATCCGGAGGTGTTCCGTGCACGACCACGTCGACCGCCCTCAAGGCCGATGCCACCGCTGCCGCACGCGGTGGGCGCCGCGCACGGTCCGGCCCGGCCACCGTCCGGCCGCCCGCCTCGTCTGCCCTGACTCCAGGGCGGCCGGACACAGCCCCAGGGCGCTGGGCAGGGCCGTACGGTGAGCGCCACCGCCCAGGCGGTACGGCGCCAGCGCCACGACGCGGGGGAACGGCCGTTCATCGTCATCTGGGAATCCACCCGGGCCTGCCCGCTGGCCTGTCTGCACTGCCGCGCCGAGGCCGTGTCCGACCGGGACCCGCGCGAACTGGACACCGACGCCGCCAAGCACCTGCTGCGCCAGGTGGCCGCCTTCGGGCGCCCCGCCCCGCTGTTCGTGATCACCGGCGGCGACCCCTTCCAGCGCCCCGACCTCACCGAACTCATCGCCTACGGCCAGGAGGCCGGCGTCCGGGTCGCCGTGTCCCCGTCCGGCACCCCGACGCTCACCGCGGACCGGCTGCGGGAGCTGCACACGGCGGGGGCGGTCGGCCTCTCCCTGAGCCTGGACGGTTCCACCGCCGAGGTCCACGACACCTTCCGCGGGGTGCCCGGCGTCTTCCGCTGGACCCTGGACGCCTGGGACACCGCCCGCGCCCTCGGCATGAAGGTCCAGATCAACACCACGGTCGCCCGGCACAACCTGCACGACCTCCCCGACATCGTCCGCCTCGTCGCCGAGCACGGGGCGATGCTGTGGAGCGCCTTCTTCCTGGTGCCCACCGGCCGTGGCCGCGCCCTCGGCGCGCTCACCCCCGGTGAGGTGGAGGACGTCCTCAACTTCGTCCACGACGTCGGCCTGACCGTGCCGGCCAAGACCACCGAGGCCCACCACTTCCGCCGCGTCGCCCTGCAGCGCCAGATCCTCGCCACCACCGGTGAGGACCATGTGGCGGTGCTCGGCCTCGGCCCGCTGTACCGGGAGCTGCGCGAACGTGCCGCAGAACTGGGCCTGGACACCGCGGCGCGCCGGGTACGGCGGCCACCGCTGGACGTCAACGCGGGCCGCGGCTTCGTCTTCGTCTCCCACACCGGCACCGTCCACCCGAGCGGCTTCCTGCCGCTGGGCGCGGGAAGCGTCCGCGACACGCCCCTGACCGAGATCTACCGCACCTCGGAGCTGTTCACCGGCCTGCGGGACCCCGGCCTGCTGGGCGGCCGGTGCGGTGCCTGCGAGTTCCGCCGGGTCTGCGGCGGCTCGCGATCGCGTGCCTACGGCGTCACCGGCGACCCGTACGCGGAGGAGCCCTGGTGCGGCTACCGGCCCGGATCCTTCCCGTACCAGCGGGAACTGGCCGCGCTGCTGTCCGACGGCGCCGGCACCGGGGGCGGGCCGGCCGGCGAGGGCTCGCGGCCGGCCGGAGCGGCACACCCGGCCCGGAACACACCGGGGCAGGACGGCGGGGGTTCACCCGAGCGGCAAGGAGCGGCATGACCAGCATCGCGGCCGGGCCCACCGGGGCCGGAAAGGGCAGCGACCCCGGCACGTACCCGAACCGGTTCAGGGCGTCCGGGGTGAGGACCCGGCATCTGCGCGCCCACGTCCTGGTCCTGGCGTGGCTGGGCCTGGCCCTGGTGGCGGTCGGGGCACGGGAGACATGGCCGGTGGCCCACTGGATCGCCGTGCACATGTTCCTGCTCGGCGCCGTCACCACGGCCGTCCTCGTGTGGAGCGAGCACTTCGCCGTCGCCCTGCTGCACGCGAGGATTCCGGACGCACGGGGGAGTGCCGCCCGGCTCGCGACGGCCAACCTCGCCGTCGCCGGGCTCTGCGCCGGCGTGTGGACCGCGACCCCCGTGCTGACCGCGGTCTCCGCGGCGATGCTGGTGGCCGCGGCCGTCGCGCACCTGGTGATGCTGCTCCGGCTGAGGAGGGGGGCGCTCGGCGGACGCCTCAAGCCGGTCGTCTCCTACTACCAGGCGGCCACCGCGGCCCTGATCGCCGGTACCCTCCTGGGCTGGCTGCTGGCCACCGGCGCTGCCGGCGATCCCGACCGGTACGCGGGGCTGCGCCTCGCGCACCTGCACGTCACACTGCTCGGCTGGATCGGGCTGCCCGTGCTGGGCACGCTGTTCATGCTGTGGCCTACCGTGCTGGGCGTACGGATGAAGGACCGCACCACGAAGGTGTCGGGGAAGGTGCTCCGGCTCACCGGCAGCGGACTGCTGGTGGCGGTCGCCGCACTGGCCCTCGGCTGGCGCTGGCCGGCCGTGGCGGGCCTCGCCCTCTACGTGGAGGGAGTCGCCCTCGCCGTCAACCTGTTCCTGCGCACCGTCCGCGGCAACCGGCCCGTCTCCGCGGCGGCGGCCTGGATGCTCGCCGCCGCCACCTGCTGGCTGCTGACCGGGGTGGCGGCGGATCTCGCCCTGCTGGTCACCCGGCCGCCCGCGGCGGCACAGGCCGGGATCGACGCCCTGCTGCCGGTGCTGCTCGTCGGCTTCGTCGCCCAGATCCTGATCGGCGCGCTCACCTACCTCCTCCCGGTCGTCCTCAGCAGTGGCCCGAAGGACCGCGCTGCCGTGAAGGCGGTGCTGGAGCGGGGCTGGTCGACGCGGCTGGTGACGCTGAACGCCGGCGTCGCCCTGGCGGCCCTCCCGCTGCCCGCCCCTGCCGCCACGGCCGGCCTGCTGCTCGCCGCGCTGGCCGGCGCCGCGTTCCTCGCCCTCGCGGTGCGGGTGCTCGTCCGCAGCGGACGGGCCCTGCGCAAGGAAGCGGACGCGGACGGTACCGGTGCGGCTCGGCGCCCGGCTCTGTGGGGTACCGCCGCGGGCGTCGTCCTGACCGTACTGGCGGTGATCGTGGCCAACAGCGGCGGGGACACGGGCGGCGGGACGAGCGCCGGCGGTGCGTCGGGTGCCGGCGCCGGGGCCACCCGCACGGTCGCCGTCACCCTGGCCGACATGCGCATCCGGCCCGCCCGGATCGAGGTCCCGGCGGGCACCGCGCTGCGGCTGAAGGTCACCAACACGGACGGCCGGCGCCACGACCTCAAGGTCGAGGACGGTCCCGGCACCCCGATGCTCGGCCAGGGCGACACCCGCGTACTCGACATCGGGCCGGTCACGGAGAACCGTGAAGCGTGGTGCACCCTGCCGGGCCACAGGGCGGCGGGGATGGTCATGGACATCGTCGTGAAGGACGGCAAGACCGCGGACGGCGGCGGACACCAGGGGCACACCTCTGCCACCGCCGGCGAGCACGACGCCGGCCCGGACCTGTCCGCCGACTTCTCCACCGGCTGGCAGCCGCGCGCCGCCGACCTGGCGCCGGCCCCCGGCGGGACGGTCCACAAGGTCGAACTGCGCGCCGCGCACACCGTGGTCGAAGTGGCCCCGGGGGTGAAGCAGCAGATGTGGACCTTCGGAGGCACCGCACCCGGACCCACCCTGCGCGGCAAGGTCGGCGACGTCTTCGAGGTCACCCTCGTCAACGACGACGAGAACATGGGCCACGGCATCGACTTCCACGCCGGATCCCTCGCCCCCGACCGGCCGATGCGCACCCTGGACCCGGGCGAGCGGCTGGTCTACCGTTTCCGCGCCGAGAGAGCGGGGGCATGGCTGTACCACTGCAGCACCTCGCCCATGCTCCAGCACATGGGCAACGGCATGTACGGCGCGGTGATCATCGACCCGCCCGGTCTGCGGAAGGCCGACCACGAGTACGTGCTGGTCAGCTCCGAGCTTTACCTCGGCACCACCGGCAGTGCCGCCCAGGTCGCGAAGATGCGCGCCGGCACCCCCGACGCCTGGGCGTTCAACGGCGTCGCCGCCCAGTACGCCAAGCGGCCCCTGAAGGTGAAGACCGGTGAGCGGGCCCGCTTCTGGGTGGTGGCCGCGGGACCCGGCGACGGCATCGCCTTCCACCTCGTCGGCACCGTCTTCGACACCGTGTACAAGGAAGGCGCGTACCTGCTGAAGCCCGACCAGCCGGGCGGGGCACAGGTCCTGGACCTGGCCCCCGCACAGGGCGGCTTCGTCGAGACGACGTTCCCGGAAGCCGGCCACTACGCCTTCGTCGACCACGACATGCGCCACGCCGAAGCCGGCGCGCACGGCATGGTGGAGGTGACCGGCTGATGGACACCGTCGGCTGGTGGTCGCTCGTGCGGTTCGCGCACGTGGCCGGCGCCGCCCTCTGGGTCGGCGGGCAACTGGCCCTCTCCCTGGTGGTCCTCCCACTGGCGCGCCATCTGCTCGCCCCGGAGGCCAAGGACGGCTTCACCGCCGCGGCCGGGCGCCGCTTCGGGATGCTGACCGGGGCGGTGTTCCTGCCCGTGCAGCTGGCCACCGGCTGGGCCATGGCCTGGCACCGGGGCGTCACCTGGGCCTCCCTCGCGGAACCCGGCTACGGCCGCACCCTGGCGACCAAGCTCGCCCTCTTCGTGCTGGTGATGCTCGCGGCGGCCGGACACGGCATCGCCCACGCCAGGGGCCGCGCCGACCTCGCGCGGGCCCTGGCGGTCGTGTCCCTGGTCGGCTCCCTCGGCGTCGTGCTGCTGGCCACGGCCCTGCCCGCTACGTGAGCGCGGCCGCGGCGCTGTCCGTGACATGAGCGTGGCCGCGGCGCTGTCCGCGACGTGCCGGGTGCCCCGGGCGCGACGCCGCGCGGCCGGCCGCCGTGGCCACGACAGCGGCTCGGCCGGCGTCGTGGGAACGAGCAGAGGATTCGTCGGGCCCGTCCCGCCGCCCGGCACCGGTGTACCACCGTCGAGCACCGGGTCCGCCGCCCGCCACCGGTGTCCCGCCGCCCGGCACCGGCGCGCCCCGGGCCCTGCGCCGCGGAGGTCCCGCCCCTCTGGACGACAGTGCCCTCGGGGCCGTTCCGGTCGCCGAATGAGGCCGTACGGCCCACGGCCCGGGGGCCGGCCAACCCTCCCCGGGGCGGGGGGCACGGCGCAGGGTTGGTGATACGGAGGACACCCTGCGAAGGAGCCGTCATGCAGACCCGGGAAGTCGACGCCACAGCTGTGCACACCCTGTTGGCCGCGGCGGTGGCGGCGCCGTCGATCCACAACACGCAGCCCTGGCGGTTCGGTCTCGACCCGGAGAGCCGGTCGATCGAGGTCCGTGCCGACCGTCGGCGGCGGCTGCCGCTGGCCGACCCCGACCTGCGTGCCCAGCACCTGTCGGTGGGGGCGGCCGTCTTCAACCTCCGGGTCGCCGCCGCGCATCTGGGCTGGGAGACCGTCGTCCGGCTGCTTCCCGCCGCAGACGATCCGGACCTGCTGGCCAGGGTCCAACTGGCCGGGCCGGCCCTGGACGGGCAGGCGCCCCTGGGCGATGTGTACGAGGCGGTCGAGCGGCGCCACACGAGCCGGATGCCGTTCACCGGCCGTCCGGTTCCGGACCCGGTCGTCGCCGAGATGATCAGCTCGGCCGGGGCCGAGGGCGCTCACCTGACCGTGCCGGACATCGTGGGGACGCGGCGCCTGCTCCGACTGACCCAGGCGGCCGAGGCGCGCAACGCCGCCCACCCGGCCCGTGCGGCCGAGGCACGCACCTGGATCACCGTTCCGGGGAAGAACGCCTCCTACGGCATTCCCCTCATGGCGCTGGGCCCGCGGGACGCGTCCGGGCGGATGCCGGTCCGGGACTTCACGGGCCGGCTGCCCGCTCCCCACCTGCCCGCCCTGCGCTTCGAACGCCATGCTCAGGTGGCCCTGCTGTGGACGTCACACGACCGGCCGGAGGACTGGCTGCGAGCGGGGCAGGCACTGGAGCGCGTGCTGCTGACGGCGACCCGGCGCGGGGTGCGGACCTCCATGCTGCACCAGGCGATGGAGTGGCCGGACCTTCGGGCGGCGATGGCGGGGTCGAGGCGGCGGTGCTTCCCGCAGCTGCTGATCCGGTTCGGGTACGGCCCGGACGGCGGCCGCACACCCCGGGCCTCCGCGGGTGCCGTACCTGCCGCCCTCCCGGAGGCGGAGCCGCGGGCATCCCACGCGGGTACGAACGACTGAGCCGACGGGCCGGCTGCGCACGGCCGGCCCTGAGCGTGGCCGGCACGGCGGGCCCGGAGCGGCGGTTCGCCGCCGCCACCCTCACTGCAGGGCGTGCGCTCCCTGGAGTTCACGTCCGGTGACCATCTCCGACACGATCCGTACGAACACCGGGTCCCGCAGGGGCATCCAGGAGGCGGGGCCGATCTGCGACAGCCGCTCGTGCTCGGCGGGATCGGTCACGGTGGTGGCCCGGCCGGTGACGACGACGCTCCACCCGGACCGGGTCGAGGCGTCGAACTCGTCCGCCTCGAAGGCGACGACGACGCCGTCGACGGCGCGGACCAGGTCGGAGCCCCGTGACGTGCGCAGCAGAACGGAGCCGTCCGTGTCCAGGGAGAAGTTGACGGGGAGGACCGCGGGCAGGGCCTGCCGGGTGTAGACCACGCGGCCGACCGGCACCTTGCCGAGCAGGCGCAGGCACTGCGGCCGGTCGAGTGCGCGAAACGCGTCGTTCTGGAACATCAGTTCATCGTCCATACGGGCGCATGCCGCGGGTAGGGCCGATCGGCCCTACCCGGATGTGCCCCGCGGCACGGGGTGGACCGGCCCGGGACCGTTTGTCCGTCGGCAGGGACCCATGGCCCATGCCGAGGGTGGGCGCGGACGCGGAGAGTGGCTGTGGGATGCCGTTCCTCGGACGATGGGTCTGCGGCGCACGTGCGATCCCGGTGGCGCAGTACCACCATGAAGAGGAAAGGGACGGACAACATGGTCCAGCCGTTGAAGTCGAAGAGCGGCGGTTCACCGTCGGATACGCCGGTGTCCGCACGGGCGTGGCTGATGCTGGCCCTGGCCACCGTGGGTTTCGCGGTGAACTTCTGGGCGTGGGCGCTGCTCAGCCCGCTCGGCCCCCGGTTCAAGGAGAGCCTCGACCTCTCGTCGTTCGAGCAGTCGCTGCTGGTGGCGGTTCCGGTCGTGGTCGGCTCCCTGGGCCGTATCCCGGTGGGCGCGCTGACCGACAGGTTCGGCGGACGGGTGATGTTCCCGATCGTGTCGGCGGCCACCATCGTGCCGGTTCTCTACCTCGGGCTGGCCGGCCACTCCTCGCTGGCCGCGCTCCTGGTCGGCGGGTTCTTCCTCGGTATCGGCGGCACCGCCTTCGCCGTCGGAGTGCCGCTGGTCAACGCATGGTTCCCGCCCGAACGGCGCGGGCTCGCCATCGGCGTCTTCGGCGCCGGCATGGGCGGCACCGCCATCAGCGCCCTGACCACCGTGAAGCTGGTCGACGCGAACAGCATGGCCACGCCGTTCCTGATCACCGCGGCGGTCCTGGCCGTCTACGCCGTGGTGGCCGCCCTGCTGCTGCGCGACGCACCCGGCCGCACCGTGCCGACCGAGCCGCTCGGCCGCAGGCTGGCCGCCACCGCCCGGCTGCCCATCACCTGGCAGGCGTCCGCGCTGTACGCCGTGGCGTTCGGCGGATACGTGGCCTTCTCCGTCTACCTGCCCACCTACCTCAAGACCGGCTACGGCCTCTCACAGGCCGACGCCGCCAACCGCATGGCGGGCTTCGTGCTCCTCGCGGTGGCGATGCGCCCGATGGGCGGCTGGCTGTCCGACCGGCTGGGCCCGGTCCGGGTGCTGGCCGGCTCGCTGGCCGTGGTCGTCGCCGGGGCGGTCGTACAGTCCTTCACGCTCCCCCTGGCTCCCGTGGGCACCATCGCCTTCCTGTCCATGGCCGCCGCGCTCGGCGCGGGCAGCGGGGCGACCTTCGCCCTGGTGGCCCTGATGACCCCGGCGGCCCAGGTCGGCTCGGTCACCGGCGTGGTCGGCGCGGCGGGCGGTCTGGGCGGCTTCCTGCCGCCGCTGGTCATGGGCTCGCTGTACGGCGCGTACGAGTCGTACGCCATCGGCCTCGCCCTCCTCGCGGTCGTGGCCACAGCCGCGCTCGCCTTCACCCTCACCGGCGTCAAGCGCGCCGCTGAGGGCGGGGAGCCCCGGCCGCGCACGGGTGGCCGGCGGGGCCACGGCACCACCGCCGGCACCACCGCGTAAGGGCACCCGGCGTCACCGGAACAGTCAAGGACATCCAGGTCGACCGCCTGAAGGGGGGTGACCTCTCCGGCCGGACACCGCACCGCACAGGCCCCGTGCCCCCGCTCATCGCGAGCGGGGGCACGGGGCTTCACTGATACGGGCGTGACGCTCGGAGCGGGTGCAGCCGGCCCCGCACGCTCCGTCGGACGATCTCCCTACGCCATGTGTGGGTCTTGGTGTGGCTGTTGACCTTCGTGGGGATGGCGGTCGTAGAGTCGTGGGCGGCCGGAACCGATCACAATTCGAACGGGCCTGCGATGCCCGGGGCGGAGTGGCACGGTGAGCACGGAGACCAGCCGGGAACGGACACGGACGGGCATGGACGGCGATCTGGCGGAGGCGCTGGTGCGCAGTCGCCGGTTCTTCACGCGGGCGGAGGTCTCCGACGATCTGCGCACCCTGCATCGCAAGGGTGGCCGGCAGGCGGACGAGTTCTACCGGGACCGCTGGTCGCACGACAAGGTGGTGCGTTCCACACACGGCGTGAACTGCACGGGCTCGTGCTCGTGGAAGGTGTACGTCAAGGACGGCATCATCACCTGGGAGGCACAGCAGACCGACTACCCGTCGGTCGGCCCGGACCGGCCCGAGTACGAACCGCGCGGCTGCCCGCGCGGCGCCGCCTTCTCCTGGTACACCTACTCGCCGACCCGGGTCCGATACCCGTACGTCCGCGGCGTCCTGCTGCAGATGTACCGGGAGGCCAAGGCCCGCCTCGGTGACCCGGTGGCGGCCTGGGCGGACATCGTCTCCGACCCCGAGCGCGCCCGCCGCTACAAGAAGGCGCGCGGCAAAGGCGGGCTGGTGCGGGCGAGTTGGGACGAGGCGGTGGAGATGGTCGCCGCCGCGCACGTGCACACCATCAAGGAGTACGGGCCGGACCGGCTCGCCGGGTTCTCGCCGATCCCGGCGATGTCGATGGTCTCGCACGCGGCCGGCGCCCGCTTCTACTCACTGGTCGGCGGGGCGATGCTGTCGTTCTACGACTGGTACGCCGACCTGCCGGTCGCCTCGCCGCAGATGTTCGGCGACCAGACCGACGTACCGGAGTCGGGGGACTGGTGGGACGCCGGCTATCTGATCATGTGGGGCTCCAATCTCCCGGTGACCCGGACCCCGGACGCGCACTGGATGGCGGAGGCCCGCTACCGCGGGCAGAAGGTCGTCGCCGTCTCGCCCGACTACGCGGACAACGTGAAGTTCGCCGACGAGTGGCTGCCGGCCCAGCCGGGCACCGACGGAGCCCTGGCGATGGCCATGGGCCATGTGATCCTCAAGGAGTTCTTCGTCGACCGGGAGACGGAGTACTTCACCTCCTACGTGAAGCGGTACACCGACCTGCCGTTCCTGGTCACCCTGGACGAGGCGGCGGACGAGCCGGGCACGTACACGCCCGGCAAGTTCCTGACCGCGGCGGACCTGGGCGGCGAGCCCGCCACGGCCGAGCACGCGGAGTTCCGGACCGTGCTGCTGGACGCCGCCACCGGGCGACCGATCGTGCCGAACGGCACCCTCGGGGACCGCTTCGGCGAGTCGGGCGCCGGGAAATGGAACCTCGACCTGGGCGACGTGAATCCGCTGCTGTCCGCGGGCGGAGGCGGCGAGGCGCCGGTCGCCGTCGACCTGCCCCGCTTCGACGCGCCGGACGGCGCCGCGGGGCGGCTGCGGCGCGGCGTACCGGTGCGCCGGGTGGCGGGACGCCTGGTGACCACGGTGTTCGACCTGCTGCTCGCTCAGTACGGGGTGGCCCGCGACGGATTGCCCGGCCGCTGGCCGTCGTCGTACGAGGACGCCGAGGAGCCGTACACCCCGGCCTGGCAGGCGTCGATCACCGGAGTGGACGCCGGCCGGGCGGCCCGGATCGCGCGGGAGTTCGCGGCCAACGCCGAGGAGTCCGGTGGCCGTTCCATGATCATCATGGGTGCGGGCACCAACCACTGGTTCCACTCCGACACCATCTACCGCGCGTTTCTGACGCTGACGACGCTGACCGGCTGCCAGGGGGTCAACGGCGGCGGCTGGGCGCACTATGTCGGCCAGGAGAAGGTCCGTCCGATCACCGGCTACTCGGCGATCGCGACCGCCGCCGACTGGAACCGCCCGGCCCGGCTGATGATCCAGACCGCGTACTGGTACCTGCACAGCGACCAGTTCCGCTACGACCCGTTCTCCGCTGACACCCTCGCGGCGGCGGGACGGGGCAGCCCCTTCGCGGGGAGGACCACCGCCGACGTGATCGCGCAGTCGGCCCGGATGGGCTGGATGCCGTCGTACCCGACCTTCGACCGCAACCCGCTGGACCTCGCCGACGAGGCGGAGGCCGCGGGCCGCGACGTGGGCGCTCATGTCGTGGAGGAGCTGAAGTCCGGGCGGCTGAGGTTCGCGGGCGAGGACCCGGACGCCCCCGGGAACTTCCCCCGGGTGCTGACGGTGTGGCGGGCCAACCTGCTCGGCTCCTCCGCCAAGGGCAACGAGTACTTCCTCAAGCACCTCCTCGGCACCGACTCCTCCGTCCGGGCCGATGAGGCGCCGCCGGACGCCCGGCCGAGGGACGTGGTGTGGCGGGAGGAAGCCCCCGAGGGCAAGCTCGACCTGCTGCTGACGCTGGACTTCCGCATGACCAGCACGACCGTCTTCTCCGACGTGGTCCTGCCGGCCGCGACCTGGTACGAGAAGCACGACCTGTCCAGCACGGACATGCACCCCTTCGTCCACGCGTTCAACCCGGCGATCGCCCCTCCGTGGCAGACCCGCACCGACTGGGACGCCTTCCACACCCTCGCCAAGGAGTTCAGCCGCCAGGCCGCCGGCCACCTCGGCGTCCGCAAGGACGTGGTCGCCGCCCCGCTGCTGCACGACACACCGGACGAACTGGCCACCCCGCACGGGAGGGTGCGCGACTGGAAGCAGGGGGAGTGCGAGCCGGTTCCGGGCCGCACCATGCCGAAGCTGGTCACCGTGGAGCGCGACTACGGCGCCGTCGCCGAGAAGATGGGCGCTCTCGGGCCGCTCCTCGACCGGCTGGGCGCCACCACCAAGGGCGTCACCTTCCACGTCGACAGGGAACTGGACTACCTGCGCCACAAGAACGGCGTCGTGCGCGGCGGAGCGGGCGACGGCCGCCCGTCGATCGCGCGTGACACACAGGCGTGCGAGGCCATCCTCGCGCTGTCCGGCACCACCAACGGCCACCTCGCCACACAGGGCTTCCACACCCTGGAAGCCCGCACCGGCACGCGGCTCGCGGACCTGGCCGCCGAGCACGAGGGCAAGCAGATCACCTTCGCCGACACACAGGCCGCCCCCGTCCCGGTCATCACCAGCCCGGAGTGGTCCGGCTCGGAGACGGGCGGGCGCCGCTACTCGCCGTTCACCGTCAACGTCGAGCGCCTCAAGCCCTGGCACACCCTCACCGGCCGCCAGCACTTCTACCTCGACCACGACTGGATGGCCGCCCTCGGCGAGCAACTCCCCGTCTACCGGCCCCCCTTGAACATGGACGTCCTGTTCGACGAGCCACGCCCGGGCGACGTCGGGGAACTGGGGGTGACCGTGCGCTACCTGACCCCGCACAACAAGTGGTCCATCCACTCCGAGTACCAGGACAACCTGTTCATGCTCTCCCTGTCCCGGGGCGGCCCCACGATCTGGATGAGCACCCAGGACGCGGCCAAGGTCGGGGTGGAGGACAACGACTGGGTCGAGGCCGTCAACCGCAACGGTGTCGTCGCCGCCCGCGCGGTCGTCTCGCACCGCATGCCCGAGGGAACCGTCTACATGCACCACGCCCAGGACCGCCTCATCGACGTGCCCCGCACGGAGACCACCGGCCGCCGCGGCGGCATCCACAACTCCCTGACCCGCCTGCTGATCAAGCCGACCCATCTGATCGGCGGCTACGCCCAGCTCTCCTACGCCTTCAACTACCTCGGCCCCACCGGCAACCAGCGGGACGAAGTGACCGTCATCCGCCGCCGCGCCGACCAGGAGGTGACGTACTGATGCCCCGTGGCGAAGCCGCCATCGGACGCGTGATGGCACAGATGGCGATGGTGATGAACCTCGACAAGTGCATCGGCTGCCACACCTGCTCGGTCACCTGCAAACAGGCGTGGACCAACCGCACCGGCGTCGAGTACGTGTGGTTCAACAACGTCGAGACCCGCCCCGGCCAGGGGTATCCGCGCCGCTACGAGGACCAGCACACCTGGAAGGGCGGCTGGGAACTCAACAAGCGCGGGAAACTGGCGTTGAAGGCCGGCGGCCGTTTCAAGAAGCTCGTCCAGATCTTCTCCAACCCCGTGCTGCCCTCCCTCGACGACTACTACGAGCCCTGGACCTACGACTACGAGACGCTGACCAACGCCCCCCTGCAGGACCACACCCCCGTCGCCCGCCCCAAGTCCCTGATCAGCGGCAAGGACATGAAGATCTCCTGGTCGGCGAACTGGGACGACGACCTCGGCGGCTCGGCCGCGACCAGCGAGCGGGACGTCCTGCTGAACGAGGTCTCCGAGAAGATCAAGTTCGAGTTCGAGCAGACCTTCATGTTCTACCTGCCGAGGATCTGCGAGCACTGCCTCAACCCGTCCTGCGCGGCCTCATGCCCGTCCGGCGCGATCTACAAGCGCGAGGAGGACGGCATCGTCCTCGTCGACCAGGACCGCTGCCGGGGCTGGCGGATGTGCGTCACGGGCTGCCCGTACAAGAAGGTCTACTTCAACCACCGCACCGGCAAGGCCGAGAAGTGCACGTTCTGCTTCCCGCGCGTCGAGGTCGGCCTGCCCACCGTCTGCTCCGAGACCTGCGTCGGCCGGCTGCGCTACATCGGCCTCGTCCTCTACGACGCCGACAGGGTCCTCGAAGCGGCGTCCACCCCCGACGAGAAGGGCCTGTACGAGGCCCAGCGCCAGGTGTTCCTCGACCCGCACGACCCCCGGGTCATCGCCGAGGCGGAGAAGGCGGGTATCCCGCGGGACTGGGTCGAGGCCGCCCAGCGCTCCCCGATCCATTCCCTCATCAACACCTTCAAGGTGGCCCTGCCGCTGCACCCGGAGTACCGCACCCTGCCCATGGTCTGGTACATCCCGCCGCTGTCCCCGGTGGTCGACGCCGTCCGCGACACCGGTCAGGACGCCGAGGACCACCACAACCTCTTCGCCGCCGTCGACGCCCTGCGCATCCCCGTCGACTACCTCGCCCAGCTGTTCACCGCCGGCGATCCGGCACCCGTCGACGCGGTGCTGCACCGGCTGGCGGCCATGCGCTCGTACATGCGCGACATCAACCTCGGCCGCGAGCCGAACGACGCCATCCCCGAGGCGGTCGGCATGAGCGGCGAGCAGGTCTACGACATGTACCGGCTGCTGGCGCTGGCCAAGTACGACGAGCGTTACGTCATCCCCCCGGCCCACGCCGAACAGGCCCACCAGCTCGAGGAACTCGCCACCGAGTGCAGCCTGGACTACGAGGGCGGCCCCGGCATGGGCGGCTCCGGCCCGTTCGGCGAGACCTCCGGCGGTGCCGCCCCGATCGCCGTGGAGAACTTCCGCGCCCTGCGCGACCGCCAGACCTCCGACACCGCCGCCACGCCCGGCGACAAGGCCACCCGCGTCAACCTCCTCAACTGGGACGGCAAGGGCTCACCGCCCGGCCTGTTCCCGGACCATCCCTCCGGCGGCGGAACCGGTGCCGGCCAGGACACGGGCGGGGAGGCCGAGCCGAAGCCGTGAAAGCCATGAGAAGGAAGAGCACACGCACCGCCCGGACCGAGTCCTGGCATCCCCTCGCCTGGCAGGTACAGTCCCTGCTGCTGTCCTACCCCGACGACCGGTTCACGCGGCACCTGGCCCTGGCCGGCCGGGTCGCCGACGTCCTGCCCGACCCGGTGGCCCGACCCCTGCTCCGTTTCACCGCACACGCCGAGCGGACCGCCCCCGCGGACCTGGCCGCCGCGTATGTGGCCACGTTCGACCACCGCAAACGCTGCTGCCCGTACCTGACGTACTACGCGCACGGCGACACCCGGAAGCGCGGCATCGGCCTGCTGCGGTTGAAGCAGACGTACACCGCGGCCGGCTGGCGTCTGGGTGACGACGAACTGCCCGACCACCTGGCCGTCGTCCTCGAGTTCGCCGCCACCGACCCGCCCACCGGAGGACCTCTGCTCACCGAACACCGCGCCGGCCTCGAGCTGCTGCGCCTGGCCTTGAACGACGACGGCTCGCCCTGGGCCCCTGTCCTGGACTCCGTATCGGCCACTCTGCCCGCCCTGGCCGGCGACGACCGCGAGGCCGTCATGCGCCTGGCCGCCGAGGGCCCGCCCGAGGAGCAGGTCGGCCTCGACCCGTACGCATCCCCGGTGTTCCTGCCCGACCCCGTCGTAGGAGGTCCCCGATGACCGCGCCCGCGCAGCCCCTCACCCTGGCGGCGGAGGCAGGCACCGGCGGCATCCTGCTGTGGGTCGTCCTGCCGTACGTCGTCCTCGCGGTGTTCGTCCTCGGCCACGTCTGGCGCTACCGCTACGACAAGTTCGGCTGGACCACCCGCTCCTCCCAGCTCTACGAACGGCGGCTGCTGCGCATCGGCAGCCCACTGTTCCACTTCGGGATCCTGGTCGTGCTCCTCGGTCACATCGGCGGCCTGGTCATCCCGGAGAGCTGGACCGAGGCGGCCGGTGTCAGCGAGCACGCCTACCACGTCTCCGCGGTCGTCCTGGGCACCGTCGCGGGCGTCGCCACCGTGGGCGGGCTGGCCATCCTGATCTACCGGCGCCGTACCGTCGGGCCCGTGTTCTCGGCCACCACCCGCAACGACAAGGCCATGTACGTCTCCCTGACGGTGACCATCGCCCTGGGCCTGGCCGCCACCGTGGCCGCGAACATCGTGGGCGGCGGCTACAACTACCGGGAGACGATCTCCCCCTGGTTCCGCTCGATCTTCTACTTCCAGCCGGATCCTGCCCTGATGAGCGAGGCGCCGGTGCTGTTCCGGCTCCACGCGCTCAGCGCCCTGCTGCTGTTCGCGTTCTGGCCCTTCACCCGGCTCGTCCACATGCTCACCGCGCCGCTGGGCTATCTGACCCGCCCGTACATCGTCTACCGCAGCCGCGACACCCGACTCGGCGCCCGTGCCCCGCGACGCGGCTGGGAACGCGCGGGGTCCTGAGGGCTGCGGGTCCTGAGGGCTGCGAGGTCCTGGGGAAGGCTGGGTCCTGAGGAGGGCGGGGGCCTGAGGAGGGCTGGGTCCTGAGGAGGGCGGGGGCCTGAGGAGGGCTGGGTCCTGAGGAGGGCGGGGGCCTGAGGAGGGCGGGGTCATCTGCCGCGCAGCGCCTCGATGACCCGGGCGAACGCCTCCATGTTCGGCTCGAGCACCGTCAGGTAGGTGAAGCCGTAGCGCTTCCGCTGCGCCAGCACCTGCTCGACGATCTCGTCCAGCGTCCCCACCAGGACCAGCGGCAGTCGCAGGACCTGCTCCTCGCTCAGATGCGGGATGTGCCCGAGCCACGGCTGCACGGCCGCCCCGCGGTCCTCGGTGAACTCCACGAGCTGGATCAGGAGATTGAGCTCGGCCGGCTCGCCGCGGACGGAAGCGAACTCGTGGTACCGGCCGACCCGTTCGTCCAGCTCCTCCGCCGTCAGCGCCTCCAGCGTGCCGCCCGCTCCGGGCCGCGCGCCCGTGAACGCCGCGATGTCCGCGTGCTCGGCGGTGGCCCGCAGCATCCGGTCGCCGTTCGCGCCGACGAGCAGCGGAACCGTCCGCTGCGCGGGGCGCGGCTGGTGCTCCTGCGACCCGAGGAGCCGCCGTAACTCCGTGATGGTCCGCACGAGATGGTCGACGCGCTCGCCGGGAGACCCCCACGGCAGGCCCGCCTTCTCGTGCTCGGCCGGTACGTAACCCGTGCCGAGCCCCAGCTCCAGCCGTCCGTCGGTCAGCGCGTCCGTCGTGGACACCTCGCGCGCCAGGAGGGCGGGGTTCCAGAACCCCGCGTTGAGCACGAAGGTGCCGACCCGTGGCCGCTCGGTCGCCTCCGCGGCGGCGACCAGCGCCGGGAACGGGGCCGGCATGCCCAGATGGTCGGGGACCAGGATCACGTCGTAGCCCAGCCGCTCGGCGCGGCGGCACTTCGCGCGCCACTCCCCGGCCGAGGTCGGATTGAGCAGATTGACTCCGAAACGGAACGGGCGCGGCATGAACTCTCCTCACCGGCATGGGATTTGAGCCTGGCATCCCGGTGAGTACACCACCCTCGCGCCCTCGCTGCCAGCACGCCCGGCCGCCACCCACCGTCGGCAGGTCACTCGTGCGCGATCGCCGCCAGCACGTTCATGCGCGACGCGCGCAACGCCGGCAGCCACGCGGCCACCACGCCCACCACCGCCGAACCGATCACCACGGCGACGACCGTGCCCCACGGGATCGCCAGCGCCTTCATGCCCTGGAGCGCCAGCACCTGCTGCACGCACACCCCCCACACCAGCCCCAGCGCCAGCCCGAGGACCGCGCCGAACACGGCGATCACCACCGACTCCAGCCGGATCATCCGCCGCAACTGCCGTCGGCCGAGCCCGATCGCGCGCAGCAGCCCGATCTCGCGGGTGCGCTCGACCACCGACAGGGCGAGGGTGTTGACCACGCCCAGCACCGCGATCACGATCGCGAGGCCGAGCAGCGCGTACACCAGGTACAGCAGCACGGCGATCTGGCCGCGGACAAGTTCCTTGTAATCGGCCTGGTCGCGCACCTGTACCTGGGGGTACGCGTCCAGCGTCTTCTCCAGGTTCGCGCGCAGTTCGTCGGCACCGACCCCGGACGCGGCGTTCACGTACAGCGCCGAGTCCTGGCCGTCCGGCACATACGTCTCGATCGTCCCCATCCCGAAGTACAGCCCGCCCTGCATTCCGAAGCCGTCGGCGGTGTCCTGGTCGGTGAGCGCGGCGACCTTCAGTTCGGCGTCCTTCCCGCCCGGGAACCGCACCGGGACCGTGTCGCCGACCGCCACCTCGTGCTCGCGCGCGAAGTCCACGTCCATGGCGATCGCGCCGTCGGCCAGCGCGGCGGCGCTGTCGCCCTCGGCGTAGGTGACGTTGGCGACCTCGTCGAGCCGGGTGTCGTAGGCGGCGGCCGTGGTCTCGATCCGCTCTCCGTCCGGCAGCCGGACGGCGACGGGCGCGAACCGCTGCCGTACGACCAGTCCGGCGCCCTCCGTGTCGCGGACCTCGTCGGTGACCTCCTGGGGGAACGGCAGGAAGTTCTGGTTCTGGACGACGAAGTCCGCGCCCAGTGTCCTGTCGATCTCGTGGTCGAACGACTTGGTCATCGACGCGCTCGCCACGGACATCCCGGCGACCAGCGCGAGCCCCACCATCAGCGCGGCGGCGGTCGCGCCCGTCCGGCGCGGGTTGCGCAGGGCGTTGCGCTGGCTCATCCGGCCGACGGAGCCGAACAGCGCCGGGAACGCGCCGCCGAGGACCCGGATCACCGGCCGTACCAGGAGCGGGCCCGCGATGACGGTCGCGATCAGCGTGAGGACGACACCGAGTCCTAGCAGCGAGGCCGCCGAGCCGGTGTCCGACGACACGGCGCACCCCACGAGTGCGGCGGCGCCCGCCGCGCCGACGATCACACCGACCACCGCCCGCGTCCTCAGCGGCCGGCCCACCCCGGCGATCTCCGCGTCCGTGAGGGCCGCCATCGGGGACACGGTTGCCGCGCGCCGCGCAGGCAGGTACGCCGCCACGAAGGTGACACCGAGCCCGACGACGTACGCCGCGATCGGCGTCCCCACGCCGACCACCATCTCGGTGGACTTCAGGTTCATCCCGAAGGCGCCCATGAGTTCGATCAGCCCGAAGGCCAGCCCGATGCCCGCGGCGAGGCCGAGCGTCGACCCGACCAGACCGAGGAGCGCCGCCTCGGTGAGCACGGACCGGCGCACCTGCCGCCGGTCGGCGCCGAGGGCACGCAGCAGGCCCAGCTCACGGGTGCGCTGCGCGATCAGCATCGAGAAGGTGTTGACGATCAGGAACACCCCGACGAGCGTCGCGATGCCCGCGAAGCCCAGCATCACGTACTTGATGACGTCGAGGAACCCGCCCAGCGAGGCCGCCGCGGAATCGGCCTGTTCGCCGGCGGTCTGGTACTCGTACGCGCCCGGCCCGAGCGCCGCGGCGATCCGCTCCTTGAGCTGGGCGTCGGTGACACCGGGCTCCGCGGTCACCGAGATGCCGGTGGCGGCGCCGGGGTCGCCCAGCAGCCGGGTCTGCGCGGTGGGGGTGTCGAGGAAGACCAGCGCGGCGCCGGGGTTGGTGGTGGTGAAGGTGGCGATGCCGACGACCTCCACCCTGAAGGAGCCGGGCCCGGCGAGCACGGTGAGCGTGTCGCCGATCTCCACGTCCTTCTTCTTCGCGGTGTCGGCGTCCAGCAGCGCCTGGCCGGGGCCCTCCGGCGCGTGTCCGCTGGTCAGCTCCACGGGGCTGCGGTCGGTGAGGTACCAGTTGGTCGCGATCGTGGGTGCGCCCGTCGTCGGGCCCACCGACTCGTTGTCGCGGTCGACGACGGTGATGTTCTCCACGGCCGCGTCGACATGGGTGTCCGCGACGCCGTCGACCTTCGCGACCCGCTCCGCGAGCGCGGCGGGCACCGTTTCCACCGCCCCGGACGGCAGCTGCCCCTCCAGGTCGTCGTCCTTCGGGCCCACGGTGACATCGGCCGAGGTGGAGGCGAAGAGCCGGTCGAAGGTGCGGGTGACCGTGTCCGAGAAGATCAGACTGCCCGAGACGAACGCCACCGACAGGACGACGGCCAGGGCCGAGAGGACCAGCCGCCCCTTGTGCGCCAGGAAACTCCGCAGGGTCGCCTTCAGCACGGTGTCAGTCCTTGTCGAGGTCGGTGGTCCGGAGGGTGTGCGCGTCAGCGGGTTCGCCGCCCCCGTCGGATGCCGTCGCGAGCGGGTCGAGCCCGGAGGGCTGGGTGGCGGTCCCGCTGAACAGCCGCATGCGTTCGAGGACCGCCTCGGCCGTGGGATGCTCCATCCGGTCCACGATCCGCCCGTCGGCGAGATAGAGCACCAGGTCGGAGTGGGCGGCGGCACCCGGGTCGTGGGTGACCATGACCACGGTCTGGCCCAGCTGGTCGACGGCCTCCCGCAGGAAGCCCAGCACCTCCAGTCCGGCCCGCGAGTCGAGGTTGCCGGTCGGCTCGTCCGCGAAGATCAGCTCGGGCCGGGAGGCGAGCGCGCGGGCGCAGGCGACACGCTGCTGCTGGCCGCCGGACAGCTGCGCAGGCCGGTGCCCCAGCCGGTTCCGCAGCCCGAGCGTGTCGATGACCTGGTCGAGCCACCTCTCGTCGGGTTTCCGGCCCGCGATGTCCATGGGCAGGGTGATGTTCTCGGCCGCGTTCAATGTAGGGATCAGATTGAACGACTGGAACATGAAGCCGATGCGGTCCCGCCGCAGCCGGGTCAGCTCACGGTCCTTGAGCCCGGTGATCTCGGTGTCCCCGAGCCACACCTGCCCGGCCGACACGGTGTCGAGTCCGGCCAGGCAATGCATCAGCGTGGACTTCCCCGAGCCCGAGGGGCCCATCACCGCGGTGAAGCGGCCGCGCGCGATGTCCACGTCGACCGAGTCGAGGGCGAGCACCGTCGTCTCGCCCGAGCCGTACGCCTTGGTCAGGCCCCGGGCGCGGGCGGCGACGCCGTCGGCTTCCGCGCGGCCGAGGGAGTGCTCAGCGGCAGCAGTGGACAAAACGGCCTCCATGCTCGAACCAGTTCGCATTCCGGGCGTTACCGGACGAGCCTAATGTGATCCGGTCCACACCGGGTATCCCCCGGAAGTCCGAGGCGGTCTCCGTCGCAGGTCGGGTTCCGCGTGTCGGTGTAAGGGGCACCGGGGTGCCGCTCCCGGGGGCGCACGGTCCAAGGCGCCCTTGCCCCGCTAGCACTCCGGCGCTAGCGTCGAGTCATGGCCAAGACCCAGCTGAACGTACGGGTGGACGAGGACACGGCCCGGGCAGCCCGGGAGCGGGCCCTGGAGCGCGGGATGAGTGTCAACCGGTACATCGAGGAGCTGGTCAGACAGGACACCGGAGAGGTGGGCCACACCTTCGTGGAGTCCGCGGCCGACTTCATGAAGCAGTACGCGGCGGTCTTCGCCGAGGAATTCGACGGGGGTGCCCCCACTCGGGCGAAGCCGGGAGCGGCGGGGGAACCCGGGGGCGGGCGCGAGGGACGTCACTGATCCCTTGAGCCGGCTCAGAATCGACCTCGCCTGGCTGCTGATGGTCGCAGAACAGAAGACCCCCGGAGACCCCCAGGTCAGCGACTGGGGCGCCCTCGTCGCGGCCGTCGCCCGGCACGAGGCGCAGATCTTCGACGTCCCCGTCTACGACACCCCGCACGCCCGGGCCGCCTCCCTCCTCCAGCTGCTGATGCACGTCCCGGCCCTGGAACGCTCCAACGCGCTGTTCGCCTCCGCCGTCGCCTACGGCTACCTCGTCGCCAGTGGCGTCAAGGTCGTCACCTCCGCCGAGCAGGTGCGCGAGCTGGCCAGACTGGTCAAGACCGGCGAGGCCACCGTCCAGGACATCGCGCAGGAGCTTCGCCAGTGGAGCCGATGAACGACCGGACCGGCGGGCTTCGCCCGGTGCGGGGGACGGTCCGGCCGGCGGCGCGCCGGCATGGCGCCCTTGTCCGATGCCACCGCGACGCCGCGGAGATCCACCGGAAGCCCTAGCCGTCCGCATCTTCGTCCGGTCCGGACCGGCGGGCCCGGCCGAGTACGAGGTACGAGCTGGGCAGTCGTGGGCCCCGGGGCGGCAGGTGCAGCTCCCTTGCCGACTCGATCTCGAACGCCGCGGCCTCGATCGCGCCGACCGGGTCGCGGGACACATGGCAGCCGCCGAACAGCAGGGGCCACACCGTGCGGTCCAGCGCCCGCTGGGTCGTGCGCATCACCCGGCCGCCGCCCCTGCCGTGCTCGAAGAACCGCAGCTCACCGCCGGGACGCAGCACCCGCCGGATCTCGCGCAACGAGCGCCGCAGATCCCGCACGCTGCACAGCACCAACGACACCACGGCCGCGTCGAACGCCTCGCTCTTCACCGGCAGGGCCTGCGCCGCGCCCGGTACGACATCCACGGGCACATCGGCGCGCAGGGCCGTCTCCAGGGCCAACTGCCGCAGGGAGTGCTCCGGTTCGATCGCCACGACCTCGGCGACCGTACGGGGGTAGTGCGCGAAGTTCAGGCCGTTGCCGGCACCGATCTCGATGACCCGCCCCGAGAGACCGGCGAGCAGCTCGTCGCGCAACGGACCGATCTTCGGCTCCGCCGACACGCTCAGGCGGGCGTAGAACCGGGCGAACAGGGGGTGGTGCACGGTGTCCTTGCCGGCACGGACCATGACGGGCCTCCCGAGGAGGACGACAGATACCGCGATTGTCCCCCGTAGGACACCGGCTCACCCGTCCGGCGCCGGCGGGCGGACACGGCGGCGCCCGCCGCGCGGCCCTGGGGAGGAGGTCGCGCGACGGGTGCGGGACGTACGGCAGGCGGTCTTCCGCTGGTGGCGGGCGGTCAGGCGACGAAGTCGCGCACCTGCTCGTAGACACCGTGGTCGTTGTTCATCTCGTTGTGCGAGACACAGCCGACCTCGACGTTCGTGGCCCCGTTCAGGATCGCGGTGGTGTCCGGGGTGAGCGCGTCGTCGCAGTTCGACCAGTAGCTGGCGTACGACACGCTGCCCGGGGTCTCGTCACCGGAGTTGAGCGAGGTCAGGAACGAGCTGCCGGTGTACATCTCGGCACACGAGGTGTACAGCCAGCGGCACCAACCCGCGACGGTCGTCCCGTGGTTGACGCCTGCCGTGGAGACGAAGTCGTCGACGTAGGCCGTCCCGCCGAGGTTCTTGAGGTAGTAGCGGGAGCTGAGCGCGCCCATCGAGTGGACGACCACGTCGACCTTGGCGGCGCCCGTCGAGGCGAGCACGCTCTGGATCTTCGTCCTGAGCTGCGCCGCCGTCGTGGCGTTGGACTGGCCCCAGTCGTACGACCAGGAGTGCAGCTCGGAGGCGGCGTAACCGTCCGCCCTGAAGTACGCGGCCCAGTCGTCCCAGCTGCTGGACGAGCTGCTCAGACCGTGTACGAAGACGATCGGGTCGTGGGTCGCGGCCCGAGCGGGGACCGCGGAGAAGGAGAGGGACAGCAGGAGCGTGGTGGTCACGGTCCCGAGGGCCGTGGCGATACGGCGCATGCGGCGATGCATGGAGCCTCCTGAAACGGGTGGGGTTCGTCTGGAGTGTCAGGGGGGTCTACGCGCGCCGCATCGGTGAAATCGCCGGTCTTTACTGGTCGGTTAACTCGCAAGTAACGTGATGGGTGTGGTGACTCCGGTGAACCCCCCACGACTTCCGCATCGCTCGCCACCGCCCCCCACGGCCGCGTGGCCGAGCCCCAACACGGCGGCGGCCCCCGCGCCGACGCCGTCCGAAGGTGTGCCCGCGCCGGCCCGGGACGACCTGCCGCCGTCCGGTCCGGCCGAGGGTGCCGTGCCCGCGCAGGCGCTGTCCGAAGGCGTGCGGGTGCGTCTCCTGCACGCCGCCCACGGCGATCCGCGCGCCGCCGCCGAACTCGCCGCCGCCCTGACCCCGCGTCAGGCCATCGGGCTCGACCCGCTCCCCGCCGAGCCGTTCGCCCTGGCGCCCGCGCTGCTGCGGGTCCACCGGCGGGACGTCCGTGCCCTGCCCGACGACACCCGCTTCCTGCTGCTCCTCGCCGCGGCCGACCAGTACCCGATCCCGACGCACGCCTTCGAGCGGGCCGTCACGGCGGCCGGACTCGACACCCGGCCTCTCGACGCGGCCGACGCGGCGGGCATCGCGGACGCCACGGCCCAGGGCGTGGTCTTCCGGGACGCCTGGACCCGGATCGCCGTGTACGAGTCCGCCGCCACGGCCGACCGCCGCGCGGCCCACCGCCTGCTCGCCGGCGTCCTCAGCGGCGAGGGCGAGAGACCCAGGCGCTCCTGGCACCGGGCCGCCGCCGCCCTCGGCCCCAGCCGCCGGCTCGCCGCCGAACTCCGGTTCGCCGCGCAGGTGGCACGTGCCATCGGTGAGCCCGCGCTGGCCTCCGCCCTCGCCGAACGCGCCGCCGCCCTCACTCCCGACCCCGCCGAACGCCGGCCGCTGCTCGCACAAGCGGCTGCGGAGGCATGGCAGTCGGGCGACGGCGACCGGGCCCGCCGGCTCGTCGCCGCCACCGACGACGACGCCCTCGCCGGGCTCCTCGCCCTCCGCTCGGGCAACGCCGCCGAAGCGTTCGACGCCCTGCTCACCGCCGCGGTCCGGCACGGCGGCGACCACGACGCGGACACGGCTGCCCATGTGCTGGCACGAGCCACCGAGGCCGCCATCTACACCGGGGACCTGCGCCGCTGCCGGGAGGCCGCCGCCGTCGCCGACCGGCTCGGCATCCTGCCGCCCGGCACCCTCGGCGCGCTGACCGCCGCGTTCGAGGGACGCTACGACGACGCCCGCGACGTCCTCGAAGCCTCCGCGGGCCGCTGCGGTCCCGGCGGCGACCCCACCGGGCTGATCCACTCCGGGATCGCCGCCCTCCTCCTCGGCGACCACACCCGCGCGTTCACCGCGACGGCCCGCGCGGCCGCCTCAGCCCGCGCCAGGGGCGAGACGGTGACCGTGCCGCAGGCCATGGAGTTCCGGGCGTACGCCGAGTTCTGGACCGGGCGCCCCAAGGCCGCCGAGGCCGCCGCCGTGGAGGCCCTGCGGCAGGCGTACGCCACCGGGCAGGACAACGGGGCCTGCCATCTCCAGGCCGCGCTCGCGATGTTCGCGGCCGTCACCGGCGACGAGCGGTTGTGCCGGGAGCGCGCCGAGTCCGCCCGTACCCACGCGCTGGAACGGGGCCTCGGACTCCCGGCCGCGCTCGCCATGTTCGCCCTCGCCTTCCTCGACCTCGGCACGGGCCGCTACGCCGCCTCGGCGGCCCGCCTCCGGGCGCTCGCAGGTTTCGGCCCCGGGCACGGGCACCGGGCCATCCGGCACCTCGCGACACCGCACTACGTCGAGGCGGCCGTCCGCACCGGCGACACCCGGGTGGCCCGCGCCGCACACGCCGACTACGACCGCTGGGCCCGCACCGTGCGCAGCGCCGACGACCTCGCGCTCAGCGCCCGCTGCCGGGCGCTGCTCGCGACGGGGGAGGAGGCCGTCGAGCACTACCGGACCGCGCTCGACCTGCACGCCTCCGGCACCCGTGACTTCGAACGGGCCCGTACGGAACTGCTGTTCGGCAGCGCGCTGCGGCGGCTGCGCAACCGCACCGAGGCCCGCGACCGGCTCCACAGCGCGTTGGAGGCATTCGGCCACTTCGGCTCGCCCCACTGCGCCGACCAGGCCCGCGCCGAACTCCGGGCCCTCGGCGAACGCGCCCCCGCCACCCACGGCCCCGACGACCTCACCACCCGGCTCACGGCCCAGCAACTGACCATCGCCCGCATGGCCGCGGACGGCGCGACGAACCGCGAGATCGCGGCGCGCCTGCTGCTGAGCCCCCGCACCATCGACCACCACCTCCGGGGCGTCTTCGCCCGACTGGGCATCAGATCCCGGATAGAACTGGTGCGACTGCTGGGAGAAACGGCGGACTGAGACCCGGCCGGCAGCGCCGGGTGCCCAGCCGGGATGTCCGACCGCTACGCGGTCTCCCGTGCCGCGAAGGCGCCCGCATCCCACACGCCGCCCAGCGCCGGTGCCAGCCACTTGCCCGCCCGCGCCCGGAAGTCCGCCGGTTCCAGCGCGCCCGCGCCCTCCGGCACCGCCCCCAGCAGCGGCGCTCCCGCCACCACCGGCAGATCCGCCACGTTGCAACGGGACGCCAGATCCGGGGCCTCGGGCCAGCTGCCGATGACGACGCCCGTCAGCCGTACCTCCCGGACGGCGAGTTCACGGGCCGTCAGCTCGGTGGTGTTGAGCGTGCCCAGCCCGGCCGAGGCGACCAGCAGCACCGGCGCGCCCAGCAGCCGGGCCGTGTCCGCCAGCGTGCCGCCCGCCTCGTCGAAGCGGACGAGGAGACCGCCCGCGCCCTCGATCAGGACCAGGTCGTGGCCGGTCTCCAGCTTGGCCGCGGCCTCGGCGACGTCCTCCGGGTGGACCGGGGCCAGACCGGACCGCCGGGCGGCCGTCGCGGGAGCCAGCGGCTCGGGGTAGCGCGCGAGTTCATGCGCCGCCACGGCGCCCCCGGCGAGGCGCACCACCTCGTCCGCGTCGCCGCGCTCGTCCGGCCGTACCCCGGTCTGCGCGGGCTTGAGCACCGCCACGGACCGGCCGGCGGCCGCCGCCACCGCGGCGACGGCCGCCGTGGCGACCGTCTTGCCGACCTCCGTGCCCGTCCCCGTCACCACCAGGATCGTCATGTCATCCCTCCCGCGCCGCCGCGCACACCGCGCGCGCGATCCGTGCCACGTCCTCGTCACCCGTGACGTACGGCGGCATCGTGTAGACGAGGTCGCGGAACGGCCGCAGCCACACGCCCTCGCGCACCGCGGCCCCCGTCGCCGCCCTCATGTCCACCTCGTGGTCGAGCTGCACGACACCGATGGCACCGAGGACCCGGACGTCCTTCACCCCCGGCACGTCGAGCGCCGGTGCCAGCCCTTCCCGCAGTCCCGCCTCGATCCGCCGGACCTCCGCGAGCCAGTCCTGCCCCAGCAGCAGCTCGATCGAGGCGAGCGCCACGGCCGAGGCCAGCGGGTTGCCCATGAACGTCGGTCCGTGGGCGAGCACCGGCACCTCGCCCCGCGAGATCCCGTCGGCCACCCGCGCCGTGCACAGCGTCGCGGCCATCGTCAGGTACCCGCCGGTCAGCGCCTTGCCCACGCACATCACATCCGGCGCCACCGCCGCGTGCTCCGCCGCGAACAACGCGCCGGTCCGCCCGAAGCCGGTCGCGATCTCGTCGAACACCAGCAGCACGTCGTGCGCGTCGCACGCCTCGCGCAGCACCCGCAGATACGCGGGGGAGTGGAACCGCATCCCGCCCGCGCCCTGCACCACCGGCTCCACGATCACGGCGGCCAGCTCGTCGGCGTGCCGCTCGACGGCCGAGCGCAGCCGCTCCGCGTACGCCTCGTCGTACTCCGCCGGCGGCGCCTCGACGAACACCTGCCGGGGCAGCACTCCCTGCCACAGCTCGTGCATCCCGCCCTCGGGGTCGCACACCGACATCGGCTGCCAGGTGTCGCCGTGGTAGCCGCCGCGCCAGGTGAGCAGGCGCCGCTTGCCGGGGCGGCCGAGCGAGCGCCAGTACTGGAGGCACATCTTGACCGCGACCTCGACCGAGACCGACCCCGAGTCGGCAAGGAACACATGCTCCAGCCCCTCGGGCGACATGTCGACAAGGCGCTTCGCCAGACGTACGGCGGGCTCGTGGGTGAGACCGCCGAACATCACATGGCTCATCCGGCCGAGCTGCTCGCGCGCGGCCTCGTTCAGCACCGGGTGGTTGTAGCCGTGGATGGCCGACCACCAGGACGACATGCCGTCGACCAGTTCGCCCGAGCCGTCGGCGAGCCGCAGCCGGACGCCGCTCGCCGACTCCACGACGAGCGGCTCGACCCGTCCGGGCATCGGACCGTACGGATGCCACACATGCCGCCGGTCCAGCTCCACCAGCTCGGCCACGCTCGGGTCGGGCGCCTCAGGCATTGGGCGCGAGATCCGTTCCGGCACCCCGACGGCGTACGGCGACCAGATCCGTACGGGCCTCGCCCGCCTGCGGTACGGCCTCGGAGGGGGTGGAGGCCGTACCGGGCGCGGAACCGCAGACGCCGCCCCCCTCGTGGGACCCGCAACCACCACCGCTCGCATGGGACGCGCACCCGCCGCCGCCCTCGTGCGATCCGCAGCCGGCACTCTCGTGGGACCCGCAGCCGCCCCCGGCCGCCCGGTGCTCCGGCAGCGTCACCTGGTCGGCGCCCTCCACCTCGAACCCGGCGTCCGCGATCATCTCCAGGTCGGCCTTGCCCGCCTGGCCCTCGCTGGTGAGGTAGTCACCGAGGAAGATCGAGTTGGCCAGGTGCAGCGCGAGCGGCTGCATCGTGCGCAGATGTACCTCGCGGCCGCCCGCGATGCGCACCTCGACGTCGGGGCAGACGAACCGCACCATGGCGAGGATCCGCAGGCACCGCTGGGGCGTGAGGTTCCACTCCTTGGCCAGCGGGGTGCCCTCGAACGGGATCAGGAAGTTGACCGGCACCGAGTCCGGGTCCAGTTCGCGCAGCGAGAAGACGACGTCCACCAGGTCCTCGTCCGTCTCGCCCATGCCCGCGATCAGACCGGAGCACGCCGACAGACCCGCCGCGTGCGCCTTCTGCACGGTGTCCACCCGATCGGCGTACGTGTGGGTGGTCGTGATCTCCCCGTACGTCGACTCCGACGTGTTGAGGTTGTGGTTGTAGGCGTCCGCGCCCGCGTCGCGCAGCCGTTCGGCCTGGCCGTCGGAGAGCAGACCCAGACAGGCGCACACCTCGACGCCCTCGTTCTGCTCCTTGATGGCCTTGATGGTGCCCGCGACCCGGTCGACGTCCCGGTCCGTCGGACCGCGTCCGGACGCCACCAGGCACACCCGCTTGGCGCCGCCGGCGAGCCCGGCCGCCGCGGCCTTGGACGCCTCGTCGGGCTTGAGCCAGGTGTACTTGAGGATCCCGGCCGTCGAGCCGAGCCGCTGGGAGCAGTAGGAGCAGTCCTCGGGACACAGCCCGGACTTCAGGTTGACGAGATAGTTCAGTTTCACCCGTCGCCCGAACCAGTGCCTGCGCACCTTTCCGGCCGCGGCCACCACGTCGAGCAGGTCGTCGTCGGAGGTGCCGAGAACGGCGAGCGCCTCGGCACGGCTCAGCGGCTCGCGCCGGAGCCCCTTGTCCACCAGCGTGTTCAGCAGGTCCATGAGAGCCGATCCTGTCCTACGGGACCGCTCCCGGCCAAGGAGACTTCGGACAACAGAGTCGGATCGACGTGTGGGTATCGCCACATCGTGGGCGACCGGTCGTCCCGTTAGTGTCTGTGCACTGCCTACAAAAGCCCCTGCCCCGCTGCCACATGGCGGCGCCGGCGCCGAGGGCTGCCCACGCGACCCCCGGAGGACCCATGGCGTTCGGCTGGATCGACGAGGAGGCGTCGGCGCGTCGCCGCGCCGGGCTCGTACGGACCCTGCGCCCCCGCCCCGCCGACTCGCCCCTGCTCGACCTCGCGAGCAACGACTACCTGGGACTGGCCCGCCATCCCGAGATCGTCGAGGGCGCCGCCGAGGCGGCGCGCACCTGGGGCGGCGGGGCGACCGGCTCGCGGCTCGTCACCGGCACCACCGAACTCCACGGCGAACTGGAGCGCGAACTGGCCGCCTTCTGCGGATTCGAGGCCGCCCTCGTCTTCTCCTCCGGCTACGCCGCCAACCTCGCGGCCGTGACGGCGCTCGCACCGCACGGCTCCCTGATCGTGTCGGACGCGGGCAACCACGCCTCCCTGATCGACGGCTGCCGGCTGGCCCGAGGGACCACCCAGGTCGTCGCGCACGCAGACCCGGACGCGGCCCGCAAGGCGCTCGGCACGGCCATGGGGCCCGCCATCGCGGTCTCCGACACGGTGTTCTCGGTGGACGGCGACGCCGCCCCGCTGGCCGGACTGGCCGCCGCGTGCCGGGAGTACGGCGCCGGGCTCGTCGTGGACGACGCCCACGGACTCGGTGTCCTCGGCGACGGCGGCCGGGGCGCGCCGTACGCGGCGGGGCTGGCGGGCGCACCCGATGTCGTCGTGACGGTCACCCTGTCGAAGTCGCTGGGCAGCCAGGGCGGTGCCGTCCTCGGCCCGGCCCGGGTGATCGACCACCTGGTCAACGCGGCCCGGACGTTCATCTTCGACACGGGGCTCGCCCCGGCCGCGACGGGCGCGGCCCTTGCCGCGCTCAGGCTGCTGCGCCGTGAGCCGGAGCGTGCCGCGCGGGCCCGTGAGGTGGCGCGGGCGCTGCACACACGGCTGACGGCGGCGGGCCATGAAGCGGTGCGGCCCGACGCCGCCGTGGTGTCCGTACGCGCGCCGTCTCCGGATCAGGCGGTGCGGTGGGCGGCCGACTGCCGGGCGGCGGGTCTCGCCGTCGGCTGCTTCCGCCCACCGTCGGTGCCCGACGGCATCTCGAGGCTGCGGCTGACCGCCCGGGCGGATCTCACCGAGGGGCAGATCGACCAAGCCGTGGGAATCATCGGCGATACGCGACCGTGAGTCGGCGTCGCGGCCGTGTGTCGCCGGAAGCGGAACCGCTGGGACCATCGGTGATGCTCACCGAAGGGTGGTGATGAATCCCTCCCATGTCTCGGGGGTGAACAGCAGGGCGGGCCCCGCCGTGTTCTTCGAGTCGCGCACGGCCACCAGTCCGGCCAGCCGGCCGGACCCGGGACGGGCCGTCTCCACACAGTTGTTCATCCCCGTGCTGCGGCTGCTGCGCAGCCACCGCACACCGCGTAGTGCGGTACTGGTGGGTACGCTGCGAGGCAGAGCTGACATGGCGCCTCCTCACGCGCCGGAAGCTGGCCCTGAGCCAGTCCGGCGATGTAATCCGACGAGTCCTCGGGCGAAAGGGCGTGGATCTGAAGGGTGTTGAAGGCCTCGACATAGGCCCTGAGGTCTTCTTTCCGTTCGAGGTAGAGGCTACTCGTCAGGTGGTCGAGAACAACCACGTCCAGATCTGACGTGCTTCGAAATGAGAAAATCACGAACGGGCCCGTGATGCCGATGTGCGCCCCGGCGGTGAACGGCAGCACCTGCAGCCTCACCTGAGGAAGGCGCGCCGCGTCGGCCAACCGCTCCAGCTGACGGGCCATGACCTCGGGTCCGCCGACCTCCCGCCGCAGAACGCCCTCGTCGAGCACGGCGCTCAGCTCCAGCGGGGGATGCCCGCGCAGGACGTCCTGCCGTGCGAGCCGCACTTCCACGAGCGCGTCGAGTTTGTCGTCTTCCAGCCCCTCCACCGCGGCCCGCGTCACCGCCCTGGCGTACTCGGGGATCTGCAACAGGCCCGGCACGACGGAGGTCTCCAAGGTGCGCATCCGGCTGGCCTGCGACTCCAGACTGATGAAGTCCCGGTAGGTGGGCGGCAGCACCCCGCGGTACGCGTGCCACCAGTTGTGCCGCCCGCCGCCGTCCTCGGAGCCCGCCAGCGCCAGCAGCAGGTCCCGCAACCCGGCGTCATCCACCGCGTACGCGTCCAGGAGCCTGCGTACGTCCGCGGGCTTCACCCCGCTCGCGCCCGTCTCGATCCGGCTCATCTTCGACTGGTGCCAGCCCACGAGACGGGCCGCCTCGATGCTGGTGATGCCGGCGCGGGTACGCAGAAGGCGCAGCTCTGCGCCGAGCTTGCGGCGGCGCACCGCCGGACCGTACTGCATGGGCTTCTCCTTCCGCCCGGCGCGCGAAGCCCGGTGACGGTAGAGGATGGCCCGAGAGCCCCTCCGCATACGGTCGGCCGTCGGAGAGTTCACCGCTTCGAGCGACAGATATATGCATATCTTGGGGGATCGTCACCCGTGACGGCCCAGGTAGTGGCAGTCTGGCGCGAAGCACCAGTCCGGGACCGTACTCGAATCATCCGCTCCCCGTCGGACACCGGTCCCGTGGGAAAGGGACGCCTCGCCATGGCAGATCACCAGGAAGCATCCGTCACTCTGCCGAGCGATCCCGCCTCGGTGTCCGCGGCCCGTAAATACGTCGCCACCGTGCTGGCCGAATGGGGCCTGCCGAGCGACACGGACATCGCGGACACCGTGCGCCTGATCGTGTCCGAACTCGCCACCAACGCCGTTCAGCACACCTTCGGTCAGTCACCCACGTTCACCGTGGACCTCGCCCTCGACCGTGACGAGCACCTGCGCATCGGCGTCACGGACAGTCATCCCCGCTTCCCGAAGCGTCTGCCCGCGGCCGTCCAGCAGGACAACGGGCGGGGCATGGTCATCATCCGCTGGCTGACCGCCGAGTGCGGCGGCAGGCTGAGCGTCAGACCCACGCGGGAGGGCGGCAAGACGGTGGCGATCGAACTTCCGTGGACCGTGCCCGTGCAGCCGGTCAGGACCGGCGGTCCGCAGAAACCCTGACGGTGTCCTCCCGCCCGGGCGCGGGGACCGTCCCGCCGCGGCGCGATGCCCGCGCCGGCGTACCGCTGTCGCGACCGGAGCGTCCCATGAGCTTCGGCAAGACGCCTCACAGCAGCAGACAGCCGACGAGAGTGCCGCCCCCCGCGGCGATGCGGCTGGAACAGCGAGCGGGGCAGGGCGGCCGGGGCGGGGCTGATGCGTTCGTCGGCCATGACTGTGCGGGTGACCATCAGGGCCCGTGTCACGCCTCCGGAGGAGGGGTGAAGGACGGCTCGGGGAGACCCGGTGAGCGTGGGGCGGCAGAGGGGGCGGCCGTCGGACCGGCCGCCCCCCGCGGGTCAGCGGACCCGCCCGTACCAGACGCTCTTCGTCCAGATCTTCTGCAGCCGCACGACGTCACCCGTCTTCGGCGAGTGCCAGATCTTTCCCTTCCCCGCGTAGATGCCCACGTGGTACACGTTCGAGCCCGAGTGGAAGAAGACGAGGTCTCCGAGCTTGCGGTTGCTCGCGGAGACGTGCTTCGTCTTGTTGTACTGCTGCTGGGCAGTACGGGGCAGCTTCTTGCCCGCCTTCTTGAACGAGTAGAGCGTCAGCCCCGAGCAGTCGAACCTGCCGGGGCCCGTCGCGCCGTACTTGTAAGGGGAGCCCTTCTTGGAAGCCGCGACCTTGAGTGCCTTCGACGCCACTGTGACGGCCTCGGCGTCGGCTGCGACGCCCGGGACCACGATGCTGCCGCCGACGGCGGCGATGGTGAGAGCCGAGGCCGTGCCGGCCCGGGTCAACAGCGACGGGACACGATTCAGCGCAGACATGCGCAACCCTTCGTCAGCCGCCTGTGAAGGATGACCTGTCGGATTCGGGCTGGCGAAGTTGCCCGGCCGCTGACGCGGCTTCACCCCAAGGGCTGCTCGGCCCGGCCATGGCGTGACCGTTCCGGCGACCCGTCGTGCTTGGGTCCTCCACTCCTGCCGATCCACTCCTGTCGACCGGTCATCCGGACGGCGGCAGGACTCGGCGTCCGCCCGGATCGCCCCGCCGCTGCGGCGGGGGCTTGTCGTCAGGAAGGGATCTTGACGCACGGAAGTCCGAAAATCCCAACGGAATCAGGGATTTGTGGTGTTACTCACCACTCGCCCGTTCGGGTGGACAGACCGTTTTCGGCTGTTCTGTCCGAGGAGGCGAGGGCGTCTGTACCAGCACCGGAATCACCAGATCCGGCGTTCGCGTAGGCATGGAGCGCAACTCGGGCAGTCCTTCGGACGGATGGGCCGATGGGTGGTTCCGTGTAGGCCGTCCGGTGGGCCGAAGCCCGGACCGAAGGCCCCGTCAGTAGTACGGCGGGCGAACGGCGATCCGTTCAGGCGGGTGAGTCCTCGGGCTCCGGCGGAAGGGTGACCCGAGCCGCCCGCCGCTCCCCGTCCAGGACCCGCAGGGCCCGGGCGAGCGTGGGCCCGTGCAGCTCGTTCTCGCCGCGTGCGTGCATCAGTTCGAGGGCGTCGCGCAGGGCCGCCGCCCTGCCGACGAGGGCCTGTGCGGCCCGGAGCCCGCGATAGGTGTCTCCGGGGCGCGCCGGATTGATCCGGCCCAGCAGGTCGACCACGTCCAGATAGCGGTCGATCAACTCCGCCTCGGCGCGCGTCAGCGCGGGCAACGGCGGCAGCTCGGGTGGGAGCATCGGCGGTTCACCTCGCGCCGGGGAGCGCCCGCGAGCCCTTGCGGCTCGGTACGACCCGGTCGGCCAGGCCGTAGTCCACGGCTCCTCGCGCGTCGAGGAACGTGTCCCGCTCGATGTCGGCGCTGATCCGCTCGTGGCTCCGCCCGGTGTGCCGTACGAGCATCTCCTCCAGTCCGCGGCGGTTGCGCATCAACTCGTCGGCCTGGATCGCCAGATCGCTCGCCTGTCCGGTGACCGGCCCGGCCGGCGACGGCTGATGGATCACCACCTGCGCGCCCGGCAGCACGGATCGCTTGCCCGGGGTGCCCGCCGCCAGCAACACCGCGGCGGACGCCCCCGCCCGGCCGAGGCAGACGGTCTCCACGTCGCAGGTGACGAAGCGGATCGTGTCGTAGATGGCCGTCATCGCGCTGAACGGGCCGCCGGGGGAGTTGATGTAGAGGGAGATGTCCCGTTCCGGGGACTGGTGCTCCAGGTGCATGAACTGGGCCACCACGTCGTTCGCGGACGAGTCGTCTATCTGCGTCCCGAGGAACACGATCCGCTCCTCCAGCAACTTCGCATACGGATCCATCGTTCGGTGACCCGTACCGGTGCGTTCGGTGAACTCGGGGAGCACTTGGCGGGCCGACGGTCGGTGCGCGGGCATGGGAGCCTCCTCTGATCTTCGTCCGTTAGAAATGTACAGGACGTACATATCTTCAGGGGTGCGCTCGGCTGACAGCGAAAATCCCCGCGGAGCGTGACTGCGTGGGGATGGGTCTCGGGCGGGCTGGAGCGCGTCGGATCAGTTGAGCCGGGGCGGGGCAGGGGACCCGTAGGAGGTGACCGGGGTCAGTCGCGGGTGGCTGCGAGTTCGTTGAGGGCGTTCGCCGCCTCGAGCGCCGAGATCCGCCGGGTGGTCGGTGCCTCCGTCGTGCTCGCCGTGAAGGTGCCGTCCCCGCTGCCGCCGTCCCCGTGTATGCGGGCGGTGTGCCGGCTGGAAGGGCTGGACACGGCCCCCCTGTTCGATTGTCATGAACGCCTCCTGCTGGAGGTCGTGGTGATCCCATGAACGAATGGAGCGTCCGGGGGCAGAAGGGGATCTTCCGCTCCAGGGAGGCTATGGGTCCCGGTTTAAGCTGGACCCCATGGCCTACGAGATTCCGGTGACGCAAGCCAGGGCTGAGCTCGCCGATCTGATCAACCGAGTGGTCTACGGCGGCGAGCGCGTCGTCGTGACACGGCACGGCAAGCCCCTCGTCGCCCTGGTCTCCGCCGCCGATCTTGAGCAGCTCGAAGCGCTTCAGGACCCCGCGGAGGAGCCCGTGATCAGCGCGGTCTCCGGCGTCCGCGAGGTGGCGTCGCATCCCCGCGACCAGCAGCGGTTCGGCATCACGGCGGAGCACCGGGGGCCGGGCGCCTCCTGAGGCGCCGACCGGAGCAGGCATGAGAAGGCCGTGCGCCCCCGTCCGCTACAGCGGGGGCGCATGACCCGTCCGCTACAGCGGGGGGCGCACGACCCGTCCGCTCGGCCGTTGCTCGGGTGGCTCCGGCCGCGAGCCCGCCGGCGGTCGGTGTGCCGGTGCTGACGCCGGAGCGGGTGTGGTGGCGGGCGGGGCGGACATCCTGGACCGCTCGAACAGGGGGCCCGGAAGGATCGCGCCGGGGCCGGGCGCGGCCCACCGGCTCAGGACGAGCGCCGGGCTGGCCCCCAGCTCAGGACCAGCGCCGGGCTGAGTGCGGCGGCGCCGTTGAAGAACGACACCGGGCGCAGCAGCCTCGCTCCCGCGCCGGCGGCAGCCACTGGCCCGGCGCCCCCGCCGGCTCGGGCAGCATCCGGGGTGCCGATGCGGTGCCCGAGAAGGGGGTACCGAGGAACTCGATCAGCAGTGCCCGAGGCCGATACCCGCCCGGCCGAGCGGCGCGGCGAAGCCGGTGGCGGTGGCACTCACGGCGAGGGTGGTGAGGCTCAGCACGCCGTCCTCCGCCCACCAGTCGCCGGTGAGCACACCCGGGCGAGCTGTGGGCGAGGGCGAGGGCGGTGGCGGTGAGCCCGGCCAGGACGGCGGCTCCGGTCCGTGCGCCGGTCGCTCGCGCCCGGCGTAACCCGAGCAGCGTGACCAGCGCGCCGGAGGCGGTACCGACCGGCGCCGGCGGCAGCACACTCGAACCGAAGGCCGCGCCGCGCGGATCGCCCGCCGGAGCGGCCACCACGTCGGTGACCGGCACCCTGGCGCCCTCCTGTGCCGCCCGCCCGGTCACCGCCTGCCGGAGCAAGCCTGTCGGCGTGGGCGGGAGCCGGTCGGGGCGCGCTCGGTGGCGGTGGCTGGATCGGGGTGGGCCGGCCTGCGGGGACGCTGTGTCGGTTAACGTCGCTGAAACGCCGCGCAATTAGCCTGCGCCCACGCCACCAGCGATTTCGCCCGGTGGCGCGGCAACCGGACCCCGCACGGTCCGGAGCGAGGATGTGAGGTGGGACGCCGTGCAACTGACCCCGCACGAGCAGGAGAGGCTGCTGATCCACGTGGCTGCGGACGTGGCGGAGAAGCGCAGGGCCCGGGGCCTGAAGCTGAACCACCCCGAGGCCGTCGCCCTGATCACCGCGCACATCCTGGAAGGCGCGCGGGACGGCCGTACGGTGGCCGAACTCATGGCGTCCGGGCGGAGACTGCTCACCCGTGACGACGTGATGGAGGGCATCCCCGAGATGATCCACGACGTCCAGGTAGAGGCGACCTTCCCGGACGGCACCAAGCTCGTCACCGTCCACGACCCGATCGTCTGAGGGGCTGCCGTGATTCCCGGAGAGATCCTCTTCGCCGAGGGCTCCATCGTGTACAACGAGGGCCGTGAGGTCACCCGGCTGACCGTCCTCAACGCCGCCGACCGGCCCGTCCAGGTCGGTTCCCATTACCACTTCGCCGAGGCCAACCCGGGCCTGGAGTTCGACCGTGCGGCCGCGCGCGGCAAGCGGCTGAACGTCGCCGCGGGTACCGCCGTGCGCTTCGAGCCCGGGATCCCCGTCGACGTGGAACTCGTTCCCCTCACCGGCGCCCGTGTCGTGCCCGGGCTGCGCGGGGAGACCGGAGGTGCTCTCGATGCCTGAGATCTCGCGTGCCGCGTACGCCGACCTGTTCGGCCCGACCACCGGTGACCGCATCCGGCTCGCCGACACCGATCTGCTCGTCGAGATCGAGGAGGACCGTTCCGGCGGCCCCGGACTCGCCGGTGACGAGGCCGTGTTCGGCGGTGGCAAGGTCATCCGCGAATCCATGGGCCAGGCCCGCGCTACGCGCGCAGACGGCACCCCGGACACGGTCATCACCGGCGCGGTGATCATCGACCACTGGGGCATCGTCAAGGCAGACATCGGCATCCGCGACGGCCGGATCACCGGCATCGGCAAGGCGGGCAACCCCGACACCATGGACGGGGTCCACCCCGACCTCGTCATCGGCCCCGAGACGGAGGTCATCGCGGGCAACGGGCGGATCGTCACCGCCGGCGCCATCGACGCGCACGTCCACTTCATCTGCCCGCAGATCGCCGACGAGGCGCTGGCGTCCGGAGTGACGACCCTGGTCGGCGGTGGCACCGGACCGGCGGAGGGCTCGAAGGCGACCACGGTCACCCCGGGGCCCTGGCACCTGGCCCGGATGCTGGAGGCGATGGAGCAGTACCCGCTCAACATCGGCTTCCTCGGCAAGGGCAACACCGTCTCCCACGAGGCGATGCTGTCCCAGATCCGCGGCGGGGCGCTCGGGTTGAAGCTGCACGAGGACTGGGGCTCGACCCCCGCCGTCATCGACGCGTCCCTGACCGTCGCCGAGCGCACCGGCATCCAGGTCGCGATCCACACGGACACCCTCAACGAGGCCGGGTTCGTCGGCGACACCCTGGCCGCGATCGCCGGACGCGGCATCCACGCGTACCACACCGAGGGCGCGGGCGGCGGGCACGCGCCCGACATCATGACGGTGGTCTCCCAGCCACACGTGCTGCCCAGCTCCACCAACCCGACCCGGCCCTACACCGTCAACACCGCCGAGGAACACCTCGACATGCTGATGGTCTGCCACCACCTCAACGCCGCTGTGCCGGAGGACCTGGCCTTCGCCGAGTCCCGCATCCGGCCGTCGACGATCGGGGCCGAGGACATCCTGCACGACCTGGGCGCCATCTCGATCATCTCGTCCGACTCCCAGGCCATGGGCCGGGTCGGGGAGGTCATCCTGCGCACCTGGCAGACCGCGCACGTGATGAAGCGGCGACGGGGCGCGCTGCCGGGTGACGACCGCGCCGACAACCACCGCGTACGTCGCTATGTCGCCAAGTACACGATCAATCCCGCGCTCGCGCAGGGCCTCGCCCGTGAGGTCGGCTCCGTGGAGAGCGGCAAGCTCGCCGACCTCGTGGTGTGGGAGCCCGCGTTCTTCGGCGTCAAGCCGCAGCTCGTGATCAAGGGCGGGCAGATCGCGTACGCGCAGATGGGCGACGCCAACGCGTCCATCCCGACACCGCAGCCGATCCTCCCGCGACCGATGTACGGGGCGATCGGGCGGGCGCCGGCGGCCAACTCCTTGAACTTCGTGGCACCGCTGGCCGTCGAGGACGGCCTTCCGGAGCGGCTCTCGCTCGGGAAGCGGTTCGTCGCGATCGAGTCGACGCGCGGGGTCACCAAGGCCGACATGCGCGAGAACGACGCGCGGCCGGAGGTGCGCGTCGACCCCGACAGCTTCGCCGTGCACATCGACGGTGAACTGGTGGAGGCGACACCGGCCGCAGAACTGCCCATGTCCCAGCGCTACTTCCTCTTCTGATGTCCAGGGCGACGCTTCTCGTACTGGCCGACGGCCGCTTTCCCGCCGGGGGGCACGCCCACTCCGGTGGGGCCGAGGCGGCCGTCAAGGCCGGGCTGATCAGCGGGGCGGAGGGGCTGGAGGCGTTCTGCCGGGGGCGGTTGCACACGGTGGGGCTGGTGTCGGCGGCGTTGGCCGCGGCGGCGGCACTCGGTGTCGACCCGGTCGCGCTGGACGCCGCGGCCGACGCCCGTACGCCGTCCCTCGCCCTGCGGGTGGCCTCGCGCAAGCTGGGGCGGCAGCTGATGCGGGCGGCCCGGGCGACCTGGCCGTCCGACGAACTGGACGCGCTGGCGAGGCAGTTCCCCAAGGGGGCACATCAGCCGGTGGTGCTCGGGGTCGCCGCGCGGGCGGCCGGGCTCGGGCCGGAGGACGCGGCGTACTGCTCCGTGTACGAGAGTGTGAGCGGGCCGGCCAGTGCGACCGTGCGGTTGCTGAGTCTGGATCCGTTCGAGGCGACGGGTGTGGTGGCGCGGTTGGCTCCCGAGATGGACCGGGTGGTGCGGGGCGCCGTCGAGGCGGGGCGGGAGGTGGTCGGTGGTGGGGTTGACGTCCTGCCGGCGGCCTCCGGGCCGTTGCTGGAGATCGGGGCGGAGGTGCATGCGGCTTGGGCCGTGCGGTTGTTCGCCTCGTAGCGGGGGCTCGCCCCGCCGCCCCTGCCCGTCCCATCCCCAGGGGCTGCGCCCCTTCGACCCCCGCCTTCGAACTCGGGGACGTCTTGTCGTCGGGCGGCTGCGGGTTGTCGGTGGCCGGTCGCGCAGTTCCTCGCGCCCCTCAAAAGCACGCGGCGCCCCCCGGCGGGTTCCCTCAGGGGAGCGGGGAACCGCGCGACCAGCCCACGAACAACCCGCACCGCCCCCGCTCCGGCGACCCACACCACAACGAACAGGAGCCGTTTCATGCATCTCGGCCATGACCACCTTCACGACGGTCCCTCCGCGGTGAGCGCGGACGCGCGCCGGCCCGACGGCCGTCGCCGGGCGCTGCGGATCGGTCTGGGCGGGCCCGTGGGGTCCGGGAAGACGGCCACCGTCGCGGCGCTGTGCCGTGCGCTGCGGGACGAGTTGTCCCTGGCCGTGGTGACGAACGACATCTACACGCGGGAGGACGCCGAGTTCCTGCTGCGCGAGGCAGTGTTGCCGCCCGAGCGGATCACGGCCGTGGAGACGGGGGCGTGCCCGCACACGGCGATCCGGGACGACATCTCGGCGAACCTGGAAGCCGTCGAGGACCTGGAGGACGAGGTCGGGCCGCTCGACCTCGTCCTCGTGGAGTCCGGTGGGGACAACCTCACCGCGACGTTCTCCCGGGGGCTCGTGGACGCGCAGATCTTCGTGATCGACGTGGCCGGCGGGGACGACATCCCCCGCAAGGGCGGACCCGGCGTCACCACCGCCGATCTGCTCGTGGTCAACAAGACGGACCTCGCGCCGTACGTCGGGTCCGACCTCGGCCGGATGGCCGTCGACGCGAAGGCGCAGCGCGCCGAACTGCCGGTGGTGTTCCAGTCGCTGAGGAGCGAGGCCGGTGTCACGGACGTCGCGGCCTGGGTGCGGGAGCGGCTCGCGGCGTGGACGGCATGACGGCGGCGCGAGGCGTCGGCACGCGGGGCGGGAGTTCGATGATCTCGCGGGGCGCGAGACCCACCGGTGCCTCCGCCATGAGTACGACCGGTGTCTCCGCCACCGCGCGGATCGCCGCCCGTGCCGACGGGCGCGGCGGCACCGCTCTGCCGGTGCTGGAGAGCCATGGGCCGCTCGCGCTGCGACGCACCCGGGGGAGCGGTGACGAGGCCCGGGTCATGCTGGTCGGGGCCATGAGCGGTCCGCTCGGCGGTGACCGCCTCGCCGTGGAGGCGGAGGTCGGGGAGGGGGCCCGGCTGCACCTGGGGTCCGCCGCGGCGACCATCGCGCTGCCCGGGCAGGGCAAGGACGAGGCCCGCTACGACGTCCGGGTCCGCGTCGCCGCCGGAGGCGAACTGCGATGGCTGCCCGAGCAGTTGATCTCGGCCGGGGGCAGTGACCTCCATGTGGCGACGTCCCTGGATCTGGCCCCCGGCGCCCGGCTCGTGTTCCGGGAGGAGCAGGTGCTCGGCCGGGTCGGAGAGGAGCCGGGGCGGTTGAGCAGTCGGCTCACCCTGCGGCTGGGCGGGCGGGCGCTGCTCGACCAGGAGGTGTCCTGCGGGCCGGGAGCGCCGGGCGGGTGGGACGGTCCCGCCGTGCTGGGCGGGTACCGGGCGCTCGGGCAACTCCTCGTCGTACGACCGGAGTTCAGCGATATGGTTCCTGGACCCCGGGTGCTGGGGGAGGCGGCCGCGCTCACTCCGCTGGCCGGGCCCGCCGTGCTCGTCAGCGCCCTGGCGCCGGACGCGCTTCGGCTGCGGCGGGTGCTGGACGAGGCGTTGGCCGGGCTCGACGGCTGACCGCTGCCCCGCTCAACGGAACGTTCCTCACCGGTTATCGGATTAGTAAAGAACGCTCCGCCCCTCTGTTGCCGGACACCTCACAGGCACGAGGATCCCCGTGACCATTCGACACTTCGCAACGATGTACGGGGAGTTCCCTCTTGAGAGGTATGAGGCCGACGAGAAGGGCGGCAGCGTTCGGCTCCGCCGGACTGCTCGTCACGGCGACCCTGATAGCCGGCGCCGTCACCGCCCCCGTGGCCAACGCCGCGGACACCGGGTCCGGCAAGGACCTGGAGGCCAAGGGTGTCGCCGTCGCCGCCGCCAAGGCGGCGAAGAAGGGCGTCACATGGCAGGACTGCCCCGAGGCATGGGGGCTGGAGAAGCCCATCCAGTGCGGCTGGGTCACCGTGCCGTTGAACTACGCCAAGCCGAACGGCAAGCAGATCAAGCTCGCCGTCGACCGGATCGGCAGCACGGGCACGAAGGAGGAGCGCCAGGGCGCCCTCGTCTACAACCCGGGCGGCCCGGGCGGCTCGGGTCTGCGCTTCCCGCGCCGGGTCACCACCAAGAACCCGCTGTGGGCCAACGTCTCCAAGGCGTACGACTTCGTGGGCTTCGACCCGCGTGGTGTCGGCAAGTCGGCGCCCATCTCCTGCATCGACCCGCAGGAGTTCGTGAAGGCGCCCAAGATGGACCCGGTGCCCGACTCCGAGGCCGACAAGCGCAAGCAGCGGAAGCTCGCCGCCGCGTACGCGGCCGGCTGCAAGAAGCGCAGCGGCGCGATGCTGCCGTACATGACCACGGCGAACACCGCCCGTGACCTGGACGTCATCCGGGCCGCCCTCGGGGAGAAGAAGCTCAACTTCCTCGGCGTCTCGTACGGCACCTACCTCGGCGCGGTCTACGGCACCCTCTTCCCGACCCATGTGCGCCGCCTGGTCGTCGACAGCGTGGTGAACCCCTCGCGCGAGAAGATCTGGTACCAGGCCAACCTGGACCAGGACGTCGCGTTCGAGGGCCGCTGGAAGGACTGGACGAAGTGGGTCGCGAAGAACGACGCGACGTACCACCTCGGTGACACCCGCGCCAAGGTGCAGGCGAAGTGGCTGGAGCTGCGCGCCACGGCGAAGAAGAACCCGATCGGCGGGCTCGTCGGCCCGGCCGAGCTGATCTCCTTCTTCCAGAGCGCCCCGTACTACGACTCCGCGTGGGCGCCCACCGCGCAGGTGTGGAGCAAGTACGCCGCCGGTGACACCCAGGCGCTCGTCGACGCGGCCGCCCCGGACCTCGGCGACACCGCGGGCAACGCCGCGTCGGAGAACGGCAACGCCGTCTACACCGCGGTCGAGTGCACCGACGCCAAGTGGCCCACCAGCTGGAAGACGTGGGACCGCGACAACACCCGGCTGCACAAGAACTACCCGTTCATGACCTGGGCCAACGCCTGGATGAACCTGCCGTGCGCCACCTGGCCGTCGAAGCAGTACACGCCGGTGGAGGTCAAGACGAAGAAGGGCCTGCCGCCCGTTCTGATCGTCCAGTCCGAGCGTGACGCGGCCACCCCGTACGAGGGTGCCGTCGAGCTGCACAAGCGGTTCAAGGGCTCCCGTCTGGTCACGGAGACGAAGGCCGGCTCCCACGGAGTCACCGGTCTGGTCAACCCGTGCGTCAACGAGCGGGTGGACACCTACCTGCTCACCGGCAAGGTGGGCAAGACCGACGTGAAGTGCGCCCCGCACGCCACGCCGGCGCCGTAGGCAGTGAGTGAGTGAGGGGCGACCGGGCCGGCCGGTCGCCCCTCACCCATGTGCTCACCGCCGCCGCTCCGCCAGCCAGGCGTCCTCCGCCGCGTAGTCGAAGAGGTCCCCGTAGGCCGCGGGCATCTTGGGGTACGCCTCCCGCCAGTCCCGGCCGCCCGCCAGCCTGCTCTCGATCCACGCGACCGTCTCCGGCAGGGTCTGCGCGTACCGGGCCACCGGCCGGTAGCCCAACTCCCGCTCGGCCGCCGACATGTCGCACACCACGTCCACCGGCACCGACCACGGCGTGTCGCCCACCGTGGGCGACGGGGCGGGGCCGTCGACGAGCACGTCCTCCGTCTCGACGCCCATGACGGCGTCGATCGCGGCGGCGATCTCCGCGACCGTGGGCGCGTCGGGGTCGACCGCGTTGAGCACTCGTGAGCCCGGCCGGGCGGCGGCCAGGCGGATCAGTTCGGCGATGGTGCGGACGCTCGCCGGATGGAAGCGGCTCCGCCCGCCGTGGGCGATGATCCGACGGGGCCGCCGGTCGAGGTTGCGCTTCACGAAGTACAGCTCGCGGGGCGTACGGCAGTACGGCCCGTGGATGGCGCCCGCACGCAGCAGCGTCGTCGGCAGCCGGTCGCCGGAGGCGAGGAGTTCCCGTTCCAGGCCCGCCTTGCGGGTGCTGTACGAGGTCTCGCCGGGCCGGACCGTCCGCTGGCTCTCGGTGAGGGGCAGGGGGTACTCGGGGAAGCCGTCCGGCTCGGCCTGGGTGTCGAAGTTGCGGCCCTTGTCGTCCTCGTACACCGACACACTGGAGATGACGACGGCGGAGCCGATCCGGTCGGCCAGCGCGGTCAACTGCCGTGCGTGCTCGGGGCCGTAGGCCACCATGTCCACCACGACGTCGCAGCCGTCGCCGATCGCGGCCGCCAGTGCCGTGTCGTCACCGCGGTCCGCCCGCCCGGCCCGCACTTCCTCCGGCCAGCGGTCGTCCCGTCCGCCGCCCCGAGAGAGGGCCGTCACCTCCCAGCCGTCCTCCGCCAGGGCGCCCACGGCCACCCGCCCGATCTGTCCCGTCGCTCCGATCACCACAGCCCGTCTCATGCTCCGACCGTACGGCTCCGACGCACCCTGGAGGAGGGCGCTCTGCTCCAAGCAGAGCCCGGCTGTCGGCCCGCCGGCACCCCGTGAACGACACCCGTCTTCGCCGCCGGAGTGCTCGACATCGGCAGCGTGGACGGCATCGTGTACGCGGTGACCCGGCAGCCACCGACGCCCCGCCCGCCCCGGCTCCCGGTGTTCTCGGCGCGACCTGCGTCAACTCAGCGGCAGGCGGGGGAACTTGCGTTCCCTTCGGTCCTTGCGTACCTGCGCGGCGGCCTCGGCCTCCTCGGCCTTCACGACGGCCGCGTACTGGTCCACGTACTCCTGCTCGGAGAGGGAGAGGATCGCGTACATGATCTCGTCGGTGACGGCCCGCAGGACGGCCTTCTCGTTCTCCATGCCCTCGAAGCGGGAGAAGTCGAGGGGCTTGCCGAAGCGGATGACGACCGGGTGGATGTTCGGGATGATCTTGCCCGGGGGCTGCGCCTCGAAGGTGCCGATCATCGCGCAGGGGATCACGGGCACCCTGGCCTTCAGCGCCATGACCGCCACCCCGACCTTGCCCTTGTAGAGGCGGCCGTCGTGCGAGCGCGTGCCCTCCGGGTAGATACCGAGGAGTTCGTCCTTGCCCAGCACCCCGAGCCCCTCGCGGATCGCGGCCTGACCGGCCTCCTTGCCGGAGCGGTCGACGGGAATCTGGCCCACGCTGCGGAAGAAGAACGCCGTCAGCCGGCCCTTGACGCCCGGCCCGGTGAAGTACTCGGCCTTCGCCAGGAAGGTGATGCGCCGCTTCAGGATCGCGGGCATCAGGAAGTGGTCCGAGAAGGACAGATGGTTCCCCGCGACGATGGCCGCGCCCGACGACGGCACGTGTTCGAGACCCTCGATGCGAGGCCGGAAGACCAGTCGCAGGAGCGGACCCAGAAGCACGTATTTGAGCAGGTAATAGAACACAGTGTCCCCTTCGCTCTACCGGATCGGCTCTATGGACGTGTTCCAGCAGGTCACAACGCACATCCGCGGACGCGACCGTGCTGAGGGTGCGGCCATGTGAGGACAGGTCCGATCGGACTCATACCGACTCCTCGCTGACTGTACTGACGTTGCATCAGGCGCTCGCGCGCCGGTGAGCCTCGTCCTGCGGTGCCGAGCATTGATCGTAGCCCGATGTACCCGCAGTAAGGAGTGCCCCGACCTGCCCCGAACGGCAAGGACGATCAGCCGGGCGGGGTGCACGGGAGCACTGCTGCTCGCCCTTCCCCGCGCGTCACCGCTGCGGCCCGCCTCGCCCCGTATCCGCGCCCCCTCCGCCGGATCGACCGCCGGACGATCCCTGACTTCGATGGCGGCTTCGGGTGCCGGCCAGGCTGAGCCACGTCAGCAGCTCCATGCACCGGTCGGGCTCGACCGACCTGGGTCGGCAGGCCGAGGGCACCGGGCTGGGAGGGAACCCCCGGTCACGCGGTCGACCCCGGCTGGGTCCCGACCCGCATGGGCGGCCCCGGTGCGTCGGACGACCTGGCCGCCGGTCACCGGACACAGGTCCGGCTCGCCACCCACTCCGACGTCACCCCGGCCACCGGCGGCCACCGATACCGCGGGCGGACGCAGACACCGCATCGCGCGGCACGGGACGAGGAGTTCCAGGCCCGCCTGATCGGGGCTCTGGAGAGCCGCACGGGCGTCCGCCTCGACTGACGGCGGGACGCCGCGCGACCGAGTGCCGGCCGAAGCGGCGCTCGTGGCCCCGCGCGCCGGCGGAGCCGGGGTCTCACGGAGCGGTGACCGCCGATGCGCGCGCCGTGGGGCGGGTGAGGTTCTCGGGGCGCAGATCGCGTCCGGTTGCCCGGTGGTGAGGAGGCCCGAGTCGGCGGCGAGGTCCTTGACGGCGCGCCCGGTGCCGAGGGCCTGGCGGGCGAGGGCGGTGCCGGCGGCGTAGCCGGTGCGCGGGGCGAACGCGGTCACCAGGCCGACGGAGCGGTGGAGCGCGGCGTGGAGGCGCTCGCGGTCGGCGGTGATGCCGGGAACGCAGCGGGTGGCCAGGGTGTCGCAGGGGGCCCGCAGTTGGTTCTCACCGCTGCGCGTGAGGGCCGCCGGGTGCCGGTCGTCGGCCCGGTCCCTCCTCGTGGGCCTGACGGCGGACCGCCCCGGGGGCGCCAACGACGGCACTCCCGGGGCCGACCTTGCGGGCGGATCAGGAGCCCTCCCGCAGAACCTCCCCCAGCGTCCCCAGCGCCGAGCGGAGCTCCGCGGGCGTGATCGTCAGCGGCGGCGCCAGGCGGATCGTGGAGCCATGGGTGTCCTTGACCAGGATCCCCCGGCCCATGAGCCGTTGGCTGATCTCGCGGCCGGTGCCGATCGCCGGGTCGATGTCGACGCCCGCCCACAGACCGCGCGCCCGGAAGCCGACCACGCCCCCGCCGACCAGTTCCGCGAGCCCGTCCCGCAGGACGACGCCCAGCTCGGCCGCCCGCTGCTGGAACTCTCCGGTCCGCAGCAGCTCGACCACCGCGGAGCCCACCGCCGCCGCCAGCGGATTGCCGCCGAACGTCGAGCCGTGCTCACCCGGCTTCAGGACGGACAGCACCTCCCGTCGGGCGACCACCGCCGACACCGGCACGATGCCGCCGCCGAGCGCCTTGCCGAGCAGAACGGCGTCGGGCACGACGTCCTCGTGCTCGACCGCGAGCGTTCGGCCGGTGCGGCCCAGGCCCGACTGGATCTCGTCCGCGATGAACAGGCAGCCGGCGCGGCGGGTCACCTCGCGGACCCCGCGCAGATAGCCCGCGTCCGGGATGAGCACCCCCGCCTCGCCCTGGATGGGCTCGATCAGCACGGCCGCCGTCGTCTCGTCGACGGCCGCCTCCAGCGCGGCCAGGTCGTTGTACGGCACGACCCGGAACCCCGGGGTGAACGGCCCGAAGCCGTTGCGCGCCTCCGGGTCGGTGGAGAAGCTGACGATCGTCGTCGTACGGCCGTGGAAGTTGCCCGCGGCCACCACGATCGTCGCCCGGTCGGCGGGGACGCCCTTCACCTCGTACGCCCACTTGCGGGCCACCTTGATCCCGCTCTCCACGGCCTCGGCGCCCGTGTTCATCGGCAGCACCATGTCCAGGCCCGTCAGCTCGGCCAGGGACTCGGCGAACTCCGCGAGCCGGTCGTTGTGGAAGGCCCGCGAGGTGAGCGTCAGCGTGTCCAGCTGGCGGTGCGCGGCCTCGATCAGTGCCGGGTGGCGGTGACCGAAGTTGAGCGCGGAGTAGCCGGCCAGCATGTCCAGATAGCGGCGGCCCTCCACGTCCTCGACCCAGGTGCCCTCGGCTCGGGCGACGACGACGGGCAGCGGATGGTAGTTGTGCGCGAGGACGGGCTCCTCGGCACGGATGAGGTCGGCCGACGAACGCGTACGGACGGGAGCGGTCATGAGCGGGCCTCCTGGGGCACGGGGCGAAACGCCGGGCGAGGGCGGGGGAACGGGGGCCGGGTCTCCAGCATCACGGCCGGAGCTCCTGCGTGCAGCATTTGATGCCGCCGCCCGCCTTCCGGAACTCCGACAGGTCGAGGGGGACGGGCACATAGCCCTGCCGGTCGAGCTGGTCGGCGAGTTCCTTGGCGCGGGACGAGATGAACACATGGCGGCCGTCGGACACCGAGTTCAGACCGAAGGCCAGCGCGTCCTCACGGGTGGCGATCACCGCGTCCGGGTACAGCCGGGCGAGGACCGCGCGGCTGCCGGGGGAGAACGCCTCCGGGTAGTAGGCGATGTTGCCGTCCTCCCCGTCGTCGAGGACGAACAGGGCGGTGTCCAGATGGTAGAACCGCGGGTCCACCAGCTGGAGGCTGATCACCGGGACGCCGAAGAACTCCTGCGCCTGGCGGTGGGCCTCACGCGTGGTACGGAAACCGGTCCCGGCAAGGAGATAGCGGCCGGTCGGCACCAGATCGCCCTCCCCCTCGCACACCGACTCGGCCCGGTGCACCTCGTACCCGGCGCCCTCGAACCAGGCGTCGTAGGCGAGGGACTCCGGGCGCCGCTCGGGCGCGTGGAACAGCGAGCCGAGGACACGGCCGCCGAGGACCAGCGCGCAGTTGGCCGCGAAGACCATGTCGGGCAGCGCCGCCACCGGCTCCACGGTCTCCACGGTGTGGCCGTGGGCCCGGTAGGCGCGGATCAGCGCCCGCCACTGCTCACGGGCCAGGTCGACGTCCACGGGGGTGTCCGGATGCATCCAGGGATTGATCGAGTACTGCACGGCGAAGTGTCTGGGTTCGCAGACGAGAAAGCGCCGAAGGCGCGGCACACGGCTGTCGGGCACAGAGGGTCTCTCCGCTTCCTGCGGTGTCGGCTGGGGATGACACCACGGTAGGAATCGGGGCAGACGCCCGACAAGCAACGAGCGCTGCGTGTTCACGCAGTGATACTGCGTATTGAACCCGGTCAGCGCACGTTCGGTGCGTCGTGGGTGGCGGCGGCCTCCGGGGCCTCGGGCAGCAGATGGGACAGCACCATGTAGCTGATCGTCTTGCGGATGAACGGCTCGGTGCGGATCCGCTCCAGCACCTCCTCGAAGTGCTCCACATCGACGGCCCGCACATGCAGCAGCGCGTCCGCGCCGCCGGTCACCGTCATCGCCGCCGTGATCTCCGGATGGTTGCGTACCACCTCCGCCAGCCGCCGGGGCGGCGCCGCGCCCTCGCAGTACACCTCCACGTACGCCTCCGTGCGCCATCCGAGCGCCGCCGGCTTCACCGTGGCCGTGAACCCCGTGATCACCCCGGTCTCCCGCAGCCGGTCCACCCGCCGCTTGACCGCCGTGGCGGACAGACCGATGGCCGAGCCGATCTCGGCGAAGCTGGTCCTCGCGTTCGCCATCAGCGCCGTGATGATCTTGCGATCGAGCTCGTCGAACGCCGCGGACTTGCTGTTCATGCGGGCACTGTATCCAGCGAGGAGCGCCCGCGGCGCCCACCGGGAACGCCTCCGGCGCGCGGACATGTGCAGGCGTACGAATTACTCCTACACTCCGGGTTCATGCTGCGCGCGCTCGCCGTCGATGACGAGAAACCCTCCCTCGAGGAGCTGCTGTACCTGCTGAACGCGGACCCGCGGATCAGCAGCGCCGAGGGCGCCGGCGACGCCACCGAGGCCCTGCGCCGGATCAACCGCGCCCTGGAGTCCGGCCCCGCCGGGCCCGAGGCGATCGACGTCGTCTTCCTCGACATCCACATGGCCGGACTCGACGGCCTCGACCTCGCCCGGCTCCTCACCGGCTTCGCCCGGCCACCGCTCGTCGTCTTCGTCACCGCCCACGAGGGCTTCGCCGTGCAGGCATTCGACCTCAAGGCCGTCGACTACGTCCTCAAGCCCGTGCGCCGCGAACGGCTCGCCGAGGCGATACGCCGAGCGGCCCAGCTGCGCGGCACCGCCCCACCGATACCCGTCCACGAACCCGACCCCGACCAGATACCCGTCGAGCTCGGCGGCGTGACCCGCTTCGTCGCCGTCGACGACATCACCCATGTCGAGGCCCAGGGCGACTACGCCCGTCTGCACACCTCGCAGGGCAGCCACCTGGTCCGCATCCCGCTCTCCGCCCTCGAGGAACGCTGGCGCGCCCGCGGCTTCGTCCGCATCCACCGCCGCCACCTCGTCGCCCTGCGCCACATCGGCGAACTCCGCCTCGACGCGGGCACGGTCAGCGTCCTCGTCGGCTCGGTGGAACTCCAGGTCAGCCGCCGCCACGCCCGTGAGCTGCGCGATCTGCTGATGCGCCGGACCACCGGCTGAGGAGACGGCATGCCCCAGGACCCGACCGAGCGACGCGTCGTCGTCACCGGTGTGCCCCGCCGCACCCTCCCCGGCTCCCGGCTCCGCCCGGTCGGCAGGTACCCGCACCGCTCCCCCCACCGCCCCCGCACCGAGATCGACGAACAGACCACCCTCGGCCACACCTACGTCCGCTCCCTCATGCGCAGCCAGCTCCGCGCCGCCCTCGCGGTCTCCGCCGTCCTGGTCCTTCTGGTCGCCCCGCTGCCCCTGGTCTTCGCCGCCATGCCGGACGGTGCCGGACTGGAGTGGGCCGTCCTCGGTTTCGGCGTCTACCCCCCGCTGGTCCTCCTGGCCCGTTGGCACGTACGGCGTGCCGAACGCAACGAACAGGACCTCGTGCGTCTCGTCGAGGACCGCTGAGGCCCACCGTGCACGAGCCGACCGGAAGCACAGCATGAACGAGAACTACGCCGTCCCCGCGGTCGCCCTGGTCGTCGTGGCGACCGTCTTCGTCGGCGCGTTCGGCCTGCGCATATCCCGCACGACCTCCGACTTCTACGTCGCCTCCCGCACCGTCGGCCCCCGCCTGAACGCGGCGGCGATCAGCGGCGAGTACCTGTCCGCCGCCTCCTTCCTCGGCATCGCGGGACTCGTCCTGGTCCAGGGCCCCGACATGCTCTGGTACCCGGTCGGCTACACCGCCGGATACCTGGTGCTGCTGCTGTTCGTCGCCGCCCCGCTGCGCCGCTCGGGCGCCTACACCCTGCCCGACTTCGCGGAGGCCCGGCTCGCCTCCAAGACCGTACGGCGGCTCGCGGGCGCCTTCGTCGTGGGTGTCGGCTGGCTCTACCTGCTGCCCCAGCTCCAGGGCGCCGGACTGACCCTGAACGTGCTCACCGACGCACCCCAGTGGCTCGGCGGGGTCATCGTCGCCGTCGTCGTCTCCGCCACCGTCGCCGCGGGCGGCATGCGCAGCATCACCTTCGTGCAGGCCTTCCAGTACTGGCTGAAGCTCACCGCCCTGCTGGTCCCCGCGCTCTTCCTCGTCCTCGCCTGGCAGGGTGACGGCGGCCCCCGCCACGCCTTCGACGAACCGGCGTCCTTCCGCGAGCAGCGAGTCGTCCGCGTCGACGAGACCCTCGACCTGAAGCTCGCCGAGCCGCTGACCGTCACGGTGTCGGGCACGATCGACGGCCGCCGCCTCGACGACAGACGGATCGACCTGCCCACCGGCACCCATCGCGTCGAGCGGGGCACCCGGCTGACTTTCACCGAGGGCGACACCGTGCCCGTGGCCGACCGCGGCAGCAACGGCGGCATGTCCACCTCCCTCGCCGAGGGCCGCGAGGAACGCCCGCTCTACGCCACCTACGGACTGATCCTCGCCACCTTCCTCGGCACGATGGGACTGCCCCATGTGGTCGTCCGCTTCTACACCAGCCCGCACGGCGTCGCCGCCCGCCGCACCACGGTCGTCGTCCTCGGTCTCATCGGCGCCTTCTATCTGCTTCCGCCGGTCTACGGAGCCCTCGGCCGGCTCTACGCCCCCGAGCTCACCCTCACGGGAGACGCCGACGCGGCGGTACTGCTCCTGCCGGACCGCATGATCGGCGGCCTCGGCGGCGATCTGCTCGGCGCGCTGGTGGCGGGCGGGGCGTTCGCGGCGTTCCTGTCCACCGCGTCCGGCCTCACCATGGCCGTCGCCGGCGTCCTCACCCAGGACGTGCTGCCCGCGCGCGGGGTGCGGCACTTCCGGCTGGGCACGGTCCTCGCCATGGCCGTACCGCTCGCGGCGAGCGTCCTGGTGGGCGGACTGCCGGTCGCGGACGCGGTCGGCCTCGCCTTCGCCGTGTCCGCGTCGTCCTTCTGCCCGTTGCTCGTCCTCGGCATCTGGTGGCGGCGCCTGACCCCGCCGGGTGCCGCCGCGGGCATGCTCGCCGGCGGTGGCGCGGCCCTGCTGGCGGTCGCGGCGACCATGGCCGGCTACCCGGGCAACGGCACCTTCCACGCCCTCCTGGCCTGGCCCGCACTCTGGTCGGTGCCGCTCGGCTTCCTGACGATGGTCCTGGTCTCCCTGGCCACCCCGAGCAGGGTCCCGGCCGGGACGCCGTCGATCCTGGCCCGCTTCCACCTGCCGGAGGAACTGGTCGGCGGCCAGCCCGGAGCGGCCTCCAAGGAGATCGAACTGTGGCGGAGGTGAGCCGGGGAACCCGCCGGGGACCGGCGCCGACGGGGCAACCGCGGGCGGTCGACGGCCGGCCGGCCCGCAGCCTGCGGGCGGACGGGAACGAGCGGGCGGTCGACGGTGGGAGAAGCGGCCGACGGGCGGACGGAGGCCCGCGGGCGGCGGGAGGCGCAGCGGATGCGGGAGGCGAACGGTGAGCGGTGAAGTCAGCGGGTTCCTGGCCGGGTTCCTGGTCGCGGTGCTGCCGTTCCTCGCGGCCGGCTTCTGGCTCGGCCGCCGAACGGCCCGGCCGGGCAGAAGCCTGGGCGGCCTCGGCACGCCCGTGGAGCACGCCACGTTCCAGACCCTGCACACCGCGACGCTCGCCGCGCCCCCGCTGCGCGGCGGCCTCACCGAGGAGACGGCCCGCAAGTCGGCCAAGCGGCTGCGCACCCTGCTCGGCACGGACGCGCTGTGCCTCACCGACCACGAGTCGGTCCTCGCCTGGGAGGGCGTGGGCGAGCACCACCGAGCCGAGATCATGGAGCGTCTGGCCGGACCCCTGGAGAGCGGCCGGGGCGAGGCCTTCCGCCTGACCTGCGACATCATCGACTGTCCGGTCCGCTGGGCGGTCGTCGCCCCCCTCACGGTCGACGACCGCGTCCACGGCACGCTCGTCGCCTGCGCACCCCTGGAGTCCGCCGTCCTCGTCCGCGCGGCCGGGGAGGTCGCCCGCTGGGTCTCCGTCCAGCTCGAACTCGCCGACCTCGACCAGTCCCGGACCCGGCTGATCGAGGCCGAGATCAAGGCGCTGCGCGCCCAGATCTCCCCCCACTTCATCTTCAACTCGCTCGCCGTGATCGCCTCGTTCGTCCGCACCGACCCCGAGCGCGCCCGCGAACTCCTGCTGGAGTTCGCCGACTTCACCCGCTACTCGTTCCGCAGACACGGCGACTTCACCACCCTCGCCGACGAGCTCCACGCCATCGACCACTACCTGGCGCTGGTCCGGGCCCGCTTCGGCGACCGCCTCTCCGTCACCCTGCAGATAGCCCCGGAGGTCCTGCCGGTCACCCTGCCCTTCCTCTGCCTCCAGCCGCTGGTGGAGAACGCGGTGAAACACGGTCTCGAAGGCCGCCTCGACAAGAGCCACATCAGCATCACCGCCCAGGACTCGGGCGCCGAGGCACTCGTCGTCATCGAGGACGACGGCGTCGGCATGGACCCCGAGGTGCTGCGCCGCATCCTCTCCGGCGAGACGAGCCCCTCGGGGGGCATCGGCCTCAGCAACGTCGACGAACGGCTCCGCCAGGTGTACGGCGACGACCACGGCCTCGTCATCGAGACCGCGGTCGGCGCGGGCATGAAGATCACCGCCCGGCTGCCCAAGTACCAGCCGGGCGTACACCCGGACGGGGTAATACCCCGAGCCTGAGGGTCGCGCAGCGTGCGATTCAGGTGCGCGATGCCACCATCCCCAGCGTCAGCAGGCCGAGGACGACCCATCCGAACCACAGCCAGCCATTGCTTCCGAGAGCCACGGTGTAGGCCGTCACCACGACCAGCCCACCCACGGTGAGCACCCCCATGGCCTTAGTCGAACTGGGCATCGCAACACCCTCCTCATGGTTCGTCCTTCTCCATGGTGCGCCTGTCCAGGCGAATCGCGGTGCAGACGACGAAATGTGTGTCCGAATGCCATCCACTCCCGCCCACCCAGACATCGGCCTCATAGGTGTCGTGGGGGTAGCCGTACTCCTTGGGCGGCGCCTCCTTCCGGCAGATGCCGGGTCCCTCGTCCTTCGCGTCCCTCAGCTTCGTGTCCGGAGGCAGCCGAAGAAACGCGAGCACCTGCTGGTCGTGCGGCCCGTCGCACGGGACCAGCTTGGCGCGGGTGTCGGAAAGCCTGTCGAGGCAGTCCCGCTTCTGCATGGTGGCCGTGTCCGTGAACAGCATGCCCATCGGGCGGTGCTCCCCGATCGGGCCGTGCACCGGGCCGTGGGCCCCCAGCAGCAGACAGGCGACGCGCTGCCCGGCGGTGTCGAAGCCGTCGGTGGAGGGGACCACCGCGTAGCCGCGGGTGTCGGCGAGCCTGTCGTCGGCCTCCTCGGTGAGCCGCTCGCACCTGGCGGGACCGCTGCCGCGGGCGTCCTCGGCGGACGCGGCCTCGTACACCGCCATGACCTGCCCGTCCGTCCCCTCACCGCAGTCCACGACGGTGAGCCGGGGCCGGCCCGCGAAGGGCGTGCCGGGCCACACGGCGTCGACGCAGTCGCCGTTCTCCAGCGCCCGGGTCAGCCCGACGGCGGCCCCGTACGGCAGAGCACCGCTCCCGTTGCCACCACGCAGGCCGCCGATGCCCGGCAGGTTCTCCAGGCCGTACATCACCCCGCTCACCAGAAGTGCCAGGCCGAGGGTGGTCGCCATACCGGCCCACAGGGCCTTCCCGCGGTGATGGCGGCGCCGTCCGTCCGCGGGGATGCCGCGGGTGCGGGGGGTGGGGCCGTGGCCGGGGGAGGCGGCACGGGCCGAAGGGCTGTCCGGTGCCGGGACGGGAGCGAGCCACGGCGTCTCGTGCGGGTGCGGGCCGCGCTGGGTGCGGGGGTGTGCCTGAGGTGTCAGGATCGCGGTGAGCGCCACCTCGGCCTCGGCGGCGGTGATCCGCCGCACGGGGTCCTTGGCCAGCATCGTGACCAGCAACGGTTCCAGGGCGCCGGCCCGCAGCACCGGGCGCGGTTGCTCCAGGACGACGGCGGTCAGGGCGGCGATCCCGGAGTCCCGGTCGAAGGGGCCGTACCCCTCCACGGCGTAGTACAGCGTGCAGCCCAGCGAGAACAGGTCGGCCGCGGCGGTCGGCGGCCCGCCCTGGGCCCGCTCGGGCGCCAGATACCCGGCGGTGCCCACCAGCATGTGGGTGCGGGTGTGGCGGGTCTCCTGGGTATCGGGCTGGACGGAGATGCCGTAGTCGGTGAGCAGGACGCGCGCACACGGCGAGCCGGTGCGGTCGGGGGCGAGCAGGATGTTGGCCGGTTTGACGTCCCGGTGCATGATGCCGCGCTCGTGCCCGGCGGTCAGCGCGTCCAGCACGGCGAGCCCGATACGGGCGCACTCGGCGGGCGCGAGCGGGCCGCGCCGGGTGACGAGCGCCTTCAGGTCCAGGGCGCCCGGTACGTACTCCATGACGATCCACGGCAGATCGTCGTGTTCCAGGACGTCGTGCACGGTGACCACGTGGGGGTGGCCGCGCAGCCCGGCGGCGTGGCGGGCCTCCGCACGGGCCCGGGCGATACGGGCGGCGCGCTCGTGCTCCTCCTCGGCCGGGTCGCGGAACACGATCTCCTTGAGCGCCACCTCGCAGTCCAGCTGCCGGTCGTGGGCGAGCCAGACATGGCCCATACCGCCGCTGCCGAGGCGGTTCAGCAAGAGGTAGCGGTCGGCGATGACCCGGCCGACTCCCGACTCCGGTGCTTCTGACTGCATCGGTCACTCCCCAGGGTTCAGATCCATACGGGCTGGGCCGGGGCATCGACGGGGTCCTTGGCATCTCCGCCGGGGCCCCCGCCGGGATCACGCGGATCACCCGGTTCCTCGGACGGGGAGCCGCCGGCCGGTGCGGGATCACCTGTGGTCGGGTCGACCTTCGGGGCGGCGGGCGGATCGCCGTCCTTCGTCGAGGTGGGTTCCGGCGGGGGAGGGGACGCACTCGACGTGGTGGGGATCGGGGTGGGAGTGCCCGATTCCGGCGTAGGCGTCGGGGCGATCGGGGCCGGGGACGGGGACGAGGGAGTGGGTGTCGGGGTGGGCGTGGGTGGGGGAGTCGGTGTCGGTGTCGGTGTCGGCGTCGGCGTGGGCTTCGAGGGGGATCCCGGCGGCGTGCTCCGAGGTGGCGACCCGGAGCCCCCCGAGTCCCCGCCCGGGCCGGTGCCACCGTCCGACTGCGAGGACTCGCTCGGTGTCCGGTCCACCGTCAGCGTCACCGCGTCCCCGAACTCCAGGCTGGTGCCCTGTCCCGGGCTCGACCCGCTCACCACAGCATCACTCGGCGGCATCTCGTCCCCTTCGGCCACCGCCGCCAGGCCCCTGTCGGCCAGAGCCGCGCTCGCCTCACCGAAGGACTTCCCCTCCACCTCGGGCACGGTCCGCCGCTCACGCGCGTCGAAGGTCTCGTCCGACTCGCCGGCGGTGCCGACGTCCCTGCCGATGCCCTGGTCCGGGTCCTCGACGTCGACGAGCCTGACCTCCTTCAGCCGCTCGGGCGCGGGCTTGACCACGACCAGGGCGGACTTGTCGTAGCCGTCCCACTTGTCGTTGCCGTTGTCGAACCTCACGTCGATGCGCCGGGGGTCGTCGTCGAACGCCCGTAGCGGATTCCCGCAGCTGCACTTCACCGCGGGCAGACCGTGCTCGTCCACCAATACGGCGATGCCCGCTTCCAGCAGGGCGTCGAAGCCGACGCCTTCGCCGTTCTTGTAGTCGTGGTTCTTCACGAGGGTGTCGTGGCGCAGGAGAACGGGGGTGAGACCGTCGAGATAATCGCCGATCCCGTCGACCTTCACACCGGCGAGGCCGGCCCATACCTGAGCCTTTTTCCGGTGCTTGGGATCGGTGAGGAAACTCTCGAGTTTGCCGACGTCGCAGATCTTCGGTCGCTTCCGTGTTCCCCCGTACAGGCCGGGTGCGTTCCCCTGCTGGAGCCCGCTGTGCGGCGCACGGGACCTGAGGTTCCTCTGGTCCCTGCCCAGTCCGGCGTTCTCGTCGAAGAAAGGTGCGAGGGAGGCCACGCCCGCGGCGACGGCCTTCACCGGGAGCAGTGCCGGCCCGGAATCGGCGCATCCGCTGAGCATCACCATTCCCGCAAGAAGAGCGGCGATCCCGCGGACGGTGGATTTCCCGGAATTTCGCAAGCATGTTCGCAGGCAGGCGTGAATTGTCATGACCGCTCCCCCCGGCGGTTTCCCCCGACGCCCCGCGGAACGGAAGCGGGGTCACGCATCATGCTACTGAAGGACAAAGCCTTTCAGTCAAGAAGAATATGAATGCGCGGCCGTGGGGCCGAACAAAGGAAATGAGGCCGGGGAAAAGGGGAGTGGTCCCGCGACATCGAGAAGGGCTCAGCGGCCGCGAGCGTTGAGTGAGGCCAGATAGGCGTTGTACGCCTCGAGTTCCTTGTCGCCGTCCCGGTCGGCCGCCCGGTCCTTGCGCCGGGCCTGGCGCTGTTCGGAGCCGTACCACTGGAAGAGCAGCGCGAGCAGCACCAGCACGGACGGGATCTCACTGAACGCCCATGCGATCCCGCCGGCCGCGTTCTGGTCGGCGAGCGCGTCGATGCCCAGCGACGCGGGCGGGTTCTCGTACGACTTCACCATCGGCGTGGACGCCATCATCAGCGCGATGCCGAAGAACGCGTGGAACGGCATGCCCGCGAACAGCTCCAGCATCCGCATCAGATAGCCCGGCCGGTGCGGGCCGGGGTCCACGCCCATGATCGGCCAGAAGAAGACCAGACCCACCGCGAGGAAGTGCACCATCATCGCGATGTGTCCCGGCCGGGACCCCATCAGGAAGTCGAACAGCGGGGTGAAGTACAGCGCGTACAGGCTCGCGATGAACATCGGGATCGTGAACGCCGGGTGCGTGACGATCCGCATGTACCAGCTGTGCAGCAGCATCAGCAGCAGTTCACGGGGCCCCTTGCGGCCCTTGCCCGCCGTCGGCAGCGCCCGCAGCGCCAGGGTGATCGGCGCGCCCAGCAGCAGCAGGATCGGCGCCAGCATGCTGATCACCATGTGCTGCACCATGTGCACGCTGAACATGACCATGCCGTAGTCGTTCAGCCTGGTGCACATCACCAGCATGATCAGCAGTACACCCGCGACGAACGACACCGTCCGCCCGGCCGGCCACCTGTCCCCGCGCCGCACGAGCCGGACGACGCCCCACGTGTACAGCGCGAGTGCCGCCAGACAGCCGACCAGGAAGAACGGGTCCGCCGACCACCCGAGTCCCCGCCCCAGGGTGAAGGGGAGGAGATCCGTGCCGTGCCCGCTGTGATCCATTCCGCCGGCTCCTGTTTCGTGGGGGTTGAGCGCCGTCTGTCCCGCACCAGACTAGAACCGCCCCCGGCCGCGTCGGCGACCGGGGGCGGTTACGGCGAACCCTGGAGTCAGAGCACGCACTCAGCCTCTGCGTAACGCTCCTCGGGAACCGTCTTCAGCGTCTCCACCGCCTCCGCCAGCGGGACCATCACGATGTCCGTGCCGCGCAGCGCGGTCATCTTCCCGAACTCCCCGCGGTGCACGGCCTCCACCGCGTGCCACCCGAAGCGCGTCGCCAGCACCCGGTCGTACGCGGTCGGCGTACCGCCGCGCTGCACATGCCCGAGGATCACCGGCCGCGCCTCCTTGCCGAGCCGTGCCTCCAGCTCGACGGAGAGCTGCCGGGCGATGCCGGCGAACCGCTCGTGTCCGTAGATGTCCTTGCCGCCCTCGTCGAAGTCCATGGACCCGGCCTTCGGCTTGGCGCCCTCGGCCGCCACGACGATCGCGAAGCGCTTGCCTGCCTCGAAGCGCTCGCCGACCCGCGCGGCCAGCTCCTCGATGTCGAAGGGCCGCTCCGGCACGACGATGGCGTGCGCGCCCGCCGCCATGCCGGAGTGCAGGGCGATCCAGCCGGTGTGGCGGCCCATGACCTCCACGACCAGGACGCGCTGGTGGGACTCGGCGGTGGTCTTCAGGCGGTCCAGGGCCTCGGTGGCGACACCGACGGCCGTGTCGAAGCCGAAGGTGACGTCCGTGACCGCGATGTCGTTGTCGATGGTCTTCGGCACGCCCACCACGGGCAGGCCGTTGTCCGACATCAGCCGGGCCGCCTTGAGCGTGCCCTCACCGCCGATGGGGATGATCGCGTCGAGGCCCAGCTCCGCGACATGGCCCTTCGCCCGCTCCACACCGTCCCGCAGATGCGAGGGCTGGACCCGGGAGGAACCGAGGATCGTGCCGCCGCGAGCAAGGATGCCGCTCACCGCGTCCAGGTCGAGCTTGAGGTAGTCGCACTCCAGGAGGCCTTTCCAGCCGTCCCGGAAGCCGATGACCTCGTCGCCGTGGTCGACGACGGCACGGTGCACGACGGACCGGATGACGGCGTTCAGCCCGGGGCAGTCGCCGCCGGACGTGAGGACACCAATGCGCATAGCCCGAATTACCTTCTCAACGTGGGCAGGATCCGGACCACGCTGTCCGGCGGAATCCCCGCCACCCTACCGGCGGCACGGGGCGGGACCGTAGCGGGCGTCCGCCTGCTGGACGCCCCCGCACAGGTGAGCGCGGCCCTGGTCAGACGGGCTGTCACAGGTGAGCGGGGGCGGTGTCAGACGGGCTTCGGTACGGGCACTGAGGAACCGTTTCCCAGGCTCCTCGGCCCGCCCTCGTCCCGGTGCGCGGGCCGTGGCCGACGCCGTCTCGGCCGCTCCGCGCGCATGCGCTACGCCGGCTGGGTGGCCGCCGCGATCCGCTCGTTGCGGAGCGCCTCGAACCAGTGGTCGTCGGTCGGCGGCAGCGCGTTGACGTCGAGCGCCAGCTTCAGCAGCAGATCGGCGATCAGCGGGTTCCGCGCGAGCACCGGACCGTGCATGTAGGTGCCGAACACGGTGTCGTTGTACGCGCCCTCCGTGCCGTCGCCCGTGCCGTTGCCCTTGCCGAGCCGCACGTTCGCGAACGGCCGGGCGGTGGGGCCGAGGTGCGTGACGCCCTGGTGGTTCTCGAACCCGGTCAGCTGGGGCAGACCGAGGCGCGGGTCGATGTCCGCGAGGACGTCGCCGACGCACCGTTCGCCCTCGCCGCGGACCGTGGTCACGTCGAGCAGACCCAGGCCCGGCTCGCGCTGCCCGAGGTCGTTGACGAACTCGTGGCCGAGGATCTGGTAGCCGGCGCACACGGCGAACACGATCGCGCCGTTGTTCACCGCCTGGTACAGATGCCCGTCGCGGCGCAGCCGCTCGGCGGCGAGCCGCTGCGGACGGTCCTCGCCGCCGCCGATCAGGTAGATGTCGCCGGAGGTCGGGATCGGCTGGTCGCTGCGCACGTCCAGCCGGGCCACGTCCAGGCCGCGCTGACGCGCCCGGCGCTCCACGACCAGCACGTTGCCCTGGTCGCCGTAGGTGCTGAGCAGGTCCGGGTAGACCCAGACGACCCGCAGGCTGTTGTCACTCATGAGTTCCCCTCGAGTCCTCGTGGTCAGTTGCCCACGCGGCGGCGCAGGTCCTGGAAGGCGGTGTAGTTGGCGATGACCTCGATCCGGCCCGGCGGGCACATCTGCACCGCCTGGTCGAGGCTGTCGCAGACCTGGAAGTGCTGGTTGGCCACTTCCAGACGCACCGCGAGGTCGAGCTTCCGGTCGCCCAGGACGAAGATCGGGTGGCCGGTCAGCCGCGTGTAGTCGACGTCCCACAGCCAGGAGGTGTCGGTGCCGTCGGCGCCGCGCGCGTTCACCGAGAGGATCACCGGCGACGGCGGCGGGTCGATCAGCGAGAACGTCTCCAGCCAGCCGGCCGGGTTCTTGGCGAGCAGCAGCCGAAGGTCGCGCTGCATGAACTGCACCACGTCATAGCGCCCGGCCACCGCCTGCACCTGGTACATGCGTTCCAGGGCGACCTGCGGGGGCACTCCGAAGACGGCGGCGACGGCGGCCGACGAGGCCGCGTTCGCCTTGTTGGCGCGGCCCGGCAGCTGGAGGTGGATAGGCCAGGCCGAGCCGTGCGGGTCGAGGACGTGGTCGCCGGAGAGCGCCCAGCTCGGGGTGGGCCGGCGGAACCCGCACTCGCCGCAGAACCAGTCGTCGCCCGGGCGCTGCATCACACCGCCGCAGGACGGGCACGACCAGGCGTCGTCCTTCCACATCTGGCCGACGGCGACCCAGACCACGTTGGGGGAGGACGACGCGGCCCACACCACCAGCGGGTCGTCGCAGTTGGCGACGACGACGGACTTGGTGCCGGCCAGGCCCTCCCGCCAGGCCTCCGCCATCATGCGGGTCTCGGCGGCCCGGTCGAGCTGGTCGCGCGAGAGGTTGAGCAGCGCGATGCACTTGGGGTCCGTGTCCCGCGCCACGCCGGCGAGGTACTTCTCGTCGACCTCGATGACACCGAACTTGGCGTCGGAGTTCCCGGCGAGCGCCGAGGTGATGCCCGCGGGCATGTTCGCGCCCAGCGCGTTCGACACGACCGGGCCCGCGGCGCGCAGGGCCTCAGCGATCAGCCGGGTCGTGGTCGTCTTGCCGTTGGTGGCGGAGACCAGGACGACGTCCAGGCTCTGCGCCAGTCTGGCGAGTAGATCGGGGTCGAGTTTGAGGGCCACCCGGCCGCCGATCACCGATCCGCTACCGCGTCCCGCGGCACGTGATGCCGCCGCGACCGCCTTGCCCGCCGTCACGGCCAGCTTGGCCCGCGGCGTCAGCGGGTCCGAGTTGCCTGCCATCAGTTCTCGATCCTCCTTGCGTACAGCGCCGCGCCCAGTCCCGGCAACGTGTGGACCAAAGCCTATCGAGATCCACTCACGTGCCCGAATCTCGCCGGGGGCCTCGCACCGACGGGACCGGCGATATCGGGTCCGAACGTACTCTTGCGCCCATGCGAAGCGGCTCGATTCCCGGCGCCCGAGGGCGCGTTCTCCCCATGGCACTGCTCGGGGACCCCGTCCTGCACGCCCCTGGTGAGGACGTCACCGAGTTCGGCCCCGAACTCGCGCGGCTCGTGGAGGACATGTTCGCGACCATGTACGACGCGCGGGGCGTGGGTCTGGCCGCGAACCAGGTGGGCCGGGCGCTGAGGGTGTTCGTGTACGACTGCCCGGACGACGAGGACGAGCGCCATCTCGGCCACGTGGTGAACCCGCGGCTGGTGTCGGCGGACGGGATCGTGCTGCGTGGGCCGGAAGGGTGCCTTTCGCTGCCCGGGCTGGAGGCGGGGGTGGAACGCTACGACGAGGCCGTGGTGGAGGGCTACACGGTCGACGGCGACCGGGTGCGGGTGCGGGGGACCGGGTTCTTCGCGCGGTGCCTCCAGCACGAGTGCGATCACCTCGAGGGCCGGGTGTACGTGGACCGGCTCTCGGGGTGGCGTCGCTCCCGGATGCGGCGGAAGATCGCGAAGGCACCGTGGGGCACCTGACGTCTCGGCGGGGCGACCGTTGCCGGTTGCGGCGCTAGAAACCCGGGCCGCCCACCTTGTCGCCGGCCGCCGCCAGGCGGCCCCACAGGAGGTCGGCCAGGCTGCGGACCAACTCGGCCCGGGTGCAGGGACGTTCGCCGAGCCACCAGTCGCCTGCGGCGTGCATCATGCCCACGATGCCGTGGCCCCAGACGCGGGCCAGCCGACGACTGTCGGGGCCGAGGTCGAGGCGGTCCTCTATGACCTTGCCCAGTTCCTCGCCCATCCGGCGCAGCAGGGGCGCGGAGTGCTTGCCCACGTCGAAGCCCTGGTCGCCCCCGGGCTGACCGCCCTCGGCGGGATGCATCAGGAAGCGGTACACCTGAGGGCGGGCCTCGATGGCCGCGAGATAGGTGTCGAGCGTCGCCTCGACGCGTTCCCGGCGCTCCGCCGGGGCGTCCAGGGCGGCCCGCAGGGAGTCCAGGAGGGCATCGGTGTGACGCTGGGCGAGAGCGGCGTAGAGTCCGCCCTTGTCGCCGAAGTGGCGGTACAGGATGGGCTTGGTGATGCCCGCCTCGGCGGCGATGGCGTTCATCGACGCCCCGGGGCCGTCGCGGAGCACCACTCGGTCCGCGGCCTCCAGCAGCTCGCGCCGACGACGGTCGGCGGACCGTTCCTGGTCGGTCGACTGCGTGGTGTCCATGTCTCTCCCCCAGTACGTATTTCGGTGACGCCTGCGCAAAGTAGCACTGATGGACATGTCGCGATCGAACGGGCTACCGAGGGCGACCCGGGAGTTGACTTTTCCTACCGACCGGTAACAGACTCGCGTTACCGCAGGTAACATCTTAGTGCAGTGCTGGAGGCGTCATGGCCGAGTTCACCATGGAACTCAACGAGGAACAGCGAGAGGTCCGCGACTGGCTGCACGGATTCGCCGCCGATGTGATCCGGCCCGCCGCCGCCGAGTGGGACGAGCGCGAGGAGACGCCCTGGCCGGTCATCCAGGAGGCCGCCAAGGTCGGCATCTACTCCCTCGACTTCTACGCCCAGCAGTACTTCGACCCCACCGGCCTCGGTATTCCGATGGCCATGGAGGAATTGTTCTGGGGTGACGCCGGCATCGCGCTCTCCATCGTCGGCACCGGCCTCGCCGCGGTGGGCGTCCTCGCCAACGGCACCGAGGAGCAGATCGGCACCTGGATCCCCCAGATGTACGGCGACGCCAACGACGTCAAGGTGGCCGCGTTCTGCTCCTCCGAGCCCGACGCCGGCTCCGACGTCGCCTCCATGCGCACCCGCGCGGTGTACGACGAGGCCAAGGACGAGTGGGTGCTCAACGGCACCAAGACCTGGGCGACCAACGGCGGCATCGCCAACGTCCATGTGGTGGTGGCCGTCGTCGACCCCGAACTCGGCTCCAAGGGCCACGCGTCCTTCATCGTCCCGCCGAACACGCCCGGTCTGTCCCAGGGCCAGAAGTTCAAGAAGCACGGCATCCGCGCCTCGCACACCGCCGAGGTCGTGCTGGAGGACGTGCGGGTGCCCGGCTCCTGCCTCCTCGGCGGGAAGGCGAAGCTCGACGAGCGGCTCGCCCGGGCCCGGGAGCGGGCGAAGGCCGCCGGCGGTGAGCGGGTGAAGAACGCGGCGATGGCGACGTTCGAGGCGAGCCGGCCGGCGGTCGGCGCGATGGCCGTGGGGACCGCTCGCGCCGCGTACGAGGTGGCGCTGGAGTACGCCAAGACCCGTGAGCAGTTCGGGCGGCCGATCATCGACAACCAGGGCGTCGCGTTCCAGCTGGCGGACATGCGGACGGCCGTGGACGCGGCACGGCTGCTGGTGTGGCGGGCCTCGTGGATGGCGATCAACGGCAGGCCGTTCACCGCCGCCGAGGGGTCCCAGTCGAAGCTGTTCGCGAGCGAGACGGCGAAGAAGGTGACCGCGCAGGCGCTGCAGATCCTCGGGGGCAACGGGTACACCCGGGAGTACCCGGTGGAGCGGATGCACCGGGACGCGGCCATCTACACGATCTTCGAGGGCACCAGCGAGATCCAGCGGCTGGTGATCGCCCGGACGGTCTCGGGGATGTCGATCCGGTAGCACCGCGGGATCTTCCGTGCGAGGCGGGCCGCGGGCGCGTGGGGGACCGTTCGACAGCCCCCGCGCTCCTGGCCGCCCCTGAAGTGCGGATGTGCGCATGGGTGCCGGCGTGGCCGGCGGAAGGCCCTTCGGGCCCGCTGAGGGCGGTCACGGTCACCAGGCGACGGGGAGGGCCTCGGGGCCGCGGATCAGGGCCCCCCGCCGCCAGCGGACCTCGGCGGGCGGCACGGCCAGCCGCAGGCCCGGTACGCGGTCGAGGAGCGTATCGGTGATCAGTCCGATCTCCAGCCTGGCCAGGTGGGCACCCGCGCAGGAGTGCGCCCCGTACCCGAAGGCCAGATGGGGGTTCGGGGCGCGGTCGAAGTCGATGCGCTCGGGGTCGGGGAAGACGTCCGGGTCACGGTTGGCGGCCAGGTACGAGACGTAGACCGGGTCGCCGGCCCGGATGCGGACGCCGTGGAGGATCACGTCCTCCAGGGCGATACGGGAGAGGCCGACGGCGTTGCGGTGCGGGATGTACCGCAGCAGCTCGTCGAGGGCCTGCGGTCGCAGCCCGGGTTCCGCACGCAGACGGGCGAGCAGGTCGGGGCGGGTCAGCAGGATGGAGAACAGCCGGCCCGCGTGGTGGGTGACGGTCTCGCCGCCGAGCTGGAGGGAGCAGGCCAGGGCCGTCGCCTCCTCCTCCGTGATGTCGTCCCGGTCCACGGCCGAGCCGAGCAGGGAGACGACGTCCTCGCCGTCGGAGTGCCGGTCCGCGGCGACGGCCTTCGCGAAGTACGCCTCCATGTCCCGTCGGGCCTGACGGCCGGCCGCGCCACCGTCGGTGGACGACAGGATCCGGCGGGTCCACTCCCGCAGGTCCGCACGGTCCGCCTCGGGGACGCCCATCAGCTCGCAGATCACGGTGAAAGGGAACGGCTCCAGCACCCGTGCGACGAGATCGGCGGGCGGGCCGTCGCGCAGCATCGCGTCCACCACCGCGTCCAGCGTCCGCCGCGCGGCCGTCCGGAGGCGTTCGATGCCGTGGGTGCCGAAGGCGGGGGCGACGGAGCTGCGCAGCCGGGCGTGGTCCGGCATGTCCACGAAGTGCATCGCGCCGGGCGGCGGGACGAAGTGCGCTGCCGGCCGGGTGACCTGACGGCCGATCACTTCGGCACGGCTGAACCGGGGGTCGTTCGTCACCAGCCGTACGTCGTCGTAGCGGGTCAGCAGCCACGCCCAGCCCTCGCCGTCGGGCAACTGGATCCGGTTGATCGGACCCTCCCGCATCAGCTCGGCCAGCAGGGGGTCGAAGTCGACCCCGTTCAGATTCAGGACGGGCCAGTGCCGTACCGGCGGAGCACCGAGGGTCTCTTCGCTCGTCGTCATGTGTCGTCACCCATGGAGAACGCCTGCTTTCGCTGTCCGCAAGGCCTTCGGGCCCGGGCACGGTTGGTTCGCTCGGTTACCCACGATCACCCGGTGGCCCGGCGATCTCGCGCCGGACTACTCCAGACCGGCGAAGCCGGACGGACCACCGCCCACTACTCCGAACCGGGCGGCCGTGCCAAGGTCGGGGAAGCACGGCGCCACCGCCGGAACCGACAGGAGGACGCAATGACGCGCACGGCCGGGCAGCTGCTGGACACCCTCACGACGCGACTGGCCCCCGAACCCGACGACAACCCCCTCCTGCCGCTCATCGCCTCCGGTGCGGCCGACCGCGCCACCCTCGCCGTACTCGCCCTGGAGCAGCACCTGGTGATCGGCTCCGACCACCGTTCCTTCGCCCGTCTGGCCCAGCGCGCGGCGACCGAAGCCCCCGCCGGCGCCGCCTTCTTCCGGCTGCTCGCGGACGGCGAGGCCGTGGCGGCCGGACACCTGACCGCGTTCGCGAGGGCCTGCGGCGTGGACGAGGAACGAGCCGCGGCCCACGAACCGCTGCCGGGCTGCCAGGCCTATCCGTCGTACGTGGCCCGCCTCGCGCTGGAGGCCGAGCCGGCCGACGCGGTCCTCGCCCTGACCGCCAACTTCGCCTCCTGGGGCGGCTACTGCGCCGTGATCGCGCAAGCCCTGCGCCACCACTACGACTTCGGCGACGATGCCTGCGCCTTCTTCGACTTCTTCGCCGAGCCGTCCCCCGACCTGGAGAAGAGCGCCCGGACGGCCGTGGAGGAGGGGTGGGAGGCCGGCCGGATCGACGAGAGACTCGCCCATCGTCACGGCCGACTGCTGCAGAGCTACGAATCCCTGTTCTGGAGCACCCTCGCGCGCCTGTGAAGGGCGTTGAGGTACGTCTCAGCCGGACACGGCACCACTGCTGTGCGCGATGCACGCCACGTCGATACGGTCGGCCAGCTTCGCCAGCTCGATCGTCAACGCGGCCACCGTGTCCTCGTCCAGGTCGTCCGCACCCGCCTCCACGAGGTGCAGCCACCGCCCGCCCACCGTTCGCAGCAGCTTGCTGACATCGGCGGCGGCCACCTGAAGGTTCCCGCGGTCGTCGACGATCAGAGGCAGAGTCACTTCGCGGTTCACAACGGGGATGGTAACCGCGGAACGCTCACGCCCCGTGCCACACGGTGGTGATGTTGCAGAACTCCCGGATTCCGTGTCCCGACAGCTCACGTCCGTAACCCGACCGCTTGACCCCGCCGAACGGGAACGCCGGGTGGGAGGCGGTCATTCCGTTGACGAAGACGCCCCCCGCGTCGAGGTCCCGGACGAAGCGGTCGACCTCGGCGGCGTCCTGCGTCCACACGTTCGAACTGAGTCCGAAGGGCGTGTCGTTGGCGATCGCGATCGCTTCGTCGAGGTCCGCGACCCGGTACAGGGTGGCTACCGGACCGAAGGTCTCCTCGCGGTGGACACGCATCTCGGGGGTGATGTCGGCGAGGACGGTCGGCGGGTAGTACCAGCCGGGCCCGTCCGGGCGCTCCGCCCCGCACAGCACCGTGGCGCCGCTCTCCACGGCCTCGTCGACCAGACCCTCCAGGTCCTCGCGGCCCTGCTCGCTGGAGAGCGGGCCGACATCGGTGTCCTCGTCCAGCGGGTCCCCGACCTTCAGCGCCTTCATGCCCTCGACGAACCGCTCGGCGAAGGCGTCGTACACGTCGGCGTGCACGATGAACCGCTTGGCGGCGATGCAGGACTGGCCGGTGTTCTGGGCACGCGCCGTCACGGCGGTGCTCGCCGCGCGGTCGACGTCGGCGGACGGCATCACGATGTACGGGTCGCTGCCGCCGAGCTCCAGCACGGTCTTCTTGATCTCGTCGCCGCCGACGGAGGCCACGGACCGGCCCGCGGGCTCGCTGCCGGTGAGGGTGGCGGCCCGCACCCGCGGGTCGCGCAGGACGCCCTCGACGGCGCCGGACCCGATGAGCAGGGTCTGGAAGCAGCCCTCGGGGAAGCCCGCCCGGCGGAAGAGGTCCTCCAGGTACAGGGCGGTCTGCGGGACGTTCGAGGCGTGCTTGAGCAGGCCCACGTTGCCGGCCATCAGCGCGGGCGCGGCGAAGCGGATCACCTGCCAGAGGGGGAAGTTCCAGGGCATCACGGCGAGGACCGGGCCCAGCGGACGGTAGCGGACCAGGACGCGGGAGGCGCCGGAGTCCTTCACGTCCGCGTCGGAGGGCTCCACGTCGGTGAGCAGCACCTCCGCGTGCTCGGCGTACCAGCGCATCGCCTTGGCGCACTTGGCGGCCTCGGCGCGGGCCTGCCTGATCGGCTTGCCCATCTCGGTCGTCATCACACGGGCGACGTCCTCCGCGTCCTCGTCCAGGAGGTCGGCGGCCCGGCGCAGCAGCCGGGCGCGTTCCGCGAAGGACGTCGTCCGGTACGTACGGAACGTGCTGTCGGCGACGGCGAGCCGGCGCTCGATCTCCTCCTCGCCCAGTGCCTCGTACGTCCTGAGCGTCTCGCCGTTCGCCGGATTCACCGTCGCGATGGGCATGCCTGACCTCCTGCGTGGGCTGTCCCTCGACCTTCCCGCGCGGCGACGCGCGCCGCAACGCGGACTCAGTCCGAGTGCTCAGGCAGCCGGTCGAGAAACTCCGTCTGCGCCTTCACGAGCACCGCGCGGGCCCGCTCCAGGCCGCACCACTCCACCCGGTCCAGCTCGGGGAACTCCTGGAACCGCCCCGACCTGGGCGGCCACTCCAAGCGGAAGGTGCCCGGCACCACCGTCGCCGGGTCGAGGTCGGCCTCGATCGCCCAGACCGTGACGATCTTGCCGTTGGTCTGCCGCACCTCGCCCAGCGGCACGGCCTCCCCGTCGGGCGGCTCCAGCCCCAGCTCCTCCCGGAACTCGCGGCGCGCCGCCTCCCAGGCGGGCTCGTCGGGCTCGTACTCGCCCTTGGGCACGGTCCACGCGCCGGCGTCCCTCCGCTCGAAGTAGGGGCCGCCCATATGGCCCAGCAACACCTCGACGCCGTGCTCGGTGCGGCGGTACAGCAGCAGGCCGGCACTGCGTTTGGGGGTCGTCACCGGGCTACCTCCGGGTGTGCGGCGAGCAGGGTCTCGACGGTATCGGCTTCGGCGGGGGACTTGTCCTCGCGATAGCGGATCACGCGGGCGAAGCGGAGGGTGACACCGGCCGGATAGCGGGTGGAGCGCTGGAGGCCGTCGTAGGCGACCTCCACGACGAGTGCGGGGCGGACGGCCACGCCCCAGCCCTTCTCCTCGACCGCCAGGTCACGCAGCCGCTCGGTCTGCCAGGTCAGCATCGCGTCGGTCATGCCCTTGAAGGTCTTGCCGAGCATCGCGAAGCCGCCGTCGGCGGTGCGGGCGCCGAGGTGGAGGTTGGAGAGCTTGCCGGTGCGGCGCCCGTGGCCCCACTCGGCGGCCAGCACCACCAGGTCGAGGGTGTGCACGGGCTTGACCTTCAGCCAGGAGGCACCGCGCCGGCCCGCGCTGTAGGCGGCGTCGAGGGCCTTCAGTACGACCCCCTCGTGGCCCCGGGCGAGGGTGTCGGCGAGGAACCGCTCCGCCTCGGCCAGGTCGTCGGGGCCGTGTACAAGGGTGCGCCGGACGCGCATCGGCTCCGGGACGAGACGGGCCAGCTCGGTGTGGCGTGCGGTGAACGGCAGGTCGAGGAGGTCCCGGCCGTCCACGGAGAGCGCGTCGAAGAAGACCGGTGCGACGGGCACCTGTCCGGCGGCCGTCGCCACGTCCAGCCGCGAGCCGACGCGCCCGGCCGTCTCCTGGAAGGAACGCGGCCGTCCCTTCTCGTCGAACGCGATCACCTCCCCGTCGAGGATGAACCGTTCGCCCCGCAACTCCAGTGCCGCCGCGGTCAGTTCGGGGAGGCGGTCGGTGATGTCGTCGAGGGTCCGGGTGTAGAGGCGTACCTCGGGGCCTTCGCGGTGGACCTGGACGCGGATGCCGTCCAGTTTCTCCTCGACCGCGCAGGCGCCCAGCTTCTCCACGGCCTCCGCGACCGAGGAGGCGCTGTGCGCCAGCATCGGCAGGACCGGCCGCCCCACGGTGAGGTGGAACCGCTCCAGTGCGGGCGGGCCGTCCGCGAGCAGCGCCTGCGCCACGGTCTGCAGGGAGCCGGCCAGCATCACCGCCCGGCGGACGCCGGCGGCGGGCGCGCCCGTGGCGGCGGCCAGGCCCTCGACGGCCACCGCGTCGAGCGCGCCCTGCCGGACCTCGCCGGTGAGGAGCCCGAACAGATAGCGCTGCTCGACGTCGGTGGCCTCGGCCAGCAACTCACCGACGAGGCGTCGGCGTTCCGCCTGCGAGCCGCTGCCGGTGACGCCGCCGATCTCGGTGAGCCGGGCGTCGACCCCGCGTACGGTCAGGGTGGGCTCGGCTGCGGGGGCGATGTCCTGGTCGAGGATCTTCCAGCCGATGCCGAGACGGCCCTGGGGGAGGTGTCCCGCGAGGTACGGGATGGCGATCGGTACGTCGTTCGCCTCGGCGTGCCGGAACAGCTCGGCGAGCAGAGCGGTCTTGCGGGAGCGGGCCGAGGTGGCGGCGAGCTGCCGGGACAGGTGGGCCAGCTGGGCGAACAGCATGCAGCCATGGTCCTACGGAGTTTCGCCGGGCGCCCAGTGGGTGGGGGCGGGGGTGTGTGGCGGGTGCGGGTGGGTGGGGGCTGGTCGCGCCGTTCCCCGCGCCCCTCGACGGCCCTTCGGGCCGATCGTCTGCGCGGTTCCCAGCGTCCCTGTGGGGACCAGCGCCGTTCCATGTGCGTCGTTCCCTGCGCCCCTGGCTTGACCTGGCCCCTACGACGGCACCGTCGCGTCCAGGTCTGTCATCAGGAGGTCTCCGTTGATGACGGCGCCTGCCCGGTAGCCGGTGGAGGCGGCGTTGACGACCTGTTCGGAGAAGCCCATGGCGTTGCCCACCGCCCAGACGCCGGGGACCGAGGTCAGGCCGTTCGGGTCGACGACCGGGTAGCTGCCGAAGGGGGTCTCGCGCAGGTCGGCGCCCAGGTGCTCGAGGAGGCCGGTCTGGGGGAGGGGGCGGGGGGCGACGAAGAGGATCTGCCGGGGGTGGGTCGTGCCGTCGCTGAGCCGGACGCCGGTGAGGCGGTCGTCCTCGGTCAGCAGGCCCGCGACCTCGCCGGGGACCACGCGGACACCGGCCGCGGAGAGCCGGCGCAGGTCGTCGTCCGAGAGGTCGGTCTCGGGGACGGTGTGCAGGAACAGGGTGACGTCCTTGGACCACTGGGAGACCATCAGGGCCTGGTGCACGCTCATGGGGGTGGTGGCGAGCACACCGAACGCCTGGTCCTGCACCTCCCAGCCGTGGCAGTAGGGGCAGTGCAGGACGTCCCGTCCGAACCGCTCGGCGACCCCCGGCACCGGCGGCAGCTCGTCCTGCAGGCCGGTGGCGACGACGAGGCGCCGGGCGTGGAAGGTCCGGCCGTTGGCCAGGGTCACCGAGAATTCGGCGTCGTCCGCGTCCTCGTTCCGGGCGACGTCGACCGCGCGACCCCGGACGAGTTCCACGCCGTACCGGGCGATCTCCTCGCGGCCCACGGCCAGGAACTCCTGCGGCGGCATGCCGTCCCGGGACAGATAGCCCTGCATATGCGCGGCGGGCGCGTTGCGGGGCTCCCCGGCGTCGACGACCAGGGTCCGGCGCCGGGCCCGGCCGAGGACCAGGGCCGCGGACAGTCCGGCCGCGCCGCCGCCGATCACGATCACTTCGTACTGCTCGGTCATGGTGACCACCTCCACGGAAAAGGTCGCCCGAGAGCTGCCGCATTGACAAACGCCTTTGCCGAAACTGCAATAGCGGCATGAGTGAGAAGAGCGAGGCGGCGAGCGGTACGGACGAGGTGCTCGCCGGGGTCGGGCCGAGGCTGCGAGCCCTCCGCAAGGAGCGGGAGGTGACGCTCGCCGCCCTGTCGGAGGCGACCGGGATCTCCGTGAGCACCCTCTCCCGGCTGGAGTCGGGGCTGCGCAAGCCCAGCCTGGAGCTGCTGCTGCCGATCGCGCGGGCCCACCAGGTCCCGCTGGACGAGCTGATCGGGGAGCCGCCCGTCGGTGATCCGCGGGTCCGGTCCAAGCCGATCGTGCGGCACGGGCGGACGTACTGGCCGCTCACCCGGCAGCCGGGCGGCCTCCAGGCCTTCAAGGTGCGGGTCGAGCCGGAGGGGCAGCAGGTCCCCGAGCCGCGCACCCACGAGGGGTACGAGTGGCTGTACGTGCTCTCGGGGAGGCTGCGCGTGGTGCTCGGTGAGCACGACGTGGTGCTCACCGCGGGGGAGGCCGCCGAGTTCGACACCCGGGTGCCGCACTGGTTCGGGGCGGCGGGCGAGGCGCCGGCGGAGTTCCTCAGTCTGTTCGGGCCGCAGGGGGAGCGGATGCACGTCCGCGCCAAGCCCGCCCGCCGGTGACGCACGCTACTGTCCGCCGACTGTTCCCCGGATGGCAAGCGACCGCTTAGTATGCGGATGTCAGTCCACCCCGGTCCGACGAAGCTGTCCCGTGGAGGCACCGCATGCAGGCATGGCAAGTGCACGAGAACGGCGAGCCGAGCGAGGTGATGCGGCTCCGGGACGTGGAGCGGCCCACGCCCGGTGGCGGCCAGGTCCTGCTGAGGGTGCGCGCCGCGAACATCAACTTCCCGGACGTGCTGATGGCCCGGGGCCACTACCAGGTCCGCCCCCCGCTGCCGTTCACGCCCGGAGTGGAGATCTGCGGTGAGACCGAGGACGGCCGCCGGGTCATCGCCACCCCGGCGCTGCCCCACGGCGGTTTCGCCGAGTACACCGTGGCGGACGCCGCGGCCCTGCTGCCCGCGCCCGGGGCGCTGGACGACGCGGAGGCCGCGGCCCTGCACATCGGCTACCAGACGGGCTGGTTCGGCCTCCACCGCCGGGCCGGCCTCGAAGCGGGGGAGACGCTGCTCGTCCACGCCGCCGCCGGAGGGGTCGGCAGCGCGGCCGTGCAGCTCGGCAAGGCGGCCGGCGCCACGGTCATCGGGGTCGTCGGCGGCGCCGACAAGGCCGCCGTCGCCCGGGAACTGGGCTGCGACGTGGTGGTGGACCGGCGGAGCGAGGACGTCGTCTCCGCCGTGAAGGAGGCCACCGGGGGACGCGGCGCCGACGTGATCTACGACCCCGTGGGCGGCGAGGCCTACACACAGTCGACCAAGGTCGTCGCCTTCGAGGGGCGGATCGTGGTCGTCGGCTTCGCCAGTGGGAACATCCCGAGCCCCGGCCTCAACCACGCCCTGGTGAAGAACTACTCGATCCTCGGCCTGCACTGGGGCCTGTACAACACCAAGAACCCGAAGCTGGTCCAGCACTGCCACGAACAGCTCACCGAACTGGCGGCGCGAGGCGTCGTCAAGCCCCTGGTGAGCGAACGGGTGCCGCTCGACGGGGCCGCGGCCGCCGTCCAGCGCGTCGCGGACGGTGTCACCACCGGCCGGGTCGTCGTGGTGCCCTCGCCGGAGAACGGAGCCGCCGCATGACCGACGCAGCCGAACTCAAGCGCCGCACCGCCGAGTTGCTGGCCGCATACCCGCCCGCCACCACCGACCGGCTGGACTTCCTGCGCGCCCGCTTCGACGCCGGGCTCGCCTGGGTCCACTACCCCGAGGGACTCGGCGGCCTCGGCGCCCCGCGCTCCCTCCAGGCGATCGTCGACGCCGACCTGGAGGCCGAGGGCGCGCCCGACAACGACCCGCGGCGGATCGGCATCGGCCTCGGCATGGCCGCGCCCACGATCCTCGCCTACGGCACGGAGGAGCAGAAGCGGCGCTATCTGCGGCCCCTGTGGACCGGGGAGGAGGTGTGGTGCCAGCTCTTCAGCGAGCCCGGCGCCGGGTCCGACCTCGCCGCGCTCGGGACGCGGGCCGTGCGGGAGGACGGGGGAGACTGGGTCGTCAACGGGCAGAAGGTGTGGACGTCCAGCGCCCACGTCGCCCGCTGGGCCATCCTCATCGCCCGCACCGATCCGGACGTGCCCAAGCACCGGGGCATCACCTACTTCATCTGCGACATGACCGACCCCGGCATCGAGGTCCGGCCGCTGCGGCAGATCACCGGCGAGGCCGAGTTCAACGAGGTCTTCATCACCGACGTCCGCATCCCCGATGCGCGCCGCCTCGGCGAGGTCGGCGACGGCTGGAAGGTCGCGCAGACCACCCTCAACAACGAACGCGTCGCCATCGGCGGTATGCGGCTGCCCCGCGAGGGCGGCATGATCGGCCCCGTCTCCAGGACCTGGCGCGAACGGCCCGAGCTGCGCACCCACGACCTCCACCAGCGGCTGCTCAGGCTGTGGGTCGAGGCCGAGGCCGCCCGGCTCACCGCCGAGCGGCTGCGCCAGCAGCTCGTGGCCGGACAGCCCGGCCCCGAGGGCGCCGGCATGAAGCTCGCCTTCGCCCGCCTCAACCAGGAGATCAGCGGCCTGGAGGTCGAACTCCGCGGCGAGGAGGGCCTGCTGTACGACGACTGGACCATGCGCCGCCCCGAGCTGGTCGACTTCGTCGGCCGCGACGCCGGCTACCGCTACCTGCGTTCCAAGGGCAACAGCATCGAGGGCGGGACCACCGAGGTCCTGCTGAACATCGTCGCCGAGCGCGTCCTGGGCCTGCCCCCGGAGCCGCGCACCGACAAGGACGTCGCCTGGAAGGACCTGGCCCGATGAGCACCCAGCCCGACCTGCTGTACTCGGAGGAGGAAGAGGCCCTCCGCGCGGCCGTCCGCGACCTGCTCGCCGACCACTGCGACGCGGCCGGTGTCATCGCGCGCGTCGAGTCGGACGCCCCGCACGACCCGGCCGCCTGGAAGGCGCTCGCCGACGGTATGGGCCTCGCCGGACTCCTCGTCCCCGAGGACCGCGGCGGCCAGGGCGCCAGCCATCGCGAGGCCGCCGTCGTCCTGGAGGAGCTGGGGCGTGCCGTCGCCCCCCTGCCGTACCTCACGAGCGCCGTCGTCGCCACCGAGGCCCTGCTGGCCTGCGCCGCCGACGACCTGCTCGCCGAGCTGGCCTCCGGCCGCAGGATCGGCGCCCTGGCGGTCGCGCTGAACGTCGCCGCCGGCGGGGCCTACCAGGTCGTCCGGTTCGAGGACGGTGCCCTGCACGGCGAGCTGACCGGCATCGCGGACGCGACCGTCGCCGACGTGCTGCTCGTGCCCGCCGACGACGGCGGTCTGTACGCGGTCGACGCCTCCGCCGCGACCGTGACCCCGCAGGCCTCCCTCGACCTGACCCGGCCCCTGGCCAGGGTCGCGCTCGACGGGGCGCCCGGCCGCCTCCTCGGTGACGCGGAACCCGCCGTACGCCGGGCCCTGCGTGCCGGGGCGGGGCTGCTCGCCTCCGAGCAACTCGGGCTCGCCGACTGGACGCTGACCGAGACGGTCCGCTACCTCAAGGAGCGCAAGCAGTTCAACCGGCCCGTCGGCGGCTTCCAGGCGCTCAAGCACCGGCTGGCACAGCTGTGGCTGGAGGTCGTCAACCTGCGGGCCGCCGCCCGCAACGCGGCCGACGCGCTCGCCATCGGCAGCGACGACACCGACGTCGCGGTCGCCGTCGCCCAGGCGTTCGCCGCCCCCGTGGCCGTCCACGCGGCCGAGGAGGCGCTGCAACTCCACGGCGGCATCGGCATGACGTGGGAACACCCGGTCCACCTGTACCTCAAGCGGGCCAAGGCCGACGCGATCGCTTACGGCACCGCGGGCGCCCACCGGGAGGCACTGGCCGAACTGGTCGACCTGCGCGCGCCCTGAGCCACCGTCGGACAGCGCCACCACAGCGCGCGAAACGGCCCGCCCCGCATGGGCGGGCCATCTCGCGCGCCCCGCGCGGACGAGATGAACCGACGACGTCGGCCCGGCCGACTTCCGCCCCGCACAGGCTCTTTGCTCGGTTCGGGACCCCATACTCGCTGGGGTCCCGTACGCCACCTCAGGGGAGGCAGAGCATGGCCCTCACCACCCGCCGCAGAGCGCTCACCACCCTCGGCGCCGCACTCGCCGGACCGCTCGCCCTGCCCGCCGCCGAGGCGCTGGCGGCGGAACCGCGCGGGCACCGTCCGCGACCGCTGCGGCGTGCCCACGCGCACAACGACTACGAGCACCCGCGCCCCCTGCTCGACGCCCTCGACCACCGCTTCGGCAGCGTCGAGGCCGACGTCTTCCTCGTCGGCGACCAACTCCTCGTCGCCCACGACCCCGAGGGCCTCGACCCTGCCCGCACCCTCGAATCCCTCTACCTGGAACCACTCGCCGCCCGCGTCCGCGCCCACCACGGCTCCGTGTACCGGGGGCGTCGCAAGCCGTTCCAACTCCTCATCGACATCAAGACCGAGGGCTCCTCGACCTATCTGGAACTCGACCGGCACCTGCGGCGCCACCGGCACCTGTTCACGACGTACGCGCACGGCCGGGCGCACCCCGGACCGGTGACGGCCGTGATCTCCGGGGACCGGGCCGCCCGGGCCCCCATGGAGGCGCAGACCGTGCGGCGCGCCTTCTACGACGGACGGCTCGCCGACCTGCTGAGCGCGAGACCCGCGCCCGCCTCCTTCATTCCGCTGATCTCCGACAACTGGGCGCCGAACTTCACCTGGCGGGGCGCCGGCCCGTTCCCGGACACCGAGCGGGCCAAGCTGCGCACCATCGTCTCGACGGCGCACCGGCGCGGGCAGCGGGTGCGGTTCTGGGCGACGCCGGACCTGGCCGGCCCGGACCGGGACGCGCTCTGGGGCGAACTGCTCGCCGCGGACGTGGACCACCTCAACACCGATGACCTCGCGGGCCTCGAAGCCTTCCTGGACGCCCGCGACACCGCCTGACGCCGTGACACCACACGTTCGGCGGACACGTCAGCCGCACGGACGAACCCTCCGCTACGCCACACTTGCGGCCGAATGCCGCGAAGTGGGCGTGGCGGAGGAGGTTGACGATGGCCATTTCCATCTCTGTGGTGCTGCTGCTCGTGATCCTGACGGTGGTCTTCATGCGCAACGGAGCGCTGAAGTTCTCGCACGCCGCCGTCTGTGTGCTGCTCGGCTTCTCCATGGCGAGCACCAGTCTGGCGCCGACCATCCACAACGGGCTCACGGCCACGGCGGAGATCGTCGGCAGTCTGAACCCATGAGCCCGGCCCTCATGTCCTTTCGTGCCGACGGGGTTTGACGAACACGCCGATCCCGTTCGGTACGGGCCGTTCGGCGCCGGCTCCGGGGTGGTTCCGTACGGTGACGGCGCTCTCGCCGGCGGCACGGGCGACCAGCGTGGAGGAGCCGCCGCCGTCCAGGCTGAACGCGTCGTCCGAGCCCAGCTCCCGCATCACCTCGGCGACCTCGGCGACGGTGAGGCCGGACCGGTGGGCGGGGGCTCCGTCGAGGGCGAGCAGCAGCAGCCGGTGGCCGCCCTCGGCGATGCCGGCGGCCGTACGTACCGCCGAGACGGTGTCGTCGAGGCCCGGCAGCGGCCGGCCCGACCGCAGGACCGGGTGGCCGCCGAGCGCGAAGGCGTACGGGACGCGGGTCGTCGCCGTCACCAGACGGTGCCGTACCGCAACCGGGTCGCCGGGGGAGAGCCCGCGCAGCCACCGGGCGCCCGCCTCGCGGCCGACGAGGACCGTGGCGCCGGGCGTGACGGCACCGCTGCCGGGCGAGGGCGCGGCGGAGACCACGCGGCCGCCCGCGACCAGCACCTCGTGGACATCGGTGCTGCACGGTGCCGCACGGTCGGTGTCGGTGCCGCACACGGCCCGCATCCGGGAGACGGTGCCCCAGTCGGAGGTGAACGCCCCGACGGAGCCGACCGGCAGGGCGTACTGGTTGAGGCCACCGAGCGGGAGGACGCCCTCGGCGGTGGTGACGGAACCGTCGAGGGCGATGCCGTCCAGGCGGGCCCGGCCGTCGGCCGTGACACCGAGCACGTCCCTGGTGCTCGTACCGGGCGGCGGCGCCGGGCCGAAGCGCTGACCGTCCGGCACGGCCGCCTTGAGGGCGCGTCCGCGGGCGATCGCCGGGCCGACGGGCGCGCCGGTGGCCGTGACACCGGAGTGCTGGACCTCGGTGATGTTGAAGAAGTCGCCGTTCACCCCGGCGACGGCGCCCGCGGCCGTGGCCATCCGGGAGACCGTCTCCCGCGCGGCCACCACGCCCGGGTACAGCAGGCCGACGCCCACCCGGCGGTGGCGCAGATCGACGCTCAGCACATGGGCGTGTGCCACACCGTGGGAGGCCGGTACGTCGAACTCGGTGTACGCGACGCCCGGCATGAGGCCTGTGGCCCGGGGCGCGCCGGTGGCCGGCGCCGCTCCCACCAGGGCCCCGCCGGTGAGCACACTCCACGCCGCGAGAACCGTCAGTACCGTTCTGAACCGTCCGCCACGACGTGTCACGGCGCCCCCTGATGTCTCGTCAACTGTCCCAGGACCCAGGGGAAGTGCACCAGACGACTACCGGCCGGGCGGCGGCTCCGGGCCGACGACGCGGGAACGGATCAGGAAACGCACCCCTTCGGGTGCCTCCAGGGAGAAACCGCCGCCCCGGCCCGGTACGACGTCGACGATGAGCCGGGTGTGACTCCACACCTCGTACTGGCCGCGGGACATCCAGAAGCCCACCGCCTCGTCGACGCCGTCGACCTCCAACTCCGCGAGGAGGACGTCGGAGTCGCCCGTGCGGAACTCACCGTCCGGGTAGCACATGGGGGCGCTGCCGTCGCAGCAGCCGCCCGACTGGTGGAACATCAGCGGGCCGTGGGCCGCCCGCAGCCGCCGGACCAGGTCGGCGGCCGCGGGGGTCAGCTCTACACGTGGGACCACATCCATGGCCGCAGTCAACGTCCCGTCAGGTTGCGAGGACGTTGCGTACTCCCGTCAGTCCCAGCCGGCCGCGTTCCGGGCCGGGAGGTCGGAGAGGCCGGTCGCGGCCAGGTCCCCATGCGGCCAGGTCTCCACGCGGCCGGGACTCCTCGGCCGTGGGGGTCAGGCGCCGGGCGTCCAGCCGGACAGCCAGTCGGCGACCTCCTGGTCGGCGGCCTGCGCGTCGGTCAGGTGCGGGCGGTCGGCGCTCGCCCCGCCCGCCCCCGGGCCCTTGTTCCGGTATTCGGCGAAGCGGTCGTCCTTCCAGGAGAAGCCGCTCATGTCGGTCCACGGTGTGGTCTTCACCGCGGCGCTGAGCGTGGTGTTGCGGACCGTCGTCTGCGGGTCGAGGGATGCGTCGCCGCCCGCGTGCCAGGGACGGCCGAGGTGGAAGCTCCGGTCGGCGACATCGCCGTTGACGGTGGAGTTGGCGATGAGGATGCCCTTGCGGCCCGCGGCCGTGCTCGGGGCGGTGATGTAACCGGCCGAGGTGCCGTTCCAGCGCTTCCTCAGGGTGATGACCGACCTGTCGATGACGGCCGTGGCCCTGCCGAAGATGAAGTCGACGTTGCCGGTCACGTAGGAGTTCGAGACGTAGACGCGGCCGATCCTGTCCTTCGACGCCGTGTCCAGCAGCAGGGTGTCCTGGTCGCCGGTGACGATGACGCCGTCAAGGACGATCTTGTCGGCCGCGGTGCGCAGGGCGACCGCCTGGTGACCGCTCAGGGACTGGTTGGCGGCCTCGTCGAAGTCGTTGGAGATGGTCAGGTTCCGGGCCTGGAAGTCGTCGGCCTCCACGGCGACGGTGGCGCTGCCGCCGGTGCCGTAGGTGCCGCCGCCGGGCTTGGGCGTACCGGACGCGTTGCCGTACACGATGGTCGTGTCCTTGCGACTGGCGCCGGAGCCCTGGATGGTGACGTGCGGCTTGTTGGCGGGGACCTTGACGAGCTCGCGGTACGTGCCCGGCCTGACCGAGATGATCACCCGCGAGGGGTTGTTCGCGGGCACCGCGTCGACGGCCTTCTGCACGCTGGTGTACTGGCCGCTGCCGTCCTTGGCGACGGTCAGCGTCGTTGCCGCGGCGGCCTTGGCCGTGGCCGTCGTCCCGATCGAACCCCTGGGCCCCGCACCCGACTTGAGCAGCTTCGGCACATCGGCCGCCTTGTCGAGGGTGTACGGGTAGTACGACTTCGGGTCGAAGGCGGTGCCGCCGCTCTCGTTGCGCCCGGACGTGCCCGAGAAGACGTTGCCGCGCTGGACCAGGGCGGCCGTGGCGTCCTTCGTCACCGGGTTCCGCATGCCCTGGAAGTAGCTGTTCTCCAGCACCATCCGGGTCTTGCCGCGCGCGTGGTTGCCGTACGAGGAGGTGATGTCCGTGCCGGGCACGTCCTCCAGGAAGTTGTTGTAGAGGTGCGCGTGGGCCACGTTGTCGGTGGACGGGTTGCGCTGTTCGGTCTCACGGAACCAGTTGTGATGGATCGTCAGATCGGCGGTGGTGTCGGTGGTCCAGCCGATGCCGAAGGTCTTGTTGTTCTGGCTCAGCCTGTTCCAGGACACCGTGACGTAGGTGGTGTCCTTGCGGCTGTCGATCAGGCCGTCCGCCATGTTCCGCAGGTCGTTGTGGTCGATCCACACATGGTGGGCGCCGTCCATCTGGATCGCGTCGAAGTCGTGGTCCTTGTCGTTCCAGGTGCCCTGGTAGGAGTCCCGGATCGTCAGATTGCGGATGATGACGTTGTGGACGCCGGAGCCGAGGAAGAACCCGCCGCCGACGATGTGCCCGGAGGTCCCCGAGCCCACGATCGTCTTGTCCGAGGCGACCTTGATCTCCTTGCCCACCGGGTTCATGGTGATCGTTCCGGCCACGACGATGACGTACGGCTCCGCGGCGGTCGCGTAGTTCTCCAGGTCCGCGAGAGTCCGCACGGTGACCGTTCTGCCGTCCCGGCCGCCGTAGGTGCCCTTCTGGCCGAGGGCGTCGACCGAGGCGAAGCCGTCGGCTGCCTCGGTGGCCCAGGCGGGCCCGGCCGCCGCGGCCAACGGCCGGGCGTCGTCGCCGAACGCTCCGAAGACCGAGCCGTACGCCATGGTTCCGGCGGCGGTCAGAGCCAGGGGGAGGCCGGCCACGAGAGCCGTCCTCCTTCTGCGGTGGCGGGCCTTGCTTCGGATCTCACTCACGAGTCGTATCCGTTCCACGCGGGGGGATGGTCGGTCTGCCGGGCAGTCGCCACCGCGGGCGTGGAGGTTGCCGCGCTTCCCCGCGCGTTCCGGCCGTGCTGAGAAAGCCCTCCAGGCATCGGAGTTGGCCGGATTCGAACGGTGTCGGACTTACCGGACTCCCGTACGTTGACACGTGTGCGCAGGTCGGTTCCGGCCCGTCACAGCAGTACATCGATTTCGATGGTCACTTGACTACCGGGCGTCACACACGATTGGCTCCGCACAGCGAAAGTCAGCCAAGTCGCCGCACGTCAACGCGGTGATGACGGCGATGTCGCTGCCCCTGACGTTCCGCCTTGGCCGCACAGCGAGGTGCCGCACCCTCATGAACCCAGCCCCCGCCGCACACCGGCTCTCCACCGCTCTCCGCGCCGCGGCGCTCGCCGCCGCCGTCTGTCTCGCCGTCGCCGGTTGCTCCGTCCTCGGCGGCACCGACTCCGACGCGGGCGACGGCACGTCTGGCGCGCCGGGCGGGCGCGGGATGAAGGTCGCCCTCATCGCCCACGGGGTCGAGGGGGACGCCTTCTGGGACCGGGTGCGCAAGGGCGCGGAGGCCGCGGCGGCCAAGGACGGCATCGACCTCACGTTCGTCAGCGACCCCGACGCCGCGGGCCAGGCGAAACTGGTGCGGGACGCGATAGCCGACAAGGTCGACGGCATCGCGGTGACCCTCGCCAAACCGCGGGCCATGCGGGGCGCGGTCGCCGAGGCCCGCGCGGCAGGCATACCCGTCGTCGCCCTCAACTCCGGCATCGACGCCTGGCGGGCGCAGGGCCTGCTGGGGTTCTACGGCCAGGACGAGAGCGTCGCAGGACGGGCGCTCGGCAAGGAACTGGACGCCCGCGACGCCCGGCACGCCGTCTGCGTCATCCACGAACGTGGCAACGTCGCCCTGGAAGCCCGCTGCGCGGGGGTCCGCAAGACCTTCGGCGGACAGACCGAGAACCTCTACGTCGACGGCGCCGACATGGACGCGGTCACCGGCGTGATCGCCGCGAAGCTCCGCCAGGACCCCTCCATCGACGAGGTCGTGACCCTCGGGGCGCAGTACGCGCTGGCCGCCGTGGAGTCGGTGAAGGACGCGGGCGACAGGGCCGAGGTCGCGACCTTCGACCTCAACGCGGACATGGTCAAGGCCGTCAAGAGCGGTGCCGTGCAGTTCGCCGTGGACCAGCAGCCGTACCTCCAGGGCTATCTCGCGGTGGACGGGCTCTGGCTCTACCGAACCAACGGCAATGTCAGCGGCGGTGGCGTCGAACCGGTGCTCACCGGCCCCGCGTTCGTGACCAGGAAGAACATCGCGGGGATCGAGAAGTTCGCCGCGAACGGCACACGTTGACACGAAGTGGACGGCATACGTGGACACGATGCGGTGGGCGCCCCCGCACACCGGGCGCACGGCGCCTCACAGGCCCGTGCGAGCACCCGGCGGAACCTCCCGGCGGAACCTTCCGTTCGGACACGGGTTCACCACGGAATCCAACCATCCGGAAGGGTCCGGTAACGGCGACGCCAAGCTTTCCGCCTCTCCCGACCCATGCGTTCACTTGTGCGGATAACATCCTGCGCATCCCCTGTGCACCGTACTGACGGGTGACCACCCACCACCCTCGGTCGCCGCAACCCCGCCCCCGAAATCCCTCCGCTCCCCGCCAACCGCCCAAGGACGACGATGCCCCCAAGGACCGGCGCCCGGCGCCGTCTCGGCTCCATACGTCTCTCGCTGATCCTGCTGGCTCTCATCCCCAGCGTCACGCTCACCGCGAGCTGGGCCATGACGACGACGCAGATGTTCTCCGAGGGGCTGCGGCTGAGGGCGCAGACGGGGCTGAGCAAGTCCACCGGCGCCATGGGTACCGACGCCACCCTGGCCCTCCAGCGGGAGCGTGTCCTCTCCGCCGCCTACATGGCCGCTCCCGGCAGCTCCACGGCCGCCCTGGAGGAACAGCGCCGGAAGACGGACGTGGCGGTCACCCGGCTCGCCGAGCGGGCGGACGCGATCGAGGACGCCCCGGACCGCATCGGCGAGCAGCTGTACTCGGTGATGGCGGGCTCCGGCAGCCTGGAGTACTACCGGGGCCAGGTGGACAACCCCACCGACATCACCCCCGAGCAGATCCTGGACCAGTACTCCGAGATCATCGACGGCCAGATCCACGCCTTCCAGGAGCTGTCCCAGGTCGACGACGGCGACCTCACCTCCCAGGCGGGCCCGCTCGTCACCCTCGAACAGGCGGCGGAGCTGGTGTCCCAGGAGGACGCGCTCCTCACCCTGAACTGGCCCGCCGGAGAACTGGACGACGCCTCCCGGGAGCGTTTCGCGCAGGTGGTCAACGCCCGGCGCTGGCTCGTCGACAACCAGCTCGTGCCCTCCCTCGACGGAGAGGTGAAGAGCGAGGTCGAGCGCATCGTCCAGGGCAAGGACTGGCAGAACCTCCAGACGGTGGAGGACCAGATCCTCGCGGCCCACGCCACCGGCACCGGCGACTCCCGCAGGACCGACCTGCCCGACTCCCGGGACCGCTGGGACGCCGCGATGACCAGCCTCGCCGTCCAGTACGAGAAGCTGATCCGGGAGCAGACCCGGGCACTGCTGGACCGCAGCGGCGAGGAGGCCCGCGGGCTGCTCATCAAGGCCGGCTCACTCAGCGCCGCCGGGCTCGCCGCGCTGCTGCTGTGCATCGTGATGTCCTGGCGCATCACCCGCTCCCTGTCCCTCCGGCTGCGGGGCCTGCGCACCGCCACCCTCAGCCTCGCCCAGGAGCGGCTGCCCGACGTCGTCGCCCGCCTGGAGCGGGGCGAGAAGGTCGACGTCGACACCGCCGCGGCTCCGCTGGACTACGGCACCGACGAACTCGGCCAGGTCGCCAAGGCGTTCAACGCCGCCCAGCGCACCGCCGTGCACACCGCCGTCGAACTCGCCGACACCCGGCGCGGCTTCCAGCGCGTCATCCTCGGCATCGCCCGGCAGAGCCAGAACCTGGTCAACCTCCAGCTCAGCAAGCTCGACAAGCTGGAGCGCCAGTACCAGGACCCGGAGATCCTCAAGGGCCTGTACGAGCTGGACTCCACCGCGAGCCAGCTGCGCCGCTACGAGGAGAACCTCGTCATCATCAGCGGCGAGCGTCCCGGCCGTACGTGGACCGAACCGGTCGCGCTGATCGACATCCTGCGCAGCGCCGTCGGCGAGGTCGCCGAGTACCAGCGGGTCGAGGTGCACACCGAGGACGACGTGTGGATCGCCCCGCCGGCCGTGGCCGACGTGATCCACCTCCTCGCCGAGCTGATCGACAACGCCACCTCGTACTCGCCCGCCCCCAGCCCCGTCAGCGTGCGCGCGGCCGTCGTGGCCAAGGGCCTCGCCCTGGAGGTCGAGGACCGGGGGCTCGGCATGTCCGAGGACGACTACGAAGCGTTCAACGCCCAGCTGGCTGTGCCGCCGCAGTTCGACGTCGTGGCGCTCGCCGACGACCTCCGGCTCGGCATGTTCGTCATCGCCCGGCTCGCCACCCGGCACGGCATCGCCGTCACGCTGCGGGCCTCGCCGTACGGCGGCACCACCGCCATCGTGCTGGTCCCGCACGACATCGTGGTCCGCGAGGCGCCCGAACCCGAGGCGGACGGCACCGGCGCGGAGGAACCGCCCGCGCGTTCCCCCCTCGTGGCCAGGCGGGTCGCCGCGCCCGGACCCCGGACCGAGCCCGTACGGACGGACCCGGAGCCCGAGCCGGAGGACCGGCCGGCAGCGCACATCCGGAGCGGCGACACCCCGGCCGTGAACGGCACCGCGCCCGCCGCCCGCAAGCCCGCCGCCCGCGAGCCCGCCGCCCGCGAGCCCGCCGCCCGCGAGCCCGCCGCCCGTAAGAACGGCGGACGGCTCCCGCTGCCCCGGCGGGTTCCGCAGACCAGCCTGGCGGCCGAGCTGAAGGAGGAGACGACGCCCTGCCCCGACGGGGACGACGGCTTCACGGCCGAACGGGCCGCCGCCTCGCTCGCCGGTTTCCAGCGCGGAACACTTCAGGCACGTGACGACGAAGCGGAACCCGAGTACGAACCGGGGGAGGAATCCGCATCCGAAGACCCGGGAGACCGCGTCCCCGCCTCCGGCCCCTGACGTCCCCATCGACTCCCCCGCCGCAGCCCGCTCATGAAGGACACAGAGATGACACGCCCCATCCCCGCCACCCACAGCCAGCTCGACCAGCTGCTCACCGGACTGGTGGACCGGGTCGCCGAGGTCGACCACGCCGTCGTGCTCTCCGAGGACGGACTGGTCGTCAGCAAGTCCACGGCGTTCCTGCGTGACGACGCCGAGCGGCTGGCGGCCACCGCGTCCGGTCTGATGAGCCTCAGCAAGGGCGTCAGCATGGACTTCCGCGGTGGTCCCGTACGCCAGCTGCTCATAGAGATGGGCAACGCCTTCCTGATCCTCACCAACGCCGGGCCCGGCGCCAACCTCGCCGTGCTCACCCGGCAGGGCGCGGACGTCGGTGTGGTGGCGTACCAGATGAACATGCTGGTGAAGAAGATCGGCGAGCACCTCAGCGCGGCCCCGCGCGCGGGTGTGGTCGTCGCTGACAGCGGCGAGTGAGGTGAACGGAGGCGACGAGGCGGGCCGGCTGGTTCGCCCGTTCACCCTGACCGGCGGCCGGACCAGACCGAGTCGGAGCGACTTCACCCTCATCACCACGGTGACGGCGGTGGACCCGCAGCCCGACGGCGGGCCCCGGCCGCAGCCCGAGCACACCAGGATCCTCAGACTCTGCGCCAAGCCGATCGTGGTGGCGGAGCTGGCCACCGGGCTCGACCTGCCGGTGAGCGTGGTGGCGATCATGCTCTGCGATCTGCTGGAGGCGGGCCGGATCACCGTACGGCAGCCGCGGCTGATCTCCCGCACTCCCGACCTGGACCTGCTGAAGAAAGTGAGGGACGGCCTTGGCCGCCTCTGACCCCACCCCACAGGGCATGCCGGCTCCCGACGCGGTGAAGATACTCATCGCCGGGGGATTCGGCGTCGGCAAGACGACCATGGTCGGGTCGGTCAGCGAGATCGTCCCGCTGCGCACCGAGGAACCCCTCACCACCGCGGGCCTCGGCGTCGACGACCTCGACGGCATCCCCGACAAGCAGGCCACCACGGTGGCCCTCGACTTCGGCCGCATCAGCATCGGGGACGACCTCGTGCTGTATCTGTTCGGAACGCCCGGGCAGCAGCGGTTCTGGTTCATGTGGAACGACCTGGCGATCGGCGCGCTCGGCGCGGTCGTCCTCGTGGACGTCCGCAGACCCGAGTCCAGCTTCGCGGCGATCGACTTCTTCGAACGCCGGAAGATCCCGTTCGTCATCGGCGTCAACGGCTTCTACGGTGAGCACCCGTACGAGCCGGACGAGATACGCGAGGCCCTGACGCTGCCCGAGCACACGCCGGTCCTGCTCTTCGACGCCCGCGAACGCGCCTCCTGCCGCGACGTGCTGATCGCCCTGCTGGACCGGCTGATCGCGACGTCGGCCCGCTGAACGACGGCCCGGGGGAGTCAGGGGCGGCCTTCCTCCTTGACGAGGCCGGCCACATGGTCCGTGATCGTGTCGAGGATGCCCGTCCAGGTCGCGTCGTCGCCCAGAACCAGGAAGTTGAGGGTGAGGCCGTCCGTCATGGCGGCCAGGTAGCGGGCCAGCACCGGGACGGGGACGGCCAGTTCGAACCCCATGGAGCGCCGCAGCTGCTCGATCAGTTCGGTGTAGGTCCCGCAGTACATCTCGTACTGCCGCCGCGCCAGATGCTCGAACCCGGGCTCGCGGAGCGCGTACTGGGTCAGCTCGTAGGTGAGCATGTGCTCGCCCGGGTGGGCGGACACATGGTCCCAGTACGCCTGGAAGCCGGCCCGCACGGTCTCCCTGAGCGTCTCCCGGGGCCGGATGGCCTCCCGGACCAGCGTCACATAGTGCCCGGTGATGGTGGTGATGACGGACTCGATCAGCTCCTGCTTCGAGGCGAAGCAGTAGTGGAAGACGCTCAGTGACACGCCTGCCTCGGCCGCGATGGACCGGGTCGTCGTCCTGGGGACGCCGTCCCGGGTCATCGCGCGGATCGCCGCCTCGGTCAGCTGTCGGCGCCGTTCGGCCGACGGCAGGCGTGCCATGTGGTTCCCTTTCCCCCGTGCGTGCGGTCAGCCGCCGTAGACGCCGACCTCGTACAGGGAGTAGCCCCAGTCCGTGCCGCGGTCGACGCCCTGCATCCGGACATAGCGCGCCGGGACCGCGGAGAACCCGGCCGTGTCGAGGCCGCCGTCGCCCGAGGTCGTGGACCACACGGTCTTCCAGTTCGAGCCGTCGGTGGAGACGTCGATCCGGTACGACCTGCCGTAGGCGCGCTCCCAGTCGAGGGTGACCCGCTTGACGGTGTGGGTGGAGCCGAGGTCCACCTTCCACCACTGGTCGTCGCTCCAGTCGCTCGCCCAGCGGGTGCCGCCGTCACCGTCCACGGCCCGGCCGGGCTGGTAGCTGGTGAAGGGGTTCGACTCGGACGCGCTCGCCGTCGCGGTGGCTCCCTTGGCGAGGTTCACGCCCGCCTTGTGCGACTCGGAGGCGCCCCAGGTGCCGAGGTAGGACTCCGCGCCCCGGAAGAGGTCGTCCACGACGCCCTGGCCGCCGACGAGCCGGATGTCCTCGATCCAGTCCGGGACCATGCCGACGTGCGCGGCGCCGTCCGTGTTGTAGTCGAAGGTGCGCTGACCGGTGGTCTGCTTGTCGATGGTCGAGCCGCCGTCGGCGCTCTTGAAGGGGTACTTCACCGGGTTCGAGGTGTTCGCGCCGCGCGGGGCGGGGTGGTCGCCGATGCCGTTGAAGTCCGTGCCGAAGCCGTAGCCCACGTCGTACTTGCTCCGCAGCGCGTCCGTACGCCCGGCCTCCTCGCTGAACTCCTTCGAGCCGTGCATGTACTGGGCGACGAAACCGCCGAGGGAGTAGACCCGCTCGGTCCAGTTCAGGTCCATCCAGCTGTGCGAGGACAGGACGCCCGGGTACGACTCGGCCTCGAAGATGTCGAGGACGCGGCCGGTGGCCTTGACGCTCATGTGGTCGATCTCGACCATCATCTTGCGCTTCATCATGCCGCGCAGGGCGTACTCGCCGAGGTCGGTGAGTCCGCGCACGTTGCACTGGGCGTTCTCGTCGTACTCCGGGACCTCGGTGCCCGCCGGCAGGTCCGCCTCGGCCTTCGACGCGGCGTCGCCGATCGGGTTGTCCTTCTGCGGGCCCTTGCACTTCTCCGTCTGCCAGAACGTGCCGGTCGACAGGAACTGGCCGACGTTGATGGCGGTGCCGAGACCGTGCTCGTCGAAGCGGACGCCGCACAGCGCGTTGTCGAACTTGTGGCACAGGAACATGCTGCGCACACCGAGGTCGTACAGCTCGTCGAGCCCCTTGTCGATGTCCGCCTTGCTGCACTGCGGGATGTCGAGGATCTGCTTGCAGCCGAACGGCTCGGAGGTCTCGACGCCCAGCACGACCGCCAGCTTGCCCTGCGCGATGACCTCACGGGCCTGCGCGGTGTCGGTGACGATCCGGAACCAGCCCTTGCCGGTGCCGCCGTACTGGGCGTCGATGTAGGCCTGGAGGTCGTACGTCAGCTTGGCCTGGAGCCGGATCGAGGTCATCTCGTCGCAGCTGCGGTCCTTGAACGGGTAGACCGAGCAGATCATGCCGTTGGTGACGAGGTCGTTGACGAGGACGCGCTGACCGCCGCGCCAGGCGCGCTCGATCCAGGCGTAGTAGTTGGCCTGGTGGGTCATCGAGTCGTACGCCGGCCAGTCCTTGAAGGTCGGGTAGCCGACCGGGTCGTGCCTTCCGTCACCGCCGTGGGTGATGTAGTCGAAGATCGCGAGGGTGCCGTCGGGGTAGTGCTCGGGGCAGTCCTTCAGCGCGTCGGCGATGCCGGACGTCGAGAAGACCTTGCCGCAGATCAGCCGGCCGCCGAACGCCTCGTTGGAGAACAGGTGGTTGTGCGCGTCCACGAATCCGCGTACCTCGCCCGAGGCGTTCGTGCCCTTGAACGGCTCGCCCGTGACATTGATCTGGGAGTCGGGCGCCGGCCGCGCGGTGGGCACCCACCAGTCGCCGGTGGCCGCCGAACTGGCCGACGGGCTGAGCAGCATGCCCATCGCGGTCAGGAACAGCGTCAGCACCACGAGGGGTCTGCGTCTGTGGTGGGCGCGTCGGGTCGGGGTCATCACTCACGTCCTTGGTCGGGGGAAGCGCGGTCGATCGGCCAGACCCTGCGGGACGCGCGCACACCACGACGCCATGGCCCGGTTGTCATGGCTGGCACAAGCGATGTGACGAGAATCGCCACTGTGGTGATGCGAGTCAATAGTCCGGGACAGATGACCTGATGAGCATCGGGTGGCAGGCACTCAGGTGACGTGTCGTCAAACTCGTTCCTCTATACGCCCGTTGTCGGCCGCTATGCCTGTCTTGCCCGACCGGGTCGGCGGATCGCGTGCCGAGGGCGGCCGTCTCGGACACCCGGGTCGGTGGACGATCCGTGCCGGTCGACCCGCGGTGCGCGTGCCGCGCCCGTGGTCCGGGGCGCCGGCGCCCGGTGCCTCGGTGCCTCAGGGCGACGAGTCGGCCGCGGGGACCACGGGTGTGGCGGTGGCGGCCGGTGCGGTCGTGTTCGGCGTGGCGGGCTGGGGCGCGTCGGCCGTCCGGAGCCCCCGGCGGCCGGCCAGGCGGCAGCCGAGGCAGCCCGGGTGGACGCCGCGGGCGGAGCCGTCGCGGACGCCGAGACCCCACCGGTCCCTCGGGCGCGGACCCGCGGAACCGGGGGAACGACGAAAGATCACGCCGCCCGGGGCCCCTTGGCGGGACCGGGCCGCTCAGCGGCGTACCAGGTCGATCCGGTACGTGCGGGTCCGGGAGCCGTCCTCCGAGGTCACCGTGACGACGGCCGACGTCCGGTCGCCCTTTCCGGTGCGGTCCACGGTGACGGTCGCATAGGGGTCGCGGGCCGTGGCCGTGACGGTGGCCCGGGCCGGGTTGCCGGTGACGACGCGGTAGCCGGTCGTGTCCGGGTCGAAGGGCACGACCGGCTTCCCCGCCACCGCGATCGAGGCGGCGCCGGCGTCGGAGGACGCGCCGGGGGCCTTGGCGTACACCTCGATCTCACTCATGGTGATGTAGCCGCCCTGACGGGCCGTCATGACCACCCGGACGGCGGTCGCCGGTCCCGCGTCCAGGGGGACGTCGATCACCGGTGTGCCCTCGGTGCCCACGGGGACGGAGGCGCCGGCGTCGGCCCAGGGCCCGTCGGCGTCGGCGCGTACCTGGACCTTGAGGCTCTCCGGGAAGGAGACGTTGCCTCCGTCGCGGTGGAAGTGGGCGACGGCGCGCGTCAGATCGCGGGCCTCCGGCAGGGTGAAGGTGATGGTGTCGGACGAGTTCTTGGTGCCCGGCCTCCAGTTGGACCAGGCCTTCTCGGACCGGTCGCCGTTGCGCAGCCGCTCCTCCGAGTAGCCGCTCTCGGTGAACGTGGCGGCGACGGAGACGTCCGGGTCGGGGGCGATGTTCGTCCGCGCGGCCTCGGTGACCTGGACGCGTACGGTGGCTTCGACCTCGCCGCCGTCGACGACCCGGGCGGTACCGGAGAGCGTCACGACGCCTGCCTTGTCGTACGCCCCGTCGGGCGCCGCGTCCCAGGTCACGGGGAGGTCGGTGCGGCCGCCGTTCCTGCCCACGCCGGTGACCGTGGCGGGGAGGTCCGGCACACCGCCGGCGTAGGCCTTGGCGCGGCCGGGCAGCGTCGAGGCGACCGTGTCGACGGTGACGAGCGCCTTCGCCCGGACCGTCCGTCCGAGGGCGTCGGTCGCCTCGCCCTCGACACGCACCGTGCCGGGCCTGCTCCACCTCCGGTCCGACGGCAGGTCCCACACCACGGGCAGTGAGCCGCGGGCACCGTCCCGGAACACGGGCGTCACCGTCTCCGGCATCGTCGGCCGCAGCCCCGGCACGGTGAACACCTCTGCCCGCTCGGTGCGCAGCACCGTCTCGTCGGTCACGGCCCAGCGCTGGTTCGCCGCCGAGGTGGGCGTGAACGCCGACACCTTGGCGCCGTCCGCGGACGACTGCCCCGTGACGTCGATCAGACGGCCGGTCGCGGCGTTCACGAAGGTCCAGGTGCCGTCGCCGGTGGTCGACATGATCCACCGTGCTGCCTCGGGGACCTCGCCGTCCGCCGGGTCCTCCAGGACGGCCTGGTCGTCGCGCACCGCGAGGCGCCGGCCGGTGGCGGCGCTGACGAGGGCGTACCGCTCGCGGTTGCCGGTGCCGGGGGTCAGCTGTTCCACCTTCCACAACTGCCGTGCGCTGCCGGGGTCGTTCGTACGGAGGACGATGCCGGTGCCGTCCTCCGAAGGGGCCAGCGACCTGCCGCTCTGGGCGCCCTTGAGCCGGTACACGTGACCGGGCCGCACCAGGGCGGCGTCCTTCGCCACCCCGCTGACGCCCTTGACCAGGAAGGTGGTCACCGACTTGGCGGGGACGCCGAGTGTCGCCGAGCGCTCTGTCACCGGGACCGGGGCGCCGCGGACGAGGGCGCCGTCGGCGCTGGTCACCACGGGCGTGACGGTGGCATGGGGGGAGACCCTGGCGAAGCGCGAGAGGTCGAGGGTGACGGAGCGCGCGGCCGTGCCGCCGTTGACGTGGACCACGGTCGCCGCGCGGCCGGACCTCTTCACGGCGGCGACGCTGGACGGGTCGTCGACCTTGACGAAATGGTCGCCGGGGCGGATGTGATGGGTGAAGTTGCGGATGGTGTGGAACTTGGAGTTGGCCCGGACGGGGCAGGTCTCCAGGGTGTCCTCGGCGGTGCAGTCGAACGGGACATGGATGCTGCCCCAGTTCTTGCCCGCCGCTGCCTGGGGGATCGAGTCCTCGACCGGCTGCCAGAACACCCAGGCGGACGGCTCCAGTTCCCGTATGTCGTCGACCATGCGCGTGGCGATGCCGAGCCCCGGCTCCATGCTCGTGAAGTCCGTGCCGGTGCCCCAGGTACCCTCGACCTCGCTCATCCAGAGCTTCTTGTCGGCGCCCTTGGCGATGTCGCGGGCGCTGGTGCGCATCCCGGTGCCGTAGGTGTGCACGTTCAGCTGGGGTACGGCCGCCCGCGCGGAGGCGTCGTAGGCGTTCCAGTTCCGGGTGAAGATCGTGGGATTGGTCTCGTCCATCGCCGAGATCCCGGCGTCGGTCCTCGCCCCGTCGAGCGCCTTGTCGAGCGCGCGGACGACCTTCTGCTGGAGCGCCGGGCCCGCGTGCGCGCCCTCCTGGCGCCCTCCGGTGGGCTGGCCGTTCGCACCGATCTGGGTGCCCCAGTAATCGGTGTTGGGCTCGTTGAGCGGGGCGATCGTGTCGAAGGCGATGCCGTGCGCCTTCTCCAGCTCCTCGGTGACGCGCACGAGATAGGCGGCGAAGTCGTCGACGCGGTCCGCCCGGATCTGGTCCGTGTTCGCGTCGAAGCCGCCGGAGACGTATCCGCTGACGGTCTGGAACCAGGGTGGCGAGTTGCTGAACGCCTCCCACTTGGTGACCTTGTCCTTGACCTGGTCCACCCACCAGCGCTGGCCGGCGTCGGCGTCCCGGTTCCAGTGGCCGGGGTTGTCCGGGTCCCACCACTCCATGTCCTGCCGGGTGGTTCCCTCGGGGGCCTTCCAGAAGCCCTCCATGGTCGCGCCGGTCTTCATGTAGTCCTTGCGGACGTCCGGGGCGTTGCCGCCGCCGATGTTGTAGCGCGCGATGTTGAGGGCGAGTCCGTCGTCGTCGAACAGCATGTCCGCGAGTCGTCTTCGGATGGGCTCCGGATAGCGTCCCGTCACGTTGGCGAACCAGACGAGGCTCGTGCCCCAGCCCTCGAACTCCTGCTGCCGGTACGACGGGTCGATCCGCACGGTGACTCCGCTCGGCGCCACCGCCGGCACGGACACGTCCGCGGCCGCCGGGGGCGCGGCCACCAGACCCGCGCCCAGCGCCAAGGGGACCATGGGCGCCAAGGCCCGGACGATGCGATGCCGTTGGGGCACGGCACTCCCTTCCACAACACAGAGCTGAACAGAACCGATCAGAAGGAATCGCGCTCAGGGCATGCTTGATGACGGAAATGAACACGTCAAGATGGTTGGGCGCCTTCGCTCTTCGCGCTTCCCGGGGCGGGTCGCGCGGGCTCCGCTCGTCGAGCCGCGCGGGCTTCGGCCGTCGCCACCTCGGCGACTGCCGGCACCGGGATCACCGTCACCCCGAACGCCGACCGGCCGGGGTCGGGGCGTGCGCGGTTCACCAAGCGCCGAGAGCCGGGAAGGATGGGCCCATGGATGTCGACGCACTGCGCCGGGACACCCCGGGCACCGCCCACCGGATCCACCTCAACAACGCCGGAGCCGGCCTGCTCTCCCGGCAGACCCTGACGGCCGTCACCTCCCATCTGGAACTCGAAGCGGCCATCGGCGGCTACGAGGCCGCGGCACGGGAGAAGGAAAGGATCGACGCCACCTACACGCGCATCGCCCGACTGCTGGGAGGGCGGCCCGAGGAGGTCGCTCTCTTCGACAACTCCACCCACGCCTGGAACGCTGCCTTCCACTCCCTGACGTTCAAGCCCGGCGACCGCGTCCTCACCGGCCGCGACGAGTACGGCAGCAACGTCCTCGCCTACCTCCGGATCGCCCGCCGCACCGGCGCGGAGGTCGTCGTCGTCCCCGACGACGAACACGGGCAGCTCGACACGGCCGCCCTCGCCGAACTGATCGACGAGCGGACCCGACTGGTCGGCGTCACCCATGTGCCGACCAGCGGCGGCCTGGTCAACCCCGCCGCCGAGATCGGCCGGATCACACGCGCCGCCGGGGTGCCGTTCCTGCTCGACGCCACCCAGTCCGTGGGGCAGTTCCCCGTCGACGTCCACGAGATCGGCTGCGACCTGCTCACCGCCACCGGACGCAAGTTCCTGCGCGGCCCGCGCGGCACCGGCTTCCTGTGGGTGCGGCCCGAGGCGCTGGAATACCTGGACCCCCCTGTGATCGAGATCCAGTCGGCCACCTGGGACGGGGAGCGCGGCTTCACCTGGCAGCCCGGCGCCCGGCGCTTCGAGTCCTGGGAGACCGGCTACGCCAATGTGCTGGGCCTCGAAGCCGCCGTGCGCCAGGCCCTCGACCTCGGCCTGGACCGGATCGGCGAGCGGGCCGTCGCCCTCGGCGCGTATCTGCGCGACCGCCTCGACGCCCTGCCCGGCGTCACCACCCACGACCTCGGCGCGCACCGCTGCGCCATCGTGACCGCCGACGTCGACGGCGTGCCCGCCGCGGAGGTCGCCGCCGCCCTCGCCCGGCGCGGCATCAACGTCACCCACACCGTCCCCGAGCACACCCCGTTCGACACCGAACACCGGGGCGTCCACCCCCTGGTGCGGCTCTCCCCGCACTACTACACCACCGAGGCCGAACTCGACCTGACCGTCGAGGCCGTGGCCGGCATCGCCGCCGGCGGGTGACACGAGGGCCCGGGGCGGTGTGATCCGCCCCGGGCCCCCGTGTCCGTACCGGCCGCCGTCCGGCGACTCAGGACTCCTTGCCCCGGCCGGTCATCGCGTCGCGCAGACGGTCCACGAAACCCATGCCCGGCGCCAGCATCTTGTTGGCCGGGGGCTTGTCCGGCGCCGACGGGTGCGGCCGCGTCGGCGCCGTCTTCTTGGCCGTCCGCACCTTGTCGCCCAGCTGGTCCAGCATCTCCGCCGGACAGGACCGGGTCATCCGGGGGAAGAGATTGCTCTCCTCGTCCCGTACATGGCTCCTGATCTCGGCCATCAGCCGGGTGATCAGCCCGTCGAACTCGGGGTCGTCGGCCTCGCACCGCTCCAGGTCCTTCATGATGCGCTCGGCCTCGGCGTGGTCCGCCAGCTCGCGGTCGGCGATCGCGTCCCCGTCGGGCACGTGCTCACGGACCGCCGGGTAGAGGTACGCCTCCTCGGCGACCGAGTGCCGGACCAGCTCGATGACGACCTGGTCCGCGTACACCTTGCGCTTGGCGTTGCCCGAGGGCAGCTGCTCGATCTTGCCGAACAGCTCCTCCACCTCGCGATGATCGGTCTTGAGTTCTTCGACGACGTTTCCGCCGTGTCCCATGACTCGCTCCTTTCCGCCTGTCCCGGCCGTCCGCTCCGGCGGGTACGAGGGGGCCAGTGAAACCCCTCCGTGTCCGCTTTTTGAGGTATTGATCCCTTGGTGGTCAGGTCGACCGGCCCCTGTGGCCGAGGACACGTCCCGTCCGTGGTCTGCGCCATTCCCGCAGCGACGGTCCCCGGCTACGTTCTTGGTGCGCGCTCCCCAGTACCCCGGATGGCCCAGTGCACGCAGATCTCTCCCCGCTCATCGCGGCGACCGCCCAATGGCTGACGCGCGCCTACCCGGCGGGCGGCGGCGCGCTCGACTCCGCCCTCTGCGAGGCACAGGCCCGGCAGGCCGTGACCGTGGCCGCCTGGCTGCGCTACCCGACGCCGATGGACGCGGGACTCGTGGGCCTCTCGGGGCCCGGCGGCTCGGCCCGGCTCGACTGGATCACCGGCTGCGAGACGGCCCACGCGTCCGAGGACGAGCACGCCTGGCGGACCTGGGTGGACGAGGTCGTCGCCAGCTGGGCGGCCTGTCTGCTCACCGACCCCGTGCTGGCCGGAGCCGCGGTGACGGCTCTCGCCGGCACCCACCACACCGCCGGTTCCCCCGTCGCCTTCCGGCGGCTGCTCACCCCGGACGACCACGAGCGCCGGGCGGCCGCGTTGCTGCGCCACCCCGATCTCCTCGCCCCCGTGGCCGGACTCCACCACGCCGGCCTCCTCGACGCACTGCGGCCGGGGCAGGCCCTGACGGCCTGAACCCCGGCCGCGACGGGCCCGGCCGCGCCCGCTACCAGCGCAGCGGAAGCCTCGCGAGGAACTCGGTGAGCAGGTTCGAGAGGACCCGGTGGTCGTTGAGCGACGGATGCCAGTCGCAGCCGAGGAGGTCCAGGCCGGCGTCGCCGTAGAACCAGTGACGCACCCGGTCGTCGCCCCGCCGGTTGCGCTCCCGCACGATCCTCGTGGTGGCGTCGGCGAACGGCCGGGTGGCGGACACCACCAGGAACGTGCCGGGGCCGTAGCGCCCACGCAGCCTGTCGAGGAACCCGTGGTAGGCGCTCTCGTAGTCGGCGACCAGCGCCTCCTGGGTGGCCCAGCGCTCGCCCGGACGCAGGGGGGTGGAGAAGTCGTTGATGCCGAGCCCGATCACCACCACCTGCGGGCGCCAGCTCTCGGGCTTCCGCCAGACGTCGCCGTCCACGTTCAGCAGGGCCCGCTCGTAGAACGTGCGGTAACTGATGCCCGGGTCGCCGCCGTTGTAGTTGCGGACCATGCCGCGGCCGGAGATCGCGTTGAGCTGGTGGTCCGCGTCGAGTCCGCGCGCGGTCAGCGCGCCGAAGGAGAGGCCGGCGTCGCTGTTCCGGTTCACTCCGCCGTTGCCCGAACAGTCCCTGGTCCGCGAGACATTGCCGTACCCGGCGGTGAACGAGTCACCGATGAACTCGATCTGCCGGGTCCGCGGTCGGGGCGCGCCGAGGACCGCCCCGCCGGAGGCCGCCGTGAACCCGCCGAACCGTCCCACCGCCCAGGGGCTCTCGGTGCGCTTGACCAGCCGCACCGTGTGCTCGGTGTCGGTGAGGCCGCGGACCCAGGACACGGTCCGGCCCGGGGTGACCAGCGTGGCGGCGGTCGTCCCGTCGATCCGGACGTCGTAGTCGTTGGCGGCGTCGTCGAGGACGATCCCGATGCCCGTGCCCCGGAACCGCGCCTCGAAGTACACGCCGGGCCAGGTGTACTGCACCATCCCGTCGGCCGCCTCCTTCACCCGGCCCACGGTGTGGAACACGGCCCGCGCGTCGGCCGCCGCCCTTGCGGGGGAGGGGGCGACGGCGGTGACGAGACCCGCGGCGGCGGCCGCGACCAGGGTCCTGCGGGAGAGGTGTGACGGCGGGGGTAGGGGGTGAGACGTGCGCATGTGGCATCCCTTCGGCGCGCGGACGGATGGGTGCGAGCGGGGAGCGGAGTGTGGGAGCGCTCCCAGGTCATGCGCTTTCGAAGGTGACCGCCCCACCGGAACCCGTCAACCCCTCGGGGCGACATCCGTCACGGACGGCCTCCGGGTCGCGCCCAGGCCCTTCCGGCAGGCGTGAGGCGCCGCTTCGGGGCATGGTCGCCTCACAGGATCGAGGGCAGCGTGGATCCCGGGTGGAGGCGTGCCTCCCCCATGGGTGCGAACGGCGTTGACCCCGGAGACCCGGGGAGGCGTCCGCGGCGTCAGCCCGCCGAGTGGTCGACGCCCCGTCACCCCGCCGCCCGCTCGGCCGCCGCGGCCGGCACCGGCACGCGGACGCGCTCCATCACGAAGCCGCTGCGCACCCGTGCCGGGATGCGGGACAACGGGATCCTCAGGTCCTGGGCCGGCACGTCGTGCTCCAGCCGGGCCAGCCGTGGCCCCAGCGCCGCAAGCAGCGCGATCGTGGCGTCCTCGCCGGGGCACCGGTGGCCGTCGGCGCGATCGCCGCCGCCCTGCGGGACGAGTTCGTCCCGGCCGGGCGGGCGCTCCAGGAAGCGCCGGGGGTCGAGGACGAGGGGACGCTCCCAGAGGTCCGGGTCGTGGTTCTGCCCGTACAGGTCGAGCAGGATCAGCGTGCCCGACGGGATCGGTTCCCCCTGCCACTCCAGATCGGTGAGGGCGCGCCCCCCGACGAAGGGGGCGAACGGGTAGAAGCGCCGCAGCTCATGGGCGAAGGCCACGGCGTACGCGGGGTCTTCCTCGGCGAGCCGCTGCCGGATCTCGGGCCTGAAGTGCAGTGCGTGCCCGGCGTAGGCGATGAACCAGCACACGGCGACCGTGGGCCGGATGATGTTGAGCAGTTCCACCGCGGCGGTGTGCGGGTCGAGCGGCCGGCCGTCGGCGTCCCGGTGCCGCACCACCGCGTCCAGCGGCGAGCCGGCCGGTGGCGTGGCCGCACCCTCCCGTACGTCCTCCACCAGACGGGCGAGCCAGGTCTCGCTTCGGTTGCGCGCACGGCGGGCCCGCCAGTGACGGGGTCCGGCGGTGGCGAAGCCGTCGACCATGGCGACCAGGTCGCGGGCCGTCTCCCCGGCGTCGTAGAGGGGGATCCCGGCCCATCGGCAGGCACCCCGGGTGAGCACCCGGCTCGCCTCGTCGAACAGGACCACCGACGGCCGCCGGGACCACGCGTCCACGGTCTCGTCCCAGGCGGAGGTGACCTGGTCGACCAGGCCGGCGACCGCCTCCCGCCGGGTGAGCAGCGACAGGAACATCTCCTTGCGGACGCGGTGGCCCGCCCCGTCCAGCGTGTGCACGGCTCCCCGGCCGAACAGCGTGCTCAGCACCGGGCCGGGGAGCGCCGACGCGCGCTCCACATGCCGTTCGTCGTAGAAGAACCGCACCGCCTCGGGGCCCCGCAGGGCGACGGCGTGCTGTCCCATCACACGTACGCGCACCAGGGGTCCGGGGGTGCGGCTCATGAGGTCGGGCAGCCAGTTGTATCCCTTGGCGAGTGCCGCGAGCGAGCTGTCCACGAGCGAGGGGCCACTTTGACTCATGCGGCGCGAGTGCCCGCACCAGGCCGTCGTTAACGCCCGCCGGTCACGCCGCGCCACCGCACGAGACGGCTGTGTCGCCATCGGCCGTCGCCGGGGGCGGGCGGGAGGCGGTACCCGGGCCGGCGATCCAGCCCTCGAAGACCGGCCCCCCGGAGCCACGCCGCCGCATCGCCGCCCGTTCCTTCCGCCCCCGTGCGCCGCGGTCCCACCGTCCCGTCACCCGTTCCGTTCGCGCGCGTCGCACGCCGCGGCCCGCGGACGGCCCGGACGGGGCCGGGACATCCCGAGCCGCACATGTCTGACCCCCGGCGAGAAGTGACGGTCCCGCCCGGTGACGGAATCGGCGACCTTCCGGGCGGCGAGGGCGAACCCGTCGACCCGGAGGCGGGCGCGGACCGCGCCGGCCGCCTCGTGGCACCGGACGAGGGCGCGCACACGGACACCACCAAGGAACTCGTCGCCGAGGACGAGGGCATCGACGGCGGAGCGGCGGGCGCCGAGGAGGCCGCCGTGCACATCGTCCCCGACGACCGCCTCCCGGGGCCGGACGACTGACTCTCCGTGGCCCGCGATCCGCTCGACCAGCCCCACTCCTGCGAGCCGTCCGTGGGGGAGCTCAGGAGGGCGAGCGGTGCGCCGGCGGACGCGCCGGTCGGACAGGGGCTCGTGTTCCCGACCGGCCGGAGCCGGTGGAACCCGTCGGCGGTCCGACCGGGTTCCGGCCGCCTGCGGGGCCGTTGTCGACCACAGGCCGATCCGCCGGCCCGCCGTGGCATCGCCGGTCCGGACGGCCGCCGGGCCCCCGGACGTGTCGAGCAGCGACACCCCGCCCTGCGGCTTCCTTCACGACGCGCCGGTACGGGGTGTCCGGGACGGGCGCCTACCACGCCGGGCGGTGAGCCCCGGGCGCCCGACGCCGGGCCATCCGCCGGTCCGGTCGGCTCGCTCACGGCGGTGCCGCGCGCTACGCCACCGCGCCCAGCGTGTCCGCCAGACGGCGGCGGGCGGCGCGGAGCGCGGGCAGGACGGCGAGTGCCAGGGCGCCCAGCACCGCCGCCACGGCGAAGACCGCCAGGACCGCGGGGGAGGGGCCCCGCGCGATCCCGGCCCCGATGCCGCTGGACCTTCCCTGCGCGTCGATCAGCCAGTGGGCGAGCGGAAGCCCCAGCGCCAGCGCGACCGCCGCCGCGGCGAGGGCGGTGCAGCCGGTGGCCGTGACGGTGATGCCGGTGATCTGCCGCGGCGACAGCCCGATGGCCTTGAGCGCCAGCAGATCCCGTTCGCTCTCGCGCACCGTGCCGCCGATGGCCGTCAGCAGCTCGACGAGCCCGATGAGCGCGAGCACGCCCAGCAGTCCGACGACGACACCGCGCAGCGGCGACAGACCGTCGGCGGGGTTCGTCACCGTGTGCACGTCCAGCCGGCCCGGACCGGCCGCGGCGGTCAGTTCGGCGGCGACCCGCTGCGGATCGGCGTCTGCGCGCAGCCGCACCTGGTAGAGCGTCGGCCGGAGCCCGGGGTCGTTCTCCCGCAGGGTGTCGAGCGAGGTGGAGATGACCCGGCCCGCGTTCTCCGGTTCGATGCTGCGGCCCACGATGTGCAGGATCTGCGGTCGGCCGGCCACGGTCAGCCGCACCCAGTCGCCGACCGCCACGTCCAGCAGGTCCAGGAGGCCCTGCCCGGCCACCGCCTCGTCGGGGCCACTGGCGGGACGGCCCTCGGCCAGCGTGAACGGGTACGGTTCCGCGTCCGTGCCGAGGCCGCGCAACGCGATCGTGGCCGTCTGGCCCGAGACCAGGGCCGCCACCTCGACACCCGGATGCGCCGCGACCACCTCGGGGTGGCGTGCCAGGAGCGTCCGGGCCGTCGGGTCGCCCGGGCCGTCGTCGGCGCGTACGGTCAGTGCGGCCGCCAGCCCCATCCGCTCCGGCTCGCTGTGGAAGCGGTCGATGGTCGTCCACGCGCTCAGCGCCACCACGATCAGCGTCAGCGGCAGCGCGAGGCGGGCGATGGTGGCCAGGGCCCGCGGGCGGCGCGTGAACGCCCGGTGCCAGCCGAGAACCAGCGCGGGCGGCAGCCTGAGGCCGAGCGCCCGGCGCGCCGCCCCCGACAACGGTCCGCCGGCCGGCAGACCGGTCCGCGGCACCGGAACGGGGGGCACGCGCCCCGCCCGCCAGGCCGCGAGCCCGGTGGTCGCGCCGATGAACAGCACCACTCCCACCGGCACCGCGACGAGGGCCGCCGTGTGCCCCGGCATGCCCTGCCACAGGTCGACCGCGTCCCCGAGGCGCCCGGGCAGCAGCGGGCCCAGCGCCTGGGTGAGCGCCGCCGCGGCCACGGCGCCCAGCAGTGCGTACGCCAGATGCTGGAGCAGGAAGATCCGTACGACCTGACCGGGGGTGAAGCCGATCGCCTTGAGGATGGAGATGTCCCGCAGATGCCCCCGGATGCGGGTGCCGATCGCCCCGTGCACGGCCAGCCCGGCGGCGACCAGCGCGCCCAGCCCGAACAGGCCCAGCACCAGACCCAGCAGCCGGTTGTCGCCCTCCGCCTCGGCCCGCGCCTGCTGCCACGCGGAGACCTCGCTGACCGCATCGGCGCCGAGCAGGGTGACGGCCCGCTGGACGGCGTAGTCGGTGTCGTCGGGGTCCGTCAGGCGCAGCCCGATCACCTTGCCGCTCTCGGCGGCGGCCGGCAGGGCGGCCGGCGGGACCCAGACCAGCCCCGGCCGCTCGCCCTTGCGATAGCGCGGCTCGGCGCTGTCGGCGACGCCCACCACGGTCAGCTTCCCGGTGTCACCGGGCAGGGAGAGCACGTCCCCGGGGCCGGCGAGCAGCGCCCGCGCGAGGCTGCTCTCCAGGACCACGCCGTCGGGCCTGCCGGGATCCAGCCAGCGGCCGGAGGTGAGCAGCGGGCGGCCCACCTCGGGCCGCTCGGACGTGCCGCGCAGTTCCACGGAGGCGCGGGCGCCACGGGAGGTGACCGCGGTTGCGGCGGTCGCGTAGGGACCGGCGGCGGACTCGACGCCCGCCAGCCCGGCCAGCTCGGACACCTCGGCGGAGGGGGCGGTGTGGATCCACACATGGGCGCCACGGGACTGCGTGAACAGACGCTGCCACGGGTTGGTCGCGTACCCGAAGAGCGCCGTCGCCAGCAGCAGGGACGTGACGATGCCGACGGTGGCGAGCACCAGGAACAGCGCCTCGCCCCGGTGGGCGCGCAGGTCGGAGTGCGCCCAGCGCAACATGGCTCGCATCCGTCAGTCCCTCAGCTCCAGCACGGCGGGTACCCCCGCGCCGGGCGACGGGGCGCCGTCCAGCTCGACGTCGTCGGCTATCCGGCCGTCGAAGAAACTGATCACCCGGTCGGCGGCGCTCGCCAGCCGGGCGTCATGGGTGACGAGGAGGATCGTCTGGCCGCGCTGGTGGAAACGGGAGAGCAGCCGCATCACCTCACGGGTGCCCTTGCTGTCCAGGCTGCCCGCGGGCTCGTCGGCCAGCAGCAGCGGCGGACGGTTGACCAGGGCGCGGGCCAGCGCGACCCGCTGCTGCTCGCCGCCCGACAGCTCGCCCGGCATGCTCCGCTCCTTGCCGGCGAGCCCCAGCTCGGCCAGCAGTTCCGCGCGCTCGGCGCGGGCCCGCTTGGCGGAGACACCGGCCAGCAGCGCGGGCAGTTCCACGTTGTCCGCGACCGACAGATTGGAGACCAGGTTGAAGAACTGGAAGACGATGCCGATCCGGCGCCGCCGCTCCACGGCCCAGCGGGCCTCGCTGTAGGTGTCCGTGGGCTCGCCGTCCAGCCAGATGCTGCCGCTGTCCGGGCGCTGCAGTCCGCCGAGCAGATGCAGCAGCGTCGACTTGCCCGCACCGGACGGGCCGGTCACGGCCACGAACTCGCCCCGCCGCACGCACAGGTCCACCCCGCGCACGGCATGGGCGGGAGCGCCCTCCCCGTGATGGGTCTTGACGAGCCCCTCGGCCCGCAGCACGGCAGTGGGAGCGTCGCTCATTCCGGCTTCTCCAGTTCCTCCTGGCAGCGCTCCAGCCAGTCGAGATCGGCCTGGAGATGCAGCATGGCGCCCTCGATCAGCAGCTGGGCGATGCGGTTGTCCCTGTTGTCGGCCGTGGCGAGTTTCGACAGATTGCGCATGGTGTTCAGGTAGTGGCGCCGTTGTCGGTTGATCAGGGCGACCTGGTCGGCGAGACCGGTCTGCGGGGCGAGCGCGAGCTTCATGAAGAACTCGTCCCGCACCCGCGGCTCGTCCGACGTCTCCTCGTACCAAGCGTGCAGCGCCTCCTGCCCGGCAGCGGTGAGGCGGTAGATCTTCTTGTTGGGCCGGCTCGCCTGCTCGACCTCCTCGCCCTCGATCAGACCGGACTTCTCGAGGCGGCCGAGGGTCACGTAGATCTGGCCGATGTTCGGCTGAGGGTACGCGGCACCCAGGAGTTGCTCAAGGTCCTGCTTGAGCTCGTAGCCGTGGGCCGGGCCGCGCGCCAGCAAGGCCAGGAGGGGCAGGCGCACTCGAGCTGTCCTCCTCGCAGCCTCGTATTGTGTTCCAGGCCCTAGTATCGCCCATACCTAACGGGTATACATAGCCTCTGACGCCCGGCGAAGGTGCCCGGCGCCGGGTGCACAAGGAGGAACCTATGCGGTGGATACGCGCCGCCGGTAGGGGCCTCCTCGTTCTCGCGGTCATCCTCGCCGGTTACGGCGCCTCCGGCGCGCAGGCGCAGGGCGGACTCCGGGGCCGCGGCCCGCTGACCCTGGCCACCGCGGGCGACCTCACCGGCTACCTCGGCCCCCTCCTGGAGGGCTGGAACCGCGCCCACCCCGGGGAGCGGGTCAGCCTCGTCGAACTGCCGGACTCCGCGGACGAGACCCGCGCCCAGATGATCACCGATCTGCGCGGCGGCGACCGCGGCCGCTTCGACGTGCTCAACATCGACGTCACCTGGACCTCGGAGTTCGCCGCCGCCGGCTGGATCCGCCCGCTGCCGCGCAACCGTTTCCCGCTCGGCAGCTTCCTCCGGCCGGTCGTGGACACGGCGACCTACGACGAGCAGCTGTACGCCGTCCCGTACGTCACCAACGCCGGTCTGCTCCTCTACCGCAAGGACGTCCTCGCCGAGGAGGGTGTCCCGCCGCCCCGCACCTGGGCCGAACTGGAGCACTACGCGAAGACCATCGCCCCCGAGCACGGCCTGGGCGGCTACGCCGGCCAGTTCCTGCCCTACGAGGGCCTCACCGTCAACGCGGCCGAGGCGGTGTACTCGGCGGGCGGCACGATCCTCGGCGACGAGGGCGAACGCGTCACCGTGGGCTCCGCGGCCCGGGAGGGCATCGGATTCCTCGCCCGCGGGGTACGTGACGGGTGGATACCCCGCGAGGCGCTGGAGTACAAGGAGGAGGAGTCCAAGCAGGCCTTCCAGGACGGCCGGCTGCTCTTCCTGCGCAACTGGCCCTACGCCTACGTGGGCGCCTCCGCCCCCGGCTCCGCGGTCGCCGGCAGGATCGGCGCCGCCCCGCTGCCCGGGCCGGACGGGCCCGGCACCAGCGTGCTCGGCGGCTCCAACCTCGCCGTCAACGCGCACGCCGAACACCCCGACACCGCCGCGCGCCTGATCGCGTACCTCACCAGCGAGCGCGTCCAGCGGCAGGTCCTCACCCGGGGCGCGCTGCCCCCCGTGCGCGCGGATCTCTACCGGGACCCGGAACTGATCCGGCAGTTCCCCTATCTGCCGACGCTGCGCAGAAGCGTCCTCGCGGCCGCGCCGCGCCCGAAGAGCCCGCACTACGACCAGGTCAGCATGGTCGTGCAGGCCGTCGTCCACGACGCGATGACGGGCCACGCGACGCCCGAGGCCGCGGTGCGGCGGCTCACCCGGGAGCTGGCCGACATCTCCCGCCGCGGCTGACCCTTCCCCGCCGCCGCGCCACCCCCCTACTTACATGTTAGGTAACGCCCGCGTATCGACCCGCCGTCTCTTGGGATGAAATATCCGCATATAAAGGTCCGGATTCCAGATACCTGCTGTTCACTCGTTGACACCCTCGTGAAACGCCTACATAACATGCATGCATAACAGTCAGCCCGCACAGACAGGTCAACGGGGTGAGCTCCAAGCGCATCGAGTCACGTCACTGGTGGCGTGACGCAGTGATCTACCAGGTGTACGTCCGCAGCTTTCTGGACAGCACCGGCGACGGCGTCGGCGATCTCGCCGGGGTCCGGGCCGGACTGCCGTACCTCAAGAAGCTGGGCGTCGACGGCATCTGGCTGAGCCCCTTCTATCCCTCCCCGCAGCACGACCACGGCTACGACGTCGCCGACTACTGCGACGTCGACCCGCTCTTCGGCGACCTCGCCGAGTTCGACCTGCTGGTGGCGACCGCCCGGCGGCTCGGCATCAAGGTGCTCCTCGACATCGTGCCCAACCACTGCTCCACCGAGCACCCGTGGTTCCGCGAGGCCCTGGCCGCCGCGCCGGGCAGCGCGGCCCGCGCCCGCTTCCACTTCGCCGACGGGCGGGGACCGGACGGAGCGGAGCCGCCCAACAACTGGCACGCCATGTTCGGCGGCCCCGCCTGGTCCCGCGTCACCGAGGCGGACGGCCGGCCCGGCCAGTGGTACCTGCACATGTTCACGCCCGAGCAGCCCGACTGGAACTGGCGCGACCCCGAGGTCGGCGCGCACTTCGACCGGGTCCTGCGCTTCTGGCTGGACCGGGGCGTCGACGGCTTCCGCATCGACGTCGCCGCCGGCCTCTTCAAGCACCCCGAGCTGCCCGACTCGCCGGACCCCGAGGCCGACGCCCGCACCCGCGACTCGGTCAACCCGCTGGCCTGGAACCAGCCCGAGGTCCACGACGTGTGGCGGCACTGGCGGGCGGTGTGCGAGGAGTACACCGAGCGGGACGGCCGCGAGCGGCTCCTGGTCGGCGAGGTCTCGGTCCCCACGGCCCGCGAACACGCCCTGTACGTCCGCCCCGACGAACTGCACCAGGCGTTCTTCTTCGACCTGCTGAGCGCTTCCTGGGACGCCGACGCCTTCCGCAAGGTCATCACCGAGGCCATGCAGGACATCGCGGGCACGGGATCGACCGTCACCTGGGTCCTCAACAACCACGACCAGGTCCGCACGGTCACCCGCTACGGCGAGCCCGCCGTCGAGGGCAGCGGACTCGGCGCGGCCCGCGCCCGCGCGGCCGCCCTGCTGATGCTGGCGCTGCCCGGAGCCGCCTACATCTACCAGGGCGAGGAGCTGGGCCTGCCCGAGGTCGTCGACCTGCCCGACGACGTGCTCACCGACCCGATCTTCCGCCGCACCGGCAGCCGCGCCCGCATCCGCGACGGCTGCCGGGTGCCGCTGCCCTGGTCCGGGCAGGCCTCGCCGTTCGGCTTCACCTCCGGCGTCGAGGGCGTCAAGCCCTGGCTTCCGCAGCCCGAGTACTTCGCCCAGTACGCCACCGACCGCGCGCTCGCCGACACCCGCTCCTTCTGGCACCTCTACCGCGACGGCCTCCAGCTGCGCGCCGCCCTGCCCCAGCTGGGCGAGGGCGAGATGCGCTGGCTGGACACCCAGCCCGGCGTCCTCGGCTTCGTCCGCGGCGACGGCCTGGTCTGCGCCGTCAACTTCGGCACCGCCCCCTCGCCCGCGCCCGTCGCCGGCACCCCCCTGCTGTCCAGCGGCCCCTGCCCGGCCGGGGTCCTCCCCGGCTCCACGGCCGCCTGGTGGATCGGCGACGACGCCGGTTCCTGAACCCCACACCCCTCCACCGTCCGTTCCCCCGCTCCGAAGGGACATCAACGATGATGCGACGACGTACCACCCTGCTCACCGGCTGCACCGCCCTCGCCCTGGCGCTCGGCACGACCGCGTGCGGAGGCGGCGGCCCCGTCTCCGCGGGCGGCGGCGACAAGACGCTCGACGGCCAGACGGTCACCGTCGCCGGCGTCTGGTCCGGCAGCGAGCAGAAGAACTTCCAGAAGGTGCTGGACGCCTTCACCGAGAAGACCGGCGCCAAGACCCAGTTCGTCTCCACCGGTGACAACGTCTCCACCGTCGTCGGCAGCAAGATCGAGGGCGGCAACGCCCCCGACGTGGTGATGGTCCCGCAGGTCGGAGTGCTCCAGCAGTTCGCCCAGAACGGCTGGCTCAAGCCGCTGTCCGGCACCGCGCGCAAGTCCGTCGACGCCAACTACGCCACGGTGTGGAAGGACTACGGAAGCGTCGACGGCACCCTCTACGGCCTGTACTTCAAGGCCGCCCACAAGTCGACCGTCTGGTACAGCCCCGACGCCCTCGACACCGCGGGCGTCAAGCCGCCGAAGTCGTACGACGAGATGCTGAAGGCCGGGCGGACCGTCTCCGACTCGGGTCTCGCCGCCTTCTCCGTCGCCGGCCAGGACGGCTGGACGCTCACCGACTGGTTCGAGAACGTCTACCTCTCCCAGGCGGGCCCCGAGAAGTACGACGCCCTCGCCGCACACAAGCTGAAGTGGACGGACGGCAGCGTGGTCGACGCGCTCACCACACTCGGTGAGCTGTTCGGCGACAAGCAGCTGCTGGCGGGCGGGCAGAAGGGCGCCCTCAACACCGACTTCCCCGGCTCCGTGGAGAAGGTCTTCGGCCCCGAGCCGGAGGCCGGCATGGTCTACGAGGGCGACTTCGTCGCCGGTGTCGCCAAGGACCAGTTCGGCAGGAAGATCGGCGAGGACGCCGACTTCTTCCCGTTCCCGCCGGTCGGCGGCGGCAAGGCCCCCGTGGTCAGCGGCGGTGACGCGGCCGTCGTCCTCAAGGACGGCAAGAACACCAAGGCCGGCATGGCCCTGCTGGAGTACCTGGCCACCCCCGAGGCCGCCGCGGTGTGGGCGGAGGCGGGCGGTTTCCTCTCCCCGAACAAGAAGGTCGACCCCGCCGCCTACGGCGACGACGTCACCCGCACCACCGCCGAATCCCTCATAGCGGCGGGGGACTCCGTCCGCTTCGACATGTCCGACCAGGCCCCGGCCGCCTTCGGCGGGACCAAGGGCGCCGGTGAGTGGAAGATCCTCCAGGACTTCCTGCGCGACCCGTCCGACCCGAAGGGGACCGCCGCACAGCTGGAGACCGCCGCGGCCAAGGCCTACAAGGGCTGACCGCGATGACCGCCACTGCCACGAAGGTGGCCGCTCCCCCCGCCGCCGGAACCGCCGTCCGCAAACGGCGCGCCCGGCGGCGGGGCCGGATCGTCGCCCTGCTCTTCGTCTTCCCCGCGCTGCTCCTGCTCGGCGCGCTCGTCGTCTACCCGGTGCTGTTCTCCGTGGGCCGCAGCCTCTTCGACGCCACCGGCACCCGGTTCGTCGGCGGCGAGAACTACACCGAGATGTTCCGCGACCCCGCCACCCTCAAGGCCGTCCGCAACACCGCGATCTGGGTGGTCGTGGCACCTGCCCTGCTGACCGGGCTGGGGCTGATCCTCGCAGTGCTCGTCGAGAAGGTCCGCTGGGCCACCGCGTTCAAGCTGCTGCTCTTCATGCCCATGGCCGTCTCCTTCCTCGCCGCCGGCATCATCTTCCGGCTGGCGTACGACGAGGACCCCGACAAGGGCGTCCTGAACGCGGCGGTGGTCGGCGTCCACGACGCCTTCCAGGGCTCCTCGTCGTACCCGACGGCCCGTGCCCGTGACGGCCAGGGCCTCTCCGGGGGCGCCGACGGCTCGTACCGCACCAGCACGACGGTGTCGCCCGGCGACACGGTCTCCCTCGGCCTCGTCGGCGTCGCGCCCAAGGACCTCCCCGAGGGCGCCGAACCGGCCCGAGCGGCGGCCGCCCGCAAGGCGGCCACCGGTGAACTGCGGGGTGTCGTCTACCTCGACTTCACCCGCGGCGGGGGCGGCCGGGCGGGTCGGGTCGACCCGCAGGAGAGCGGCCTGCCCCGGATGACCGTCGAGGCGGTGCGCGACGGGAAGACGGTCGCGAGCACGACCACCGCGGCCGACGGCTCCTTCCGCTTCCCGGACCTGGAGGAGGGCGCGTACACCGTCAGCCTCCCCGGTTCGAACTTCGCCCCGCCCTACGACGGCGTCTCCTGGCTCGGCCCGGCGCTCGTCACCCCGGCGATCATCGGCGCCTATCTGTGGATCTGGACCGGTTTCGCCATGGTGCTGATCGGCGCGGGCCTGTCCACCCTGCCGCGGGACACGCTGGAGGCGGCGCGGATGGACGGCGCCAACGAGTGGCAGGTGTTCCGGCGGATCACCGTGCCCCTGCTCGCGCCCGTGCTGACCGTGGTCTTCGTGACCCTCGTCATCAACGTGATGAAGGTGTTCGACCTCGTCTACATCATCGCGCCCGGACCGGTGCAGGAGGACGCGACCGTGCTGGCCACCCAGATGTGGCTGGTGTCCTTCGGCGGCGGCAACAACCAGGGGCTGGGCAGTGCCCTCGGGGTCCTGCTCCTGCTGCTGGTGATCCCGGCCATGGTCTTCAACGTCCGTCGTTTCCGAGGGAGTCAGCGATGAGTATCGGCGCGCTCCGGCGCGGGCTGGGCAACAGCCTGGTCCAGGCCTTCCTGGTGGTCATCGGGCTGATCTGGCTCACCCCGCTGGCCGGGCTGCTCCTGTCGTCCCTGCGGTCCGCGGAGGACACGGCCAGAGGCGGCTGGTGGACGACGTTCACCAGTCCCGGGCAGCTGTCCTTCGACAACTACGCGGCGCTGCTGCAGAACGCGGGGATCACCCAGGCGTTCTGGAACACCGTGCTGATCTCCGTGCCGACGACGGTCCTCGTGGTGGTGATCGCGGCGCTCGCCGGCTACGCATTCGCCTGGCTGGACTTCCCCGGACGTGACGCGCTGTTCCTGTTGGTGGTCGCCCTGCTGGTGGTGCCGGTGCAGATCGGTCTGCTGCCGGTGGCCAAACTCTTCGGCCAGCTGGGGCTGTTCGGCACCATCCCGGGTGTCGTCCTCTTCCACGTCGCCTACGGACTGCCGTTCGCCGTCTTCCTGCTGCGGAACTACTTCGCGGAGATCCCCAAGGAGATGCTGGAGGCGGCCCGGATGGACGGGGGCACCGAGTGGCGCATCTTCACCCGGCTGGTCCTGCCGGTGGGACGGCCGGCGATCGCGAGCCTCGCCATCTTCCAGTTCCTGTGGGTGTGGAACGACATGCTGGTGGCGCTGCTGTTCGCCGACGGCTCGTCCCAGCCCCTGACGGTGGAACTCCAGTCGCAGATCCGCCAGTTCGGCAGCAACATCGACGTACTGGCGCCGGGCGCCTTCCTGTCGCTGATCGTGCCGGTGGTCGTGTTCTTCGCCTTCCAGCGGCACTTCGTGCAGGGAGTGATGGCCGGGTCCGTCAAGTAGCGTTCACATCCCGTCATGGCGACGGCCGGGCGCGACCACCTCGTCGCCCGTACGCCCCCCGGACCCCCGTGACCGCCGCCCTCGGTATCCCCGCCGGACGCATCCGGTTCGCCGCCACCGGCCGGGCCGACAGCACGGTCGGGGTCCTGGCCGCTGACGCCGCCGAGAGCGGCGACGTGAAGGCGGCGGAGCGGACCGAGGCCGGGCATGCCGACGGCTTTCAGCGGTTCCGGGCCCCGGAGGCGAAGAGCCGGCTCCTCGGGACCCTGATCCGTCGAGGTGAGCGTCCAACTGTCCGCCCGCTTCCGCGCCGAGGGCACGGCGGCGGGCGCGTCGGGTTCCAGGCCGTCGGACGGCTCGGCGACGCCGCCTTCGAGGGCGCGCAGGGCCCGGCCAGGCTCGGTGAGGCGGAGAGCGCCCGCCACACCGCCCTCGCCGGCGGTGTCCCGGCCGGCCGCCTGGGCGGGTCCGGTGAGATCAGCACACGGAAGGGCGACAGCGCCGTCACCGAGACCGTCGGTGCCACGGGACGCCGCGGACCGCGCGGGGCGGGATCTCCGTCGGAGCTACCGCGGCGTCTCCGCCTCTGCGGGACGCCGGCACCCCCTGCCGGCGGGTCCTCATCGCGCCGAGGACCAGCGAGGGCACCGACGGCCTGGCCGCCCACGCGCGACCACGGCCCCCGGCGCCATCACCGCCCGAAGCCTTCCGACCGGGCGCCCCCGCGCCGGACCTGTGGATGACGCCGGGGCGTCCCCGGCCCCGCCGGTTCGGGGGCGACGCGCAGAGCCTCGTCGAGCGAGGTGCCCGGCGCCGGGCGGGACCACTCCCGGGTGTCGCCGTGGCCGGTCTTCGGCCGGCCACGGACACGACGCGAACCGGGCCGCACGGGGCTCCCCGGGCGCGGCACGGCCCGGCAGTATGAGCGGGGGACGACGGGCCCGGGACGGCGCGGGCGAACCACGCCGAGTGCCCCCCGATCGTCGAAGTATTCCCCTCGGTCCGGGGTCTTCTCGCGGCGGCCGGGATCTCCGTACGAGGCTTTGGTCGTGGCGCGACAACTGAGTTAACCTTCACCGGATTTTCTCATCCGGCTCATCCGTGAACTGCGGAAACGCCGAGGATGAGCGGGCCTCACCCGGGGCCCGGCGCGGGTTCCGAGTCCTCGGGGTGAGGGCTCTAGGGGAGCGGAACGAGGGTGCGCATGAGCAGCAGGACGATCGAGGCCACCGACCGGGCCCCGGGCGAGCAGGAGCTGCGGCAACTGCTGGCCGGACTGACCGCCGTACGCGACGGCGACTTCGGCACCCGGCTGCCGTCCGACGGGGAGGGCCTGCTCGGCGACATCGCCACGGTCTTCAACGGCATGGTGGACCAGCTGTCGGTGTTCACCTCGGAAGTGACCCGTGTGGCGCGCGAGGTGGGCACCGAGGGCACACTCGGCGGTCAGGCCGAGGTGCCGGGGGTCTCGGGCACCTGGGCGGACCTCACCGACTCGGTCAACGCCATGGCGGGCAACCTGACCACCCAGGTGCGCGACATCGCGCAGGTGGCGACCGCGGTCGCCAAGGGCGATCTGTCGCAGAAGATCGACGTCCCCGCGCGGGGCGAGATCCTCCAGCTGAAGGAGACCGTCAACACGATGGTCGACCAGTTGTCGTCGTTCGCCGACGAGGTCACCCGTGTCGCCCGCGAGGTCGGCAGCGAGGGACGCCTCGGCGGCCAGGCCCAGGTGCCGGGCGTCGCCGGCGTCTGGCGCGACCTGACCGACTCGGTGAACTTCATGGCGGGCAACCTGACCTCGCAGGTCCGCAATGTCGCCCAGGTGACCACGGCGGTGGCCCAGGGTGATCTGTCGCAGAAGATCACGGTGGACGCGCGCGGGGAGATCCTGGAGCTGAAGAACACCATCAACACGATGGTCGACCAGCTCTCCGGCTTCGCCGACGAGGTCACCCGTGTCGCCCGCGAGGTCGGCACCGAGGGACGACTCGGCGGGCAGGCGGACGTCAAGGGCGTGAAGGGCACCTGGCGCGACCTCACGGACTCCGTGAACTTCATGGCGGGCAACCTCACCGCACAGGTCCGCAATGTCGCCCAGGTCGCCACGGCGGTGGCCCAGGGTGATCTGTCGCAGAAGATCACGGTGGACGCGCGGGGCGAGATCCTGGAGCTGAAGAACACCATCAACACGATGGTCGACCAGCTCTCCGCGTTCGCCGACGAGGTCACCCGTGTCGCCCGCGAGGTCGGCACCGAGGGCAACCTGGGCGGACAGGCGATCGTCCGCGGCGTCTCGGGCACGTGGAAGGACCTCACGGACAACGTCAACGTGATGGCGTCCAACCTGACCGGCCAGGTCCGCTCGATCGCCCAGGTCGCCACCGCCGTCGCCCGCGGCGACCTGTCCCAGAAGATCACCGTCGAGGCCAAGGGCGAGGTCGCCGCCCTCGCGGACGTCATCAACACGATGGTCGACACCCTCTCCGCGTTCGCCGACGAGGTCACCCGCGTCGCCCGCGAGGTCGGCACCGAAGGACGCCTCGGGGGCCAGGCGCACGTGCCGAACGTCGCCGGCACCTGGAAGGACCTGACCGACAACGTCAACTCGATGGCCAACAACCTCACCGGCCAGGTCCGCAACATCGCCCTGGTGACCACGGCGGTCGCCAACGGCGACCTGTCGAAGAAGATCGACGTCGACGCGCGCGGCGAGATCCTGGAGCTGAAGACCACCATCAACACGATGGTCGACCAGCTGTCCTCGTTCGCCGCCGAGGTCACCCGCGTCGCCCGCGAGGTCGGCAGCGAGGGCCGGCTCGGCGGACAGGCCGAGGTCGAGGGCGTCGAGGGCACCTGGAAGCGGCTGACGGAGAACGTCAACGAACTGGCCGGCAACCTCACCCGCCAGGTCCGCGCGATCGCCGAGGTCGCGAGCGCCGTCGCCGAGGGCGACCTGACCCGCTCGATCACCGTGGAGGCGTCCGGCGAGGTCGCCGAACTGAAGGACAACATCAACTCCATGGTGGAGTCCCTGCGCGAGACGACGCGGGCCAACCAGGAGCAGGACTGGCTGAAGACCAACCTCGCCCGGATCTCCGGCCTCATGCAGGGCCACCGCGAGCTGCCCGTCGTCGCCGAACTCGTCATGGACGAACTCGCGCCGCTGGTCTCGGCGCAGTACGGCGCCTTCTACCTCGCCGAGGACACCACCCGCGGCCCCGAGCTGCGGCTGGTGGGCTCGTACGGCTACCCCGACGACACCGACCGGCCCGACCGCATCCCCGTCGGACGCTCCCTGGTCGGGCAGGCCGCGCGCAACCGCCGGCCCATCAGCGTCGAGGAACTCCCGCCCGGCTACGTGACCATCTCCTCCGGTCTCGGCCAGGCCTTGCCCAGCGCCCTGGTGGTGCTGCCCATCGTGGTCGAGGACCAGGTCCTCGGTGTCATCGAACTGGGCTCCGTCACCCGCTTCACCCAGATCCACCAGGACTTCCTCGCCCAGCTGATGCCGACCATCGGCGTCAACCTCAACACCATCGTGGCCAACGCCCGCACCGACGAGCTGCTGGACGAGTCCCAGCGGCTTACCGCCGAACTCCAGTCCCGCTCCGCCGAGTTGCAGGTGCAGCAGGACGAACTCCAGCGCTCCAACGCCGAACTGGAGGAGAAGGCGTCGCTGCTGGCCTCGCAGAACCGCGACATCGAGGCCAAGAACCTGGAGATCGAACAGGCCCGGCAGGAGCTGGAGACCCGCGCCCAGGAGCTGGCGCTGGCGTCGAAGTACAAGTCGGAGTTCCTGGCCAACATGAGCCACGAACTGCGCACCCCGCTCAACAGCCTGCTGATCCTCGCCCAGCTGCTCGCGCAGAACCCCTCGCGCAATCTCACCCCCAAGCAGGTCGAGTACGCGGGCATCATCCACTCGGCGGGCTCCGACCTGCTCCAGCTGATCAACGACATCCTCGACCTGTCGAAGGTCGAGGCCGGCAAGATGGACGTCGCCCCCGAGCGGGTCCCGCTGCGCAAGCTGCTGGAGTACGTCGAGGCGACGTTCCGGCCGATGACCACGCAGAAGAGCCTGAACTTCACGGTCGCCACCGCGCCCGGCACACCGGCCGACCTGCTCACCGACGACTCCCGGCTGCGGCAGATCCTGCGCAACCTGCTCTCCAACGCCGTGAAGTTCACCGAACAGGGCGGTGTCGAACTGCGCATCGAACCCGCCGCCGACCGGGAGGTGCCCGTGGGCGTCCTCCGCGGCGGTCCCGTCGTCGCCTTCCGGGTGAAGGACACCGGGATCGGTATCCCCCAGCAGCAACTGGAGGCGATCTTCGGGGCGTTCCAGCAGGCGGACGGCACCACCAGCCGCAAGTACGGCGGCACCGGCCTCGGTCTGTCGATCACCCGGGAGATCGCCCATCTGCTGGGCGGCGCCGTCACGGTCGACAGCACCCCCGGTCAGGGCAGCACCTTCACGCTGTACCTCCCCGTGGCACGCGCCGACTTCGAGGACGTGCTCGCAGGCGGCGGCCGGCCCGTGGAGCAGTCGCACACCGTCGAACTCCCGCCGGCCTCCCGGCCGGACGCCGCCCCGGCCGTGACGCCGGAACGGCGCAGGCGGCGCCTGCTCGTCGTCGAGGAGCGTCCGCGCGGGCTGCTGACCCTCGTCGCCGAGCGGGCCGTCGCGGACATCGCGCCCGACCCCGACGATCCGCTCGGCGCGATCGACATCATCACGGCGGTGGGTGCTCAGGAGGCGGCGAGCACCCTGGCCGCCGACCCCTGCCACTGCGTCGTCCTGGAACTCGGGATGCCCGACGGCGAGGGCGCACGGCTGCTGGAGGCCATGGAGGGCGACTCGGCGCTGGCCAGCGTCCCCGTCCTGGTGCACACCGGGCACCGTGTGGACCTGGCCCAGGAGCAGACGCTGCGCTCCCGCGCGGACACCCGCCCACTCGACTTCCTGTCCAGCCTGGACGAGCTGCGGGAACGGATCACCCTGCACCTGTCCGCGGAGGAACCGGGTGACGTCCTGTCCCTGGTGCGGGCCGAGGACCTCCAGCGTACGGCCGAGGTCGTCGACGACGCCTTCGTCGGCCGTACAGTGCTCGTGGTCGACGACGACGCGCGCAACCTCTTCGCCCTCAGCGGGGTTCTCGAACTGCACGGATTCCATGTCCTGCACGCCGACAACGGCCGCAAGGGCATCGAGATGCTGCTCGCCCACCCGGACGTCTCGCTCGTCCTGATGGACGTGATGATGCCGGAGATGGACGGGTACACCGCCACCGCCGAGATCCGCGCGATGGAGCAGTACGCCGATCTGCCCATCATCGCCGTCACGGCGAAGGCCATGCCCGGCGACCAGGAGAAGAGCCTCGCCTCGGGCGCCAACGACTACGTCACCAAGCCCGTCGACACCAACGACCTCATCGGCCGCGTCCGACGCTGGCTGTCCACGTGACGGGGCGCCGCCCCGCCGCGCGAACCAGCCGACCGCCTGGCGTCCCCGGACGCCCGAGCCGAGGAACAGGCCAACTGTGAGCAACCTTCACCAGCCGACCGACCCACCGGACGCAGGCTCCCCGATGGGCCGGCTGTCCGCCGGCGACCCGACGGCGGGCGGCGACCTGCTCGCCACCGGCCTGACCCCGGAGGTGTCCGTGTCCGTCGCCCGTTCCGCCCCAGGCCGGGACGCGGACGGCGACGTGGTGGCCGTCACCGGTACGGAAGAAGCGGACGGCAAGGGACAGCCGTCCCCGGTCGGGCGGCTCGCCGCGACCGTGGAGCGACTGCGGCGCGAGGTACAGACGGCCCAGGCGGAAGCCGACGGCCGTGCCCTGGTCGAGCTGGCCAAGGGCATCCTCGTCGAGCGCCTCCGCTGCGGACCGGCCCAGGCGGCTCGGCAGCTCGCCGAGCTGGCCGAGCAAGCGGGTGTGACGCCGCTCGAGTTCGCCGTCGAGGTCATCAACCAGGCTTCCCGCGACCGGCTCTCCGAGGTGACGACCGCGTTCCTCGCGACCACGGCGAACCGCGGCGACACCGCCGACCCGGCCGGGGACGGCTCCTTCGCCGTCCGGCTGCGGACCGCCGAGAGCGGAGCGCTGGCCGCGAACGACGCGCAGGCCGTGGCGGACTCCCTGCTGGAACACGCCCTGACGCCGCTCGGCGCGGAGGCCGTCGCCATCTGGGCGCTGGACGCGGACGGCTCCCTCACCCTGGCGGGCAGCGCCGGGTTCTCGGCGGCGGAGGCGGGCCGCTGGCGGTATGTGCCGCCGGGGGTGGCGACCGTGGCCCGTCGCGGACTGGGCGAACGGACCGGCCAGTGGATCGGCTGTCTGTCGGAGACCGGTCTGCCCTCCATCGGCCGGCACCATCACCCCGACGGCGGTCGCGCCGCCGTCCCCGCGGGCACCGGGGGCCGCATCCACGGCGTGCTGGAGATCGTCTGGCCGACACCGCTGGAGCCCCAGCCACCGCAGATCGTCCGCCAGGTGGAGGCCCTGGCCGAGCTGTGCGCGCACACACTGGAGACGTACCTCCCGCGCCGGCCCGACGGCGACACCCGCCCCGGGCTCCTGCCGGCCGTAGCCGAACTGATGGATCTGGCCGACGGCCTCCACGACCCCGCGCTGGTGCTCGTCCCGCACCTGGACGCGGACGGGGAACTGGTCGACTTCCGCATCCACCACGTCAACCGGCGCTTCCTCGACCCGGCGGGCCGGCCCCGGGGCGTCGTCAACGGGGCCCTGCTGCTGGAGGCCTACCCGATGGCCGCCGGCGACAGCGAACTGTTCGAGCAGGTCGAACGCGTCTACGCCACGGGTGAGCCGTTCCGCGCCCACCGGATGCGGCTCACCGCCCTGGTGGACGACGTCCCGCTGGCGGCGGTCGCCGACATCAACATCAGCCGCCACGGGGGCAGCGTCCTGCTCATCTGGCGGATAGAGGACGAGACGGCCCGCCTCGCGAGTCTGCTCCAGCACGCCCAGCGCCTCGGCCGCATCGGCGGTTTCGAGGAGAATCTGCTCACCGGCGAGATCACCTGGAACGGCCAGCTCTACAGCCTCTACGGCAAGCCGGTCTCCGCCGGTCCGGTCCCGCTGGAGGCCCTGCCCGCCCACGCCCACCCCGACGACGCCGTCGCCATCGGTAGGTTCCTGCGTACCCTGCTGCACCACCGCCGTCCCGCGTCCACGGCGTTCCGGCTCCAGCGCCCCGACGGCGTGACCCGGCACATCCGCGTGGTGGCCGAGCCGGTTCTCGACTCCGACGGCAGACTGTTCGTCGTACGAGGGGCCTACCAGGACATCTCCGCCCACCACTGGACGGAGGTCGCCCTCGCCGCCACCCGTGACCAGCTCGCCCACACCGAGCAGCAGGCGAGCGAACGCAACCGGCTGACCCTCCAGCTCCAGCACGCGATCATGCCCCCCGCGCAGGCCCCGCTGGAGGCCCCCGGACTGCGGGTGGCCGTCCGCTACCGGCCCGCGGAGACCCAGCACCTGGTCGGCGGCGACTGGTACGACGCGGTCGTCCTGCCGTCCCGGCTGGTGCTGCTGTGTGTGGGGGACGTCGCCGGCCACGGCATCGAGGCGGCCACCAGCATGGTCGTCCTGCGCAACGCGCTGCGGGGCCTCGCCGTGACGGGCGCCGGACCGGCCCAGCTGCTGTCCTGGCTCAACATGGTGGCCCACCATCTGAACGGCGCCGTCACCGCCACGGCGGTCTGCGGCCTGTACGACCCCGAGGTCCGCACCCTGCGCTGGGCGAGGGCGGGCCATCTGCCGCCCGTCCTGGTGCGCGACGGCGAGGCGGCACCGCTCCCGCTGGTCAAGGGCCTGCTGCTCGGTGCCGTGCCCGAGGCGACGTACGAGGAGCACGAGGTGCAACTGGCCGTCGACGACACATTGTTGATGTACACGGACGGCCTGATCGAACGCCGTGACCGTTCCGTGGAGGAATCGCTGGCCCAGCTGCTGACGGCCGCGCGCACGGTCCCGCCCACCCTCGACCAGCAACTGGACCGCCTGCTCACCTACAGCAAGTCGGACACGGACGACGACACCTGCATCGTGGGAGTGCGGGTCGACTGACTTGATCCTTGACCTGCGGCGGGGACGTGGCTGGATTCCCGGAGCCCCCGCCCTTGGCCCTGCCGGGGATGCCGGGGACCGCTGCCACGTTCGGTCCGGCAGTGCGCCCCGCCTCGAAGCGTGCGTCTCCGGCGGGGCGCACACCATGCCCTCGGGGCCTCGAAGTCCGGGGCAGCGGCGGGATATACGATGACGTGACTTTTGGTCTGCCGTTTACAGGAGCGCGGTGAGCGGGGAGCGGGTGGAGCGTCGTCCATCGGCATGACGCAGGGGAGGGAACGTGGATGCCGCCGACGGTGGGGACAGTACGGCCCCGGCACCGCAGCCCGGGGGCGCCGCGCTGGAGATCCGTTCGCTGTGCGGTCGCCCCGGGATCCGTGCCGCTGGAGAGATCAACGTGATCACGCGTTCATCCTGGGAACAGGCCCTGAATGATGTGGCGAGCACCCATGGGGACGTCTCCCACGTGGAGTTGTCGGGTCTGATGTCCATCGACGTCGGCGGCGCGGCGGCGCTGGCGGTCACCGCGCAGCGACTGACCACCGGCCGCATCGTCGTGCACCGTCCGCCGCCGGAGCTGACGCGCATCCTCGATCTGTTCTGGCCGGGTCTTCCGACGATCGAGGTGGTGGGGCGATGACGGCGGCCACCGGAAGCGGACCCTTCGGGCACCCCGCGCTGTTCTACCGCGGTGAGGATCAGTACACGGCGGGCACGGTGCCGTTCCTGCTGGACGGCCTGTCCGCCGGAGAGGCCGTCGCCGTCGCCGTGCCCGGCCCCAACCTCGACCTGATCAGGGCCGGGATGGGCGCCGACGCCGCCCGGGTCGAGTTCCTCGACATGACGCGGGCGGGCCGCAACCCGGGGCGGATCATCCCCGGAGTCCTGCGTGCCTTCGCCGACGCCCACCGGGGCGGCCGGGTGAGGATCATCGGGGAGCCGATCTGGGCCGCCCGCTCGGCGACGGAGTACCCGGCGTGCGTCCAGCACGAGGCCCTCATCAACCAGGCCTTCCAGGGGCGCGAGGTGACGATCCTCTGCCCGTACGACGCGGACGCCCTGGCGCCGACGGTGCTCGCCGACGCCCACGCCACGCACCCCGTCGTCATCGAGTCCGGCGTCGAGATGCCCAGCGACACCTACGCACCCGAGCGGGTCGTCGCCCGCTACAACGAGCCCCTCACCGGCCCGCCCGGGGCGGCGACCCTGCCGTTCGACGCGGACGCGCTCCCGGAGGTCCGCGCGTTCGCGGTGCGGGAGGCCCGGCGACTCGGCCTGACCGGGGTCCGGCTGCAGGACCTGGCGCTCGCGGTCGCCGAACTGACCACCAACAGCGTGGTGCACGGCGGCGGATCGGGGACGCTGCGGATCTGGACCGAGGGCGGGCAGGTCGTCTGCGAGGTCCACGACCACGGACGGCTGACCGACCCGCTGGCCGGCCGCCGGCCCCCGGCACGCGACCAGCTGGGCGGACGCGGTCTGATGCTGGTCCACCACATCGCCGACCTGGTACGCCTCCACACCGCCCATGACGGCACCACCGTCCGCTTCTACCTCGACCGCTGACGCAGCCCCCGGGGGAGGGACGACGGTGGTGCCGGCCCGGGAAACCGCCTGATCACCCGCCTCGGCGCGAGGTGCCAGAATGTCGGGGCAGCAGGCCAGGGGAGGAGAAGGGGCGACCGTGCCGGACAACCGAGCGGGACAACCTTCGGCGGAGGGCCACGAAGAGCGCGGCGAGGGACCGGCGTCGGTGACGATCGCGTACATCGCCGAGTCCGCGGGCGTCTCCGTACCCACCGTCTCGAAGGTGCTCAACGGCCGGTCGGGGGTGTCGGACGAGACCCGGGCCCGCGTGGAGCAACTGATCCACCAGCACGGTTACCGCAAACCCCCCAAGAACCGCAGCAATCTCGTGGAGCTGGTGTTCCGCGAGCTGGAGAGCATGTGGGCCGTGGAGATCATCCGCGGTGTCGAACGGGTGGCCCGGAAGAACCGGATCGGTGTCCTGGTGTCGGAGTTCGGGCTCCACGACAGCTCCGGCATGACCATCGACGACACCGTCGGCCGGCGTCCCCGGTGCGTCCTCTCGGTGGCGCAGCTCTCGGAGGCGGAGCGCGAGCAGCTGAAGGCACGGGGCATCCCGTTCGTGGTGTTCGACCCGATCGACGAGTTGCCCGACGGCGTGCCGTTCGTGGGGGCCACGAACTGGAGGGGCGGGCAGGCGGCGACCCGCCATCTGGTCGGTCTGGGGCACCGGCGCATCGCCATGATCAGCGGACCGGACCACGCCTTCTGCCTCGCCCGGCTGTCCGGTTACTCGTCCGCTCTCGCGGAGGCCGGCCTGCCGGTGGAACCCGGTCTGGTGGTCAGGACACAGCTCACCCGCGAGCACGGGTACGCCGCGGCACGGGAGTTGCTGTCCCGGCCCGGGAGACCCACCGCCGTGTTCACCGCGAACGACATGCAGGCGGTCGGCGTCTACCAGGCAGCCAGGGAGCTCGGGTTGCGCATCCCGGACGACCTCAGCGTGGTGGGCTTCGACGACGTACCGGCCGTGGCCTGGATGGACCCGCCCCTGACCACCGTCCATCAGCCGCTCGCCGAGATGGCCACCGCGGCCACCGAACTGGCGCTCGCGCTCGGCCGCGGCGAGCAAGTCCCCCAGATGGGCTTTGAGATCGCGACCACCCTCACCGTCCGGGAGAGCACCGCTCCGCCGAAGGATCAGTGAGCCGGGGCCGGGCCGCCGACCCGCGCCACCTTTCCCTGCCGACCCGCCGAGCGTCAGGCCATGGCCAGGACGGCGGCGATCAGGGCCCGCAGGCAGGCCCGTTCGGCCGCCTCGTCCGGCTGGGTCAGATGTTGCATCGTCAGCCCGTCGAAGCTCGCGAGGTAGAACTTCGCGAGTGTCTCGGCGGGCTGGGCGAGCCGGTGACCGGTGCGCTCGGCGGCCTCGGTGATCAGCTTCGCCGTCCCCGCGGAGACGCCGCTGTGGTGGCTGCGCAGCGCCTCTTCGAGATGAGGCGTGCGCAGGGCGAACAGGGTGAGCTCGGTGAGCAGCTGGTAGGACGCGGGCTGTTCGAGCACGGTGCGCCACAACGCCTCGGTGAGGGTGGCGATCGTGTCCTCGAAGCTCGCGTCCGTGGGCGCCGCCTTCTCGACCTGGGCGACCAGATCCTGGGTGAGCTGCTCCATGACCGCTCGGTACAGCTCCTCCTTCGTACCGAACGTGTAGTGCACGGTCGCCTGGGCCACCCCGAGCTCGGCGGCGATGGCGCGCGTGCTGCCGGCGGCGACACCTTCCCTGGTCATCAGGGTGATGGCGGCCTTGATCAGCTGGGGGCGGCGCTCCGCCGCGGGTACATGGGCCATACCGGCATCATAGGCGACTCGGTCGACCGACCGGGTCGCCTGACCGGATTGCGTCCGTCACCCTCCACCATGACGATTTCGGCCAGACGGCGGGGGAGCACCCTCCGGTCGGCAGGGGCCGCCGCGGCGTGTCGCCGGTCACCTGCCGCGCGGGGCGCCTCGTGCGACGATCGAGTCCCGCTCCCAGGGCTGAAACCGGTGCCACAACGCGGTCCACCGCGATGCATCAGGCCCGGTTGCGCATCCAGTGCCCGTGGGTGCTCCACCCCGGAAAGCGCCGGGCGCGGCCCTCGTCCGCCGTTCCCTCGGTGTCGAAGGCGCCGCCCTCGGCGATCAGGGCCAGGCCCGCCAGGGCGGAGACGTCGGCCCGCCCGCCGCACAACCGAATTCGCCGCGTCCGAACTCGCTCGGCGGACGGAAACCCGCAGAGGGCTCGCGGTGTCACGGGCCGGATGCCGGCGGACCGCATGACCACGGGCGCCGTCCGGAGCGGGACCCGCGAGCCGACGTCCGCAGATCCGATGCCCGCGGGTCAGGCGGTGAGAGCCTGCTCGACGCTGGGATGACAGGGAACGACCTGGTCCAGGGCGACCATGTGCAGGAGCCGGCGTACGGGATCCCGGGCACCGGCGATGCGCAGCCACCCCCGTGCGGCGCTCACCTCGTGGTGGGCCGCGACGAGGACGTTGACGCCGCTGGAGTCCATGAAGGTCACCCCGCTGAGATCGACCACGATCCGAGCGGCCGTGCCCCCGTCGGGCATCAGGGCTTCGGTGAGCTGCTCCCTGACGGTGTGATCGATCTCGCCGCGCAGGGTGACCACCAGGACACCGTCGACGGAGGTGAGGTCGATCGACAGCCGGCCGGGCCGGGCTGCTCCATGGGTGTCTGTCACCGCTCGTGTCCTCGACTGCTCTCGCTGGTGGGTGCTGGGGGTCCGACAGGATGTACATCGGCACCCTGCCACGATGGTACGGCGAACAGGTGTTCAATGCCTGGGTCGATCTCAGGGAGCATGTGAGTCATGGTGCGGGGTACGCGCAGGCAGGTGAACGGGGGATCAAAGTGGACCCGGCGGAATCAGTTCCTGACGGCGAGGGCGGTGTGATGCCCGACGCGGCTCCGATCCAGGACACCGTCGCCCTGGACGGCGACGGGTCCTGCATCGCCCAGGCGCGTCACAGCGCGGCCGACTTCCTCACCCGTGTCCGGGTCGAGCACGGCCTGCCGGTGTCCGCGCGCGCGATGGAGCTGACCCAGCTGGTGGTCAGTGAACTGGTCACCAACGCGCGCAAGTACGCTCCTGGCCCGGTGCTGATGGAGCTGCGCGTCTCCGGCGCCATGGTCGAGGTGGCCGTGTGGGACAGCGATCCCGTCCTCCCGGTGGCGCGGGCCGCCGACCCGGGACGAGTGGGGCAGCACGGCCTGGAGATCGTCATGGCCGTGGCGCACGGCTTCGAGGTGCAGCGGGAGCCCGTCGGCAAACGCATCACCGTCCGCATCGCCCTGCCCGACGATCACGACGGGGATGCCACCGGACGTCACGCTCCGTAGACGGGAGACTGCGGTGTGGCGGATGGCCGTCCGGCGTGCCATGGCGCACATCGGGTGATGTCGCGGGATCTCGGGGAAAAAGTTGCGGCAGCCGATAGGAGGTTGTCGTGGAGCGCGCAGATCTTGAACTGGGCGAATTGCTGGCCGCCGCGGAGGCGGCGCCGCCCGGTGAGTCCGTCGACGTGGTGGCACGCGATCTGCAGAAGCGGTTCGGTGCGGAGCGCGTGTCCTTCCTCTTCGCCGACCTCATCGGTCAGCGGCTGGTACGCCTGGCGGCGGCCGGCGACGAGGTCATGGACCGCGCCGAGCCGATCGCCCTGCACGGCAGCGTCTACGACGCCGTGCTCCGGAGCCAGCGCCAGTACGTGGAACCGGACGGGCAGGACGGACTGCGCGTCGTCACCCCGGTCACCAACCGCGGAGACTGCATCGGCCTGTTGGAGGTGACCCTCCAGTCCGCCGACGCCACCGCTCTGCGGCAGGTCCGCGACGCGGCGCACACGCTCGCCTACATCATCGTGACGGACCGCCGGTTCACCGATCTCTACCACCTGGGCCGACGCACCACCGAGACCAGCCTGGCCGCCGAGATCCAGCACCAACTGCTTCCCTCGGCGCCCTGCTGCGAGGCCGAACAGTTCACCCTCGCGGCCGGGCTGATCCCGGCCGACGACATCGGCGGCGACACCTACGACTACACCCTCGACCGCGACTCCCTGCATCTGTCCATCACCGACGCCATGGGCCACGACACGGACTCCGCCCTGCTGGCCACCCTGCTCATCGGCGCGCTGCGGCGGGCCCGCCGCAGCGGCTGTGACGCCCTCAGACAGGCCGAAGAGGCCCACCAGGCGCTGTTGCGTCACAACTGCGGTCTGGCCACCGGCCAGTTGCTGTGCGTCGAGCTCGGAACAGGCGTCTGCGAACTGGTCAACGCCGGCCACCCCTGGCCCCTGCGGCTGCGCGACGGCACCGTCGAAGAGGTCCGGCTCGCCGTCAACCTGCCGTTCGGCGTCGCCGCACCCATCCCCTACCGCGCTCAGGAACTGCGCCTGCGTCCCGGAGACCGCCTGATCCTGCTCACCGACGGAATGCAGGACCGCGGGGCCGCGGCCGCCGACCTGGTCTCACTCCTCCACGAGACCCGCGCCCTGCATCCCAGAGAGGTCGTACGACGTCTGACCGGCGCGGTGCTGGACGCCTGCCAGGGCAACCTCGCGGACGACGCCACGGTCCTGGTACTCGACTGGCACGGCAACCGCCGCCGGCTCTCACCGGGGGCGACCGCTTCCCGCTCGGCTTCGTGCCTGGCGTCCGACGAGCGGGCAGTGCGGCGCAGGTGACACGTCTCACGATCGTGCTCGCGACTCGGTGACCGCCCGCCTGACATCGGCCGGTCGCCGACTCGGTGACCGCCCGCCTGACATCGGCCGCGGCGGCCGGGATCCCGCCCCTGCCGGTGGTCCGCGGCCCGCGACGGGCTTCGGCTCGCCGTCCGCCAACGCGGTGCCCGCCCCACCGGACCGGGGGAGGCCGAGCGGGGCCGAGAAAAATCCCGAAGTCGCAGGAATGCGGATCGACGGCCGGGGTATGCGCGTGCTTGCCGGACGATGGGCCGGCGAGGACGAGGTCGACGAGTGGGAGGGGCGCATGATGGCGACGACCGTGGAGATCACTGGGCGGACCGTGGACGTTCCGGAGATCGCGGACCCCTCCAAGGTCGCGCCGAAGGACGCACGAGAGCTGTCGAAGCTGTTCTTCGACCAGCTGGCCGTACTGGAGGAGGGCACGCCCGAGTACCAGTACGCCCGGAACACGCTGATCGAGATGAACATGTCCCTCGTCCGCTACGCGGCCGGCCGCTTCCGCAGCCGCGGGCCGGAGGAGATGGAGGACATCGTCCAGGTCGGCATGATCGGCCTCATCAAGGCGATCGACCGCTTCGAGCTGTCCCGCGAGGTCGAGTTCACCTCCTTCGCGGTCCCCTACATCGTCGGTGAGATCAAGCGGTTCTTCCGTGACACCTCCTGGGCCGTCCACGTGCCCCGGAGGCTCCAGGAGGCCCGTGCCCAGCTCGCCCGCGCCAACGAGGAACTGCAGAGCCGGCTCGGCCGGACACCGACGACCAAGGAACTCGCCGAGCTGATGAGCCTGCCGGAGGACGAGGTCGTCGAGGCCCGTCTGGCCTCCAACGGCTACAAGTCGGCCTCCCTGGACGCGGCGATCAACAGCAGCGAGGACGGCGAGTCCGCGCTGGCGGACTTCATCGGGGACGAGGACGCCGCCTTCGGTCTGATCGAGGACTTCCACGCCCTCGCCCCGATGATCGCCGAACTCGACGAACGCCACCGCAAGATCATTCACTGGCGGTTCGTGGAGGAACTCACCCAGGCAGAGATCGGCGAACGCCTCGGCATCTCCCAGATGCAGGTCTCCCGGCTGATCTCCCGCCTCCTGTCCCGCCTGCGCGAAGGCATGCTGACCAGCGCGTGACACCTGTCGGGCGCGGCCCCGGCGGCGCATGGCCGGCCCACGTGGACACGAGGACGCCGGGCCCGGCCGGTCGCCATTCCCCGCTGCTGACCCCGCGCTCTCACAGTGGATGAGAACGTCGACCGTTCCGTGAGCGCGACCGGTCAAAAACGGTGTGCCATTCGTCAATGCGCGACTCCCGCGTTCAGTACCGAATAACAATCGAACAACAGCGCTGCCCGTCGCGGACACTTCGTAGGGTCCTGTGCACCGGCGGAGAGGGCGATGTCCGATCCGCGCAGTGACTTGGAGGAGATGCCGGGATGAGCAATGTCGAGATCTCGCTGAAGGAGATCATGACGTCGATCGAGGGCGCTTTAGGGACCGCGCTGGTCGATTACACGAGCGGTATGGCGCTGGGCACGCTGGGGGGCGGGAAGGACCTCGACCTGAACGTCGCGGCGGCGGGCAACACGGATGTGATCCGCGCCAAGACCCGCACCATGGAGCACCTGGGGCTCACGGGCGAGATCGAGGACATGCTGATCACGCTCGGCAGCCAGTACCACATCATCCAGCCGCTCAAGGGCCGCGGCGGCAACGGCCTGTTCCTCTACCTCGTGCTCGACAGGGGTAAATCGAACCTCGCCATGGCCCGGCATCAACTCAAGCGCGTCGAAGCGGACCTCCACGTATAGAAGTGCCGCGATTCACGGCCTCGCACGCCCATGACTTGAAGACTTCTTCAACTGGGAATATCCAGATGAGGTCAAAGCCATGGGTGTGCGGGGCCGGATCGGCGAGGATTGGCGCAGCACGCGGCGTCGGCCCCGCCGAGCCGTCCGCGGTGGCGTCCGGGCCGCCGTACCGAGAGAAAGCCCGTCGAACGCGGCAGGGAGCGAGCGATTCTCATGCAGGTCCCCCTCTACCAGGCCAAGGCCGAGTTCTTCCGCATGCTCGGACACCCGGTCCGCATCCGGGTTCTGGAATTGCTGCAGAGCGGCCCTCTCCCCGTTCGCGACCTGCTCAGCGAGATCGAGATCGAGCCGTCCAGCCTTTCCCAGCAGCTGGGTGTCCTGCGCCGATCGGGGATCGTCGTCTCCATCCGGGAGGGCTCCACGGTCAGTTACGCGCTCGCCGGCGGTGATGTGGCCGACCTGCTGCGCGCGGCTCGCCGCATCCTCACCGAATTACTCGCCGGACAGAGCGAGTTGCTCGCGGAACTCCAGCAGGCGGAGTTCCAGCCCGCCCTCGCGCCGGGCGGGGCCGACCGGCGCGCCTGACTCGCCGGGGTTCCGGTGCTGACGGGGTTCCGGTGCTGACGGGGAGTCCCCGGGAGCCCGGCCGGTGACCTTCCCGGCCCCGTGCGGCGGCACCCCGCACAGCCGGTCGGGAAAGCGGGGTCCCCGGCGTGTGGTGAAGTGGGGATCATGACGACGAGTGACGCGATCGTGGTGCCGGAGCTGTATGTCGGCTACCCCGGGGTGGCCTTCGGGGGCTACATCGCCGGCGTGCTGGCGGAGAGGTCCGCGGCGAAGACGGTACGGGTGGACTTCCGCGGGCCGGTACCGGTCGGCGTGCCCGTACCGATCGCCGCAACGGCGGACGGCGGTGTGGAGTTGGGCGAAGCGGAGCGGCCCCTTGCCTCCGCCCGCCCCGCCGAGTTGCCGCTCGGCGGGCCGGCCGCGCCTTCCTGGGACGAGGCGGCCGCCGCGACGGAGAGGTTCCGGGCGACGCCGCCACCGGGTGTGGTCGACTGTTTCGGCTGCGGCCTGCGCCCCGCGGATCGGGGACTGCGCGTGTACTGCGCTCCGGTGCCGGATCTCGACGTCGTGGCCTCCGCGTGGACACCCTCGCGGGTCTTCGCCGACTCGGACGGCCTGCTCCCCGCCCCTCTGGTCTGGGGCGCCCTGGACTGCCCGGGACACTGGGCGGGCCGCTTCCTCGGCACCCAGCGCCCGGGCGCCGTCACCGCCTCCCTCACGGGCACGATTCTGCGGCCGGTCGCCGCGGGGGAGCCGCACATCGTGTACGCGTGGCTGCTGTCGGAGTCCGGCCGCAAGCACACGATGGGCGTCGCGGTCACCACGACGGAGGGCGAACTGTGCGCCAGGTCGGAGTCGTTGTGGATCGACCCCCGGCCCGCCCCCTGAATCCGCCCCCCGAATCCGCCCCCGCCTAACGGAGCCGGGCCGACGCCGCCGACCGTGCGACGGCGGCAGTCTGACGGCGCCCGTGCGACGCCGACCGTCCGACGGCGGCCGTCGGGACTCACCCCGGGCGGTCCCGGCCGGGCCGTCGGCTACGGCGTGTACGGGGCGTCGCTGTGGTGCAGTTCCACCATGGAGGGCCCGCTGACCTCGTACACCGCGGTACGGGTGAGGGTGACGACGGCCGCCGGATCGTCCTCGCCGCGGGTCCGGTAGACGACGGTCACCTGCCGAGGCGTCCCCGCGGACGGGAAGTCGATGGAGACGACGGGGGTGCGGTCGCCGAGTTCCGCGGCGGCCGCGGGGACGGGAGTGCCGCCGTCGTTGCGCCACGTCACCAGTGTGTAGAACTTGCCCGTGCCCCCGGTGGAGATCTTCAGCGCGCCCACGGCGTCGGCCGCGCTGTCTCCGGTGATGTCACCGACGGCGCACTGGGGTTGCAGTTCGATCACGACCCCGTCCGGCCCCTCCCAGCGTCCCGCGCTGAGGGAGGCCCCCGCGATGCCGTACCCCTCCAGCCCACCGCCGTCCAGGGACGCGTTCTGCAACTGCGCGCACGTCAAGGACTTGGCGCCACCGGTCGGCGTACCACTGGGCTTCGCGGACGGGGTCTTGGCCGGGGTACCGGGTGTCTTCGCCGGACCGCCGGGTGTCTTCGACGGCGCGGCGGTCGCGGACTTCGAGGCCTTGCCCGGCTTGTCGCTCCCGCCCGCCTCTCCCGGAGCCGGGTCCTTCGGCCCGCAGGCCACGACCAGCCCCGCGATCAGCCCTGCGGCGGCCATCTGGGACACCCGTCTCGCACATCCCCTGGATCGGTTCACTCGTCACTCCCGGTAGCGCTATGGCCCGGCCTATCCGCTGGGCACGGTCGGAGACGCAGGCGGGTGGTGCACGGTTGCACCGAGTTGTCCTTGTTCTGTAACTCCCGGCCGGGCGGGGATAGGGGCGCGACATCAGCCTCATCCGCCCGCATCACGGCGCGGAGGTCGACGTCTCCAGTCAGCCCCTCGGCGAACGCGGGCCTGCGTCATCTCCTGGACACCCTGCACCCGCTGTCGGACACGGAACCGGAGAGGATGCCGCGGCGGGAGCCGAACGCGCCGGCGAGAAGACGATCACCCGGGCTCTCTGAGCACGAGCGGCGGCCCGGGACAGGGTGCGTTCCCGACGCTGACCCGCCGGTGTCTTCGCCGCACGACGAGGGGCTGCCGGACCTCGGCCCCCCACCGAGTGAGCCGGACGCCGCGCCTGTGGCGGCCGCGATGCCGTCCGTCGGCGGTCCGGCGGGGGGCCGAGGCCGGCCGCGGGCTGTCGCCACGGTGCCGGGCAGACGCCGACCTGCCTCCGAACAGGCCGTGTGTCCCACCCGAGGGCTTCGCGAGGGACACACGGCGGCCTCCGGCTGCCCTGTCGAGCTACCGGACCCGTCGAAAATCGGCGGCAACCTTTTCGCCACCCGCGGCCACTGAGCAGTGCAACACCGACACGCCCTTCCGAACGGATGAACATGCAAGAGACACGCCAGGCCGCCCGGCAGCGCAGGCACAGACGCCGGCTGATGGTGGGCACCACCACGGGGCTGGTCGTCGCAGGTCTTCTCTTCGGCCTGCTCATGACGATGCAGCCGGACCGCGAGGAGGACGCCGGACGAGCCCCGGCCACGGCCGTCGCCAACTCCCAGGAGACGCACCCGCCGAGATCGCCCGGGAAGGAGAAGTCCCCCACACCCTCCCCGTCCGAGGTCTCCGCGTCCCCGTCGGCCGGTGCCAAGAAGCGGAAGGCCTCCCCGTCCCCGTCCCCGTCGCCGTCCTCGTCATCGGCCGCCCCGCGGAAGGCTCCTGACACGGCACCCGCGGGCGGACGGATCCGCCCCAAGAGCACCTACCGGGGAGTCGCCACGGTCTACGAGGCCGGGGTGGGGGACGGCGCCTGCTCGTTCGGCCCGAGCCCTGACATGATGATCGCGGCGATGAACACCACCGACTACGAGACCTCCAAGGCCTGCGGGGCATACATACGCGTCCGCGCGGCGAACGGCGCCTCCGTCACGGTCCGGATCACCAACGAATGCCCACTGCCCTGTGCGCCGGGGCAACTGGACCTCAGCCAGCAGGCGTTCGCCAAACTGGCCCCCGTGTCGACCGGCCGGATCGCGATCACCTGGAGCCTGGTGAGCCCGAGCACGCCGGGCACGATCTCGATCCGCTACAAGAACGGATCCAGCCCCTACTGGTGCGGAATCCAGGCGATCGGCCACCGCAACCCACTCGCTCGGCTGGAGGTCCGCACCGGCGGCGGCTGGCGCCTACTGGCGCGCACCGACTACAACTACTTCCTCTCCCCCGACGGCAGCGGGTGCGGCAAGGCGATCAGGATCACCGACATCTACGGAGAACGACTGACCGTCGAAGGGATCGCCCTGCGGCCGGACGTCGTGCAGCCTACGCGGGTCCAGTTCGCACGGCACTGATCCCCGCCGTCGGCAGTGGGGCCCCCTCCGAACCAGCAGACGACCGGGACCGGCCTGGGCGCGCAGGCCGGTCCCGGTACGGCGTCGGCTTTGCCGGCGGGGGCGGAGCACTGCGGAGCCGGGGGTGCGCGTGTGCGCGGGCCTTCGAGGACCCGCCGGTCGGGGTGAGGAGACCGGGCGGGCCCAGGAGGGTGAGCGTGTGTCACCCGATGGTGCAGGCGGTGCCGTTCAGGCTGAAGGCTGAGGGCTTGGCGAAGGTGCCGCTGGAGGTGCCCTGGAACCCGAAGGTCGCCTGGCCGCCGGCCGCTATCTCCGCGTTGTGGGCCGCGTTGCTCGCTGTGACGGCTCCTGACGACCCGGACAGGCTGGCGTTCCAGGCCTGGGTGATCTGCTGCCCGGACGGGAGGGTGAACGCCAGCCTCCAGCCGCTGACCCGGGAGGTGCCGGTGTTGGTGACGGTGACGTCGGCGGTGAAGCCGCCCTGCCAGGAGTTCGCCCCGTACGCCACCTTGCAGGCCGTGGAGCCGCCGGGGTCACCCGGACCGCCAGGGTCACCTGAGGAGCCCGTGTTGACGGTGGAGGAGAACGAGTTCACGCCGAGACCCGTACCGTTCTGCCAGGGCTCGAACCCCGCCTGAACGCTCGTCAGGTACCAGTTGTTCTGCGCGAGTCCCCGGGACACGGTCTGCCGGACGAAGTCCATGACGTCGAAGGACCAACTGGTGATCGCCGACGGTGCGACGAACGACAGCACGTCGTTCGAGCCGTTGCTGCCGGACCACAGCTGCCACTCGCGCCCGGCCACGGTGGCGGTGCCGACCGGGGAGCCGATGGGCTGGATGGACCCGACCTTGTTGAACCAGATCATGATCTCGGTCCGGTTCACGCCGTCGGTGCGGGGCGTGGGGTCGAGCCAGATGTCGTACGAGGCGTTGTACGCCGCGTCGTTCACATAGTTGTAGGAGATGCTCGTGGGCGCGGAGGAGATGGTGCTGAGCTGAGCGGGAAGCTTGGTGCCCGGCGAGCAGTTGGTGTAGTGGCAGCCGTTGTAGACGGACGGATAGGACTTCGGAGCGCCGTTCGTGGGGACCGATCCGTCGGCCTGGGTGATCCTGAACCCCGAGTCGGTGACGGTGATGCACTGGGTGGCGCTGGTGCCCCAGCGGTTGTTCTGCACCACGTAGCGACCCTGGATGGTCGTGGAACCGAAGGGCTGGCAGATCGAGGTGTCGGCCTGAGCCGCTGACGCCGTGGTCAGAAGCGCGGCGAGCGAGACGAGCGAGGTGAGCAGCGCGCCGAGCAGGCCACGCGCGCTGTGGGCATGGTGCGGTGAAGGACGCATGCGGATCCTCTGCGGAGGGATGAGGTGTGGGGTGAGGAAGGCGCTCCCGCAAGCATGTAGATGGGAGCGCTCCCAATCCTGGGCTCGGCAGGGACTGTAGGGGCGGTTCAGGCACCTGACAAGACTGCTGGCATGAACCTGTCGAAACGGCTTCGAGGGCACCGCCGGACGAGGCGCCGAAGCGAGGCGTCGGACAGGGATGTCGCGAAGTGGCGCGTCGGACAGGCACGCAGAGAAGCGCCGCGTCGGCTCCGGCGGCGCTCACCGGGCGGGTGCACCGGTGAGGGTCAGGTCGACTCGCGTACCACCAGCTCCGTACGGAGGATGACGTGACGCCAGGCCACGGCGCCTTCCTCCATCTCCTCCAGGAGCAGCCGCACCATGGCCCGCCCGATCTCCTCGATGGGCTGCCGCACCGTGGTCAGCCGTGGTTCGGTCCGCTGGGCCAGCGAGAAGTCGTCGAAGCCGATCACGGCGACATCCTCGGGCACCCGGCGGCCGGCCGCGCGCAGCGCCTCCAGGGCCCCCGCGGCTGTGGTGTCCGACGCGGCGAGGACGCCGTCGATGTCCGGATGCCGTTCGAGGAGCTCGGCCATGGCACGGCGCCCGCTCTCCGCGGTGAAGTCGCTTTCGGCGACACGGGTCGGTTCGCCCTCCAGGCCCGCCGACGCCAGGGCCTCCTCGTAGCCGCGCAGCCGGCACTGCGCCGCGTACAGATCGAGCGGACCGGTGATGGTCGCTATCACTCTGCGGCCCCGCCTCAGAAGGTGGGACACGGCGCTGCGGGCTCCGCCGATGTTGTCCGCGTCGACGTAGCTGACGTACTCCTCGCCCGAGCGGCGCCCCAACAGTACGGTCGGCAACCGGGCCTCGGCGAGCATGTCGGGCAGCGGGTCACCGGCGTGCACGGACATCAGCAGGACCCCGTCGACCCGGCCGCCGCGCGCGTACTCGAGGAAGCGCTGCCGCTCGGCGTCCGAGCGGACCAGGGTCAGCAGCAGTTGCATCCCGGTGTCCGTCAGCGCGTCCCCGAGCGAGCGGACGATCTCGGAGAAGAACGGCTCGGCGAACTGCCGCCAGTCCGGCTCCGTCATCACCAGGGCGACGGCGTCGGCCCGCCGCCCGGCCAGGGAACGGGCGGCGAGATTGGGTACGTACCCCAGTTCGTCGATGGCCCGTTGTACGGCCAGTCGCGTGGACTCCTTCACGCCCGCCGCGTTGTTGATGACGCGGGAGACCGTGCCTCGTCCCACCCGCGCGTGGGCGGCCACCTCCTCCAGCGTCGGTGTCTCCGGGCGTCGCCTGCCCATGACCACCTCCCCCACGAGATCGCCGATCTTACCGGCCGGAGGGGATCGAGCACATGAGTTCGCCAGTGGCACGGTTACGGGCGGTCGCTCCGCCCCGCAGTCTGGGAGCGCTCCCGTCTGCTCGGTCGTGGCGGAACCGGGCGGGCGCGAGGGCCGGGCAGCCCCTGGTGCGGTGGGGCCGCCCGGCCGGGTGACCCCGTCCTCCTGTGACGGGGTCGTGTACGCGGAGCGCCGGCGGGGGCTACTCGAGGAGTTCCGCGTACGAGCCCATGGCCAGGGCTATGTCCGCCTGGGCCCAGAACCGGTGGTAGGTGAAGACGGGCGCGGCGCCGCCCTTGAGGCAGGCCTCGATCTTCGACCAGGCCGGGTCGTTCCTGTAGAAGGACCGGATCGAGGAGAACGTCGAGGAGGAGTCGATGGTCTCGCCGTTCGGCATCCTGCCGCTCCAGCCGCTGGGCACGTAGACCTTGTCATTTGGCCGCGCCCGGGGCGATGGTGCCGTTGTACGGGGCGTTCTTGACGGTGATGGTCTGACCCGCCTGCGACCAGCTGTCGTTCCACCCGTTCGCGAGCTTCTGGTTGCCCGTGTACCCGTAGGTCAGGGTCCAGCCGTCGATGGCGGCGGTGCCACGGTCGGTGAGGGTGAGGTCGGCGGTGAAGCCGGAACCCCAGTCGTTGGTCTTGTAGTCGACGCTGCACTGCACGGACGCCGCGCTCGCGGTCGTCGCGCCGGTGGCGAGCATCGACAGGGGCAGGGCGAACACGGCGGCGACGGCGGTCCAGAACCGCCGTACGGTTCTGCGTCCGCGTCCGGGATCCATGTGCTGTTCCTCCTTGCGTCACACGGCTCGCGGAGATGCCAAGGGCCTGAATCCAGTGGGAGCGCTCCCATCGTGGGGACGAAGACGGATGCGGTCAAGACGTGGAGGAGTTCAAAGTTCGAACTGGGCTGATGGAGCGAAAAGTTTCGCAAGGGCCCTATGAAACCCCCTCAGTTGGCGCTAACTTCCTCCTCACCAGTGGGGGCGGTTCCATCACTCGACGCGTCCGTAGCGGCGCGCCAAGCTGTAAGGACTCGCTCATGTGCCCCCCCAGCATTCAGTACTTCTAGTCAGCGACGCTCTCCCGAGCGCTGCTCTGCCGGTGTTCTCGGCCCGGGGAGCCACGGCCGCGTGCACGGTGGGACACGCCGTCACCAGCCGGTGGGGCAGCCTCTTCCAGCGTTTTGGGTCGATCGATGGCCGCGACTCCGGCGCGCACCACCGCACCGCCGAAGTTCCAGCTCGACCGGACGGCATCACGCCCTGGACGCAAACCCCTCGACAGCGCCCGTCCATCCCCGCCGGGGCCCTGGCGGCCCGCGCCCGGCCTGCCGGGCGTCGGCGGGTGATCCCTTCGCGCACCGCCGAGCGGATGTGTGAAGTACCTCTATGAGCCGGGGAGTTCGGGTCGGCACCTGGTCGTACCCCCTCGCCGACGGCTTGTTCTACAGCCCCACCAAGGAGCCGTACCTCAAGGTCACCGACACGGTGGGCGGTCAGACCATCCGTCAGTCGAAGTGGGTGGACTGGAACCAGTACGTGGACGAGCAGTCCTTCGCCCAGGCGTTGCGCGACAAGCTCGTCGCGGCCGGCTTCAACTCCGGACTCGGCATGCTGATCGACACCTCCCGCAACGGCTGGGGCGGCTCCGCCCGGCCCAGCGGTCCCGGAGCCCAGACCACCGTGGACGGCTATGTCGACGCCGGCCGCATCGACCGGCGCATCCACGCCGGCAACTGGTGCAACCAGAGCGGCGCGGGCATCGGCGAACGGCCGACCGCGGCTCCGGCCGCCGGCATCGACGCCTATGTGTGGGTCAAGCCGCCGGGGGAGTCGGACGGAAACAGCGCCCCCGTCCCCAACGACGAGGGCATGGGCTTCGACCGGATGTGCGATCCGACCTACGGAGGCAACGCCCGCAACGGCAACAACCCCCCGGGGTCGCTGCCGAACTCGCCGCTTGCCGGACACTGGTTCTCCGCCCAGTTCCAGCAGTTGATGCGGAACGCCTACCCGCCGCTGCCGTAACCCGCCGAAGCGGTGTGTGACCGCCGGGATCGGTCCCGCTCGGCAGGACCGAGGGACGGATCCCGACGGATCCCGCGGACGAGAGTCGCCTGCGCAAGAAGCGCAACGCCGCCATCCCTCTCGGGTCAGCTCGTCACCCGGAAGGTGGCGTCGCTGCGTCCTGTGGCGGTGGTGATCGTTTCGAGCTTCAGCAGGTACGCGTAGTGGCGGATGTAGCGGTCGGGGTGGTTGTACGACTGGAACGACGACCAGGACGAGTCGGCGAGTCCGGCGACCTGCCGGAACGTGGCGTCCGCGGCGAACTGGCTGGTGCCGTCGTTGTGGACCAGTTGGAAGTCGGAACCGTCGTGGCGCAGGTAGTAGCCGGGGAAGTTCACCGATTCGAAGGAGACGGTGCCGGTGCCTGCCAGGCCGGGGCGCTGCCGGAACCGGGCGTCCTGGCTGGTGACGTTCTGGTCGATGCGCACGTCGAAGTTGCTGTGCCGTACGTAGCGGTCCTGGTAGTTGAAGGACTGCAGCCGCTTGCCCGGGACGTCGGCCCAGCGGGTCTGGATCCGGGCGTCCTCGGCGGCCGTCAGGTTCTGGATCGAGCCGTGGCGCTTGTGGGTGCCGCCCAGGTTGTAGCTTCCCGCCGTGGGGAGTCTGTAGGTACCGGGGCTGGACGGGTCGGTCGTCGTGACCGGGATGTAGCCGCGTCCGGAGGCGTACTGGTCGAGGTACAGGGTCCACTCGCCGCGGTCGCGGAACCTCATCCACATCGGGCCTTCGGCCTGGGAGCCGGTCAGGCCGATGCCGGAGAGGTCGCCGAGGTCGGTCCAGGTGCCGAGGATCGAGTTGCTGCCTTCGAGGGTGATCTGGCCGGCGCTGGAGGCCCGCACGTAGCGGTAGTTGCCGACCCCGGCGGGGACTTCGACGATCTGGGTGTCGATGATGTTCTGGGTGCCGGGACGTTCGATGTACAGCTGGGGGGTGGTGATGGTGTGGAAGTCGGTGGTGCGGGCGTAGTAGATGCGGTGCTTCAGTACGCCGTCGCGTGTCGCGTTGGTAGCCCAGTACAGGACGTAGTCGTTGGTGGCCGGGTTCCAGATCGCCTCCGGCGCCCAGGCGTTGCGTCCGTCGGGGATGGCGCCTGCGACGTCGAGCAGCCGCGGCTGCGACCAGGTGACCAGGTCGGTCGACTCCCACACCACGAGGTTGCGGCTGCCGTTGGACATGGAGTCCGACCACGACTGGCCGCAGCCGATGCACAGGTCGGTGGCGATGATCCAGTACTTGTTGCCGTCGGGCGAGCGGACCAGGGCGGGGTCACGCACCCCTCGCGTACCGACGGTGGAGCGCAGGGTCATCCCGCCGCCGTTGAGGTCGTTCCAGTGCAGACCGTCCGCGCTGTACGAGAAGTAGATCTGCTGACCGTCCGACCCGTCCCCGGTGAAGTGCGTCATCAGGTAGCCCGGGTCGGCGGCGGCGGCCCGTTCGGGGGCGGTCAGGATGTGAGACGTGAAGAGCAGACAGGCGGCGACCAGTATCGCCGACAGCCGTGCGAGAGCAGCGGACATGTGCGTTCCCTGTCTTTGTGCGGGTGCATGGAGGGGAGTGAAGGTCTTGGGCGAAGCCCGATGAAGTAGATGTTCGGTGGGAGTCAGGCACGCGTGCTTCCTGTGGGCGCGGGGTGCCCAGGCGCCCCGCGCCCACCGAGGATGCGGCGGAGGGCAGGGTCAGGAGGGGATGATCTGCCACTGCTGCTCGTGGCGGCCCGTGTAGGGCTGCTGCTCGACGGCGGCTCCGTTGGCGGTGCTGGCCTCGTCGACGGCGAGGCAGAGGCCGCTGTAGCGGTTGATGAGGAAGTAGTGTCCGTCGCCTGTGGGGGTGACGGCCCAGTGCTGCTGGGGTGCGCTGGCGTCTGACCAGATGCCGGCGGTGCCGCCGTCCGCGCGGGAGAGGCCCTGGATCTCCAGGAGCTTGCCGCTGCCCACACCCTTGATCTTGTAGTAGCCGTCGCCGGTCTTGACGAAGGTCCACTTCTGGTTCGTCTGGCCGAGCCAGGGCCACTGCAGGACCTTGGTGTTGTCGGTGGTGCGCTGGCCCTCCACGTCGGCGGCCTTGCCGCTGTGGCGGGCGACCAGTCGGTAGACGGTGCCGTCGCCGGGCAGTGTCGTGGACACGAGTGCGGGTTTGACCGACCGGCCGCCGATCCTGACGCCGCTGATGTTGGCGTAGCCGCCGGTCGCCGCGTTGACCTGGATCCGTACGAAGCCCACGTTCCGGTTGGGCCACTCGACCAGCTTGGTCTTGCGGTTGCCGGCCCAGGTGCCGGTGGCGACCTGGGTGAAGTTGACTCCGTCGGTGCTGGTCAGGATGGCGCAGGAGGTGATGTCGCCGTCGGTGGAGTTGTTGCGGCTCCACTGTTTGGGCAGGTACTCCAGGGTGGAGACGTTGCTCCACACACCGCCGAGGTCGATGGTGATGGACTGCGGCAGCGGCGTCGGCAGTCCCCAGGTCGACCAGCAGGTCTCGTAGCGGACGTCGCTGAGCCCGTCGATGGCGTGGAGCGGACCCTCGCCGGTGTGGAAGCCGGTGGCGTACGCGTTGACCGGGGTGACGGGATGCTCGGCGCGCAGCGGCTGGGTGGGCAGCGGTGGGCGGGAGGTGTCGGGGCTCCATGCCGCGCCGACCTCGGCGAGCCGGTTGACGACGTTGGTGTCCAGCAGGCCGTTGCGGTTGGGCGGGCAGTTGAGGATGAACGAGGTGTACTTCGGTTCCAGGTCGGCCAGGTGCGAGAGGATCGCGTCCCTGCTCATGAGGCCCTCGGTCGGGGTGGAGGGGTGCCAGAACCAGCCGTTGCTGATGGTCTGCCCCTGCATTCCGGCGTAGGTGTTGCCGGCGGGCGCCGTGACGCCCAGCGGTTCCTCGAAGAAGATCGCGTCGCTGAGGAAGGGTTCCGACAGTCCGCCGATGTCGAGCATGACGCAGTCCGGCTGCAGCTCCTTCACCAGCGAACGGATCGCCTGGTAGGAGACGGCCTGCTGGCCCATCTGCCATGCGTAGCCGTCGGTCATGAACATGTCGATGGTGCCGTAGTTGGTGAGCAGCTCGCGGATCTGACCGAGCATGAAGGCCATGTGCTTGGGCTGGATGGCATCGGTGATCTGGAGCCCGGTCACCTTGTGCCGGCTCTCCCATGCCTCGACGCCGAAGGTGCGGTCCCAGATCGAGTAGTAGAACCCGACCTTCAGGCCCTTCGCGCGGAAGGCGTCGCAGTACGCCTGGACGACGTCGTGCTTGTAGGAGCTGTTCGTGACGTTCTGAGTGCCGTGGGCGCTCGGCCACAGGGCGAAGCCGTCGTGGTGCTTGGTGGTCAGGATGCCGTAGCTCATCTTCGCGGCGGCCGCCGCGTCGGCCCACTGTGCGCAGTTGACGCTCGGCGGGGCGAAGAGAGTGGGGCTCTGGTTCGGCGCCGCCCACTCCTCGTTGGTGAAGGTGCCCAGGCTGAAGTGGTTGAACATGCCGAACCGCATGTCCACCATCTTGCTCAGGTTGGTCTGAGCGTCCGCGGCCGACGCCCGCGACAGCAGGCCGGAGAATCCGGGGACGAGCGGCAGCGCGGTCGCGGCACTCGCCACACCCGCCGCGCCGAGAAACGTGCGACGAGACATTCCTGATGAGGACATGGGGCACTCCTGCGGATCGATGGCATTTCTTGCGGTGACGACGTGCCCGGACATTCCGCGCCGGCCCCGGTGTCGTGGGGTGCCGGGAGGCCCGGCAGCCATGCTGCCCCGGGAGTCGCGAGCGGTGTCGGCCGGAGCGACGCGCAGGCCGGCCGAGAGGTGAACTGACGGCCCGCGGCGTCGTCGTCCGGGGAGAGAGCCGCTCGCGGGGCGTGGTAGAGCCCCAGGGTGAGCTGCGGCTTGGGCGCGGAGCAGGCGGGGGAGCGGCGTGAACTCCCCAAGTGCGGCGGCCGGGGCCAAGCATTACGGCGCTGGCCGGGCGGCAGCTCTTCCTTTCGCGGCGGCGCCCTGGACTCAAGGAGGAAGCCTGCCGTCGAGGATGGCCATACCGAGGAGCGCCACTCGGGCGGATGACCGACTCTCACAAGGTCCTCTCCCTGGCAGTTCGGAGGAGCAGCGCACGGTGTCGCGACAGGCCCTGCACACAGCGCGTGTTCGGCGGAGCAACATCGGATGTATTAACGGGCACCAGTCGATGCTCTGTCTAGCCGCGCGACAGAAATTGCCAGATCAAACCCTGGGCTGATACGGACAGGTGTGTTCGACACTCAGGATCTGGCAGGTCAATACATGGGAGGTGTGCAGTTCGGGCGGTCCAGTGAGCCAGGGCGACTGGGGTCTACGGATGCCGGCCTCAGCCGTGCCACCGGTGATCCGGCGCCCTCGACGCGGCCCTTGCGGTTGGCTCATGCCGTCCGGGCTGCCGGAGTCGGGGGTGGTGGCGAGGCGCCGGGCACCGACGAATCTCTCCGCGGATGTTGTTCGAAAACGCCGGCCGACATCGCCGCGGGCCAAACCGCCACCGCCGGCAGCGAGGAGACGAGGGGGCCCGTGCACGCCCTGTGACGGGGTTCCGGCGAGGGGGCCCGTGCCTGCTGCACGGGCCCCCTCGCTCTCCGCGGCTCGTGCCGGCGCCGCTCGACAGCTTGACGCAGACCCGGGCTGTCACCGGTTGGGTCGGCGCCCCGGCACGCCGACGAAGGACACCTCGGCTCCGCCGATGCAGCGACCTTGGCGGACCCCTGAATGTGAACCATGACTCCTGCTCGGCTGGAGGGGCAGCTCACATACGGCGGCATCGCCCGTCGACGGCTGTGCGCGCACCTCCGTGTGAGGCGTGTTCGGGCTCAGCGGCCCTCCGGGGCGTCGAGGAGGTAGGAGACGACCGCGGTCTGGAGGTGGCTGCGCAGTTCGTTCCAGGGCAGCGGACGGTCGGACTCCAGGAACTCGCCCTGGGTGATGCGGTGCGCGACCGTGGCGTAGACCAGGCGGTAGGCGAAGTCCAGCGCGGCCTCCGGGTCCGGATGCGCGATCGGTGTGTGACGCAGTGCCTCGGTGAAGCGGCGGTTGCCCTCGACGCTGACGCGGGAGCCCTCCGCTCGCACCGCGTCGTGCCGAGTGCCGAGCAGCAGGAAGACGCGCAGCAGGGCCTCGTGCGCCTGGAAGCTGTCCGTGATCGCGCCCACCGCCTCGGCGACCACCACGGCCGGATCGCGCAGGACGCGCAGTCGCTCCGCGGACACCCGTCCCGTGATCTCGGTCTGGAGATTCTCGGTGAACGCGCGCTGGATGGCCAGGAGCAGGCCTTCCTTGTCGCCGAACCGTCGGTAGATGCTGCCGACCGCCATGCCGGCCCGCTCGGCGACGGCGGCCACGGTGAGCGCGTCCGCTCCGCCCTCTTCGAGCAGGGCGTACCCGGCCTCGAGGATGTCCTGCTGCGAACGGCGGCTGCGTTCCTGGAGGGCCGCGGGCCTGCCGGTGGGGGACTCGGTCACTCGCGCAGTTTATCGACCGGGCTCTTGACGCCCATACGGCTTACATGTGAATCTCCATTCACATGCAAATGTGAATCCAGCTTCACGTGTGGCTGCTTCACATGCGGCTTTCGGCGTGCACGGCCGAGCCGCGCCCCTCTCTGCCCACCTCACCCCTCGCAACGGCGCGGGGCTGTTCCTGGAGGTGTCTCATGGCTCCCGGCTACGACATCGCCGTCGTCGGCTACGGACCGACGGGCCTCACCGCCGCTTCCCTGCTCGGCCGGCTCGGCCACCGGGTGGTGGTCTGCGAGCGCTGGCCCGACCTCTACGGGCTGCCGAGACTCACCCACATCGACGACGAGACCGCCCGGACCGTCCAGGCGGCCGGTGATGTCGACGAGGCGCTGCGGGACTCGTCGGTGTGCCAGTACGTGTGGGTCAACGGCAAAGGCGAGACCCTGGTGAACATCCCGGCGAACCCCCGTGGCCCGATGGGGTTTCCGGATCACATCTCCATGTACCAGCCGGATGTGGAGAAGGCGATCGACAGACGGGTGCGCGGCTACGGCACGGTCGACGTCCGGCAGGGCTGGGCGGTCACCGGCCTCGACCAGGACGACGACGGTGCCACCCTGCGGCTGCGCGGCTGGAACGCCGACGCCATGTCCGCGGACGGACCGCACGACGACGTCCGGGCCCGCTATGTGATCGCCGCCGACGGCAGCCGCAGCGGCATACGCGAACTGCTCGGCGTCGAGCGCCAGGACCTCGGCTTCAACGAGCAGTGGGTCAACGTGGACGCCGAGTGGCTGCGCCCCCAGCCCCCGGAGTTCGCGCACGGCACCCAGTACTGCGATCCCGAGCGCGGTCACATGACGATCAACATCGGCGCGACCCGCCAGCGCTTCGAGTTCGCCCTGCTGCCGGGCGAGACCCGCGAGGAGATGACCGCCCCGAAGACCGGCTGGCGGCTCCTGCGCGACCACCACGACCTGGGCCCGGAGGACGTACGGATCATCCGGCAGCTCGTGTACTGCTTCGAGGCGCGCATCGCCACCCGCTGGCGGACCGGCAGGGTCTTCCTGGCCGGCGACGCCGCCCACACCATGCCGCCGTACCTCGGCCAGGGCGCGTGCAGCGGCCTGCGCGACGCCACCAACCTCGCCTGGAAGCTGCACCTCGTGCTCCGAGGCCTGGCGCCCCAAGCACTCCTGGACACCTACGAGAGCGAGCGCCGCCCGCACGTCACCGCGATCACCCACGCGGCGATCGGCCTCGGCAAGGTCGCCAACACGCACGACGCCGAGGCCGCCGCGGCCCGGGACGCGGCCTTCCTCGCCGGCCAAGTGCCCCCGCCGCCACCGTTCCCACCGCTCAGCGGCGGAGTGCTGCGCAGGGAAGCCGGCACGCCGGTCGGCACCCTCACCCCGCAGGGCCGCATCCGTCTGGCCGACGGCCGCACCGGACGCCTCGACGACCTGACCGGATACGGCTTCACCCTGGTCACCGCAGAGGATCCCGCCGACGCCCTGGGGCCTGAGCGCCTCGCCCGGCTGGAGCGCCTGGGGTGCTCCGTGGTCGCCCTCGACACGGTCGACGACCTCGACGGACGGCACCGGGAGTACCTCCACCTGCTCGGCGCGGTCGCGTATCTGGCACGCCCCGACTTCGTGCTGTTCGGCACGGCGGTCGACAGCACGGGCCTGGGCGCTCTGGTGGACGACCTCGACGACGCGCTGTCCGGAAAGGCGGGCGGGGCCGTATGACCACCGGAGATCCTGGAGCGGGGACCGCACCGCCGCCGCCGCTGGTCGCCGCACAGCACCGGGCCATGCCCTTCACCCGGCTCGCCGACTGCGGCATGGACCCCGCCGACGCCCGACGGCTGCTCGCCGACACCACCGCCGGAATCCCGTGGCAGGATGCAGCCGCCGCCATCGCCGACGTACAACTGGAGCGCGCGCGGTCGGCGGAGGCCGCCGGCCACGGCACCACAGCCCGGCAGGCGTACCGGTTCGCTTCCGCGGCCCTGATGTTCGCGCAGATGGCCTTCCAGACCGACACCCCGCAGAAGCGGGAGCTGTACGCCCGCCACACTGCCGCGGTCGCCGCTCTCGCACCCGACGTGGAGCGCGTGGAGATCCCGCACCGCGGCGGCGTCCTGACCGGCTGGCTGTGCCTGCCGGCCGGCCCGCCCCGCGCCACCGTGATCGTGTGGGGCGGGCTCAGCGGCTGGGGAGCGGCGTACCTGCCGCTCGCGAAGGCGTACACCGGGCGCGGTCTGGCCTGTCTGCTCGCGGAAGGGCCCGGCCAGGGCGAGTCGCGGCTGCGCCACGGACTGTACGTCGACGAGCACGTCACCGACGGCTTCGCCCGCTTCGTCGACCTGGTCGAGGCCGACCCCCGCCTCGGCGGCGCCATCGGCGTCCAGGGCATCAGCTTCGGCGGTCTGTTCGCCGCCCACCTGGCCGCCGCCGACCCCCGCGTCGGCGCCGTGGTGGTCAACGGAGCCCCGGCGACACCGACGGTCCCCGAATTCCGCACCGCCCGCGAGCAGATGGCCGCCGTGGTCGGCACCGACGACCGGGACCGGGTCACCGAGGTCATGGACAGCCTGCGCTTCGACCCGGACAAGCACCGCATCCGCTGCCCGCTGCTCCTGCTGCACGGTGGCCGCGACCCCCTCGCCCGCTACGAGGACCAGGAGCCGTTCCTCCGCGCCGCCGACCCCGCCACCTCCGCGGTGCGGATCTGGCCGGACGGCGAGCACACCCTCTACAACCACGCGGCCGAACGCGACGCGCTCACCGGTGACTGGTTCAGCGACCGCCTCGGCGGCCAAGCCGTCCCGCAACGTCAGGAACACCACGTGGACTTCACCGTGGAGACCGCCACCGACGCGGTGGTGGAGAGCTTCCGGCAGACCGAGGACCAGCGGCTGCGTCAGGTCATGGAGAGTCTGACCCGCCACCTCCATGACTTCGTGCGGGACATCGAACCCACGATGCAGGAGTGGGAAGCCGCGATCGGCTTTCTCACCGCCGTCGGCCGGACCTGCGACGACACCCGCCAGGAGTTCGTCCTGCTCTCCGACGTCCTGGGCGTCTCCATGCTGGTCGAGACCCTGAACGGGTCCGAGGAGGGAACCGAGAGCACCGTACTCGGCCCCTTCCACATGACCGCCTCGCCCCGCCGCCGGCTCGGCGACTCCATAGACCTCCTCGGCACCGGCCGCCCGTGTGTGGTGTCCGGCCGAGTGCTCGCCGCCGACGGCACCCCGCTGCCGGACACCGAACTCGACGTGTGGCAGTGCTCGCAGGACGGTTTCTACGACGTGCAGCAGCCCGACGTGCAGCCCCCGGGCAACGGCCGCGGGCTCTTCCGTACGGACGACGAAGGCCGCTACTGGTTCCGTACCGTCGTCCCGTCCCACTACCCGATCCCCACCGACGGCCCCGTCGGCCGCCTGCTCGAAGCCACCGGCAGGCACCCCTACCGGCCCGCCCACATCCACTTCATCGCGAGTGCCGAGCACCACCGGCCGGTCACCACGCACGCGTTCGTCGCGGGCAGCCCGTACGTCGACTCCGACGCGGTCTTCGCTGTCAAGCGGGGCCTGATCACCGACTTCACCGAGTCGTACGAGGAGCAGGACGCCGAACGCTTCGGGGTTACCGTGCCCTTCACGCTCGCCCGGTTCGACATCGTGCTGGCCCCGGAACCCGAGGCGACACGATGACCTTCACCTACGAAGCCCTGCCGATGCGGGTGGTCTTCGGCGCCGGAAGCCTGCGTCGACTGCCCCAGGAGGCCGAACGATCGGGCCTGCGACGGTTGCTGGTGCTGTCCACACCCGGGCAGCGCGCTCTCGCCGAGCACGCGGCCGGCCTGCTGGGCGACGCTTGCGTCGGGCTGTTCACCCGGGCCCGGATGCACGTGCCGGTCGACCTCGCGGAAGCGGCCCGCACGGCCGCCCGGGATGCCGGCGCGGACGGCTGCCTGGCCATCGGCGGCGGCTCCACCATCGGCCTGGGCAAAGCGATCGCCCTGGCCACCGGCCTGCCCCTGATCAGCGCGCCGACGACCTACGCCGGCTCGGAGATGACCACCGTATGGGGACTCACCGAGGACGGACGCAAACGCACCGGCCGCGACCGGGCCGTCCTGCCCCGCAGCGTGGTCTACGACCCCGAACTCACCGTCGGCCTCCCCGTGGACGTGTCGGTGACCAGCGGCTTCAACGCCGTCGCCCATGCCGTGGAAGCCCTGTACGCGCCCGACGCCTCGCCGATCGTGTCCCTGATGGCCGAGGAAGGGGTGCGCTCGCTGGTCGCCGCCCTGCCGGCCGTCGCCGCCGACCCCGGCGACATGCGGGCCCGCACCGACGCGCTGCGTGGAGCGTGGCTGTGCGGAGCATGCCTGGGAGCCACGACCATGTCGCTGCACCACAAGCTGTGCCACATCCTGGGCGGCACCTTCGACCTGCCCCACGCCGCCGCCCACACCGTACTGCTCCCGTACGTCGCAGCCTTCAACCTCCCCGCGGCACCGGCCGCCGAGCAGTCCCTGCGCCGTGCCCTGGCCACCGACGACGTACCGAAGCACCTCGCGCGGACCTCCGCCGAACTCGGCGCCCCGCGCTCCCTGGCCGAACTGGGTCTGACCGAGGGCGACTTCGACGAGATCACCGCTCAGGCGCATGCCCAGCCCCACGCCAACCCGCAACCGGTCACCGAAGACGCCCTCCGCTCCCTGCTCTCGGACGCCCTGAAGGGAACCCTCGCACCCTGACCCGGCCGGCACCGCCGGCTGTCGCACATCGCCGCACAAGGAGACTCAAATGATCAAGTTGGTGGCCGCCGGACGGCGGCGCCCCGGGATGACGCGCGCCGAGTACGCCGAGTACCTCGAGCAGGTGCACGGCGGGATAGCGCTCGCCGACAGGCTGACCGTGCGCAAGTACGTCCAGAACCATGTGCTCGACGGCGCCTACGGCGCGCTCGGGGACGTGGGCTACCGGGTGACGCTGCCTCGCGACTCCGTGACCGAGCTGTACTTCGACGACCTCGCGTCCATGGGGCGTACCTTCGCGGACCCGTACACACGCGAGGTCGTCGGCCCGGACGGGGCCAACTTCAGCGACCAGCCTGCCGCACTCAGCCTGCTCGCCGAGGTGGGCGAGGCCGAGGCACCCCCATCCGGAACCGGCACGGTGAAGGTCCTCCACTTCCTCAAGGCCGCGGACGGGCTCACCCCGGACGCCTTCCACCAGGGCCTGCGACGGGCGTACGAGGACCTGCTCGCCGACCCGGCCGGGCCCGCCCGGCATGTGCGCGGCCACGAGTGGAACACGGCCCTGCCCGGGGACGGCATGGCCACGTACTTCGGAGGCGCGGCGGAGCAGCCCGCGTACGACGCCTACTCCGCCCTGTGGTTCGAGGAGGCGGAGGCACTGACCGGCTTCCGCGCCTGGCAGGAGGCCTTGGCAGGGTACGCGGAGAAGCACGGTGCCCACTTCCAGCCCTCGCTGTCCTTCTTCCTCCTCACCCGCGAGGTCGTGATCTTCGACGACCTGGCCGGGGGCGGGGCGTGACCTCGTAGGACGGATCGTCACGGGCACGCGGTTCCGCCCAGAGCGTCGCGGTATCCGTACATGACTCCTGCCACGGACCCCTCGGCGGCGAACAACCCGGAGTGAGGCCGAGGCCCGGGCGACCGCCGCAGGGACCCCCGAGCCGAGGCACGGTCACCTCTCGCGATCAGGTGTGAACGCGTGTCCCGGGCTACGGCTTGGCCCTGACGAGTCCGGCGTCCATTCCGAGCGCAGCACCCGGCGGCCGGTCACCTTGTGAGCCGTGGTGCCGGGGGGCTCCGGGGCAAGGGTGAAAAGGGTGCGGCATTCGTCCGCTCCCGTGGTGCGCGTCGTGGCGACGTAGCCGGCGATGTCCGGATGTCTTCCACTCCAGCGACGACATGGCCGTCGCCTGTCGGATCCCGGCCCGTGACGCGCCCCCGCACGTCGTTCGAACTCCCGCCGGGCCGGCCCGGCGCGGGCACGGCGTGCCGACGTGTCCCCCGTCGAACCGGGACGCCGGGGACGTCAGTCCGTGGTCAGGGCCATGCGTTCGCTGATCCGGCTCGCCGTGGCCCGGACCTTCTCGGCGAACTCCGCCTCGGCCTCCGGGTAGACGCGGGAAGCGAGGGCCGCCACGCTCACCGCCGCGGTGACCTGGCCGTCCGGGGCCTTGATGGGGGCGGCGATGCCCACGACGTCGGAGTCGAGTTCGCCGCGGGTGACCGAGTAGCCGAGGCGACGGATCCGGGCGAGACGCTCCATCAGGGCGTCGACATCGGTGAGGGTGGCCGGGGTGAAGCGGCGCAGTTCCGCCGTCTCCAGCAGGTGACGGGCTTCGTCCTCGGGGCTCCAGGCGAGCAGGACCAGGGCGGAGGCGCCGGCGTTGAGTGGCAGGGTGCTGCCGCGCTCGTAGGAGATCCGCACCGCGCGGGTTCCACTCTCGGCACGGTCGACGCACACGACCAGGTCCCCGGTGCGGCGGGTGAGCAGGACGGTCTCGCGCACCTCCTCCGCGAGTGCCTGCATCGACGGCAGGGCGACCTCGGACAGGCCGTAACTGCGGCGTGCCAGACGCGCGATCTCCAGCACCCGCAGGCCGAGCCGGTACCCGCCGCCGGGCGCCTCCTCCAGGAAGCGCCCGGCCACGAGGCTCTGGAGGTAGCGGTACGCGGTGGACCGCGCGACACCCAGCCGCTCCGCCACCGCGGTGCCGGAGACGACGAGATGCGTGTCGTCGAACATGGTCAGGATGTCCAGTGCCCGATCGGCGGTGGAGTTGCGCTCGCGGTAGCTGGGGGACGCTGTTCCTGACATGCCGGACACTCTAGCCGTGCGGCGTGGGTTCCCGGAAGGAGGGCCCTTCACGCGGTCACAGGCTGTCTTTGACGACGGTGTTGCGCAGTTCGCCGATGCCCTCGACGGTGGTGAGGAGTTCCTGGCCGGGCTGCAGGAAGACCTTGGGGTCGCGTCCGGCGCCGACGCCGCCAGGGGTTCCGGTGAGGATCAGGTCGCCGGGCCGGAGGGTGATGATCGTGCTGACGTAGGCGATGATGTCGGCCACGTCGAAGAGCAGGTCGGCGGTGTTGGACTTCTGCATCGTGTGGCCGTCGACGCTGCAGGAGATGGTCAACCCGGCTGCCCCGGAAGGGAGTTCGTCGGGGGTGACGAGGGCCGGTCCGACGGGAGTGGTGGCCTCGAAGGTCTTGCCGGACAGGAACTCGCGGGTGCGGTGCTGCCAGTCGCGGACGGTGACGTCGTTGGCGACGGTGTAGCCGGCGACGTGTTCCAGGGCCCGGCGGCGGGGAACGTGCCGGCCGGGGCGGCCGACGACGACGCCGAGCTCGGCCTCCCAGTCGAGGTCGTCGCTGACCGGCGGCATGTGGATGTCGTCGTGGGCGCCGATCAGGGAGCCGTCGTACTTGGCGAAGAGGGTGGGATGGGTGGGCGTCGGGCGGCCCATCTCCTTGATGTGGGTGGCGTAGTTGAGGCCGAGGCAGACGATCTTGTTGGGGTGGGGGACGACGGGCGCGACGGTCACCCTGTCGAGCGGGACGCGGTCGCCGCTCCCGGCGGCACGTTCCCGCCAGTTCTCGCCGGCGGCGAGGAGGGCGCCGACATCGGTGTACGGCAGCAGGACGAACCCGTCGCCCTCCTGCCGGGCGGCGGCCGTGGTGCCGTCTCCGTCCTTGGGACGGACGGTGCTGAGCCTCATGGGTGTACTCCCTGGATGTGTGGCTGGACTTGGGGTTCGGGACGGGAGGAGCGGGGAACCGGCTCCGCCGAGGTGTCGTCGCCTGCGCCTCCGGTCGACTGCCGCAGCCTCGCGGCGACGCGCCCGGCCCGGTCGGGGGTGAACACGGCGGCCACCAGCCTGTCCGGGCGCACGAGTACGAAGTGGCCCGCCAGCCCGGCGAAGAGGGCGTCGAGGCATCCGTCGGCGTCGGCGATCCCCGTGCGGCCGACATGGTCCCGCGGAGTGCGGTCGTCGAGACAGACGTCCACGAGGGTGGCGTCCGGAAGGCCGGGTCCGGCGGTGACGGTCGCCCAGTCGGCTTCGGCGACGCCGATGCCCAGCAGACTCCAGCCCCGGCCGAGGACGTCGTCGAGCCGGGTGACCTCGTGGCGGGGTGCGCGCAGCACACGTGGCTGGCGCAGCGGTGTGCCGACGAGTGACTGGTGCGGGCCGTCGAGGTGGACGACGGCTCCGGAGCGCACGCGGGTGTCGGGGCGGTAGCGCATCTCGGTGAGATACCGGCGTCCGGGCGGGATGCGCATGGCGGTGCGCACCAGCAGGTCGCGCAGACGGGCGCGGGGGCGGCTGGTGGTCATGACGATCCGGCCGAGCCGCACGGACAGGTCGATCACGGCCCGGGCGTGTGGGCGGCGCTCGGTGTCGTACGTGTCGAGCAGGGCGTCACCGGCTCTCCCCGCCAGGACCTCGGCGATCTTCCAGCAGAGGTTGGCCGCGTCCCGGACACCGGAGTTGAGGCCCTGTCCGGCGAACGGGGGCATCATGTGGGCGGCGTCGCCGAGCAGGAAGCATCGGCCGTGGCGCAGCCGGTCGGCCAGGAGCGCGTGGAAGCTGTAGGCGACCGCACGCTCGACCTGTTCGGATGTGATCTCCCGGTAGGGACGCAGCAGTCGGCGCACCAGCTCGAACGGAGGCGGGGAGCCCGCCTCGCACTCGCCCGGCTTGAGCCGGAACTCGTAGCGGCAGCGGCCGTCCTGGCCCGGCACGATGACGACGGGCCGCTCGGGGTCGCCGTGGTGCATGCCGTACCGCTGGTCGTGGCCGTCCTCCAGCGTGTCGACCACCAGCCACACCTCGGGGAAGCTGCACCCGCGCATGGGGATGGACAGCAGCTCGCGCACGGTGCTGCGGCCGCCGTCGCAGCCGAGCACGTAGGAGACGTCCAGCTCCTCGACGGGGCCGGCCTCGCCGCCGCTTCGGAGGGCGACACGCACCCGGTCGGAGTGGTGACCGAGGTTCGTCAGCCGGGTGCCGAAGCGGATGTCGACGTCCGGGAGGCCGCGCAGCTCCTCGCACAGCACCCGTTCGAGGTCGGGCTGGGCGAAGGGGTTCTTGAAGGGATGGCCGTACCGCTGGTCGCCGGTGCCGCGGGCGTGCACGAGGGGGCGTCCGTCGGCGCCGAAGTACCTGGTCCCGGTGCCCGGCACGATGATCGGGTACACCGCCTCGTCGAGACCGGCCGACTGGAGGGTACGTAGGGACTCGTCGTCGAGGCTGATCGCCTTGGCCGCGTCGCTGGTGGTGGCGTTCCGCTCGACCAGCAGGACCCGTACACCCCGGGAGCCGAGCAGATGGGCGGCCGTCAGACCGGTCGGGCCGGCGCCGACGACCAGGACGGCGGGCTGGTGGGGGGCCGGGGAACTCGGTCGGGGGGCCGGTGGTGGTGCAGTCATGGGGGCGCTCCCTCGTGGGCCGGGGATCACTGGACGGGCTGGTAGGCGGGGCCGCCTTCGGTCAGCAGCCGCTCGGCATCGGCGAAGATCTCCTCGGGGGACTGGTCGAGGTTCAGCGTCTTGCGGAACGGCTGGCGCACATCGCGCTCGATGCGCAGGTAGACCTCGTTGCGGTTGCCCTCGGGGTCGAAGAAGTAGATCCCGATCGCGTTGCCGTGGGTGACCTCCTGCTGGACCTCGATGTTCTCGGCGCGGAACCGGTGGTGGAAGTCGATGATCGACTGCAGTGAGTCCACCCGCCACGACACCTGGTGCGTGAGCTTGGTCCCGGCCGGGGCGGTCCGTCCCTCCTGGAGCACGAACTCGTGGTGCTCCTCGTCCGGACGGGACGAGAGGAACACGATGCGGCGCTCCTCGTCCTCGTCGGTCACGGTCAGCCCCATGACCCGGGTGTAGAAGTCGCGCATCTTCTCGAGGTCGTCGACCCAGAAGCCGGTGTGTCCGAGTCCGGTGATGCTCATGATGTCTCCTTATTCAGGACTGCATAGCTGATAATCGGGACTGTAGCGAGGGGGAGTGGGCTCGTCAATCGCAGTTTCCCGCTGTCAAGCTCTTGACTTGACGGAAGTGGACGGTGCAACGTCCTGCCTAGTGAACTCACCGTCCGGCTATACGAGACATGATGTACGGGGCGTCATCAAGCCGACGGCTTCCACCGAGCACCATGGAGGCATCCCTCATGACCGATCCCGCTGTCGAGAGCCCTGCGCCCTCCCCGAACCCACCCGCTCCGCTGAGCCGCGCCTCGCTGGTGGCGGCCTGCTTCGCCATCTGCGTGGCCCAGATCGGCATTCCCCTGGCCTCGCCGCTCATCGGTGAGATCCAGCGGGACCTCGGGGCGTCGGCCGCCGCCCTGGCCTGGATCCCGGCCGCGTTCATCCTCCCCACGGCCATCCTGGAGCTGAATTTCGGCGTCCTCGGCGACCTGTTCGGCCGCAAGCGCCTGCTCGTCCTCGGCGGACTGCTGATCACCGTGGGCTGCCTGGTCGTCGCCACCTCGGGCTCGATGACACAGCTCATCACCGGCCAGGCGGTCGCCGGCCTGGGCGCCGCGGCGATCTTCCCCTCCTCGCTGGCGGTGATCGTCGCGGGCACCAGGGAGCCCGTAGCCCGCGCCAGGGCCCTGTCGTACTGGGCGCTCAGCCTCGCCTTCGGGGCCATGATCGCCCCGCTGATCAGCGGCTTCATCGCCGAACACGCCCACTGGGGCTGGGCCTTCGTCCCACTCGCGGTGCTCGGCCTGGCCACCGCGGCCGTCAGCGGTCGCTGGATCGTCGACTCCCGCCAGGCCACCGCCGACCGCGGCCTGGACCGTCCCGGCCAGCTCACCATCGCCGTGTCCCTGCTGGCCCTGCTCTACGCCGTCATCGAGGGCGCGAGCGACGGCTACTCCGAGCCCCACATCGTGCTCGCCTTCGTCCTCGCCGCCGCCTCCTTCCTGACCTTCCTGGCCGTGGAGAGCAGATCACGGGCGCCGATGCTGCGTCTGGAGCTGTTCCGGACCCCCGCCTTCGCCGGGGCCGCCGCCATCGGACTGCTCGCCCTGTTCGGCTTCATCGGCACCGCCTACGCGCTCAGCATCAAGCTGGAGTCCGTCAACCACGTCTCCCCGTTGCAGGCCGCACTGCCACTCGCGCTCATCCAGGCGGTCCCGCTGCTGCTCACGCCCGTCCTGCCGAAACTGCTCCAGCGCGTGCACCCCCGCACCCTGCTGGTCGGCGGACTGCTCTCGCTCGCAGCGGGAGAACTCTGGATGGCGCTGCTGCCGGGTGACGCGACGAGCCTGACGTCGATGACCGGACCCATCCTCCTGATGGGAGTCGGCTTCATCACGATGTTCTCGTCGCTGACGGCCGTCGCCGTCGGCACGGTCGACATCCGCTACGCCGGCATGGCCAGCGCCGTCACCAGCCTCGTCCGCGAGACCGGGCAGGCCCTGGGCCCCGCGATCGTCAGCGCCGTCGCACTCGGCACGGCAGGCGGCGCCCTGGCCGACAAACTCGCCTCCTCCGGCCTGCCCCCTGAGGCCCGGGGCGTCGCCGAGGCCGTCAACACCGAAGGAGGCGCACTCGCGGTCGCCAACGCCGACCTCGGCGGCCTGTCGCGTACCGTGGCCCCACTCGCCCGCGACGCCCTCGAATCGGGCCTCGACCTCGGTATGTACGTCTGTGCCGGCGCCGCCCTGGCAGGCGTGGTGATCGCCGCACTCACCCTGCGCAACAGCGGAGCCGCTTCCGCCATGGCCGTCGGCACGTCCGCCCGGGAGGCCGCCACCGCCCCGGCCGGCACCTCGTCCTCCGTCAAGCCGCTCCCCAGCGCCTGACCTTCAGCCCCGAAAGCACAGCCCCAGCCCCGAAAGCACAGCAGCGACAACCCCTGACATGGAACGGGACACCATGACTCTTCTGGACAGCAGCACCTGGGAAGGCCAGATCTTCTCCGGTGAGTGGAGCACGGGCTCGGGCGAGGAGTACGACGCCGTCGAGCCCGCCACCGGCAAGACGCTGGGCCGTGTCGGCACCGCCGCACCGGCCGATGTGGACAAGGCGGTGAAGCGGGCGGTACAGGCCCAGCGGGAGTGGGCCGCCCGGCCGTACACCGACCGCGCCGCCGTACTGCGCCGCGCCGCGCGCCTGTTCGAGGACCATCAGCAGGAGATCGAGACCTGGCTGGTGCGCGAGTCCGGTGCGATCCGGCCGTTCGCGGCCATGCAGGTCAGCAGCGGTGGCGCGGACGAGTGCCACGAGGCCGCCGCCCTCGCCGGGGCGCCCTACGGCGAACTGCTGCGGTCCGGGCAGGAGCGGCTGTCGTTCGCCCGTCGCAAGCCCGTCGGGGTGGTCGGTGTCATCGCCCCGTTCAACGTGCCGATCGTCCTGGCCATGCGGGCGGTCGCCCCGGCGCTCGCCCTGGGCAACGCGGTCGTCCTCAAGCCGGATCCCCGCACCGCGGTCAGCGGCGGCGTGGTCTTCGCCCGCGTCTTCGAGGAGGCGGGCCTGCCTCCCGGTCTGCTGCACGTCCTGCCCGGCGGCGCGGACGTCGGAGCCGCCATGGTCGAGCATCCGCAGGTCCCCGTCATCGCGTTCACCGGCTCCACCCGGGCCGGACGTGCCATCGGCGTCGCCGCGGCCCGGCACCTCAAGCGGGTCCACCTGGAACTGGGCGGGAACTCCGCGCTCGTCGTCATGGACGACGTCGACCTGGAGAAGGCCGCCTCGGTGGGCGCCTGGGGGTCCTTCGTCCACGCCGGTCAGATCTGCATGGCCAGCAGCCGCCACCTCGTCCACGCCTCGGTCGCCGACGAGTACACCGCCCTGCTCGCCCGGCACGCCGACGCGCTCCCGGTCGGCGACCCGGCCACCGAGCACGTCGCCGTCGGACCGCTGATCGACGGCGGACAGCGCGACAACGTCCACCGCATCGTCCAGGAGACCATCGCGGCCGGCGCCCGGCTGGCCGCGGGCGGTGATTACGAGGGCCTGTTCTACCGGCCCACCGTGCTCGCCGACGTCCCGCTCACCGCGCCCGCCTACGCCGAGGAGATCTTCGGGCCGGTCGCGCCCGTCGTCCCTTTCCAGAACCTGGACGAGGCGGCCACCCTCGCCGCGGGCACCGAGTACGGGCTGTCCCTGGGGGTCCTCACCCGCGACGTGATGAAGGGTCTCGCCCTCGCGGAGCGCGTTCCCAGCGGACTGGTCCACATCAACGACCAGACCGTCAACGACGAGCCGGTCATCCCCTTCGGCGGGGTCGGCGACTCCGGCACCGGCTCCCGTCACGGCGGCGCCGCCGCCAACCTCGAAGCCTTCACCGAACAGCAGTGGGTCACCGTACGCGGCGAACCGCCCGCCTACCCGTTCTGACACCGCCCGCTCGAAGACATCCACAGGAGAGCGCTCATGAGCACCGACTGGCCCACCGACAACAAGTTCCTGCGCGGCCCCTTCACGCCGTGGACGGAGGAGAACGAGGCGTACGACCTGGAGGTGGACGGAGAGATACCGTCCGACCTCGCGGGCGCGCTGTTCCGTGTCACCTCCAACCCCCGCTTCCAGCCCCGCAACACCGACCGCTACCACTGGTGGGAGGGTGACGGCATGGTCTGCGGCATCTACCTGCGCGAGGGCCGGGCCGCCTACCGCACCCGCTGGGTCGACACCGACTCCATGAAGATCGAGGTGCGGGCCGGAGAGGCCGTCTACAGCGGTTTCGTCAACGGCGGCACGCCCGGGCGGCTGCCCGACGGAGCGCCGCCCGCCAAGAACGTCGCCAACACCAACGTCGGCATCTTCGACGACCGCCTTCTCGTCTACTACGAGGGCGGACTGCCGTACGCGATGGACCCGGAGACCCTGAGGACCGTCGGCACGTACGACTTCCACGGCGGTATCGACTTCCTGTGCACCGCCCACTACAAGATCGACCCGGGCAGCGGCGACATGCTGTTCTTCGCCGCCACCGGCCCCACCATCACCTGGTACCGCGCCGATGTGAAGACGGCCGAGATCATCGACTCGCACTCCTTCGACATCGGCGTGCCCGTCCTCATGCACGACTTCGCGGTCAGCGTCAACTACGCCGTCTTCTTCGTGACACCCGCCCACTTCCGCTTCGATCTGATCGCCCAGGGGCGACCGGGAGTCGTCTGGGACGAGAGCTCCCTGGAGCACGGCGTGCAGATCGTCCTCATGGACCGCCGCACCCATGAGGTCACCTGGCACGAGGCCGGCGGGCAGTTCGCCAACACCCACTTCTTCAACGCCTACGAACAGGGCGGCGAGCTGATCATCGACGGGCACCGCATCAACCGCCTCGGCAACCCCGTCGACCGCCTCTCCACGCCGCTGGGCTCCCACGAGTGGTTCCCGCCGGCCCTGCCCTACCGATGGCGGGTCGACCTGGCGACCGGGCGCGCCTCGGAGGAGATGATCAGCGGCATCGCGGGGGAGTTCCCCAGGATCAACGACGCGTGCACGGGACGGCCGCACCGCTACGGGTACTTCGTCACCACACGCGGCCTGGCCGACGACACCATGTCCGACGGGCTCGCCCGCCACGACTACCTCCTCGACAGCACCACCGTTGTCGAAGGACCGGACGGCCTGACCAGCCCCAGCGAACCGGCCTTCGTCGCACGCGAGAACGCCCGCGGCGAAGACGACGGATACCTGCTCACCCTGTGGTGGAACCGCGCCACGGACCTCAGCGAACTGCTGATCCACGACGCCGCCGACCTGCGCCGGACCCCGCTGGCCCGGGTCAAGCTCCCCAGCCGGGTGCCCTTCGGCTTCCACGGCAACTGGGCCGACCACCAGACCCTGGACAGGGCGGTCGCGACCTGCCGCCTCGGTGAGTGACGGCCCGAAACGAAGCGCTCGCACGGCCTCCCTGCCGGTCCCACAGGCCGTCAGGGAGACTCGGCCTCGGCACCCGCGACGTCATCCGTCCCCCGACGCCGCGTGCCGGTTCCCTTCGGACCTGTCCGCCGCACGACACTGCGGCCGGATCCAGCCCGTCGAGCGCGTCCTTTCGACCATGAGACCTTGAGAGTTCAATATCCTTTCGGTGCTGCCTACTGCACGACTGCAGTACATCGAGCGGTGAAAAGACAACCCCCATGTTCCGAGCCCGACGCACAGCTGCCGTTGCGTGTCTCGCGACGCTGCTGGCTGTGCTCACCCCTGCCTCCGCCTCCGCCTCCGGTCCCGCTGTCAGTCCCTCGCGGACCGCGTTAGGCGAGCCCACGGTGGTGCAGACCACTGCCGGCTCGCTCAGGGGTCAGGCGACCGCCGATGGGCGGCAGTTCCTCGGCGTTCCGTACGCCGCCGATCCGGTCGGCGCGCTGCGCTGGCGGCCGCCGCAGCCCCACCCGGCCTGGGAGGGCACACGCGACGCCACCGCGTTCGTTCCCCGTTGCCTGCAGGGCACGAACCCGCAACAGGGCACCTACACCGAGAACTGCCTGAACCTGAACGTCTACACCCCGGCGAGCCCGCGGCGACTGCCCGTGATGGTGCGGATCCATGGCGGCGGCATGATCCAGGGCGGCGGCAAGGACTACGTCGCCGACCGTTTCGCCACGGACGGCAACGTGATCGTAGTGACCGTCAACTACCGTCTCGGCGCCTCCGGCTTCCTCGCCCTGCCCGGTGTGCAGGGCAATTACGGCCTGCTCGACCCAGCAGGCGGCTCTGCGCTGGGTACGCGCCAACATCGCTCGCTTCGGCGGCGACCCGCACGCGGTCACCATCGCCGGTGAGTCCTCGGGCGGCCGTGCCGTGTGCACCCAGCTGGCCTCGCCCACCGCTCGTGGGCTGTTCCGCGCCGCGATCAGCCAGTCCGCCTCCAACCGCGACTGCGCGGCCATCCCAGTCAAGAGTGCCGAGACGACCGGTCGCGCCTACGCCGACTCTCTGGACTGCACGGACACCGACTCGGAGGCCGTGCTGGACTGCCTGCGCGCCAAGACTCCGCAGGAGCTTCTCGCTGCACAGTCCGGTCGCGGCTGGGGACCCGTAGTCGGTGACCGCGTGCTGCCACGCCAGCCTGCCGAGACCTTCGCGGCCGGTCGGCAGGCCAAGGTACCGGCCCTCTTCGGCACCACCCGCACCGAGGGACGGTACTTCGACTACTTCGACTTCGACGGCAAGGGACAGTCGCTGACGGCGGAGCAGTACCCCCGGACCGTGCGCGACTGGTTCGGCGAGGACATCGCCGACGAGGTGCTGGCGCGCTATCCGCTGACCGGGCACCCGACCCCGACGCTCGCGCACGCCGCCGCCCGCGGCGACCGGGACTATTCCTGTCCGACCGCCCGGGTCAGCCGGCAACTCGCCCGGAGTGCCCCGGTGTACCAGTACGAGTTCGCCGACGTGACCGGTCCGCCCGCCGAGAATCTCCGTAACCAGAACACCGACTACGACTTCGGGGCCACGCACACCAGCGACCTCCAGTACCTTTACCCGCTCTGCGGGCCGCGCCGGGGAGCCGCATGATGCGCGGCGCGCATCGAAACATTCGGAACCGATCGATGGCGGGCTGTCGAAGTCCGGACCCCGGACGTTGCAGATCAACGGGGTCTCCCGGGGGCGCCGACGGTCGGTGGCGGAGATCGGCCCGCGGAGGGTGTTGACATGTTCGGGTGTCTCTCTAGTATCCGTCACGCCCCATGTTTCCGAATGCTGTTCGAAATTTCGCACCTCTCTGTCCTGGCGGCTTGAAGTGTCATGAGCCTGACATGCGTGGCACTCACGGCGCCCTCCCCGAAAGGATCCCCGGTGCCCAAACGATCAGGCAGACGACTGCTCCGTGCCGTTGCGGCCGCCGCACTGACGGTCGCCGCGTCTGTGACGGCCTCCGCTCCGTCCACCGCCACGGCCGCACCGGGCAGCCCGGCGCTCACCCCGCCGCTGGGGTGGAACAGCTGGAACAGCTTCGGATGCGGGATCACCGAGGCGCAGGTGCGCCAGGCCGCCGACGCGATGGTGTCCTCGGGCATGAAGGACGCGGGTTACCGGTATGTCGTCGTCGACGACTGCTGGTTCGACCCGCAGCGCGACAGTGCGGGCAACCTGCGGGCCAACCCGACCAAGTTCCCCAGCGGCATGAAGGCGCTCGGGGACTACATCCACGGCAAGGGACTGAAGTTCGGCATCTACCAGGCGCCCAACGAGAAAACGTGCGCCCAGGGCGTGGGCACCTACCCGGGCGCCACCGGCAGCAAGGGCCACGAGGCCCAGGACGCCGCCACGTTCGCCTCATGGGGCGTGGACTACCTCAAGTACGACTGGTGCTCCGGCAGCGGCACCCTCAACGAGCAGATAACGCAGTTCACCCTCATGCGCGACGCCCTGCGCGCCACCGGCCGCCCGATCGTCTACAGCATCAACCCCAACAGCTTCCACGCCCCCACCGGCGACAAGTACAACTGGGGCGAGGTCGCCGACCTTTGGCGCACGACCGAGGACCTGCTCGACATCTGGCAGAACGGCAACACCAACAGCTACCCGATGGGCGTCGGCAACGTCCTGGACGTCACCGCGCCGCTGGCCGCGCAGTCGGGCCCGGGGCACTGGAACGACCCCGACATGCTGGTCGTCGGCCGACCCGGCCTGTCACTGACCGAGTCCCGCTCCCACTTCGCCCTGTGGTCGCTGCTCTCGGCCCCCCTCATGGCCGGCAACGACATCCGCACCATGTCCGCCGACGTGAGCGCGATCCTGCGCAACCCCCGCCTGCTGGCCGTGAACCAGGACCCGCTGGGCGCGGGCGGACGCCGCGTCCGCGACGACGGCAGTACCGAGGTCTTCGCCAAGCCCCTGTCCGACGGCTCGGTCGCCGTGGGCCTGTTCAACCGGGGGAGCGCCACCACGACCGTCACCACCACGGCCGCGCAGGTCGGCCTCACCGGAGGGCCGTTCACCCTCACCGACCTGTGGACCGGCGGCACGTCGAGCACGTCCGGCCAGATCTCCGCGAGCGTCCCCGCGCACGGCGTGGCCGTGTTCAAGGTCTCCGGCGGCAGCCCGCTGGCCGCCACCACCGGGCGGCTGCGCGGCACCGGGTCCGGCCGCTGCCTGGACGTCGACAACGCCGCCACCGCCGCCGGGACGAAGACGCTGATCTGGGACTGCCACACGGCCGCCAACCAGCTGTGGACCACCTGGGCCGGAGGCGAGATCCGGGTCTTCGGCGACAAGTGCCTGGACGCCTCCAACCAGGGCACCACCAACGGCACGCCGGTCATCATCTGGTCCTGCAACGGCCAGAACAACCAGAAGTGGACCGTCGGCTCCGACGGAACGATCCGCAACGTCCACGCCGGGCTGTGCCTCGACGCCAACGGGGCCGGCACCGCCAACGGGACCCCTCTGGTCCTGTGGAGCTGCAACGGCCAGAACAGTCAGAAGTGGACCCGCACGTGAGGGAGAGCGCCCACCGCCGACGGCTCACACCCCCAGACGGCATCCCCCGGAGGTCATGATGATCCAGGTCCGGCCGTTGTCCGCCACCGGCGTGAGCCTGCCCCGGGCAGTCGCCTGGGTGGTGGGCCTCGTGCTCACGTTCTCGGTCGTCCCCGCCGCGGTGCAACTCCCCGTGGCCCGGGCCGACAACCCCATCGTGCAGCACATCCACACCGCGGACCCGGCCCCGCTGGTCCATGACGGACGGGTCTACCTCTACACCGGGCACGACGAGGACGGCTCCACCTACTTCACCATGAAGGACTGGCGGGTGTGGTCCTCGGCCGACATGGTCAACTGGACCGACCACGGCTCACCGCTCAGCCTGGCCACCTTCAGCTGGGCGTCCGCCGACGCGTGGGCCGGACAGGCCGTGCAGCGCAACGGCCGGTTCTACTGGTACGTGCCGGTGAAGAACCGGGCGACCGGCCGGATGGCCATCGGGGTGGCGGTCTCGGACAGCCCCACCGGCCCGTTCCGGGACGCCCTCGGCCACCCACTGGTGGAGAACGGCGAGATCGACCCGACCGTCTTCATCGACGACGACGGCCAGGCCTACCTTTACTGGGGCAACCCGAACCTGTGGTACGTCAGGCTGAACGCCGACATGACCTCCTACTCGGGCAGCCCCACCAGGATCCCCCTCACCACCGCCGGGTTCGGCACCCGCACCGGCGACCCCAACCGGCCCACGCTGTACGAGGAAGGCCCCTGGGTCTACAAGCGGAACGCGCTGTACTACCTGGTGTTCGCGGCCAAGTGCTGCTCGGAGTTCATCGCCTACTCCACGGCGCCCGGCCCGACCGGGCCCTGGACCTACCGCGGGACGGTCATGCCCACCCAGGGCAGCAGCTTCACCAACCACCCGGGTCTCGTCGATTTCAAGGGCAACTCCTACTTCTTCTACCACAACGGCGCACTCCCGGGCGGTGGCGGCTTCACCCGCTCCGTCGCCGTGGAGAGGTTCTCCTACAACACCGACGGCACGATCCCGACGATCACCATGACGAACGCGGGCGCTCCCCAGGTCGGCACGCTCAACCCGTACGTGCGCCAGGAGGCCGAGACGATCGCCTGGGGTTCCGGGATCGAAACCGAACCGGCCGGGGAAGGCGGAATGAACGTCGGCTGGATCGACAACGCTGACTACATCAAGGTCAAGGGCGTCGCCTTCGGGTCGGGCGCCTCCTCGTTCACCGCGCGCGTGGCCTCGGGCAGCGCCGGCGGCACCGTCGAACTGCGTCTGGACTCCCCGAGCGGGACGGTCGTGGGCCGGTGCGGTGTGCCGGGCACCGGAGGCTGGCAGACCTGGACGACGGTGAACTGCCCGGTCGCCGGCGCCACGGGAACCCGGGATCTCTACCTGCGGTTCACCGGTGGCAGCGGCTATCTGCTCAACATGAACTGGTGGCGGTTCGGCGCGGGCACCGCCCTGACCGCACCGCGGTAGCCCGCCGCGCGGGATGTCGTCCCGCAGAATGAGCTCTCGAGCGGCGCAACTGTTCGGATGACGGGGGCGATGCCCCCGACGACAAGAAACTCCCTTGTCGTCGGGGGAGGCGTCCTAAGAGCTCCGAACAAGAGTGGAGCCCGGCTCGCGACGCCTGGCACGCACGCTCGCCGCGTTGCCGAAAGCCCCTGGTAGCCCCGCTACAAGGAGCTTCCGGCGCCTTGCGATCGCACGCACCAGAAGCCGCGAGCTGATCGGACTCCACTTTTGTTCGGAGCTCTGAGTCGGTCGGTGCCCGCCGGATCGCGTCCCGGCCAGTCCAGGCCGGACGGACAGGTCGCAGCCGGCCGCGCCGCCCTGCGGGGCTCGCCGCGCTGACGGGCCCCCTCCAGTGCGGCAGGGGGCGGCGACCGCTTGTCAACGCGAGCAGTTCACTTCTTGGCCATCTCAAATACTCCTGGAATTACCCCGCAATTCTCAGCAGCTTCTCACGTCCCGCCGGTTTCGTGTGCTGTGCCGCCCGATCGGGCCGTACGACGAAGGAGGCGCATGGTGGCGCTACCGGTGACCACACAGCGGGAGTCCCCGAGCCGGGAGGAGGACCGAGACCTGGCGGAGGACCGAGACCTGGCGGAGGATCAGCCGTTGCACGTGGCCAGCAGGTTGCACGCGTTCAATCGGTTCGAGCTGAAGTACCTCGTGCCGGTCGAGGAGGCGGCCGACATCCGGGACGAGCTGGCCGAGCGGATGGACCGGGATCTGAACAGCCCGGTCGGCGGTTACGGGGTGTGGAGTCTGTACTACGACACCCCGCAACTGCGCTTCTACTGGGAGAAGATCGAGGGTCTGAAGTTCCGGCGAAAGCTGCGCATCCGCCACTACGGGAACCTGGAGGGAATCACCGACGAGTCCCCGGTGTGCGTGGAGATCAAGCAACGCGTCAACCGAGTCACTCAGAAGCGCCGCATCACCCTTCCGTACGGTGTCGCCCGCCGATTGTGCGACAACCGGGAGATGGTGGAGCACTCGGCCAGGGAGAGCGCCTTCATCCAGGAGGTGCTGGACCTCGTCGTACGGCTGAACCTGCAGCCCACCGCGATCACCGGTTACCAGCGTGAGGCCCTGGTCGGCCGCGCCGCGGACACCGGACTGCGGGTGACCTTCGACCGCCGCATCCGCGGCCGGGACCGGGACTTCCACTTCGGCACGCCGAGCCCGGAGAACCGCTTCACCATCCCGCCGCACCTGTCGGTGATGGAGATCAAGGTCAATGAACGCACGCCGTACTGGATCACCGACCTGGCCGCCCGCCGGAATCTCAATCTCATCCGGGTCTCCAAGTACGTGCAGTCCATCGAGGCGTTCGGCATGGCACCCCGGTCCGTCTTCCACATCCCCGAGGGGGAGTGGCTGCCGCCTCTCACCCCCACCCCTACATCGACTGCTGGAGCAGCAGCCGGCGCACACGCGCCCTTGAAAGCAGGAGCACAGTGAACCTCGAACTGCAGGAACTGAGCGGTACGTTCAGCGTCACCGACGTCGTCGTGGCCATGGCGCTGTCGTTCGTCCTGAGCACGTTGATCGGCCATGTGTACAGGTACACGCACCGCAACGTCTCCTACAGCCAGTCCTACGTCCAGACCCTGATCATCGTCGGCATGGTCGTCGCGTTGATCATGCTGGTGGTCGGGTCCAATCTCGCCCGGGCGTTCTCACTCGTCGGAGCCCTGTCGGTGATCCGGTTCCGGAACGCCATCAAGGAGACCAGGGACGTCGGCTTCGTCTTCATGGCGATGGCGATCGGCATGGCCTGCGGAGCCCGCTTCTACACCCTCGCGGCTGTCGCTGCCGTCGTGATCTGCGTGGTCGTCGTCGTGATGTTCAAGTTCAACTGGTTCGCCCTGAACGTCCAGCGTCAGGTCGTCAAGGTCCAGGTCCCCGCGGGCGAGGACTACTCGCCGGCCATCCGCGACGTCCTCATCCGGTACACCACCGAGTTCGAGTTGGTGAGCACCGAGACGATCCGCGGCGGCGCGCTGAACGAGGTGTTCTACACGGTTCGCATGAAGAAGGGCACCGAGCCCAGTGATCTCGTGACCGCGCTCCAGGAGCGTACCTCGGGCCAGCGGGTGACTGTCCTGACCGGATACGACTCGACCGACCTGTGATGCCCGCGAGCAACGAGGTGGCCCCTCGGCGACGGCGGCTTCGGGACCGGATCCCCGTACGGTTGCGGCACCACTGGAAGCCGGCCGGAGCCTTGTGCGCCGGACTGGCGGTGATGGTCTACTTCTTCGGCGACGCCCGCATCTCGCCGTACGTCACCTCCTCCTCCCGCGTGGAGGCGGACACCATCACGGAGAACGTCGAAGGCACGGTCGACCTGTACGACACCTCGGTGTCCCACTCCATCCAACTGGATTACGACCAGACCGACTTCACCAAGATGATGAAGGAGTTCCGCGAGGACGGAACCAAGGACTACATCGAGGCGGACCTCACCCTAGACGGGGTCTACCTCGAAGACGTCGGGATCCGCCTCAAGGGCAACTCCACACTGATGTCCCTGCGCGGAAGCGGCCAGGGCATGCCCGGTGGCGGCCGGACCATGCCCGAAGGAGCCGCGCAGGGCGTCCCGGACCTGCCGCAGGACGGCGGGACGGGGAGCCGGGACCGTGGCCGGGCCGACGGCGGCGGTCCCGGCGGAGCCGGTGGTGCCATGGGCGGGATCACGCAGTACGACCTCTCCGAGAAGAAGCCGGAGGAACTGCCGTGGCTCATCAAGATGGACGAGTTCGTCGAGGGCCGCGCCTACCAGGGCGAGCGCGAGATCTCGCTGCGCCCCGGCAGCGACGGCCAGGTACCGGTGAACGAGGCGCTCTCACTGAGTCTCACGGACACCACCGGCCAGAAGAACGAGCGGTACGCCTTCACCTCGGTGCAGGTCAACAACCGCCCGTCCACCACCAGGTTGATGGTCGAGAGCCCGGACACGGAGTACGCCGGATCCATCGGTGACGGCAACGGAGTCCTGTACAAGGCGCGCGCCGGCGGCAGCTTCGAGTACAAGGGTGACGACCCGAGCGACTACGAGAACTCGTTCGAACAGCTCAACAAGGTCGGCAGCCAGGACCTGGAGCCGGTCATGAAGCTCATCAAGTGGGCGAACCAGGCATCGGACGAGGAGTTCGAGAAGGAACTCGACCAGTACGTGGACATCGGGTCACTGGCCACGTACCTCGCCGCGCAGAACCTGCTGATGAACTTCGACGACATGGCCGGCCCGGGCAAGAACTACCTGTTGTGGTACGACCTGGACACCGGGAGGTTCTCGGTCCTCGGGTGGGACTACAACCTCACCTTCAGCGGCGACGCGACCTCTGGGCCGGACGACGACTTGGGCATGGGCGGCGCTCTCGGTGCCGGCGGGGGCGCTGCCGGCGGACAGAGCGGCCAAGGCGGGCAGGGCTCAGCTGGTCAGGAGGCTCAGAACGTCCCCTCTGGAGCGCCGTCCGGGATGCCGGGGGACGTGCCGGAGGGTATGCCGTCGGGGATGCCGGAAGGCGTGCCGGAGGGTATGCCGTCGGGGATGCCGGGCGGTCAAGGCGAGGGCGGCGGGCGTGGCAGCTTCATGGGCCACCCCTTGAAGGAACGCTTCCTGGAATCGGACACCTTCGATCCCGTCCACAAGAAGGCCTACAAGGAGCTGTACGAGAAGTTCTACGGCTCCGGGAGCGCTCTGAAGGCGCTGGATGACATCGCCGAACAGGCGGGGAAGGCCGGTGCCGACGGGAAAGAGCTGGACGCCGCCGTCGAGAAGCTGCGCAAGACGGTCACCGAGCGCACTGAGGCGCTGAGCAAGAACAAGGAGGTGACCGGCTGATCTTCGGCGCCCCGGCCGGCAGTTCCCCCGTGGGACGCCGCCCGGGGCGTTCGGTGAAATCCGAGCCCCGCACCAACGAAGGAAACTGCATGCCCGTCGCGCCGTCAGTGCCCGTGCCGCCCAGACACAACGTGCTCGTGGTCGAGGACGACCCCAGCATCCGCACCCTGCTCACGTCCGCTCTCCACGCCGCCGGATACGCGGTGAACACCGCCGACACCGGGCAGACGGCCATGTTCGAGGCGGGCCGCCGCCAACCGGATCTGATCCTGCTGGACGTGGGTCTCCCGGACATCGACGGCTTCTCGGTGACCCGGCACCTGCGCGCGGAGGGCGTCTATACACCCGTACTGTTCCTGACGGCCCGCACCGACGTCGAGGACCGCATCATCGGCCTCAGCTCCGGCGGGGACGACTACGTCACCAAGCCCTTCCATGTGCAAGAGGTACTGCTGCGCATCCGCGCGATCCTGCGGCGCAGTGACATGCCACCGGGCGGCGGGGCCAGGCGGCCGCCCCTGCGGTACGCCGATCTGGTCCTGGACGAGCAGACCCACGAGGTGTGGCGGGCGGGCCGGCCGATCCAGCTGTCGCCCACCGAGTTCCGGCTGCTGGTCTGCCTGCTGGCACAGCCGGAACGTGTCGTGGGCAAGAAGGAGATCCTGTCCGAGGTCTGGCACTACGACTTCGCGGGAGACGCCCGCATCGTCGATACATACGTACGCAATCTGCGGCGCAAGATAGACCGGTTCGAGCCGCAGCTCATCCAGACCATCCGCGGCGTCGGCTACTGTCTGCGGGCCTCCCGCCCCGGATCGGGAGCGGCGGCGCTGTGAGGCAGCGGCTGGGGCGGCTGAAACCGCGCTCTTTGCGGGCACGGCTGGTTCTCGGCGCCACTTTGCTGGCCACGTCGGCGGTTCTGCTCTGCCAGGCGGCGGGGCTCGCCGTGCTGCACACCTGGCTCACGGACCAGGTCGACGGTCGGCTCGGCCGTTTCCAGCCGGTGGCCCAGCTCTCCCCGGACTGGCCCGACGGGCGGACGACCGCAGAGGTGACCACAAGGAACGTCACCCTTCCCTCGGACTACCGGGTGTACTTCTACGACGGTGACGGACACAGACTGGCCGGATCACTGAGTGGCGACGCGGGCGGTGCCGGGCCACGGCTACCCCGGTCGGAGTCGGCACTCGGCCTGCGGGACGGCCGACCCGCCACGGTCGCCGCGACCGACGGCGGCAGCACCTGGCGGGTGATCGCCCGGTCCGGCGCCGACGACACCAGGGTCGTGGTGGCGCTGCCCCTGAAAGAGGTGGACGAGGCGACCGCCAGGATGCTGTGGTTCAGCCTCGCCGTGGGGGTGGCCGTCGCCGCCGGCGTCATCCTCTTCGGCAGCCTCGTCGTGCGAGTGGGGCTGCGGCCGCTGGCCGGGGTCGAGCGCACCGCCCGGCGCATCGCCGACGGCGAGTTGCAGCTGAGTGTTGCGGACCGGCATGTGGTCACCGAGGTCGGCCACCTCAGCCGTGCCCTGAACACCATGCTCGACCGGCTGCGCGCCGCGTTGCACCGCGCCGAGGCGTCCGAGCAGCGCCTGCGCCACTTTCTGGCGGACGCCGGTCATGAACTGCGCACGCCTCTCACCTCCTTGCAGGGTTTCGCTGAACTCCTCGTCCAGGAGCCGGAGATGAGTCCGCAGCGACGCCAAGAGGCGCAGCAGCTGATCGTACGGAACGCGGAACGGATGAGCCGTCTCGTCGACAGCCTGTCCCAGCTGGCCAAGCTGGGGGACGTGCCCGCCACGCAGTGGCAGCCCGTCGACCTGCTGTCCCTGGCCGCGGACAGCATCGCAGCCGTCGCCGTGCAGTACCCCGATCGCAGCATCGGCCTGGGTGCCCTCGCCGACACCGAGGGCGATCCCGACGAGGCCGAACTGGACGTCGTCGATGCCTTCGGTGATCCGCATCAGCTGACGCAGATCCTGTCGAACCTGCTCACCAATGCGTGTGTCCACACCCCGCCGGGGACACGGGTCCGGGTGCGCGTCGGCGCCCTCCGCATCCGCACGAACGGTTACGGCACGGATGTGCCCGGCCGTACCAGCGCCAATCCGCCCCTGGCCCCTGGCACTCTCGCCTGTGCCATCGAGGTGACCGATGGAGGGACCGGCCTCGCCGCGTCGGACGCGCGGCGAGTGTTCGAACGCTTCTACCGCGCCGGTTCCGCCCCGCCCGCCGCGGCCGGTTCCGGTCTGGGACTGGCGATCGCCTCCCAGGCCGCGGAGGCCAATGGCGGGCGTCTGGAGCTCGACACCCGGCCGGGGGGCGGCTGCACATTCCGCTTGCTTCTGCCGAACCGGCCCACTGCCGCATCCACGGCGCACCTCGAAGGACGGGCCCGTCCGTTGCCGTCCGCCCCGGCTTCCCGCGTCGGCGGATGACCCCTTCCCGACAAAGCCCTCACCACTACTGAAGGTTTTCACCTGTGAAACTCAGCACCGTACGACTGGGACGAGACCGTACGGCCGCCGCACGTCTGGAGAAGAGGCACTGCGTGCTGCTGCCCTACCCGGACGTCGGGGCGCTGATCGCGTCCGGCGACGACTGGAGGGACCGGGCCGGGGCTGATACCGGTGAGCGTCAAAGTCTGAACGACATGTCCTACGCACCACTGATCGTCCGGCCGGGCAGGATAGTCGCCGTCGGCCCCAACTACACCGTCCGGGCAAGGGAGCTGGGGTATCTCGTCCCCGCCGTGCCGGAGTTCTCCGTGCGGAACGGCGGTCATGTCGTCGTGGGTGCCGACGACGACATCTGCCTGCCGGCCGAGGGACGGGAGGTGCACTGGGGTGTGGAGCTCGGGGTGGTGATCGGGCGAAAGACCAGGCAGGTGACGGCCCGATCGGCCCTGAGCCATGTCGCGGGCTACACGGTGGTCAACCACGTCGCTGTGCGGGACCGCCCGGAGGGCAGCCCGTCGGTCGCCGTCGCCACCGCGACGGGGCCCGTCATGACCACCACCGACGATGCGCCGATCGGCGGTCGCGGCCTGACGATGAGCTGTCTCGTCGACGGGCGCGTCACGCAGAAGGCGAACACCTCGGAACTGATCTTCGACGTCGCCACCGTCGTCGCGCACGTCAGTGGCGCCGTCACCCTGCTGCCCGGCGATCTCATCACGACCGGGACGCCGGCCGGAGCGGGTTCCAGCCGTGCACGCGAGGTGCCACCAAGGCCCGGAACGCATGTGATCAGTGTGATCAAAGGCGTCGGTGAACTCCGCAACGCGGTGATGCGGCCGAGCTCACCGTGAAGCGTGGGAACGCTTTCGGCCATTGATCTGACTACCCGTCAGTTCTCGGTGTTCTCCCCCCACCCCCACAGGCGGGGCGGCGACAGTGAGGCCGCGGTCCTGGACCAGGGCCTGTGAGCCGCAGTCTGCCGTCCCCTCATGCCTGAGGAAGCCATGACTCCCACCCCCCACCTCACCCGACTCGCCGCCCGCACGGAGCTGCCTGCCCCGTTCCAGCCGGTCGACCGTGCGCTTCTCCCGGACGCCGGGACCACGACGGTGGACATCGTCGTGCCGGTCTACAACGAGGAACGCGCCCTGCCCGGATGCCTGCGCACCCTCCACGCACGTCTGTCCGAGGGTTTCCCGTTCCCCTGGCGGATCACCGTCGTCGACAACGCCAGCACCGACGAGACCCTCGCCACCGCCGGCCGCCTCGCCGACGAACTGCCCGGGATAGGCGTCGTCCGCCTGGACCGCAAGGGCCGTGGGCTGGCTCTGCGCACCGTCTGGGGCGCCAGCGACGCGGACATCGTCGCGTACATGGACGTGGACCTGTCCACCGGCCTCGACGGGCTGCTCCCGTTGGTCGCCCCGCTGGCCAGCGGTCATTCCGACATTGCGATCGGATCCCGGCTGGCGCCCGGCGCGCGTACGGTGCGCGGGCCGCGGCGCGAGTTCATCTCCCGTTGTTACAACGGCATCATCCGGCTCACCCATGGCGTCCGCTTCACCGACGCCCAGTGCGGGTTCAAGGCGGCCCGCACCGAGGTGCTCCGGCCGCTGCTGAAGGTGACCCGCGACGACGCGTGGTTCTTCGACACCGAGTTGCTCCTGCTCGCCGAGCACAATGGACTGCGCGTCCACGAGGTCCCGGTCGACTGGGTCGAGGACGTCGACACCCGGGTGGACGTGGTGAGCACCGCCACGGACGACCTGCGGGGCCTGTGGCGTATGGCGCGCCTCAAGGCCTCCGGCGATGCCCGCGTCGACATACGACCGCGCCCCGCACCGGCCGCCGAGCACCCCGACGCCGTCCTCGCACCCCCCACGGGACGTGCCGTGCTGTCGTGGGAGGTCGGCTGCTTCATCGCGATCGGCGTCCTCTCCACGGTCGGGCAGGCCCTGCTGTACTGGCTGCTGCGCGGGTGGTGGACGCCGGCCGTCGCCAACCTGATCTCACTGTCCGTCCTCACCGTCCTCAACACCGAGGCGAACCGGCGTCTCACCTTCCGGCACTCCACCACTCCGCCCGCCCGTGCCCACCTCGGTGCCGGGGGCCTGTTCGTCCTCGGCTACCTGGTCACCTCCGGGGCGGTGCTGGGGTTCACGTGGCTCGAACCCGGTGCCTCACCGGCCGCCGAGACCGCGGTCCTCGCCGCGGCGTCCGTCGCCGTCACCGGCGTGCGCTTCGTCGCCCTGCGGCTGGCAGTCTTCGTCGGCCCCCGCGGCCGTACCCGCTGACGAGAGCGAATCCCGACATGAGCAACTCCGCACACCTCCAGTCCGTATCGGCGACCCCGGCACCCGACCGGACGGGTCCGTCCGCCCGCTCGTTGCCGACCTGGGCTCCCTCCGCGGCACTCGGCGCAGTCCTCGTGCTCGCGACCGTCCTGTACGGATGGGCACTGGGCTCCCTCGGCTGGGGCAACAGCTACTACTCGGCGGCTGTGAAATCGATGGGGACGAGCTGGACCCACTTCCTCTTCGGCTCCTTCGACCCGGCGGGCGTGGTCACGGTCGACAAGCCGCCGGCCGCCCTGTGGCCACAGGTGATCAGCAGCAAGATCTTCGGGATGCACGGTTGGGCACTGCTCCTGCCGCAGGTGATCGAGGGCGTGGCCGCGGTCCTCGTCCTGCACCGCACCGTGCGCCGTTGGGCGGGGGAGGCGGCGGGCCTGGTCGCGGCCCTGGTGCTGACACTCACCCCCATCACGGTGGCCATCAACCGGGACAACAACCCCGATACCCTGCTGGTCCTGCTGCTGGTGTCCGCGGCGTACGCGCTCACCCGCGCGCTGCAGACGGAGGGCAGGGCCGCGACCCGGTGGCTGTGCGCGAGCGGCTTCCTGATCGGGTGCGGATTCCTCACCAAAATGCTCGCCGCCTGGATGGTCGTTCCCGCGTTCGCCGTCGCCTGGCTCGTGGGAGGAAGCGGCGCCTGGATACCGCGTGTGCGGCGTCTGCTGGGCGCGGGAGCCATCCTGGCGGCGTCCTCCTTGTGGTGGGTCGCCCTGGTCGCCCTGTGGCCCGGCGACCGTCCGTACATCGGCGGCAGCACGGACGGCTCGGCCTGGGACCTCGTGATCGGCTACAACGGGCTGGGACGGGTCTTCGGCTCCAGTGACGGTGCACCCCAGGGCATGGGGGGCGGAGGCGGGTTCGCGGGCGGGTTCGGCGGTGCGCCCGGCCTTGGCCGGATGTTCGACACACAGGTGGGCGGTCAGATCAGCTGGCTGCTGCCCCTCTGCGCGCTGGCTCTGGCCGTCGCCGTCGCGGTGGCGGTACTGCACCGACGCGGGAAGTCGCCCGCCTCCGCGCTGCTGCCCTCCTCCGGCTGGCTGCTGTGGGGAACCTGGCTGGTGGTCTGCGCTGCCGTGTTCTCGACTCAGAAGGGCATCTTCCACCCCTACTACACCACTCAACTCGCTCCGGCCATCGCCGCCTTGTGCGGCGGGCTGACGGCCGGCCTGGTCCGCGCGCACCGTGCGGGTCTGCGCTGGGCGCCCCCGGTCGGTGTGGCGGGGGTCGTGGTGAGCGTGACCTGGGCGGTGGTGCTGGTCCGCCGCGAACCCGACTGGAACGGCTGGCTGGTGTGGCCGGTGCTGATCACGGGCTGTGTCGCCGTCGTCCTGCTGGTGCTGTCCCGACGGTACGGTCGACTGCTGACGGCGGCCGTGGGCGCGGCGGTCGCGTCGGTTCTGGTGGCCCCGGGAGCCTGGGCGGTGAGCGTGCCCGGCACCACCAACATGGGCGGCTCCAACCCGACGGCCGGTCCGCAGACGCTCGGCTTCGGCGGAGGCGGCGGCATGCCCAGGCCGGGCGGGAACGGCGGAGGGCTTCCGTCGGGCATGCCGTCCGGGATGCCGTCGAACATGCCGGGACTCCCCGGCGCTGACGGGTCCTCGGACCGGTCCGATGAACCCTCGTCCGGCGGGATGCCTTCAGGGATGCCTTCCGGAATGCCTCCCGGCATGCCCACGGAGGGAGCGAGCGGTGCGCCCGGTGGCGGCTCGGGGGGTTCCCCGGGCGGGCGCGGCGGCTTCGGCGGCGGGGAACTCACCGCTGACCAGCGCAAGATTCTTCAGTACGCCGTCGAGCACGCCCCCGACGCACGCGTCAAGCTCGCCGTCGAGGGGGGCGCCCTGTCCGCCAGCGCCTTCATCCTCGGCACCGACGAGACCGTCATCGGGATGGGCGGCTTCACGAACAGCGACAACGCGCCGTCGGTGGTCCGGTTGGAGGAGTGGACCAAGAACGGCGAACTACGCTACATCCTGGGTTCCGACACCAACCGCGGCGGGCCGGGCATGTCGGGCGGATACGCCGAGCAGCGCTCCGACTGGATCGCCGACAACTGCACGAAGGTTCCGGAGTCGTCGTACGGTGCCACGTCCTCCCAGACGGACGACGACGGTGCGGCGGGATTCATGGGAGGCAACGTGCTCTACGACTGCGCCGCGAAGTAACCCGGGCCGGAGCGAGCGCCGCCAGACGGCAGAACGGACCAGCAGAACGCCATGACCGATCAGCCCGCAGCTGCGAGGCCGCGGTACCGGCTCCTCGTGGTCGAGGACGAGCCCAGCATCCGCACCCTGCTGGAGGCGACGCTTCGCCTGACCGGATACGAGGTGAGCAGCACCGACACCGGACAGTCGGCCCTCCTGGAGGTCGAACGCCTGGAACCGCACCTGGTGCTGCTCGACGTGATGCTGCCCGATCTGGACGGCTTCGAAGTGACCCGCAGACTGCGGGCGGCGGGCAACGACTGTCCGATCCTGTTCCTGACCGCCCGCACCGGCACCGACGACCGCATCAGAGGCCTGAGCGCCGGCGGAGACGACTACGTCTCCAAACCCTTCAACATCGAGGAGGTGCTGCTGCGCATCGAGGCCATCCTGCGCCGGACGGCGCCGGCCATCACAGCGCAGACCCCGCCGCGCGTCCTGAGCTACGCCGATCTGGAACTCGACGAGGGCGCTCACGAAGTGCACCGCGCGGGGCAGTACATCGCACTGTCGCCGACCGAGTTCAAGCTCCTGGCCTACCTCCTGGCGAACGCCGGGCAGGTGGTGAGCAAGACCCAGATTCTCGGCCACGTCTGGAGCTACGACTTCGCGGGCGACGTCCGGATCATCGAGACGTACATCCGCTACCTGCGCAAGAAGATCGACTGCTTCGGTCCACCGCTCATCCAGACCGTGCGCGGCGTCGGCTACAGCCTCCGTCTTCCCCGCGACCACGGAGGGGCGCCGGAGCAGTGATCCGCCTCCTGACCCGGCCGCCCGGATCACTGAGACGACGGCTTGTCCTCGGCGTCACCGTCCTCGCCACCGCGGCCGTCCTGGCCTCACAGGCCATCGGCTACGTGGTGCTGCGATCCTGGCTGCTGGACCGCGTCGACGAGCAGCTCGTCGAGTTCCACCCGCCGGCACCGGCCTTCTACGACTCTCTCGACGGGAGACTCCCGGCGCCGGGGGAACACCCGGACGTGCTGCCCTCGGACTTCCACGTCTACTTCTACGACGCCTCCGGGCACCGTCTGAGCGACTCCCTGGGCTCCGAAAGAAAGCCAGGTCCGCAGTTGGCCGACGACGTGCAGAACCTCGGTCTGCGGGACGGGCATCCGGAAACCGTGCCCGCCATGAGCGGTGGCGGTCGCTGGCGAGTGCTGCTCAACCCCGGCCCGGAGGGTATGAAGGCGGTGGTCACCCTGCCGCTCGACACCGTCGACGGCGCCGCCTCGAAGATCCTGTGGCTGAACGCCGTCCTGCTTACCGTCACGATCGTCGCCCTGCTCGCCCTGGGCCGGTGGGTGGTCCGGCTCGGCCTGATGCCCCTGACCAGGATGGAAAGCACCGCCCAGGACATCACCGCCGGCTGGCTCGACCTGCGGTTGCCCGATACCGATCCGCGCACCGAGATCGGACGGCTCGGCCGGGTCCTGAACTCCATGCTCGACCGCCTCCAGAAGGCATTGCTGGCCCGCGAGGCCTCCGAGGCCCGGATGCGTCGGTTCGTCGCCGACGCGGGGCACGAACTGCGCACCCCGCTCACGGCCATCCAGGGCTTCGCCCAGCTCGCACTGCGCCCCGAGCAACGCCCGGCTCGGGAACTACAGGAGGCAAACCGGTTCATCGCGCAGAACGCGGAACGCATGAGCCTGCTCGTCGACGACCTCCAACTCCTCGCCACCCTGGACAGGGAACCCTCCTACCGGAGGGAACGGGTCGACCTGTTGTCCCTGGCGGCTGATGCCGTCACCGCGACCGCCGTCCACAGTGCGTCCCACCCCGTCGACCTCGGCCCGCTGCACACCCCCGCGGATCCCACCGGTGCCGAGGAACTCGATGTCGCGGAGACCCTCGGCGACCCACACCGGTTGCGGCAGATCCTCGAGAACCTGCTCTCCAACGCCCGCATCCACACCCCGCCCGGCACCCGCGTCCACGTCCGCGTCGGCACGACTGAGGCGGGGCCCGGAACCGGCGGCACGGACCGGCCCGGACGCACCACTGCCTCACCGCCCCTGCCGGAGCGCCTGCCGATCAGCGTGATCGAGGTGGCGGACGAAGGGCCGGGCCTCGAACCCGTCGACGCCGAGCTCGTCTTCGAGCGCTTCTACCGTGCCGATCCCGCCCGCTCTCGCATCCACGGCGGCAGTGGCCTCGGCCTGGCCATCGCCGCGACCATCGCCGAAGGCCACGGCGGCCGCCTCGAACTCGAAACGGCCCCGGGCCGCGGCTGCACCTTCCGCCTGGTCCTGCCCGCAGCCGACTGCGGTCATGAACCCCGCTGATCCCGCGCGCGTACGGGGCGCGGCCCTCAGGGACCGAGAACGGCAGCGGCTCCCCGAAGGTATGGCCGGGACCGGGAGGACCACCCGCGGTCGATGCCGCCGGGGAGCGTCACAACGGCCGGTGCGCGGCGGAGTTCAGCGGCCGCGAGGGACACCGGTGCGCGGTCGGCGTGTGAGTGGCGCGTCCGGCTCCTGACCTGGGGGGCCAGGAGCCTGCCTGGTGGGCCGTGCCAGTCCGTGTGGGGCGGCTCGCCCCGGGGGAAGGCGTCGCCGACGCTGCTCAGCGGTGCTTCGGGCGGGCACGACGTTCGTCGAGCAGGTGCCGGGTCTGGCCATGCGCTGTCGCACCGCGCGTTCCCGGTCGCTCTCTGCCATCTGGCCAGGGTGTCGCATGCGGCACCTTCGCTCCCGGCCCTATGCCCGCTCGCCGGAACTGCGTGCAGAGCCGGTTTGCCGCGTCCCGGACACATGCCGCGGCCATCGCCCCTGGTCACGGCTGCCTCTGCCTGTCGTGCGCGCCCTGCGCGGATCATCGGCCGCCGCCGCCCGTCTGTCGACCGCGCAGTGGATTGTCCGAATTGATCCAGAACAGAAGTGATCTGCGACATACGCGATCTTCACCCGTTATGGGTAGCTTGGGGAGCTGCCCGTCCATGGCGCTGCCTCGTCGAGTGCACCGCCTGCCGATCCCCGGTCCGGGAGACCCATGCGCCCTCGAATAGCCTCCGTGCCGCCCCTCGCCCTCACAGGCGGTGCGCTGACCGTCGGCATTGGCGGTCTGTACCTGGCCGGGCTGCTCATCACGGGTGGCGAGATCGAAGCGGGCACGACGGTGCGCGGCGTGGACATCGGGGGCCTCAGCCGCGCGGAAGCCATCCGCAAACTGGACGACCGCCTGGCAATGGCCGGCGCGCGGAAGCTGGCCGTGAAGGTCGGAGACCGCGGCGGCACCGTCGACCCCCGCCAGGCCGGACTCACCTTCGACGCCGAGCAGACCGTCGACCGGGCGGCGCGCACGACCTCCGATCCGTTCAGCGTGATCGGCGCCTTCTTCCGCGAGGGCGGTGACATCGAGCCGGTTGTACGTCTCGACGAGGGCAAGGCCCGCACCGCTCTCGGGAAACTGGGTCGCAGCCTCGACCAGAAGGTGCGCGACGGGGCCGTGACCTTCGAGGAGGGCCGGGTCGAGCAGATCGCCCCGCGCCGTGGCTACACACTGGACGTGGACGCCGCGGTCGGCTCGCTGCGGGCAGCCTTCCTGCGCGCCCCGGCGGACACGATCACGGCACTGCCCGCACGCAAGACCGAGCCCAAGGTGGCGGCGGCCGAGGTGCGGAGGGCGGTGCGCGACTTCGCACAGCCGGCCATGTCGGCGCCCATCACGCTCACCACGGGCGGCAGACAGTTCACGATCAGCCCTGCCGTCGTGGGCGAGTACCTGACGATGCGGCCGGACGACTCCGGGAAACTGATCCCAAAGCTGGACGGCAAGGGGCTGCGGTCCGCCCCCGCGGTGGCCGGCCCGCTGGCCGGCCTGACCACCACGGCCGAGAACGCCCGACTGCGGCTGGACGGCGACCGGGTCGTGGTGGCCGACGATGCCCGCACCGGCATGCGGGTCACCGACCAGGCGCTGAGCAGGGCCGTGCTGCCGCTGCTCACGAAGGCGGGCGCTGCTCGTACCGGGGAAGTGGCCGTGCAACGGATCCAGCCGGAGGTGACCCGCGAGAACGCGGCTCGGCTGGGGCTGACGGAGAAGATGTCCTCCTTCACCGTCAACTTCGAACCGGCCGCGTACCGCACGAAGAACATCGGGCGGGCCGCGCAACTCATCAACGGCTCCGTCGTCCTGCCCGGCGAGACCTGGAGCTTCAACCGGACCGTGGGGGAGCGCACCCAGGCCAACGGCTTCGTCGACGGCATCATGATCCTCGACGACCAGTTCACCGAGGCACCCGGCGGTGGCGTCTCCGCCATGGCCACGACCGTGTTCAACGCGATGTTCTTCGCCGGGGTCAAGCCGGTCGAGCACGGCGCCCACTCCTTCTACATCGAGCGCTACCCGGAGGGACGTGAGGCAACGGTCGCCTGGGGCAGCCTCGACCTCAGGTTCACCAACGACTCAGGCAACGCCATCTACATCCAGGCCGAGTCCACCGACACCTCGGTGACCGTCACCTTCCTCGGCACCAGGAAGTACGACGAGATCGAGTCGGTGAAGGGGCCCCGTACGCAGGTGAAGCCGCCGGAGCACAGGGTGAGCGCCGACGAGAAGTGCGTGCCGCAGACCCCGCTCGAAGGCTTCGACGTCACCGTCGAACGAGTCTTCTACAACGACGGCAAGGTGGTGAAGCGGGAGCCGTTCCGCACCCACTACACCCCCCGCGACGAGATCACCTGCGAAGCCCCCTGAGTTCCTGCGCCGGCCGCTCCGACGTCCGGTGGGCGGTGCCGGGCCGGCAACCGGCGCGAGATCACACCCGGGCCTGACCTCGTTCCGGCACTAGCTAGCCGCTGTCCCTGAGCACCACCGGCGACAGCGGGGGCGGCGACCCGTCCGGGGATGCGCGCACCGAGGCGTCCTCCATGAGGTGCGGCATGGGGCCCTCGTGGGCGGCGGCTCGCATGCCCCAAGGGGATGTGAACCTCTTGTGAAGTCAGTGCATGGGTCACATACTGTTGCCGATCAACGGTCGCCCGTCCGCCCGCTGCCTCGGCAGGCAGGCGCGTGTGGCCTGGGGGGAACGTGTGAACGGCTCAGACGGCAGACTCGTGCAGACCGCGGTGATCGGGGGCCGGAACTCCGGGCGCGCGATCATCCTGCCGACGGACGCGGACGAACTGACCCGTTGGCGTCGCCGCCACCCCGCTTACACCTACTGGTGCGGCACCCAGCTCGGCGGTTGCGGCAACGAGTTGTCGGATCGGCTGTACCGCGACAAGGTGTGCCACTTCGCCCACCGGCCCCACACCTCCTGCCACCGTACGGCCACCGGGGCGGCCAGCGCGGATCACCTCTTCATCAAGGACGACCTCGCCGCCTGGGCCGGACGCAACAGGCTGAAGGGCCGCGCCACGTCACGCGACCTCGGAACCGGCCCCGGAGACGCCGTCGACTTCCGGGTCGGCGCGGCCGGGCAGCAGCATGTGCGCTTTCAGTTCAGCAGGCTCGCGCACGCCGAGTGGCAGCAGGCCCGTCGGCGGCTCTCCCGGGACTCGGCCACCCTCGACTGGGTCTTCGGTCCGGGCACCGCCCACCCGGAGACCATGGAGGAGCTGTACGACGAGTACGGCTACCTGCTCCGCTTCCGTTTCGAGACGCACGGGGCGGTGCGCCGCATCCGGCTCCGGGCGGAGGACCCCCGGCACAGTACCGACTGGGTGCCCCTCGACGTCTGTGCGATGACCCCGGAGGGGCTCCGGCTCCCGGGAGTGGAGCCGCGCCGCCGTTCGGGTGCGGGTCCGGCCACCGGGGCGGGAGCCGGGCGCGGGGCGGCGCCGGTACGGCGGTCCCGCGAGGAGCAGGTGCTCGCGCTGAGGGACGCGCTGGTGAGCGCCGCGAGGTTCCGGACCCTGCCCACCTGGGAGGCGCTGGCCCGAACCGCCGGAAGCGATCTGCTCGCTCTGCCCGTCCCGGACCGTGTCGCACTGCTGGTCGCCGTGGAGACGACCGGCGGCAGTGAGGGAAGCCCGCTGCTGTCGGCGCTGATCAGGACCGGGGAGAGCGACCCGCCGCCCTATGTGGGAGACGTGGTCGCCGCCGTCGGTTGCGGGGTGCCCGCGACGGCGGCGGTGCTCAAGCGGTGGTGCCAGCGTGAGGCGGACCGCGCCTACGCCGTGTACGGGGTGCCGTCCCGCACGCCCCCGCCGCGGCTGACGCTCACGCCTGACGGTCAGCTCGCCGCGCGGCGGAGCGAGGAGCCCGCCCAGCGCGAGACCATCGTCCATGTCCGGGGCGGCTTCGTCCGATGGCCCGCGTCCCCGCCGAAGCCGAAGTCGAAGGATCTCGCCGGTGTTCCCCAGGCCCGCGATACCGAGATTCGGCATGCTCTGCGCAGCGCGCGGCAAAGACGGGGAACGAAGCAGGCCGCGGCTCTCATGGCGCGGGCGGAGGAGGCACTGACGAGGCTGCCGGAACCGCAACGCACACAGCTCGTGGCCGAGATGGCGACCACTCGCCGCTGGCTGGACAGCCGACCGGGCCCCCAGCCGGGGAAGCCGAGGCAGACCCGGCGGGCCAAGGGGGCCGCGGACGCGAAGAAGACCGCAGCCGCGAAGAAGACCGCAGCCGCGAAGAAGTCGTCGCCGGCGAAGAAGACACGCCAGGGGAAGAAAGCGAGGAACCCGTTGCAGGGTGCGCGTCCCCTGCCCGGAGCCGACGACGCCCGACCGAAGAAGAGGCCGAGGTGAGAGCCGGCGCCACGAACGCCGCCCTCGGGTCCTTCGGTGCGGTACCACCGCAGACGTGATCGGACGAACCTCCGAGTCCGCGGACCCGGAGTTCCGCGGCCGCCCCTTCATGTAACCAGCCAACCTGCCCAGCCTGTTCATCGCACACGGAGTCGCCCCATGTCCCGATACCGCCGGCCCGCCGGTGCCGCTCTGCTTGTCGCCGCCGTGCTCGCCGTCGCCGGTTGCGGGAGCGACACCGAGCCCTCCGACGCCCGCACCTCGACCGTGGAGGAAGACGGGAGCGGGACGGAGCCGACCGCACGGGCCGACGAGGAGGACGCGGACGCGCCGGTGGAGACGGCGACCGGGGACGACACCTCGATCGAGGACTTCCTGACCGCCGCCGGTGTCGACGACGCCCTCGTCAACCGGCTCGGCGAGGTCGGCGACGCCAACAACTATGGTCTCGGTGCGGGCGTGGAGACCAGCCTGGAGGACCGCCGCGGACTCGCTACGGTCCAGGTCACCACCTGCCGCAACGTGGCCGTCGGCTATCGGACTTGGGAAGGCATCCGGTATTCGGACGAGGCGGGCGGCGCGACCGAGGACCAGGCCGCCGCGATGGCCGACTTCCTGCGCACGGAGTTCTGCCCCCGCGTCGCTCCGCTGAAGGAAGCCGCTCTTCCCGACCAGACCCTCGGCGGACCGTCCGAGGACGACCGCAGCGGCCGGGGACTCGCCTCACCGGTGACCTGGTGGGACGAACGCTATCCGCGTGTCTCGTGGTCCAAGGAGTGCGCGGCACAGCTGGGAATGCCCGACTCGGACCCCGTGGCCTACCGCCTGGCGAAGGACGAGGTCGTCTGCGCCGCCGTCCCGCCCGCCGCGTCACTGAAAAAGCACCTCATCAACGTGGACATCGTCTTCTCGTCCCCCGTCGACGAGGACCGGGCGCGGAAGGCGGCGCTCTCCCTGCTTCCGTCCGACGCGACGGCGACGGAGCCGACCGAGGGCGTCAACCCCGACTGGTCGTACCTGGAAGGCGGCTGCCTGAACACGAACTTCCGTACGGCGACGATGGAAGGACTGTTGGACGGGCTGAAGAAGGACCCCGAGCCCTGGGCGTCCGCCCTCTACTACTCCGACGGGTCCACGGAGGACGGGGCCGTCGGAGACTACACCGGCAAGGTCAAGCAGGTCTCCCTCTCCACGGGCGCCAACGAGCCTGGGATGTCGGGCGACTTGATCTGCTGAGACTCACGGTGCCCAGCCAACGACGGTCTCGCGTTTCTCGCCGTCGTCACCGTCGTCGCATACGGCACGGGCATACGTGAGGCATGCTCGTTCCCAGCGGCCGGCTCTCGCCACTCCGACAACACCTGTTGCGGGAACTGGATCTGTGTGACCTCCCCGCCCCCGAAAGGGCACCAGGGGCCTACCTGGCTCGCGACCTCGACACCGACGAGATCCGGCACGCCTTGCCCACCCTGTTGTGGGCCGATCAGGGCCGGCCGCGTCGGCCGTGCTAGTCCGTCAGGCGAACCGGCATCAGGATCGAGAAGCTGCTCTCGTCGTCGGGGCGGCGGATCGCCAACGGTGCCGTGGGCGCGCCGACTTCCAGGATCAGCTCGTCCCTGGCGCCGGCGGCCAGCGCGTGCAGCAGGAACGCGCGGTTCACGGCCACGTTGTCCGGGTCGTCGTCACCGTCGGCGCACACGATCACCGTCCCGCTCTCGGTCACCCGGAGCACGCTGAGGTCGCATGGCCCGCCGTCCCGCTCACGGGTCTCGCTCGCGCGCACGGGACCGGTCCGCAGCGCCTCCCGGAAGGCCACCGCGTCGATACGGGCCCGGCGACCGGCCGGCAGGTGGACAAGACGACGGTAGTCGGGGAAGTCGCCAGCGAGGCTCTGACCGGCCACCTGCCGGTCCCCGGTTTCCAGCGCCACACGGCCGTCGCCCACCGAGACCCGGACGGATTCGTCACCGGTCAGCAGCGCCCGCATCGCGTCGGCGAGCGGAAGCGGCACGACGACCCGCGTCCGAGGGCCGCGGTGCGACATGGTGCGTGCCTGCGCGACGGCCAGCCGGTACCGGTCGGTGGCCACGAGATGGAGTCGCTCGCCCTCGACGTCGAACAGGATCCCGCCGAGTATCACAAGCTCCGGATCGGTTCCGGCCGCGAAACGGACCGCGTCCAGCGCGGCGGCCAGTTCAGGCGCGGGGACGGACAGATCGACGGCGGTCGTGCCGAGCGAGGTCATGGGGTTCTCCCTGTGGTCGAGTAGTGCTCGGAGCGTGGAGAACTCGGCCCGGGCCTCGGCCAGGCCCCGTTCGAGTCGGCGCAGGTGCGCCTGGAGGAGCCCGCGCACCAGGTCCGTGTCCGCGTTGGACCAGCCGGCCAGTACCAGCCGGATGTCCGCCAGGGGCATGCCGGCCCGGCGTAGACGGGCCAGCAACCGGGACTCGTCCAACTGCCCCGGGGCGTACCAGCGGTAGCCACTGACCGGGTCCACCGAGGCGGGGACCAGTACACCGGCGCGGTCGTAGAACCGGAGCGCACTCACGCTCAGTCCACTGTCCCGGGCCATCTCTCCGATGCTGTGCATCTCGCTCTCCACACCCGGAACTCTGAGCCCTCGACAAGGTCGAGGGTCAAGTCCGACCCGTGCTCGAAGTCTCGCCTCAGGCACGGCAGTCCGCCTCGCCGCATGCGTGACCTCCCGGGGCAGATCGACGCAGCGGCAGGCGGTGGACCAGCCGCCCTCCTGTCCGACGTATCAGGCAAGGAGGATGGTGCCGACCCGGTCGAACTGATCGAGAGGCTCGCGCACGCGGCCGACGACAACGGTGACCTCCTCCACACCTTGCAGGTCCACTACGTGATCCAGCGTTCGCCGGAGCGTGGGCGTCAGCTCAGCCGCATGCCCTCCCGGGGGACCTCCTCGACGGCGGCGGGGGGAGCGGTGGGCAGGCCCCAGCGCTCCCGGGCTGTCTCTGTGGCGAACTGGGCTTGCCGCGCTCCGGGCGGGCCCCATCCCAGCAGGGCGGCTGCCTGGGCGGGGGTCGTGAGCAGGCGTGCGAACGGGCGGCCGGTGGCGGGGTCGACGGCCGCCGGCCCGATGGCAGTGACCCGGGCGGCCAGGCGGAGCCGGGCGTTGGGCCCCACTCCGCCGTAGACCTCGCCGGTCTCGTCCAGCACCCAGCCCAGTCGCACCGGATCGGTCAGGGTGAGCTGGGCTTCCTCGGCCGCTTCGCGGTGGAGCGTGTCCTCGGGCGTCGTGTCGGCCTTCTCCACGGTGCCGCCGGGCAGCATCGGCAGCGCACCCCGAGGACCGGGGTCGGCCACGAGGACGACCCGGCCGTCGGGAACGAAGCACCACGCCCAGGCTTGCCGCACGGGAAGCCGCTCGGGGACCGGGTCGCGGTTGAGAGGTCTGTCCCACAGGGGCCGGTAGCGGACGTGGACGTCATGGCGGTCCAGCGGCGGGACGTCGAGGATGTGCCGGCCGTCGGCGAGGTGGGCGGTGGCGGTGTTCCCGAGCCGGGCACGGTAGGCGGCGAGCATGATCTGCCCGTCCACGGGGCGTAGCCGCTCCACCGCGTCCCGGGTCTCCAGGAAGGCGAACCCGGACAGCTCCTCGCGCGGGAGGCGGATCGCCTCCACCTGGTCGGAGGTGAGGGTTCCGCCGTCGAAGACGTACCGGATCTCTCCGGGACAGGACGCACCGGGTGGGATGCCGGGGCAGTGCGGCGAAAGGGAGTGGACGGCGAGCACGTTCGACAGGGGCAGGTCCGCCAGGCCCAGTTCCTCGGCGATCTCGCGCCGGCAGGTGATGTGCGGGTGTTCGCCGGCTTCCACGACGCCTCCGGGCAGCAGCCAGCGGTCGTCCTCACGGTAGGTGGGGTGCACCAGCAGGACGCGGCCGATCTGGTCGGTGACGATCGCTGCGGCGCCGACCCACACCGCGTGCCGGGACGAGGCACACGGCACTGCGGACGGGGCGGCACGCCGTGCGACGTGATCCGAAGGGGAGATGGGAGAGGTCACTGGCTCTGCCTTTCAGGACGGCGGGCGGGCGTGTGCACGGCGTGGGCCCGGGAGTGGTGATCAGGCGGTGCCGCCGCTCATCCGGCGCTGCAGCTTCCACAAGGACCGGAAGAGCCCCGGCTCCCGGGTGAGCTGGTCGTAGGTGCCCTCCTGCACGATCCGGCCCTCGTCCAGGACCACGATCCGGTCGGCGACGGCCACGTTGGTGAGCCGGTGCGTGATCAGCAGGACGGCGCGGTCCTTGGCCAGTTCCCGCAGACCGGCGAAGATCCGGTGCTCCGCGCGGGCGTCGAGGGCGGCCGTGGGTTCATCCATCACCAGTAGCGCCGCCTGCCGGTGGAAGGCGCGGGTGAGGACCAGACGCTGCCACTGCCCGCCGGAGAGCTGCTGTCCGCCGAACCACTCACTGGTCAGGAGGGTGTTCAGACCGGAGCGGAGGCCCGGCAGCATCTCCGCGGCTCCGGACGCGTCGCACGCCGCGAGCAGGGCCGCGTCGCTGGTGTCGCCCTGCCCGAAGGTGATGTTGTCGCGCATCGTCAGCGGCAGGTACGTGAACTTCTGCGGGACCAGAGCGACGTGCTCCCACGCCCCCCACGGGTCCAGGTCCGCCGTGGAGGCGTGGTCCCAGGCCACCTCGCCCTCGGTGGGCAGCAACAGCCCGCACAGCAGACGCGAGAGGGTCGTCTTGCCGGAGCCGTTCTCTCCGACCAGCGCCACGATCTCGCCGCGCCGCACGTGGAGGGAGACGCCGCGCAGGCTGTCCTTCGGGGCGCCGTCGTAGCGGTAGGTGGCGTCCCGGACTTCGAAGCGCTCCGGGGCCGCGGGCAGGGGCGCGGTGCCGCGTGAGTCGGTCATGGCCTGGCCGTGGGCGTTGTCGAGGAAGTTCTGCCAGTCCTGTACGTACCAGCCGGTGCGTACCAGGCGGGCTCCGCCGTTGATGATGCCGCGCACCGAGCCGGTGGCCGTCTGGAGGGCGAAGACGGCGCCGCCTCCGGCCGCCAGGCTCATGCGGCCGGAGGCCAGCAGCCACAGCAGCGCCGCCCACACTGCGGTCGACGCGATTCCGCCTGCGACGGCCCCGGCCAGTCCCATCAGTGCGCCGGTGTTCGCGGCCTTGCGTTCGGCCGCGTTGACCGAGGCGGCCAGCTTCCGGTAGCGGCCGATGAGGAAGGGTCCGGCGAGGCAGGCGCGCATCTCCTCGCTGGACTCCATGTAGGCCATGTGCCAGCGCAGCTTGCCCAGCATCCGGCGCCGCCCGGAGGTCTCCAGCCCGGCGAGGTAGATCACCCGAGCGGACCGGACGTAGGCGGCGGCCTGCGGCAGGCACGCGAGGAAGAGAAGGGGAAGGAGCAGCGGGTGCAGGACGGTCAGCACGGCTGCGCCGGCCGTGAGCGTCGCGGTCGCCGCGAGGACGTCCTGTGCCTCTTCCACAAGGTCGGGGGTCACCTGGGCGCCGCGGTCGGCGATGTCGTAGGCGTCGTTGTAGCCGGGCTTGTTGTTGGCGGCCAGCTCCGCGCCGAGCGCGGCTTCGATCATCGTCAGCTCCGCGGCCCGGCCGAGGACGGGTCGCAGCCGTCCGGTCAGCCAGACGACGGTGATGCCCAGCAGCGCGCGCAGGCCGGTGGCGGCGGCGATCACGGCCAGCTGCGGAGCGGCGTCCCACAGCCGCTCGGTGAGGTCGCCCGAGGAGACCAGCGCGGTGATCGTGCCCGTGACGGCCAGCAGGCCGAGAGCCGCGAGGACGCCTGTACCGATCTGGCACACCAGCAGACCGGTGGTCGCGCCGCGGTCCACCCGCCAGGCCATCTGCACCGAGCGCCGTACCAGCGAGGGCAGGCGCCGCGCCATGGTGCGGGACGTCAGCAGGGAGCCGGCCTGGAGCCTCGACTCGTCGCGGTAGAGGAATTCCTCCTCTCGAACACCGGCCCCCGGCGCTTCGTCGTCCCGCAAGGTGCCCTTCGGTGGTCGCGACGGCTGATCCTGCGTGATGGCCGAAGTCATCGTTCCCCCTAGGACGGTCGCTGGAGCGGAGTCGTGAGGTCCAACGACGCGGCCTCGATATCGAACACACGTCATTCGGTCGTGCTGGGGACCCCGCTGTTTCCGGCGTCAGGGAACCCTGCGGGCGTCGGATCCCTGGTCTGGCTTGGAGCGCCTGCGGGCAGGAAATGGCCGAAACGCCGACGCCGCGTGCAGCAAGCCGCGGGCCGCCGCACCGCGGCCTGCAGTCATCGGATGCCGGTCGAGGCCGACCAGCCGTAGCAGCCGTAGCAGCGGCATCAGCCGCATCGATGGCATCGAGGTATCAGCGGCATCATGGCGACTGTCCGGTTCGTCCGCCGCGGTGCACCGGGAGATCCGGTGCGCCTGGACCGTGACGCGGTGCCACCGGCGGCGGCACCGCGTCACGGCATGGCCCCGGGCTGGTGCGTGAGCGTTGCCGATCCCGCGCTCCGGCGCCGCTGAGCGCTGACGTCGTCGCGTGACCGTGGCGGGCCCGGCCTTCCGCCGAGCCCGCCACGCCGGCTCCGGGCCGGGGCCGGACGCCCCTCGTGCCGTCAGCGCTGCAGTGTCAGCAGCCCCGGACGGTGGGGCAGGAGGCTGGGGTCGGCGCCCGAGCCGGGGCTGCGCCCCTGGTAGAGCAACCGCAGATCGCAGGGATCGACGGTCATGGTCTGATCGGGGCCGGTGCGGATCAGTTCGCCGTTGACCAGCACATACGAGGCGCAGGGGTCCACGGATCGCCGCGGCAGCGGGCTGGGCACCGAGGAATGCGGCACGAGCAGCAAGGGTGAGAGGACGGCCGGCAAGCGTCTTGGGCGGACCGGGGAGGGGTGGCGAAACCACATCGGAATGCCTCCTTGGGCGGGGTGGGGTGACGCCGAGGAACCGGAGGAGCGGCCGTACCGGGGGAGGGGCAGTCTCGAAACTTTCGAAGGTTTCTCAGAATCTTTGACGCCACAAGCTAGAAATAGGGGGCCCTCTGGTCAAGGCCTGTCGCCGATCCGTCCACAAACGGTTTCTCCCCTTGGGCTTGGCGGGGTGCGACTCCGACCGGAGCCACGCCGGAAGCCGCGATACGGCCCGCCGGTCCAAGAGGTGAGGTCAGGGCGGTTGAGTGAGCGATGCCCGCCGCGTCCGCACACTTGTCCCGGTTCCGGCCGGGGGCTCGCGGCATCCGTCGGCAGTGACCCCGGGGGCTCGCTGCCGGACCTGAGGCAACTTCGAATGTTTCGAGCGAAGAACTGAAACTTTTTGTGCGGGGAGTATTGACGATTCATCGTCAATCCCTCAATCATCCCTGTCTGGGAGGGCCACCACAGACCGTGATGTCGAGCCGCGTCGGCCCTGAGTAAAGACCGTGCTGCACAGCGGATCCACGCACCCCCGCACGACGGATCCGCGCACCAAACCACCCCGCGCCACCCCATTTCGTTCCGGTGAGGTTCGCACCAGCGCATCCGGGCTCTCGTGCGATTGGAGAGATGCGCGACGCTGCGTGACGGTCCGCCGGTTGAGCCGCTACGGAGTGCCCCGTGACCGTGCCGAAAGACAGTGCTGCCGCCGACCGCGCGCCACCCGGTGGCCGACCGAGTGCCGGCCACGCCGGTCGAGGTCGTCCCGGCCCCATGACCGCGGTCTGCGGTGTTCCGCGCCGCCAGGGTTCCGGCCCGACCCGTACGTCCGGCGAGTGGGAGCGGACGACGCCTTCCCCTGCGCTTCAGTCCATCCGTGATGTCTACCTTGGAGGCACAGTCATGGGCTTGTACGCCCTTCCCGGCCCCGATATCCGCCGGAAGATCCGCGGCCTGCTGTTGGCGCTGTTCGTCGGCGTCCTCGGTGCGGCCGCCGCACTGGTCGCCCCGCCGTCCGCGCACGCCGCCGAGAGCACGCTCGGCGCCGCGGCGGCGCAGAGCGGACGCTACTTCGGCACCGCCATCGCCTCGGGCAGGCTGGGCGACTCGGCGTACACGGCGATCGCGGGCCGGGAGTTCAACTCGGTGACGGCCGAGAACGAGATGAAGATAGACGCCACCCAACCGCAGCGGGGCCAGTTCAACTTCACCGCCGGTGACCGCGTCTACAACTGGGCGGTGCAGAACGGAAAGCAGGTGCGCGGTCACACCCTGGCCTGGCACTCGCAGCAGCCCGGCTGGATGCAGAGCCTCAGCGGCGGCACACTGCGCCAGGCGATGATCGACCACATCAACGGCGTGATGGGCCACTACAAGGGCAAGATCGCCCAGTGGGACGTCGTGAACGAGGCCTTCGCCGACGGCAGTTCGGGAGCCCGGCGCGACTCCAACCTGCAGCGCACCGGCAACGACTGGATCGAGGTCGCCTTCCGCACCGCGCGCGCCGCGGACCCGGCCGCCAAGCTCTGCTACAACGACTACAACGTCGAGAACTGGACCTGGGCCAAGACCCAGGCCATGTACGCCATGGTCCGGGACTTCAAGCAGCGCGGTGTGCCGATCGACTGCGTGGGCTTCCAGTCGCACTTCAACAACGACAGCCCCTACAACAGCAACTTCCGCACCACCCTGCAGAACTTCGCGGCCCTCGGCGTTGACGTGGCCATCACCGAGCTCGACATCCAGGGCGCCTCGGCCACGACCTACGCCAACGTGATCAACGACTGCCTGGCCGTCCCGCGCTGCCTCGGCATCACCGTCTGGGGCGTGCGCGACAGCGACTCCTGGCGACCGGAGCACACACCGCTGCTGTTCAACGGCAACGGCAGCAAGAAGCCCGCCTACACCGCCGTCCTCAACGCCCTCAACGGCGGCTCCTCCACGCCCCCGTCGGATTCGGGACCGATCAAGGGCGTCGGCTCAGGCCGCTGCCTGGACGTGCCCGGCAGCAGTACCGCCGACGGCACCCAGCTCCAGCTGTGGGACTGCCACAACGGCACCAACCAGCAGTGGACGTACACCGCCGCCGGCGAGCTCAGGGTCTACGGCGACAAGTGCCTGGACGCCGCTGGCACCGGCAACGGAAGCAAAGTCCAGATCTACGGCTGCTGGGGCGGCGACAACCAGAAGTGGCGCCTCAACTCCGACGGATCCATCGTCGGCGTCCAGTCAGGCCTCTGCCTCGACGCCGTCTCAGGCGGCACGGCCAACGGCACCTCGGTCCAGCTCTACTCCTGCTCGAACGGCAGCAATCAGCGCTGGAGCCGCACCTGACAAGGCCTGCCGCAAACGAACGAGTGAATCGATGACGGTCCACGGCGCGGCTTCCCTTGCCCCTCCGTGACGACATCGCCTGCCCGAAGCCGTCGTCCGGTGGTGGCGGCGCTGCTGGTCCCGGGTCGCCGCCGTGATGGCGGCGGCCCTCCCGGGCGCCTGCCCGAAGCCGTCGTCCGGTGGTGGCGGCGGATGCGGCCGCGCCCCGGTAGACGGTGGCGACCGAGGGGTGTTCGCGGCCATGCCGACGAAGAACGCGAACAGGGCGGCGCCGTGCCCGGACGGGTCATAGACCCCTTGAAGGGGGCCGGTGAGGAGTTCGAGCTGGATGTCGTGGTGACGCAAGTCCTCGGCGGTGGTCAGCAGTTCGGCGGCGCCGCGTCCGAGCCGCTTCATCTCGTGCACGGTGAAGATCACCCGCTGGTGCGGGACGGCCTTCTTGATGGTGCGGGCGAAGTCCATCGCTTTGACGAACTCCGGCCGTACCTTGATCCGGGTGCTGATCTTCTCTGAGAAGACCGGGTCACACCCGGCCTCGTGGAGGGCGTCAAGCTGGCTTTGGAGTTCCTGCTGAGCTGTGCTGCAACGGGCGTAACCCACCCTCGTGGGCTTCGTCACGGCCTCCAGGACGGCGGCGTCGATGGCCGGGCCCATCTCCCACGCGCGGCCGGGGCCGTGGTCGGCGGGGGTGCGGACTTCGAGCTCGGCGCGGAGTTGGGGGACGAGCATGAAGCGCGGGGTGTGGTACTTCGGGGCGACCTTGCCGCCGCGGGTGCGGCAGGTGCTTCCGACGGGGACGGAACAGGTAGGGCAGTCGAACTGTTCGACGGCTGCGGCCGGTTCGGTGAGGGCTGGTATGTCGCAGAAGCTTTCCCAGGGGCCATTGTGCGAAGGCTGTTTTGCGAGAGGTTGTGAGAACGAAGATCGGGGGCAAACCGGACACGGTCCGGCGGGGGCCGTGGCCTCTCAGAACTACTCATTTATATGAGAGCCGCTGGCCCCCCACCACTACAGGGCCTCCCCTCAGTGAAGACCGCGTCAGTCACCAGCTGACGGCTGGATAGTTGGGCAGGGCCACGGTGCTGCTGACTTTCTCGCCCAGCTTGAGCATGCCGTTCAGGAACAGGCGCCGGGACAGCAGGCTGTTGCGGAGACGTATGCCGGTGGCGGTGGCGGGGGCGAGGAACTTCCCGGCGCGGTCGCCGCCTGCCTGGCAGCCCTCGGCGTATTTGCGGAGCCTGCTCTCGTAGCGGGCGAAGGCTGCCCGGTGATCGCCCTGGGCTTGCGCGAGTTCGCCAGCCAGTACGTACGCGGAGACCACCGCGGTTCCCGTGCCCATGCCGCCGATGGTGGCCCCGAAGGCGGCGTCGCCGACGAGGCACACGCGCCCGCTGGACCAGGTATCCGCGTCCGCCCGGCTGATCGAGTCGAAGTACAGGTCGGGGGCCTGGTGCAGAGAGGCCAGCAGGCGGGGTACCTCCCAGCCGAGGCCGGAGAACGCGCCTGCGATCAGACGCTTCTGCTGTTCGGGGTTGTGGCGGTCGTACGACAGCTTCGGCGCGGCGAACACGAAGAATGCCCCCGCCCGTGCCGGATCCCGGTGGTCGGTGCCGACGGAGGCCAGCCGCCCCGGCACGTTGTACCCGACCGAACCCTTTCCCGCTCCCAGGTCGTTGGGCAGCTGCCACGTCGCGGCGTAGTAGCCGAGGTGGCTCACGTAGTCCTCCTCCGGTCCGAGGGTGAGACGACGGACGTTGGAGTGCAGTCCGTCCGCACCAATGACCAAGCCGAAGTCGCGCGAGATTCCGCTTTGGAAGTCGGCCCGTATGCCGGAGGAGGTCTCGGTGAGGCTGACGATCGAGTCACCGAAGATGTACTCGGCATGGGGGAGGCTGTGCTCGTAGAGCACTCGGGCCAGGTCTCCGCGAAGCACCTCTATCTCACCGCCGGCGAACTGGGCTGGCAGGTCCAGCAGCGTGCGGCCTCGTTCATCAACAAAGCGCATCGGGGTGCCGCCGGTCTGTATGCGGCGCAGTTCGGGAAGCAGGCCCATGCGTTCCAGCACGGTCAGATGCGTTTCGCCGCGGAAGTCGACGGCCTGACCGCCCTCGCGCAGGGCCGGGGCCAGTTCGACGACGGTGGGCTGGAAGCCGTGGCGTCCCAGCCAGTAGGCCAGCGCCGGGCCGGCGATGCTCGCGCCGGAGATGAGGACGTTCCTGTTCACGGGTTGCCTCCGCTCGAAAAACTGTGTCCCATGGACACTGATATTTACTGTGTACCTTAGACACAGTTGATTCGACAAGGCAGGACAGGAGGGGCAGCAGACATGGGTGGCGAGCACGCCGAGGTGGTGCGGCTGCTATGGGGCCCGCACCCCAAGCCCACGCGAGGCCCCAGGCCGACACTCGACCTGGACCGCATCGCGCGGGCCGGGATCGAGATCGCCGACTCGGAGGGGTTGGCCGATGTGTCCATGCAGCGGGTCGCCGCGCAACTGGGCGTGACCAAGATGGCGCTGTACCGGTACGTGCCGGGCAAAGCCGAGCTGGTCGCTCTAATGGTGGACGCCGCGATCGGCGCCTACCCGGCGGCAAAGGCGCGGCGCGGTGGCTGGCGTGCGCAGCTGGAGGAATGGGCCCGCCAACTGCTCACTGTCTTTCGTCAGCACTCCTGGGTGCTGGACGCCACTGTCGGGCCGCGGGTCATGGGGCCTGGAGAGCTGTCCTGGCTGGAGCATGCCGTGTCCGCCCTGGACGGTACCGGTTTGAGCGGTGCCGAGCGGATGGACGCGGCTGTCCTGCTGGTCGGGCACGTACGCGGCATCACCCAACAGGCCCGTGCGGCAGGCCCCGCAGGCAACCCCGAAGCCCAGTTGGGCGCCATCCTCGGCGATCTGATGCAGGCGCACGGCGAGCGATTCCCTGCGCTCACTGCGGCCCTCGCTTCATCTGCCCAGTCCCGCGGGCAGGACCAGGCATGGGATTTCGGCCTGCAGCGGATCCTGGACGGCTTGGCCGCACTCGTCGACCAGCGCGCACGGTGACCACGGCCTGGATCACAGTTGTCCGGCTTCCCTGCTCGGCGCCGCACAGTGACGTGCGCACCGTCGAGCCCATGAACTGTGCGTTCTTCACCTGCTGCACTCGTACGAGCTGTCCTCGTCCCTTCCGGCGTCGCGGTCGTCGTTGCCTAACTTGATCTTTAACCTGAGGGCTCGAACGGTGTCTCGTACTTGATCACTCGGGTTGGTAACTGCCGTACGTGCAGGCGGCCTTCGGCTGACCATGTGCTCCGACCAAGGAACGCACACACCCAGCACGAAGGCCGTGGGATGAGTCTGTTGCACCCTGCTGTCCGGCAGGAGCCGTTCGCGGAACTGTCACGCTTCCGGGGCGAGTTCTACTCGTGCCTGACCAGGCGTTCGGATGCACTGTTCGAACTGGCCGACGCCGTACTGTGTGCAGATGGCCCGGTCCGCTCACTGGTGGAGCTGTCTCTGGTGGGCGAGCATCGCCGCGGACATGGCGGTCTCTACGACGCTCTGGCCGCGGGCCGGGTGGATATCGCCCGGCTGCGGCGGGCCCTGGCCACGGTGGTGCTGCCGCGGGCGGCGGACGGCCGTCTGGTGCTGGCCGCCGATATCACCTGCTGGCTGCGCCCCGATGCTCACACCTCACCCGAGCGGATCCTGTGCCACACCTACGGACGCGGCAAGGACCAGCACATCCCCGTCCCTGGCTGGCCGTATTCGGTGATCTGCGCGCTTAAAGCAGGCCGCAGCTCGTGGACCGCGCCGCTGGGCGCCCTGCGTCTGGTGCCAGGCGACGACGCCGCCACGGTCACCGCCCGGCAGATGCGCGAGCTGATCGAGCGGTTGATGGCGGCCGGACAGTGGAAGGACGGCGACCCGGACGTCCTCATCGTGGTGGACGCCGGATACGACGTGCCCCGGCCGGCCTACCTGCTCAAGGATCTGCCGGTGCAGGTGCTGGGCCGGATGCGCTCGGACCGGGTCCTGCGCCGGGCGGCGCCGCCCCGCCGGCCGGGCACCCGGGGCCGTCCGCCCCGCCACGGCGGCGAGTTCGTCTTCGGTGACCCGGCCACCTGGAACACCCCCAACGCGGCGACCGTGCCACCGGATCCGCGCCGCCGTGGCGTAGCGCGGCGATCAGCTTGCAACAGCGTGGACTCAGCCCGGGGAACGGGATTATCCAGGAGGACTCCGGCGCCGTGATCACACCAACCGCGGCAAGATCGTCTCATCCCTGTCACGTCTCACCGGGGCGTGAGGGAATCCCGGCTGCCCGTCGCTGACCGGGCCACATGTCGTCATACGCGGCGTCAAAGAACTGCACCTGCGGCCCGCGCAGCGCGGACGCGTCGGCCAGCTCTCCTCGGGCCACCTCTGCAAGGCGGGCCGCATAGCGGTAGGCAGCACCCCGCAGGGGCTCGCTTCTGGCCGAAAGGTCGATCTCCGCGTGCGCGAGCCACAAGTCGTCGACGAGTCGGTCGATCACCGGATCGGCCGCGCTGACGCCGACATGTGGGGACGTGAGCACCGCCTTCTCCACCTGCGACGCAATGCTCAGGAACTTCAGGATCACGTTCTTCAGCTCCGCACGGTGCGCGGCTGACTCCTGTATCTCCAACTGCCGGGTGCTCGCCCGTGACACCAGGTACTGGCCGAACAACGACCCGCCGGCGCCGAGCGCAACACCGGCCAGAGACAACAGCGCCGGCCCCAAGGTTCCCCAAGATCCCATGACGTGAGTCTCTCAACTCGCTGCGGAGAGAGCCGAGCTACCTATGTGCAGTTCATGCCTGGCTCGTGACCGCTCGGGTTACCTCGCCACGTCCCGCACACTCTCACCGTCGGGCAAGCCGCCCCACAGCGTCCGGTTGCGTTCCATCGAGTACGCACGCGCCCGCGGCATGCGCGGGCAGGGCGAAGAACGACGCGTCCGCTGACAGATCCCGCGAAGGTGACATGAGCCTACGTGAGTTCCTTCCGCATCAACGTGCACATCGTTTCGTAGCGGCGCAACGATCCATCAGGGGCTTGCACGTCCCACGAGTCCGGCTGACGGTCGTACGCGGCATAACCCAGCCTTTCGTATAGCGCGCGTGCCCGGGGGTTGCTTTCCTCCACACCAAGCTCGGCCTGCCGCAGACCGCGGTTCCTGATCCGCTGTTCTGCCGCTTCAACAAGGAACGTGCCGATCCCGCACGACTGCAATGCGGGGTGGACTGCCAGCTGCCACAAAGTGCCGACACCCTCCTTGACCTGGTAGTCGACGCCGCCCTTCGCCACAGGGATGTCCGTTGCAGGACAGACCGCAAGGTAGTCGACCTCGCCGATCCGGACACGTTCCAACTGCTTGGCGACGCTGGCCAGGTGGTGGTCAGACCCTGCCCACCCGCACGACGCCAGGTCCGCACGCACCAAATCACGGGCTGACAGCTTCAACACAACGTTGATCATCTTGAGTACCTCCGGCGAGCCAGCATCCACGTCGATCACACAGGGCGCAAAGCCGTTTCCTCGGCCCCACTCCTCGGGCCACCGCTGCTCAAGCAAGCAGACGAACGCTGCTACTGAAAGCGCACGGAGCCAGCCGGAGAGGCCACCGCGAATGGCCGGCAGTTGAGATGATCTTGCTGTGTCTGGTGTGATCACGGCGTCCGAGCCGTCCTGGATAGCCCCGTGGGCTGAGCCCGCGGCAGTTCGGCAAGCTGGTCACCGCACTGCGGTGCGAAGGTGCGGACCCGGTCCGCAAGGGTCGGCCGTGGAGCCTGTCGCTGCAGGACCGGGTCCTGCTGGTCACCGCGTACTGGCGAACGAACCTGACGCTGCGGCAACTCGCTCCGCTGTTCGGGGTGTCCAAGTCGGCTGCGGACCGGATCGTCGATCAGCTCGGGCCGTTACTGGCACTGCGGCAGCGCAAGCGATTCCGCAGGGAGACCGTGCTGATCGTGGACGGCACCTTGGTTCCCACCCGTGACCACACGGTCGCCGAGCAGTCGAAAAACTACCGGTACTCCACCAACCACCAGGTCGTCATCGACGCCGACAGCCGCCTGGTCGTCGTGGTCGGCCGACCGGTGCCCGGCAACCGCAACGACTGCAAGGCATGGGTGGAATCCGGGGCCAAGGCCGCCGTCGGCAACACCATGACGATCGCCGACGGCGGCTACCCGGGCACCGGCCTCGTGATGCCCCATCGACGCCGCAAAGGCGAACCTCCCCGACTGGAAGCAGGCGCACAACAAGTCCCACAAGCAGGTCCGTGCTCGGGTCGAGCACGTCTTCGCCCGGATGAAGACCTGGAAGATCCTGCGCGACTGCCGCCTCAAGGGCGACGGTGCCCAGGACGCCATGAGCGGCATCGCCCGCCTCCACAACCTCGCTCGCACCGGATAGACGAGCGAGCAGGACAACGAGCGACCTCCCCCCATACCCATTCGAAGATCAGTTACGGGACAGGCCTTAGGCTGCACCTCGTCCTCGGTTATCCCACAGCGGCCGGCCGAACCAGGCCCGCATCTGGCCCAGGTGTCCGACATCCCCGCGGATCGTGCCGTCCGCCAGGCCCGCCGAGGCTCGCGCGAGCGCGAACCCGGCAAGCACGTCGGTCTCGAACTGCTCCAGTTCCTCCGTCGAGACCGGATCCCGGAACTCACGCAGGTCGCGTACGGCTGCCAGCGCCAACCCGAGCCTCCTCACCTTCACCTCGATCACGGATCGATCGGACGAAGTGAGAACACTTCAAGAATCCTGAAGTTACGTCACCAACTCGAAGAGCCTCCCAAGGAGACAGAACACCCTGGCCGCGGGGACAAGGACTCTGCGGGGCTCAGGGGAACTCGCGGGATGTCGCACGGACGACACCGAGTGCACCGGCCGGCTCCGCCATCCGCGACCGCTCGACCGCCGTCGGCGTATGCAGGGGTTCTGCACCGCCTACGGCCTCCTCTCCAGCGCCGATATCGTCGACGCCGTCATCCGTGAGCAGCGGGAGAACGCCGAACGAGTGCAGCGGCTGGCCGATGCCGGGCACGAACCCCAGGCAACCCGGGTGGCCGACGGTTATCTGCGGGACCTCGAAGACAAGTCGGCATGGAGCCAAGCCCACCGACACCTGTTTGAGTGAGGCCTCGCCTTACCTGGGGCGGGCGGGATGAGTCACGCGGCCGCACGCGGGCACGGGTATCCGTCCGGAGTGGTGCGGGCGGGCCGAACGGGGTGACGACCGGGACGTGACGTTTGTCCGCGGAGACGTTCAGACACCCGTGGCCGTGAGGGCGGGAGGCCTGGTCGCGTTCTCCGTGATTCATCCCCGCAAGGCTTGTTTATCGCCGCATCGCACGGGCGACGTAATGGACTGCGTCGGCCGCGCGGTGCGTCTTCCTTTGAGGGAATAGCGATGAAGTCGGGCGGAATCCTCGCCTCCGGTCCATGTGGGACGATGTCGTTCCCCGTTCTACCGTCTCTAAACCCTGCGTCTGCTGTTGTTATTGGATCGTCATGTCGGGTCTTCACGGGTCGGTGAAGTCGATGTTGTCACTTGTGGGTGCTCACGTTACGGATGTCCGGTCTTCGGCTGAAACCGCAGGCGGGAATGTTGCGTCCGCCGTCCCGTTCTCATCCGCGATACATCCCCGACGCACCGGCGCAACGCGGGTGGCGGCTGTGCACACTTCGCCACGTGGTGCGGATGTGACCGTACCGAACCGGTCCGCCCCGCAAAGCTACGCGCGATGACCGAACCCGCCGTGAGGGGCACCGCAGTATTTCGCCGCCGGCCCCGACCGTCGTTGACTCATTGCGCACGGCCGACCTAATGTCGCCGGCAGCGGCGCGGAAAGAAAGAAAATAGAAAATTAATGACAGCAGTTTTCTGCCCCGCCTTTCGCTGTCAAAGAGAGATTTCCCGTTGACGTTCAGGAGAGGAATTCCATGCTCCCCTACGCCGACAGGTCGGCAATGGTCAGTGGCCTTCCCGAAGCATCGCGCAGTACACGCGGAGGAGACCGGCGGCACAGTGCCCAACCCCACGTCACCGGAATGGCGAGTCTGGATGCCGGCCTCAGGATCGAAGCGGCGAACGCCGACTTCTTCCGCCATGTGGCCCGGCCGTCTAAGGAAATCTGCGGACGCAGCATCTACGACGTCCTGCACCCGAGCGCCCGCAACGTCCTGCCCAAGCACTTCACCCGCCTCTCGAACGGCCACGGCAGCCGTTTCGTCGAGCGCGTGGTCGCCATGCGCGGGCACGACCGTGTCTTCTCCGCGGAGATCACCGGCATAGCCGTCAAGGGAGAGGGCGACGACCTGTCAGGTGTCGTCGTCCTGATGAGTCCGGAGGACGAGCCGGCCGAGGCCGCGGAGCGCCCCGCCAAACCGAAACCGGTGCTCACCGCTCTGGACGCCTGCATCCTGGAAGGCGTGGCCACCGGCGCCTCGACCATCCAGCTCGCCTCGCGCCTCTACCTCAGCCGCCAGGGCGTCGAGTACCACGTCGGACTGATGCTGCGCCGGTTCAAGGCACCCAACCGCGCCGCGCTGGTCTCCCGCGCCTACTCGACGGGCGTCCTCACGGTCGGCAGTTGGCCGCCCCGTGTCGTACCCGAGTACGTGAAGTGATGTCGCGGCATTGTGTGCCGCCACCGAACTCCTCAGGATCACCTGGGGAGTTCGGAGCCGGGCGACCGCGGCCCCGGTGAGGCCACCGAGGGCGCGCCCCCACACTCAGCGGCGATGACCGCCGACACCCTCGTCGTCGGCGTCCTGCCACGCCAGATGCCCGTACGGGCCGTCGCTGATCCGCACGACCTCCCGCCCGCACCTGCCTCCGCGCAACGCCGACGAGCGAACTCCGGCACCGGTGACATCCTCCATGTCCAGTTGGAACCGGTCGAGATCGTTCATCAGCCTGCGGACGTACGGCGAATCACCGATCGCCAGCCGCAGCGACTCCAGGCTGCCGCGCACCCTGACCAGGGCATCGCGCAGGTCCGCGAGTTCCGCGTTCGTCATGAGATTCCTCCGCCTCCTCCGGACCGGCCGAAGCGCAGCCGCGTACGCCGACCCGAGACCCGGACACATCACCGCCGCCCCTGCGGACGGTGCTGCTCATTCAGAGGGGAGAACCCCGGCACGCGCAACACCCGATGCCGTGCCCCCGCCCATGTCTGGGCGTTTCCCGAAACACACCGCGCCCGGGACGCCCCCGGTATCGCGCGGCCCGGCATGAATCTAGGGGCCGCCCTAGTCCATGCGCCCCTAGCGTGAGTGGCCCGGCGCTCCGCGCTCCGCTGTCCGACCCCTGACCGGCTGGAGCGGACCGCCGGCTACGCCGTGCGCCTTACGCATGCCGTACCCGTCGACTGCGGTCCACACGGGCTGGGCCAACAAGCTGGTGGAGTGGAATGAGCGAGTCAGAACGCACACGGTACGGGCTCAACGCCGCGCCCCAGCGGGCCATCGCCATCGTCGGCCTGGCCTGCCGACTGCCCGGCGCGCCCGACCCCGACGGCTTGTGGCGCCTGCTGCGCGCCGGCGACAGCGCGGTGCGTCCGACTCCCGCCGATCGCCCGCTGCTCACCGCCGCCTCCGCCGGGGCCGCGTCCGGAGATGCGTCCGGAGGCACGTCCGGAGACGCGTCTGCGGCCGCGTCCGGGGGCACGCCCGCGGACGGCGTACCCCGCTGGGGAGGGTTCCTCGACGAGGTCGACCGTTTCGACGCCGGCTTCTTCGGTATCTCGCCCCGCGAGGCGGACGCCATGGACCCCCAACAGCGTCTCGTCCTCGAACTCGCCTGGGAAGCGCTGGAGGATGCCCGCGTCCTGCCCGAACACGCCCGCTCCACCAGCGCGGGCGTGTTCATCGGGGCCGCACATGACGACTACGCCACCCTCCTCCACGCGCTCGGACCCGAAGCGGTCACCCATCAGTCCTTCACAGGCACGCACCGCGCCCTCGTCGCCAACCGGCTTTCCTACCTGCTCGGCCTGCGCGGCCCCAGCCTCACCCTCGATTCGGCGCAGTCGTCATCGCTCGTCGCCGTCCATCTCGCCTGCGAAAGCCTGCGCAGCGGTGACAGCGACATCGCCATCGCGGGCGGTGTGAACCTGCAACTCGCCCCGGAGAGCAGCCTCTACCCCCACCGCTTCGGCGCCCTCTCACCCGACGGCCGTTGCTACACCTTCGACGCCCGCGCCAACGGGTTCGTCCGGGGCGAGGGCGGTGGGCTCGTCGTACTGAAGCCGCTCGACCGGGCCCTCGCCGACGGCGACCCCATCCGCGCCGTCATCCGGGGCAGCGCCGTCAACAACGACGGCGGTGGTGACACGCTCACCGCCCCCGACGCGCGCGCCCAGGAAGACGTCATCCGCCGCGCCCTGCGCAACGCGGGGACGGCCGCACACGACGTCCAGTACGTCGAACTCCACGGCACCGGGACGCCGGTCGGAGACCCTGTCGAGGCGGCCGCCCTCGGCGCGGCACTCGGCGAGGGCCGGCCCTTCGACGAACCGCTGCGCGTGGGCTCCCTGAAGACGAACATCGGCCACCTCGAGGGCGCGGCGGGAATCGCCGGCCTGGTCAAGACGGTACTGGCACTGCAGAACCGCGAACTTCCGCCCAGCCTGAACTACCGGACCCCCAACCCGAACATTCCTCTCGACGCCCTCCGGCTCCGCGTTCAGGACAGCACCGGCCCGTGGCCCCACCCGGACAGGTCTCTCATCGCCGGAGTGAGTGCCTTCGGGATGGGCGGGACGAACGCGCATGTGGTGTTGGAGGAGGCTCCTGCTCCTGCTCCTGCTCCTGCTCCTGCTCCTGCTCCTGCTTCGGCTTCGGGGTTGGGGGTGTCGGCTGCTGAGTCGGTGTTGGTGGCGGGTGGTGTGGTGCCGTGGGTGGTGTCCGGTCGTGGTGGGGACGCGCTCGCGGGTCAGGCCGGTCGTCTGAGCACGGTCGGTGGGGATGTCCGGCCGGTGGATGTGGCGTGGTCGTTGGCGGCGACGCGTACGGCGTTCGAGGACCGGGCCGTGGTCCTGGGTGGTGAGTCTGCCGATCTTGTTGCCGGGTTGGGTGTGGTGGCGGCTGGTGAGGTGGCCGGTTCGGGTGTGGTGCGTGGGTCGGTGACGGCTGGTGCTGACCGGGTGGTGTTCGTGTTTCCGGGGCAGGGTGCGCAGTGGGTTGGTATGGGGCGGGAGTTGTGGGATGTCTCGCCGGTGTTCGCTGCGTCGATGGAGGC